>CAWDTQ010000001.1:0-251177 GCA_963805315.1 uncultured delta proteobacterium
GCCTGGCGGCTAATATTGTTGCCGGAGGGTTCGACTCCCTCCCCCCTCCGCCACTCTTCCCCGCAAACTTGCTGGAGTTTTTGAGCGACTGCCACGCGACTGCCAACCAGCGCGCTCGACGTGCGACGTTTTCTTTTCGCTGACAAGTGATGCAGACCTCGAACCCCGCCGAAGACAACACCGGGCCAGCGAGCGCACCATCGCCAGCCCGGACTGGCTGACGCGATCTATTGCGTCAGCCAATGCGCACGTTTTCCCCTTTAGTGCATTCCGGGAGGCGTCGCGACTGCCGCGTCAACGTCGCTCTGTGGAACACCTTCACCCTTTTTGAGCTTGGCCATCAGGCCGTTGATCTGCTTAATCTGGCGATCCAGATCGGCCTGCGCATGTGGATCTTGTGACGAATGTTTGCGCATGGTCCTGAAGCGTTTCTTGGCGTCTACCAACGTCTTCATGGCTGCGTCTTTGTCTGCCATCGCGCTGGTCGCGGCTGCCTCTGGAGCAGGTTGCGCGTATGACACTCCAAATTGAACAGGAGTGCTCATCCAGGCCACCACTATTAACGCTGCAATCGCGATCTTCCGCATGTTCTCCTCCTGGGCGACCGAGAAAGGGCCGCGCAAGTCGGTCATTCCTGCCAAACGGAAGTTACCGCGGCATTAACAAAAAATTGACGGGCGATGAAATAGCGGTTCATCACTCTGATGAGATTTCTGTTGCCTCAGATCAAATTATAGTTCATTCTCTTGTTGAACTATGTAGTTCGCTCGATGAACTTAGGAGACTCGCCATGAATGACGACTGGCAGAAGACCATTTGCATCCTGTGCAGCGTTAATTGCGGTGTCGACGTGAAGCTCGACGGGCGTCATATCACCCGCGTGCGCGGAAATCGCGATCACGTCGCCTCGCACGGTTACGCATGCGAAAAAGCCCAGCGGCTTGACTATTACCAGAATGGCAGGGACCGCTTGACCTCACCCCTGCGGCGTCGTCCCGATGGTACCTTCGAGAAAATCGACTGGGATACCGCCATCCGCGAGGTTGCCGCGCGGCTTCATTCGAGTGCGCGACACCTACGGCGGCGCCAGCATCTTCTATTACGGCGGCGGCGGGCAGGGCAATCATCTGTGCGGAAGCTACGGGGCATCGACGCGCCGCGCGCTTGGCTCGGTCTTCAGCTCCAACGCCCTGGCCCAGGAAAAGACCGGCGAGTTCTGGGTGGACCACATGCTATTTGGGACGGGCGTCAGCGGCAGCTATCAGCAGGCGGAGGTCGCGGTTTTCGTCGGCAAGAATCCATGGCAGTCCCACGGCTTTCAGCGCGCCCGTCCGATCCTGCGCGACATCGCAGCCGACCCGAATCGTGCGCTGATAGTGATCGATCCGCGTCGTACCGAGACCGCGGAAATGGCGGATTACCATTTGCGGGTACGTCCGGGCACTGACGCTTTCTGCCTCGCGGCGATTCTCGGGGTTCTCGCGCAGGAAGATCTGATCAATCCGGACTTCATTCGCGACCGCACTCAAAACAGCGACGAACTGTTCGCGGCGCTGAACGATGTTCCGGTCGCGGATTACTGTGCGCGCGCCGGTCTCGACGAAACTTTGGTTCGCGAGGTGGCGCGCCGAATCGCCCGCGCTTCGAGCGTTTCCGTTTACGAAGACCTCGGTATCGAGCAGTCGCTTCACAGCACGCTCAACTCCTACCTGGAGAAACTTCTCTTCGCCGTGACCGGGAATATCGGCAAGCCCGGCGCCATGAACGCGGGAACAAGTCTGACGGGGCTCTTCGGCGGCGCCCTCTCGTCGCAGACCAGCCCGGTCGGCGGGCATCGCATCATCGGCGGGATGATCCCGGCCAACGTGATCCCCGATGAAATCCTTACCGAGCATCCCAAGCGTTTCCGCGCGATGCTCATCGAAAGCGAAAATCCCGCGCACTCGGTCGCTGACAGCACCCGGATGCGCGAAGCGCTGCGGGCGCTGGACTTCGTCGTCGTCATCGACGTTGCGATGAGCGAGAGCGCGCGCGAGGCGCACTATGTTTTGCCGGCCTCGTCGCAATACGAAAAGTGGGAAGCGACTTTTTTCGGCGCGGCTTTCCATACCGAGACGCAATTCGCGAACACCTTCACACTCCGCGCTCCGGTTCTCGATCCGATTCCCGGAACCCTGCCTGAAGGAGAAATTCATCGCCGGCTGGTTCGCGCGCTTGGCGCGATGACCGACGATGATGTCGCTCCTTTGCATGCGGCCGCGGCCAAAGGAAGGGCTGCGTATGCGATGGAGCTGATGCGAGTCGTTTCAGAGCGGCCCCATTTGGGCGAGCTGATGACCGTGCTTCTGTATGAGACCCTCGGCCCGACGCTGGGCGCCGGAAACGAAAATGCCGCATCGGTCTGGGGTATCGCGCACAATTTCGCGCGCAGATATCCGGAGTCGCTCCGCCGCGCAGGCTTCAGCGGCGAAGGTCCCGCGCTCGGCGACGCATTGTTCGACGCTATTTTGAAGAATCGGTCGGGTGTCGTGGTCAGCGTCGATCCGTATGAAGAGACCTGGCGCAGAATTCACGACAATAAGATCAATCTGACGATTCCCGAGCTGATGCCCGAACTCAGGTCGCTACGCGACGAGCATCCGGCCAGCGATCCGCAGTTCCCGTTCGTCCTCTCCGCCGGCCAGCGCCGCTCCTCCACCGCGAATACCATCATCAGGGATCCGCAATGGCGCCCGAAGGATCCAGCGGGCGCGCTCTGGATGAACCCGACGGACGCCTCCGAGCTTGGAATACAAGATGGCGGCCGCGTCCGCATCATAACCAAACGCGCGAGCGCCGAGAGCGTGGTCGTGCTTACCGATACGATGCAGCCCGGGCACGTCGCGCTGCCGAACGGCACGGGACTGTGGTACCCCGACCGCGAAGGCCAGGAATTTCAGCACGGGGTTGCGCCCAATGAGCTGACGGCGACCGAGGATCGCGACTGGTTCGCGGGCACGCCGTTTCACAAACACGTGCCGGCGCGAATCGAGGCTGTGGCCTGATGCGCCGAACTCGCTTCGACCGTTGGCCGTGCCCAATCGCGCGCACCACCGACCTGGTCGGCGATTGGTGGACGCCGCTCGTGATGCGCGAGGCATTCTCTGGCCGCCGCCGCTTCGAGGACTTCCAGCGCGCGCTAAAGGTTCCGCGGGCGGTGCTTGCCCGGCGCCTCGATCGATTGGTCGACGACGGCCTGCTCAAGAAGGTGTCTTACCAGGAGCATCCGCCGCGCTTCGAATACCGTCTGACCGACAAGGGACGCGCGTTCTGGGACGTGCTTGCCGCGATGTGGCGATGGGGCAGCGATTGGCTGTGGGGCGAGAATGGTCCGCCCGTGATTCTCATCGACAACGAAACGGGCCGCGAAGTTCGCCCGCTGGTGGTCGACGAGAACACCGGGGTTCGCCTGACCGGCCGCCGCCTGCGCATGGGCCGCAAGCCGAAAGCCGCGCACCCGTCGCCGTAGCATTCGCGTAGCGCCCGATTTCAGAACAGCGGGCCCGGCGAATCACTCCCGCGATAGACCTTGTGATCGAGCTGCGAGCTTGTGATCAAGTGGTAGGTGGCAACAGCCGCCACGATTCCGACGAGAACCGCAAATATCAATTTGATGATGGTTCCGGACCGTATCAATTTAGTCGGTGATGCCTCATCACTCAACTTCGTTTCGCCCTTTGCTATCTTAAGATCACGCCGATGCGACGCAAGCAGATGTCGCGCCGCTTTCGTGATACTCGGTAGTGCGAGGCTTCGAAGGTGGCTACCCCTCCCGACGACCGCTCGCAATCGTTTCAGCGGCTGACGCGATGGCTCACGCCCAACCGCTCCACCGCGCTGCGCCAGTATCGCTCTCGCGCGCGCATCTACGATCTCGAGCTCGCGTTGTTCGAGCCCGTTCGGCAGCGCGCGATCGATCTGCTGCGCCTGAAAAACGGCGACCGCGTGCTCGATGTCGGCTGCGGCACCGGGCTGAGCTTCGCGGCTGTGGAACATCGGGTTGGTCCCGAAGGCTCGATCGTCGGAATCGAGCAAAGTCCCGAGATGCTCGAGCGGGCGCGCGTGCGGGCGGCTGAGAATAGCTGGAATAACGTCACGCTCATCTCGGCCTCGGTCGAGGAAGCCGCGATACCGTTCGCCGCCGACGCCGCCCTGTTCCATTTCACGCACGACATCATGCGCACGCCCAACGCGCTCGCCAACGTCGTCAGCCATCTCAAGCCGGGCGCGCGGATTGTCGCGGCCGGACTCAAGTGGGCTCCCCTCCGCACGATGCCGCTGAATCTCTTCGTGTGGAACGCCGCCCTGCGCTCGACCAGCACGCTCGAAGGCCTCGCGCGTCCGTGGAGCCATCTCGAGCCGCTGGTCTCGGGGCTCGAGGTCGAGCAGATGCTGGGCGGCACCGTCTACGTCGCAATCGGCGTCGTAAAGCAGCGCGGCCTTTTCTGATACTATCTTTACAGGGCGTGGCGAGACTCTGAATTCTCAATACTGGTTCGCGACGCCGCCAGGTCATGAGACATATATCTGCTCTCGCGGCTCTCTTCTCCGCGATCGCCCTGTTCGGATGCGCCACTCAGCAACCGAATCAATCGCAATCGCAGGCGGCCGGCGTTCCTCAATCGGATTCGCAACTTGTAATCGCGCCCAAGGTCGCCGACGTGCCCGCGCACGCGCTGCCATTCAAGGGCAAGTTGCTCTCCGGCGACCCAGCGGAACTTCCGCCCGCGGTTGCGATGTCACTGTCGGACTCTTCGCCCGTGACCTTCACCTATCGCGAGGAATTGACGCACGACGACTATCACGTCCCGCTGGCTATTTCCGCGCTCGATCCGGCCAACCTTATCGGTGCTCCGCTCGGCGACATTGGGGTGACTGCGTTTGCGTCTTTGTCGATCAGCGCCGGCGACACGATTCTCGGCGACTACACCGCCAAGGAGCACGTTTCGAAGTCGTACAACATGTACTCGCAGCCCACCCACAAGCAGGTTGACGACGCCGCTCGCGCCGCAGTACGGCAACGGATCGATCAGAAGCTCTACAAGGATGAGGCCAGGTTGGCGCAGGCTGCCGCCAGCGCAGGCAAGTCTCCAACCGCATCTGCTGGTCACTGAGCAGTGAGAAATGAATCGCGCCTTCTGGCGTTGTTGCTCGGCGTCATTTGCGCGGTAGCATCCGGATGCGCCGTCCAGGGAAAACCATTTGAAAAAATCACCTCGCCTCCGGGCAACGCGGTGATTTACGTGTACCGGCCCTACAGCTACGGCTCGTCCGCCCTTCGTCCTGCGGTCACCTGCGGCGAAGACACGGTGCGGATCGGCCCGGGCGGTTATCATGCCTTCATCGTTCCAGCCGGCGAGAAGGTCTCCTGCACCATCGAGACCGACACCGCCGACGAAGTCGAATTCCAAACCGAGCGGCGGTCCTACTATGTCAGAGAAGAACTCGGATGGGGCTGGCTGACCGCCGCTCCGCATCTCAATCCTGTAGATACCGACGTCGCGCAGACTGAGATCCAGCAATGCGTGCAGGAACCTCAGACGACCGGGAACGCAACCTCTCCCCTAACCCCTCTCCCTTCAGGCGAGGGGAACCAGCGGGGGATGAAGTGAGAGTTTTGAAATCCGATTCCCCTCTCCAGAAGGGAGAGGGGCCAGGGGTGAGGTGAAAGTAACCCGAAACCAATTCGTGACTCGCGAGAAACTCGCGCTCGCAAGAGAATTCCGCAAGCGAATGACGCCGGAAGAAAAAACGCTTTGGGGCGCTCTCAGAAAAGATGCATTTAGACTCCATTTCAGGCGGCAACAGGTAATCGCCGGCTACATAGTCGATTTCTATTGCGCATCGGCCAAGCTCGCTGTCGAGATCGATGGCGGCTCGCATCTCGATAGAGCCGAGCACGACGCGCTCCGCGATCGCGTTCTCGCAGAAATGGGCATAAGGACTCTGAGGATTTCCAATCAAGCAGTTCATGAGGACTTGAAAGGCGTGTTGTTGAGGATAGCCGTCCAGGCCGATTCACCTCTCCAGAAGGGAGAGGGGCCAGGGGTGAGGTGATGCCGCTGGAGAACGACCTCACTCCGGTTCGCGAGAATCATCGCTTCGACGAAGCTCGTCTTGAGCGCCATTTGATCGAGCGGATGCCGAATTTTCGCGGCCCGCTCACGGTACGTCAGTTCGTCGGCGGTCAATCGAATCCGACATTCCTGCTTCAGACTCCTGACGCGCGCTTCGTGATGCGCAAGAAGCCGCCGGGCACTCTGCTGCCGTCTGCCCATCAGGTCGAACGCGAATTTCGAATCATCAAGGCGCTGGCCGCCACCGACGTGCCGGTGCCGCGCGTGCACCTCCTGTGCGAGGACGCCGGCGTCATCGGCACCGCGTTCTTCGTGATGGACTTTGTCGAGGGACGCATCATGCGCGACCCTGTGATGCCCGACTCGAGTCCGAGCGAGCGCGCAGCGTGCTACGACTCGATGAACGACGTGCTCGCCCGCCTGCACAAGGTCGATTTCCGCGCGGTGGGACTCGGCGACTACGGCCGGCCCGAAGCGTACGTCGCGCGCCAACTTGCGCGCTGGTCGAGGCAGTACGAAGCCTCGAAGATCGACGAGATCCCGGAGATGGATCGGCTAATAGCCTGGCTCGGACGTCATGTCCCCGCGGCTGACGAGACGACGATCGCGCACGGCGACTACCGGATCGAGAACACTGTCTTTCATCCTGCCGAGCCGCGCGTAGTCGCGGTGCTTGATTGGGAGCTCTCCACGCTCGGGCATCCGCTGGGCGATCTGGCGTGGACCTGCCGTGCGTATCATTGTCCGCCCGGCGTCGACGGCGTGTTAAGTTTTCAAGACATGGATCTGAAGGCAGTGGGAATTCCGAGCGAAGAGGAATTCGTCGCCGCATATTGCAGGCGCACCGGACGCGCCAGCGTTCCCGATTTCATGTTCTTCGTCGCGTTCTCGTTTTTTCGTGCTGCCGCGATCGCGCAAGGAATTGCGATGCGCGCGAAACTCGGCAACGCAAGCGGTCCCGATGCGGCCGAGCGCGGATCGAGGGCAAGGCTGATGGCCGAGATTGGATGGGACGTCGCGCAAGACTGCGGGCTCGGCGCAGGGAAATCGTGAGCCAGGCGGAAATTGTAAATCTCGACGCGGTCGCGCTGTCGCGCGCTATCAAATCGAAGCAGCTTTCGTGCGTCGAGGTGATGAACGCGTACCTCGATCAGATCGATCGCCTTAACCCGCACGTCAACGCGATCGTTTCGCTTCAGCCGCGCGAAGATCTGATCGCCGAGGCGAAAAATCGCGACGCGCAACTTGCGCGCGGCGAGCATCTCGGCTGGATGCACGGCTTTCCTCATGCGGTAAAGGATCTCGAGCCGACCAAGGGAATCCGCACCACGATGGGTTCGCCGCTGTTCAAGAATCTTGTTCCGGCTGCGGACTCTATAATGGTTGAGCGCATCCGGCGCGCCGGCGGCATCATTATCGGGAAGACGAACGTGCCGGAGTTTGGGTTGGGATCGCAAACCTACAATCCGGTCTTTGGCACCACGCTCAACGCGTACGATCAATCGAAGACGTGCGGCGGCAGCAGCGGTGGCGCGGCCGTCGCGCTTGCGCTCAGGATGGTGCCGGTCGCGGACGGCAGCGACAACGGCGGGTCGCTGAGAAATCCGGCGGGGTTCAACAACGTATTCGGGTTCCGGACCTCGTTCGGCCGGGTGCCGTCGCAATTCCTCGAGGTATTCATGCCGTCGATTTCGGTGCACGGCCCGATGGCGCGGACGGTGCCGGACCTCGCGATGTTTCTTTCGGTGATTGCCGGATACGACGCGCGCACGCCACTTTCGATTCGCGAGGATCCGGCCGGGTTTGCGCGGCCGCTCGGGCGCGACTTCAAAGGGACGCGAATCGGATGGGTCGGAGACTTCGGCGGAAAGATTCCCTTCGATCCGGGCGTGCTCGACCTATGCAAAGGCGCGCTCAAGGTATTCGAAGCGCTGGGATGCATCGTGGAACCCGCGATGCCCGACTATCCGCTGGAACCCGTGTGGAAGAGCTGGTGCACGATTCGAGCTTGGCAGATAGCCTCGGAGTTCAATGAGCCTTATGCCAATCCCGCGAAGCGCGCGCTGATGAAACCCGAGCTGCAGTGGGAAATTGAAACTGGCCTCAAGATTAGCGCGCTCGAAATCGCGGACGCGTTCAGGGTGCGCTCGGCATGGTACCACGCGGTGCGCAGATTTTTCGAGGAGTACGATTTCATGATCGCACCCGCCGGTCAGGTCTTCCCCTTTGATGCGACGATCCATTGGCCGAAAGATGTCGGGTGCGCAGCCATGGACACCTATCATCGCTGGATGGAAGTGATGATACCGATCTCGATGTCGGGTTGCCCGGCGCTAAGCGCGCCCGCCGGCTTCAACGAGCGCGGATTGCCGATGGGCATTCAGATCGTAGGACCAAATCACGCCGAGTTCGCCTGCATGCAGCTCGCGCATGCGTACGATCAAGCGACCAACTGGGTAACAGAGCGGCCGCCGTCGTTACTAAGTAGTTAGTCGGCTACGTGCGAGTCGGCTGGGGCTGTCGTTTGGCGACCTAGCAGCCGGCGCCACAGTATTGACCAGTTCGCGCTGAGCCGGTCCATGTACAGGTAGATTACCGGCGTCGTGTAGAGCGTCAGGACCTGGCTCACGAGCAGGCCGCCGACAATCGCGATACCAAGCGGACGGCGCATCTCGGAGCCAACGCCGTTGCCGAGCGCGAGCGGCAACCCGCCGAGCAGCGCGGCGGCCGTGGTCATCATGATAGGACGAAAGCGCAGCACGCACGCCTGATAAATCGCGTCGTGCGGCGACTTGCCATCGCCCCTCTGAGCCTCGAGCGCAAAGTCGATCATCATGATGGCGTTTTTCTTGACGATGCCTATCAGCAGGATGATTCCGATGAGCGCGATGACGCTAAGCTCGATGTGGAACAGGAGCAGCGCGAGAATCGCGCCGACGCCGGCCGACGGCAGCGTCGAGAGAATCGTGATCGGATGGATGTAACTCTCGTAGAGAATGCCGAGCACGATATACACCGCGAATAGCGCGAACGCGATCAGGAAGCCTTCGTTCTTGAGCGAGTCCTGGAACGCCTGCGCGGTGCCCTGGAACGTTCCTCGAATGCCGGCCGGCAGGTGAATCTGTCCCTCGGCCTGCGTGATCGCGTCGACCGCTTCGCCCAGCGCGACGCCCGGCGCGAGGTTGAACGAGATGGTGATGGAGGGGAATTGGCCCTGGTGGTTGACGGCGAGCGCCGTCTTTTCGGGCGCGAAGTGAGTGAAGGTGCTGAGCTTGACCAGCTGCCCGGTGTTCGAGCGCACGTGGATCAGGTCGAGCGACTCGGGGTTCTGCCAGAACTGCGGCGCAACTTCCATCACGACATGGTACTGGTTCAGCGGCGTGTACATCGTCGACACCTGGCGCTGGCCGAACGCGTCGTAGAGCGTATCGTCGATCGCCTGCTGCGAAAGTCCCAGCCGCGACGCGGTATCACGATCGACGACCACGTTCGCTTCGAGGCCGCTGTTCTGCTGGTCGCTGCTGACGTCGGTTAGAATCTTGACCGAGCGCAATTTCTTGAGCACCTTGGGCGCCCATTGGTTCAACTCGTTGAGGTCGTCGCTCTGGAGCGTGAACTGGTATTGAGCGTTGCTGCCTCTGCCGCCGATGCGCAGATCCTGCACCGCCTGCAGGTAGAGATTGACGCCGGCTATGTGAGAAACCGACTTGCGGATGCGACCGATAACCAGGTCGGCGCTGATCTTTCGCTCGCTCAGCGGCTTGAGGCCGATGTACATATTCGCGGTATTGGTCGCGCCATTGCCGCCGGTGAACGCGATAACGTTGTCCACCGCCGGATCCTTGTCGATGGCTGCGACCAACTGCGCCAGCCGATCGTGCATCGCCTGAAATGAAGTGTCCTGGTCGGCCTGCACCGCGCCCATCAGGCGACCCGTATCCTGCTGCGGAAAAAATCCCTTCGGCACTTCCATGAACAAGAAAATGCTCAGCGCGAGCGTGCCGAGTGCGACCGTCAGCGTGAGCGGCTGATGATCGAGAACCCACAACAGGCTTCTTTCGTAACGATCAAGCATCCCCTTGAAGAATCGCTCGCTCGCGACGTACCAGCGGCCGTGTTTTTCCTGGTCGTGCGGCTTGAGCAGCTGCGCCGCCATCATCGGCGTCGTGGTCAGTGAAATGACCAACGAAACGATGACGGCGGCCGACAAGGTGACCGCGAACTCGCGGAACAGCCGGCCGACAATGCCGGACATCAGCAAAATCGGGATGAAGACCGCGACCAGCGAGACGCTGATCGACACCACCGTGAAGCCTATCCCCGCGGCGCCTTTGACCGCGGCGTCGAGCGGCGACATTCCCTGCTCGCGGAAACGCGAAATGTTCTCGATGACCACGATTGCGTCGTCGACCACGAATCCGGTGCAAATCGTCAGCGCCATCAGCGAGAGATTGTCGAGGCTGTAGCCGAACAGGTACATCACGCCGAATGTTCCGATCAGAGAGAGCGGAACGACGACTCCCGGAATCAACGTGGCGCGCAGATTACGCAGGAACAGGAACACCACCATGATCACCAGTGAGATCGAAATCAGCAGCGTTATTTCCACGTCGCGCACCGACGCGCGGATGGTCGTCGTGCGGTCCATGACGACGGCGAGATTGATCGCGGGCGAGATCGAGGCGCGCAGTTGAGGCATTGCCGCGTAGATTCGATCGACGGTATCGATGATGTTCGCGCCAGGCTGGCGAAAAACGATTATCAACACGGCGGGCTTGCCATCGACCATCCCGGCGGCGCGGACGTTCTCGACGGAATCTCTGACCAGCGCAATGTCCGAAAGCTGGACCGCGGCGCCGGATCCGCTGGCATAGCGAACGATCAACGGCTGGTAGTCCTCGGCCTTGAGCAGCTGATCGGTCGTGCTCAATCCCCAGGTGTGGCTGTCGTCGGCCAGTTCGCCCTTCGGCCGGTTCGCATTGGCAGCGGCCAGTACCGTTCGCACGTCCTCGAGACCGATGCCGAGGTTGCTCATCTGCGTTGGATTCAGCTCGACGCGGACGCCGGGCAACGCGCTTCCGCCGACGATAACCTGCCCGACACCTTCGATTTGCGAGAGCTTCTGCTGGAGGATCGAATCGGCCGCGTCGTACATCATTCCCGGGCGTACGGTGCTCGAAGTGAGTGCGAGAATCAGGATCGGCGCATCGGCGGGATTGACCTTGCGGTAGGTCGGCTTGCTCGGCAGATTCGCGGGCAATTGTCCGGCCGCCGCATTGATCGCCGCTTGCACGTCGCGCGCGGCGGCGTTGATATCGCGGCTTAAATCGAATTGTAAAACGATGGCGGTGGCGCCGAGATAGCTGGTCGAAGTCAGTTCCGTCAGGCCCGCGATGCGTCCGAACTGGCGCTCGAGCGGAGTCGCAACCGACGAAGCCATCGTCTCCGGACTTCCGCCGGGCAGGCTCGCCTGCACCTGGATGGTCGGGAACTCGACCTGCGGCAGCGGCGAGACCGGCAGCAGCCGAAACGCGATCGCACCCGCAAGCGCCAGCGCGATTGTCAGCAGCGTGGTGGCAACCGGCTTCCTTATGAAGGGTTCGGAAATGCTCATGACGCTTGCGCCGGAACGGTTTCCCCAACGACATCCTTCGCCCGCCACTTGGCGAATCGCGTCGCCATGCGGTCGAAGGTCAGAAAAATTACCGGTGTCGTGTAGAGCGTGAGCACCTGGCTCACGAGCAATCCGCCGACGATCGCGATACCGAGCGGGCGGCGCAACTCGGAGCCGACTCCCGTTCCCAGCGCTAGCGGCAATCCTCCGAGCAGCGCCGCCATCGTGGTCATCATGATCGGACGAAAGCGCAGCAGGCAGGCCTGGTAGATCGCCTCACGCGGCGGCTTGCCGTCCTTGCGCTGAGCTTCGAGCGCGAAATCGATCATCATGATCGCGTTCTTTTTCACGATACCTATCAGCAGGATTATGCCGATGAGCGCGATCACGTTCAGATCGGAGCCGCAGATCATCAGGGCCAGGATCGCGCCGACGCCCGCCGAAGGCAGCGTCGAGAGGATCGTCACCGGGTGAATGTAACTCTCGTAGAGAACTCCGAGCACGATATACACGGTGACAAGCGCGGCAAGGATTAGCAGCGGCTCGTTGGTCAACGACGCACGGAACGCGGCCGCCGTGCCCTGGAACGAAGCCGCGATGCTCGCCGGCATCCCGATTTCACTGCGCGCCTGATCGATCGCTGTGACCGCGTCGCCCAGCGCGTAGCCCGGCGCCAGATCGAACGAGATTGTCACCGCCGGGAACTGCCCTTGATGGTTGACTGCCAGCGGCGCCGCGCCCGGCTCGAAGCGGGTGAAGGCGCTGAGCGGCACCTCGCCTCCCGTGTTCGAGCGAATGTAAATGTCGTCGAGCGCGTGCGGATTGCGCTGAAACCGCGGCGCCACTTCCAGCACCACATGATACTGGTTCAGTTGCGTGAAAATCGTCGACACCTGCCGCTGTCCGAAGGCGTCGTACAAGGTGTTGTCGATCAGATTCGGCGAGATGCCCAGGCGCGACGCCGTCTGCCGGTCGATGACGATATGTTCCTCCCAGCCGTCGTTCTGCTGGTCGGTCGCGAGGTTGCGCAGCGCAGGCAGCGTCTTGAGCTTGTCCACCAGTTTCTTCGTCCACAGATTCAACTCGTCGCCGTTTGGATCTTCGAGAGTGTACTGATACTGCGTGCGGCTCACGCGATCTTCGACCGTGAGATCCTGCACCGGCTGCAAGTACAGCGTCATCCCGTTGACCGTTGCCAGCTTCGGCTGCAGGCGGTCAATCACCGTCGTGATACCGACCTTGCGCTGGTCGAGCGGCTTCAAATTGATCAGTATGCGTCCGCTGTTGACCGTCGTATTGGTGCCGTCGATCCCGACGAATGACGACAGGCTCTCGACCGCGGGATCCTGCAAGATGATCTGCGCCAGCGCCTGCTGTCCGCGCTCCATCGCGGCGAACGACACATTCTGCGGCGCTTCGGAAACCCCCTGGATGACGCCGGTGTCCTGCACCGGAAAGAAGCCCTTGGGCACGACGATGTAGAGCACGATCGTCAGCACCAGCGTGCCGATCGCGACCATCAGCGTTTCGAACTCGTGCTCGAGAACCCATTCGAGCGTGCGGCCGTAAAGCGCGATCGTGTCGTCGAAGACCTTCTCCGACCTGCGATAGAACCAGGTCTGCTCACTCTTCGGCGTGTGCCGCAGCAGCTTGGCGCTCATCATCGGCGTCAGCGTCAGCGAGACGACCGCCGACATCAGGATCGTCACCGCCAACGTGACCGCGAACTCGCGGAACAACCTGCCTACGATGTCGCCCATGAACAGCAGCGGGATCAGCACCGCGATCAGCGAGACGGTCAGCGACAGGATCGTGAACCCGATCTGCTCCGCGCCCTTGAGCGCGGCTTCCAGCGGTTTGTCGCCTTCCTCGATGAAGCGCGAGATGTTTTCGATCATCACGATCGCGTCGTCAACCACGAAGCCGGTCGAAATCGTGAGCGCCATCAGCGACAGGTTGTCCAGGCTGTAGCCGAGCAGGTACATCACGCCGAACGTTCCTATCAGCGACAGCGGCACCGCGATGCTCGGGATGATCGTCGCCGACAGGCTGCGCAGAAACAGGAAGATGACCATCACCACCAGCGCCACCGTCAGCATCAGCTCGAACTGCACGTCCGCGACTGACGCGCGAATCGTGGTGGTTCGATCTGTGAGAATCTGGACTTTCACCGACGACGGCAGCGACGCCTGCAGGCGCGGCATGAGCGCCTTGATGCGGTCCACGACGGCGATGATATTGGCGCCGGGCTGCCGCTGAACGTTGACGATCACGGCCGGCGTCAGGTTCATCCACGCCGCCGCCTTGACGTTCTCGGCGTCGTCGATCGCGTCGGCTACGTCCGACAGCTTGATCGGCGCGCCGTTGTGGTACGCGACTATCAGCGGCAGGTAGTCCTTGGCCGTGAGCAGCTGGTCGTTGGCGCCGATCGTATACGCCTGCTGCTTGCCGTCGAAGTTACCCTTGGCCTCGTTGACGTTGGCCCCGGCGATACCGGTGCGCAGATCTTCGAGCGTCATTCCATACGACGCGAGCGAAGTCGGATTGACCTGGATGCGCACCGAGGGCTTCTGGCCGCCGCCAATACTCACCAGGCCCACGCCGGGCAATTGCGAGATCTTCTCCGCCAGGCGCGTGTCCGCCAGATCTTCGACCTGGTCCAGCGGCAGTTCCTTCGATGTCAGCGCGAGCGTGAGAATCGGCGCGTCGGCCGGATTGGTCTTGCTGTAGACCGGCGGATTCGGGAGATCCGACGGCAGGTAAGTCGCGGCCGCGTTGATCGCCGCCTGTACCTCCTGCTCGGCAATGTCGATGTTCAGGTTTAGGTCGAACTGCAGCGTGATGACCGAGCTGCCGAACGAGCTGTTCGAGGTCATCTGCGTAAGTCCGGGCACCTCGCCGAATTGGCGCTCGAGCGGCGCCGTCACCGAAGACGCCATCACGTCGGGACTCGCGCCGGGGTAAAAGGTCATGACCTGGATCGTCGGATAGTCCACCTGCGGCAGCGCCGACACCGGCAGCTGCTCGTACGCGACCAGGCCGGCCAGCATCAGGCCCACCATCAGCAGCGAAGTCGCGACCGGCCGCAGTATGAACGGGCGTGAAAGATTCAAGGCGTCGCGCTCCCGGGTGGAAGCGCCGCCGTCTGCACGCTCACGTGCGACCCTTGCTGCAGCTTGTCCACGCCGTCGGTCACGACCAGGTCCCCGGCCGCCAGCCCCTTGGCTATCGCGACCACGTCGCCCTGGGTTGCGCCCACGGTCACCGGGCGCATCTCGACCGTGTGGTCGGGCTTCACGACGTAAACGAACGAGCCTTGCTGACTGCGCTGGAGCCCGGCCGCCGGAATCAGGATCGAATTCGGGATCGTGTTGACCAGCAGCCGCGCGTTGACGAATTGATTCGGGAACAGCGCGTTGTCGTCGTTGGGGAAGGCCGCCTTGAGCTTGATCGTGCCGGTCGACTGATCGATCTGGTTGTCGGTCGTCAGCAACGTTCCCTCCGCGAGTTTGTGCTTGAGGTCGCGATCGAAAGCCACCACCGGCAACTGCGGGTTGGCCTTCATCGCGGTCTCGAGGCTCGGCAGGTCGTCCTCCGGAATCGCGAAATCAACGGCGATTGGCTGCAGCTGCGTGATCACCGCGAGACCCGTCGCGTCGGTCGCATGAATGATATTTCCCGCGTCCACCAGCCGCAGCCCGACTCGCCCCGTGATCGGCGACGTGATCCTGCTGTACGTCAGTTGCAGCTTGGCGTTATCGACGGCGCCCTTGTCGCTCTCGATCGAGCCGGCGAACTGTCCGACCGCCGCCTGCTGGTTGTCGAGATCCTGCCGCGCGATGACCTTCTGCTCGTAGAGTTCCTTGTCGCGCGCGAGCAGAATTTTGGCGTTCTCGAGCGACGCCAGGTCCTTCGCCAGCGTTCCCTCCGCCTGCGTGAGCTGCACTTGATACGGACGCGGATCGATCTCAGCCAGCAGGTCGCCGGCCTTCACTATCTGCCCTTCGGTAAAATTTACCTTCACGAGCTGTCCATCGACCCGGCTTTTTACTGTGACCGTGTTGTAGGGCGTCACCGTTCCGATCGCGGAGATGTACTGCTTCAAATCGCCGAGCTTCGCCGGCACCGCTGCGACCGGAACGATCGAGTGCACCGCGGCTTGAGACGCCGTCGTGGCTGAATCGGTGCTGCTGCGTCCCGTCAAATAGTAAATGCCGACTACCGCGACGACCAGCACGACCAGCCACGTGCGCCATCGATGCAGACCTCTGTCGATCCAACTGCGCATTTCGGCTTCCTGCATAAATCGCGAGGCGCTGGGCTTTCCGGTCGTCGGGCCGTCAGAATCCATCATGTTCTCCGTAGCACTCGCCTCCAAACTAGCAAATGCTGATCCTGCTGTATTGTTGCAATTTTGGACTTGCCAGTCCATATTTGAGATGTGCCGCAGGCGACGTACGTATCTACGAACTCCAAAGTCGCAGGTTTCCAAGCGTGACCGTCAAACGACAACCTATTTCGCCGCCGATTCGCCGCAAGGACGGCCGCGGCCGGCCCTCAACCCCGTTCCTGCGCGAACGAATCCTTCACAGCGCCGCGGAACTCTTCGCCGACCGGGAATTCGACCTTGTATTGATCGACGAGGTCGCCGCCCACGCCGGCGTCGGCAAAGGCAGCGTTTACCGCCAGTTCAAATCGAAAGAAGAACTCTATGCGGCCGTAGTCATCGACGGTTTCACCGAACTACAACTCGAAATTCGCGCGGCACTGGCGGGATGCACCTCGATGAGCGATCAGCTCGCGACGATCGTGCGCCACACGGTAAGATTCTTTTGGAGCCGCCGCCAGTTCTTCGCCCTGCTGCACGATCCTAAGGCGTTGCCGCTTTCGCAGGAGCGCCAGTATCGATCGCAGCGCAACGAATTGTCGCGATTGATTAGCACAGTGCTCGACGACGGCGTCAAGCGCGGCGCGATGCGCCCCGGAATCGACACTCGCATCGCCGCCGAATCCCTCCTCGGCATGATTCGCGGCATCAACCGCTACGGCCGCGAGTACACGACGCCGGAGCGCGCGGTCGACATCGTCACGTCGATCTTCCTCGCCGGATGCGCTCCGCGATAAGATCGCGCCGATTCGAAAATGGTCGGCGCCGATCAATGAATAGATCGGGATCGACGACATCACCATGAGGCTTCTTGATGCTGAACGAGATCGAACGTGACATCTGGATCGCGGACGGGCCGACCGTCTCGTTCTTCGGCTTCCCGTATCCGACGCGCATGATCGTCGTGCGGCTCGCCGACCGAAGCCTGTGGGTGTGCTCACCCATCGCATTGAACTCGGAGCTGGCCGCCGCCGTCAACGCGCTCGGCTCCGTCCGCCATCTGGTGTCGCCGAACAAAATCCATCACCTCTTCCTCGGGGATTGGGCGCGGGCGTGGCCCGACTCGAGCCTCTACGCCTCGCCCGGCCTGGCCCGCCGCCGTCGCGACTTGACCTTCGCTCGGAAGCTGGGCGACGCGCCGGATCCCGCGTGGGCCATGGACATCGATCAGGTGATCTTCCACGGCAGCTTCTTTATGGAAGAGGTCGTCTTCTTTCACCGCGCGTCGCGCTCGGTCATTGTCACCGACCTGGTGCAGAAGTTTGATCCGGCGACCCTGCACGGCTGGCGAGGCGCGCTCATGAGATTGGATGGGCTCGTCGGCCCGGACGGTAGCACTCCGCGTGACTGGCGGCTCTCGTTTTGGAACCGCCGCGCCGCGCGCGCCGCGCTGCGCAAGGCGCTGGCCTGGAACCCGGAGCGGCTGCTCATCGCCCACGGCGAGTGGGTACGCCACAACGGCCGCGCAGCGCTGGCGCACTCGATGCGCTGGCTCGGCGATGACCACGCCACGAACCACGGTTGAGTTTGCAAATCGCCTCTCACGACATTTGCCAGCTCACCGCCACCGACTGAATCTGGGACGCGAGGATGGCGAGAAAGCTCGCGCTCAGGAAACGCGGAAAGTCGCGATGCGACAGGGCGCTTGAATTTGCGGTCGCAGGCGAAGCATCCATCTTCGATTTGTCGAATAGCCTTACCGTTTCTATTCGAACCGGCGCGCTGGATCGACATTCACGAATCGCGCCCGCGCGTCATTTTGCCAATCGCCACTCATCTCGCGTAGGCTTTCGTCATGGACAAATCAGCGATACGGACTCACGTCGAGCGGCTTTGGGATGAATCCATTGTCGCCGAACTGGTCGAGTACATTCGCATCCCCAACAAGTCGGTCGCCTTCGATCGCGACTGGAAAACGCACGGGCACATGGATCGCGTCGTCGCGCGTTTCGAGGATTGGGCGCGCCGGCAGCCGATTCGCGGCATGAAGCTGGAAGTCGTGCGCCTCGAAGGCCGCACTCCGCTGCTGTTCATGGAAATTCCCGGCGACTCGAAGGATTGCGTGTTGCTCTACGGACACATGGACAAGCAGCCCGAGATGTCAGGATGGCGCGAGGGCCTCGGCCCGTGGGATCCCGTGCTCGACGGCGATCGTCTGTACGGCCGCGGCAGCGCCGACGACGGCTACGCGATGTTCGCGTGCCTCGGCGCAATCGGCGCGCTGCAGGCGAATTCGATTCGACACGCGCGATGCGTCGTCATCATCGAGGCTTGCGAGGAAAGCGGCAGCTTCGACCTCCCTCATTATATAGAGCACCTCGCGGGCCGCATCGGGCAGCCGAGCCTGTGCATCGCGCTCGACTCGGGATGCGGCAACTATGACCAGCTATGGCTGACGACCTCGCTGCGCGGCCTCGTCGGCGGCAAGCTCCAGGTGGACGTGCTCACGGAGGGCGTGCATTCGGGCGACGCCGGCGGAGTGGTGCCCGACAGCTTCCGAATCGTGCGCCAACTGCTGAGCCGCGTCGAAGACGAGGCAACCGGCAAAGTGCTCGGGGATGAATTTTACGCGACGATTCCCGAGGCGCGCCTCAAACAGGCAGCCGCCGCCGCTGCCGTGCTCGGCGATGACATGAGCGCGAAATTTCCGTTCATCGAGCACGCGCGCCCGGTCAGCAATGATACGACGGAGCTAATCCTGAATCGCGCATGGCGCCCCGCCCTCGCGATCATCGGCGCCGACGGCCTGCCGCCCACGGGCAATGCCGGCAACGTGTTGCGCGCGGGGACGGCGGTGAGTTTGTCGCTGAGACTGCCGCCGACCGTCGATCCAAAAGTCGCGTCGCGAAAGCTGAAAAGCATTCTGGAGAAAGACCCGCCGTACGGATGCAAGGTGACGTTCCAGGCCAACTGGGGCGCCGGCGGATGGGACGCGCCTGCGCTATCGCCGTGGCTCGAACGCAGTCTCGACGCGGCCTCGAACGACTACTTCGGCAAACCGACTGCCTACATGGGCGAAGGCGGCACGATTCCATTCATGGGGATGCTGGGCGAGCGGTTCCCGCAATCGCAGTTTCTGATCACAGGCGTGCTGGGACCCCACGCCAATGCGCACGGGCCCAACGAGTTTCTCCACATCCCGACCGCGAAGAAGGTGACCTGCTGCGTAGCAAAAGTGCTCGCCGATCACTTTACTCGCAATACCGGTTGATCAGGGATTCAGCTCGAGAGGAGTGAGATTGCACAGGATACTGCTCATCTCCGGCATCGTGGTTGGCGCGGTGGTACTGGTCGCGGCCGGGCTCACGGCTTACGCATATTTCAATTTGAGTTCGATTGTCGCGCACAACCAGAAGCGAATCCTTGCGCGCGTGAGCGGCGAGCTTGGCCGTCGCGTCGAGGTCGCAAAAATACAGGCGCAGATGAGATGGGGCGTGTCGGTCGAAATCAGCGGTCTCACGATTGCGGACGATCCGGCTTTTTCGACCAAGCCGTTTCTCGCCGCCAATGACGTCTCGGTGGACGTCGAGTTTTTCCCGCTGCTTCGCGGCGAGGCAAAGGTCAGAAGCCTCGAACTAATCAAACCTGACATTCGGATCGTAATGAACGCGGTAGGCGACCTGAACCTGACCTCGATCGGCGTCAACCCCGATGAAGCGCGAAGAAAGGAGGCGCCGGCGCGCGGCCGGCGCGCGAAGAAGCGATCATCGCTGGCCGACTTGTCGATTAAGGCGCTCAGCATCGAGGACGGTGCGATCTACTTCAACGATCTTGGGGAAAAGGCGACGCCCATTCGCGTCAATCACCTGGATTTCGACGTGACGAACTTCAACGCCGCGTCGGCCTTCGACGTCGCGACGAAATTCGCTTTTGCGGGCGACAATCAGAACGTCGAAGCGTCGGGCAAACTCGGGCCGCTGCTGGAGCGAGGCGTGCTGGACGCGTCAGGAATCCCGGTCGACCTGACTCTGAAGCTCGATTCTATCTTGCTCGACGGTCTCCGGCCGCTCGCCGACGTCGGCGCGCAAATTCCGTCCGCCCTTTCAATTCCCGATCCCGTTTCGGTGAGCGGCACTGCGCGCGGGACGTTCGGCAAGCTCGCGATTGCGCTCCGCACCGACCTGACTGCGAACCGGATCGCGTACGCGGCGATTTTCAGCAAGTCGGCCGGGACTGCGATGACGGTGAATGCGAACGGCACGTGGGGCGAGCACCTCGATTTGGCGAGCGTGAGCCTGAAGCTGTCCGATCTTGAATTGACGGCGAGCCGATTTTCGGGTCTTTCACCCGGAAACGCGCAGCCCTTGAGCGCGCAGATCGATTCGAACAGCTTCAACCTCGCCAACCTGAGTCCGATGATAACTGCGGCGGCCGCCTACGGAGTGACGGGCATGTGCGAAGTTCACGGCACCGCGAAACTTGGAAGCAACGCGCCGTCGATCTATGGATCTGTGACGTTGAAGCAGGTTGCGCTGAAGCCGGGACCGTCCTGGCAGAGCGGAATCAGCGATCTGAACGGTACGATTCGTTTCGACAACGGAGCTCGAAGTAGTCGAGCCGACCAGTTTTACGTTCGCAGGCGCGCACGCGAATCTCGAGGCAAGAGTCGAATCGTTAAGTCCGCTGCGGGCGAGCTACTCGCTCAAGGCGGACTCGGTGAAGCTCGCGCAAATCTTCGCCAGTCGTCCGCCCAGCGACGTCGTCAATCAGTTGGCGGTCAAAGGCACGGCGGATGGCGCGATTGCGGCGCCGCGATTAAGTGCGGCGATCCAATCGACGAGCGGCTCGCTCGAAAATATTTCGTACCGTAATCTCGATCTGACGGCGGCATACTTGAACAGGCGCGTGTCGGCGCGCCCGCTCAACGCCGGCGTGTTGGGCGGCTCGATTACGGCCGACGCTGATGCCGTCTTCGGCGACGTGGCGACCTTCAACCTCACGCTCGTCGATGAGAAATCTGAACATGGAAGAAGGGCTGCGGTCGCAAAATATCGGTGCGGCAAGCACCGTGCACGGTTTTCTCTCCGGCAACGTAGCCGCGACCGGCAGCGGAGCGACCTGGGATCGAATCAGACCGACGATCCGCGGCAGCGGACGGGTCACAATCGCGAACGGCAAACTGGTGGGCGTCAATATCGTCGCGGACGCGCTCAACGCGGTGGCCGCGGCGCCGGGAGTCAGCCAGCTCGTGAACGTGGCGTTCATGTCGAGCCATCATGGGTTGCTGGTCGATCCCGACACCGAGCTGCAATCGGCCAGCATGAGCTTTCAGCAAGTGGGGCCACGCTTCACGACGCATGACCTCGTCGCGCAGTCGCCGGATTACACGATTACGGGCGACGGATGGTTTGACATGGACAAGAACATCGACATGAACGCCGATATCCGGCTTGCGCTCGGGCTGCAGGTCGCGATTCCGGTGACGGTGAGCGGGCAACTGCCCGGGGTGCGCGTGCTGCCGGACGTGCCGACGTTGGCGGAGCGGGTGGCGATGGGCGCGATTAACACACCCGGCAACATAATCCGCGGCGGAGTGAACGCAGTGGGATCGCTCGTCGGGTCGCCGTCGGCGGGATCTTCGATTCCCTCGATTCCGAATCCGATCAACGCCCTCAAGAAACTCTTTCCATGAGCGCGTTCGTCCGCGCGTCAGGGAAGGATCTCGAACCGTCCGAAGCGATGCGGCCGGTAGATTTCGAAATCTTGCCGGTCGACCGTAAAGATGCGTCGCAGACCCTCGCGCTCGGCCACCCGCACCAACGCCGCATCCGCGAGGTCCATCGGCAGGTCGCGATACTTCCACATCAGCTCGCGCATGCGCGGGCAATCGTCGGGACCGATCTCCGCGAACCGCACACCACCCACGTTGACCATGTCCCACAGCGCGCGCTGGTCGCGCGCATCGTACCGCAAGAGGTACATCGCCTCCGTAAATGCGGGCCAGACAGTGCCGAGCGGGTCACGAACGGTCGCGAGCGCATCGGCGCACCGAGCATGCCAGGGGTCGGTTCGATCAATCAGAGCGACGAGTGGACCGGCGTCGACGAGTACGATTGGCATTCTTTTTTTCTTGCAGCATTCGTGCGAACCGTTCGCCGGTGCGCTCCGACAAATTCATCCCGCCGCTATCGCCGGAGCCGATCAGGTGAGCCATCAGCTCATAGGGCGTACGCTTTGGCGTTCGCACGCTTTTCTCGCGCAGTTTCGCCAGCGCCTGGCGCACCACTTCTGACTTGGAAAGTCCACGCTCGCGCGCGACTCGCTCAAGAAAGGCGGCCGTCTGCGGATCGATTCTGACGTTCAAGGCGCTCACGCGGCACTTGTATCACAACGTGTAATACAATGCCATCGACGCTAGCGGCGGGTCAGCTTGTCTACTTCGGCGAGCTCATCGGCAGACAGTTTCCAGTTGCCGGCTTTTACGTTCTGGGTTACCTGGTCGGGGCTGGTTGCGCCGGAGATTACGCTGGAGACCTGCGGCTGCGACGCCAGCCATCCAACGGCGAGCTCAAGAATCGTATGTTCGCGGCTGCTCGCGAACTTCTCGAGCTTCTCCAGCGTCGCGAAGTTTTCGTCGGTGAGTGCCTGCTGCGCCATCCGCTGGACCAGGGAAAGGCGGGTGCCCTTCGGCGGTTCGGCGCCGCGCTTGTACTTCCCCGTCAGAAATCCACTGGCCAGTGGAAAGTAAGGCAGGATACCCACTCCGAACTCGCGACACGCGGGGATTAGTTCGCGCTCGATGCGGCGGTCGAGCAGGTTGTACTGGTTTTGCGCTGAGACGTACGCCGCGAATCCGCGGGTGCGCGATATCCAGTGCGCATCGACGGCTTGCCACGCGGCGAAGTTACTATGTCCGATGTAGCGCACCTTGCCGGCGCGAACGAGATCGTTGAGCGCCTCGAGAGTCTCACTCTGCGGCGTGTCAGCGTCCGGCGCGTGAATCTGGTAGAGATCGATATAGTCAGTGCCCAGCCGCTTAAGGCTCGCCTCAGCGGCCGACATGACGTAGCGATACGACGCGCCGCGCAGGTATGGACCGTCGCCCATCGCCATGCCGAATTTGGTCGCCACGATGGCGTCGCGACGCCGATCGCCAAGCGCCCTGCCGAGCAGCTCCTCGGATGCGCCGCGATTGCCGTAGATGTCGGCGGTGTCGAACAGCGTGATGCCATCGTCGAGCGCGCGATGCACGACGGCGCGCGTCTGCTCCGCGTCGCATCGCATGCCGAAGTTGTTGCATCCGAGGCCTACGGCGGAGACCTTGAGCCCCGAGTTGCCGAGCTTGCGATATTCCATGATCGATCCTTTGGAGGCTCTGTTTCAGGTCGACGCGTCGGGCGCAAAGAAGACCAGTGTACGCACCTCGACGCTTTCGCGAGGCGCGGCTTCCGGCGGGCTGGTCGGATCCTCGAAGGCGGAATGCGCGGTGAAGCGCGCGCGACGCCCGTCGGAGTCGTAGCACTTGAGCAATAGCACTTCTTCTTTTTGCTGGCTCGGAATGTAGTACCATCGATGGTTCGGGTTGAACGCGACTGAGTAAACCTCGCCCTCGCGATCGCGGTACTTGAGCACGTGCTTGACGAAGTCGTCCTGCACCATGCTTTGCGCGTCGCACACGGCCAGCGGAGACTCCTGCACCGGTCCGCGAATCGGCCGCCATACGTTGATCACCGCGAAACGATTCTTGAGCAGCGCGTCGGCCTCGGTCGGGCAGAAGATCGCGCACGCGCTGCGGCCCCGATTTCAGCGTGTAGTCGTTGTGCGCGACCTTGACCGGCTCCTGCGCGCCGTTCTCGTGGCGTTTCGCCATCGGACGCGAGCGGACGTTGTGATCGAAGACGTGTACCTTGACCGCCCCGGTAAATTCCCGGACCAGCCGCTCGACTTCCGGATAGTAGACGCTGCGCACTTCTTCAGGGTCGTAAAAGTTCGCGACCGCCGGTGTTCTGACGCGTGACCGCGAAGCCCTGCTTGTCGAGAGACAGCTCACTCATAATCGCTCGGGCGCTGTGAATCGGCACGGTGAACCTGGCATAGGTGGCAGTCCGCGCGGGGACACCCGGAGGCGGCTTGAAGTTGTAGCTCACGGGATGTTGATCTTTGTCGGCGAGATAGTTGAGCACGCCGCTGACGTAGTCGTGACTGCGGCCGTTGCGATTTCGGTTTGCGATGTCGTCATAGGGGAAGAACTCCTGCGATCTTCCATTGTGCTACGGCAGCGCGCGCGGCGGGTCAAGCGAGCGCAAACGCGGTGAAGATGGCAATATTCGGCGGATGGCAAAGCTGCGCGACATCCTGAAACCGCGGCCGCGAATTCTGTTCGTCGGGATCAATCCGAGTCTTCGCTCCGAGCAGATGGGGCATCATTTTGCGAGCCCCGGCAATCCGTTCTGGCGGCTGCTCCACGAGGCGCGGCTGGTGCCTGAAGAACTCAAGAGCGCGGACGACGGGCGGCTGGTGGAATTCGACCTGGCATTAACAAATCTGTGTTCACGGGCGACGCGGGCGGCGGCAGAGCTGAGCACGACTGAGATAATCGCGGGACAGCGGGTGCTTGCGCGAAAGATTCGTCGGGTGCGGCCGCGCGTGGTCGCGTTCGTGGGCGTGAGCATCTACCGCAGATTTTTCGGTGTCGCGCAGGGCGCGGGCGCCGGTCCGAAGGAGGAGGAGATATTCGGTGCGCGCGTTTTCGTGCTGCCGAATCCGAGCGGCTTGAATGCCAGCTACCCGGGGTTCAGGGACAAATTGATTTGGTTTCAGCGTTTGCGGGAATTTGCCGAGTTGCCGGTGGACTAACTATTCGAAGGACTGGCTATTCGGGATTTGCGACTTGCTATCTTACTGACTATTCGATTCCGTAGCGGCGGCGTTTGCGCCATAGCGTTGTTACGTTGATGCCGAGGGTGTCGGCGGCTTCTTCGAGCGTGGCGCTGGCGGCCAGCACGCGTGCGATGTGCTCGCGCTCTACATCGTCCAGGCTGGCGGCACTGGGAATGCCTGCAAGTGCTTCGGTCGATTCGTGAAACAGCGAATCGGGCAGGTCGTCGGGTGCGATCGTCTCGCCGCGCATCAGGACGGTGCCGCGTTCGATCGCGTTGCGAAGTTCGCGCACATTTCCGGGCCATCGATAGCGCGTGAGGGCCGCGGTCGCGCCCGGTGAGAGGGCGAGGCCGGGATGCGAATTGCGCACGGCGGCGACGTTCAACAGCCATTGCGCGAGCGGCAGAATGTCTTCGCGGCGTTCGCGCAGAGGAGGGACGCGCAGGGTGATGACGTTGAGGCGGTAGTAGAGATCCTCGCGAAAGTGGTGCGCGGCGACTTCGGAGTCGAGGTCGCGGTTTGACGCGGCGATTATTCGCGCATCGACGTGAATCGTGCGCTCGCCGCCGACGCGCTCGAAATTCTGATCCTGCAGAAAGCGTAGAAACTTGGTCTGAAGAGTCGGCGTCAAGTCGGCGATCTCGTCGAGGAAGACGGTGCCGCCGTTAGCCGCCTCGAGTCGGCCGGGTTTGTCCTTGACCGCGCCGGTGAACGCGCCGCGCATGTGTCCGAACAACTCGCTCTCGAGCAGTTCTTCGGACAGTGTCGTGCAATTGACGACGACAAACGGCTTGCTCTGCCGCGGGCTCCATCGATGGATCTGGCGGGCGATGACGTTTTTGCCGGTGCCACTCTCTCCCGTGAGCAGAATGGTCGCGTCGCTGGCAGCGGCCTGGCGGGCAGTCTCGAGCAGGCGTTGCATCGCGGCACTCTTCGAATCGAGCAACGGCTCCTCGTCAATTGCGCTGCGCAGCGCGCGATTTTCGGCAGTCAGCAGACCGACGTGGAGCGCGCGATCGACGGTGTGCTGAATCTGCTCGAGCGAGAACGGCTTGGTGACGTAGTCGTAGGCGCCGGACTTCATCGCCTCGACCGCATTTTCGACGGTCGCGTAGGCGGTCATCAGGATCACGAGGCTCTCGGGCGCGCGCCGCTTGATTTCGCGCAGTAGTTCGAGGCCGCTCATCTCGGCCATCTTGTAGTCGGTCAGCACCAGGTCGAACTGCGTCTCGGCCAGGAGCGCGACGGCCTGCGTGCCGTTCTCGGCCGCGCGAACCTGATGGCCCAGCGACTCGAAGAAGGTGGTGAGGCTGCGGCGGATGTTGCGCTCGTCATCGACAATCAGCAGCTTGGCCATCAAATCTCCTGCGCAGCGGGAATTTCGACGATGAATCGGGCGCCGTGCGAGTTGGCGCTCTCGACAAAAATCCTGCCGCCGTGGGCCTCGACGATTTCCTTGACGATCGACAAGCCGAGCCCGGCCGAACCCTTCTCGAAGCCCTCGGAACCGTATTGCACGAAGCGCTCGAAAATATAGTCTTTCATGTCGGCTGGAATCCCTGGGCCCGAGTCGGTCACTTCGAGCCGCGTGCCCCGCTCAGTACCGAGCGCCGCGACTCTGATCGTACCGCCGGCAGGCGTGTAGCGTAGCGCGTTACCGAGCAGGTTTGAAATCACCCACGACAGCTTGACCGGGTCGCCGATAATCTCCGGCACCGAGCCGATGCGCTCCTCGATTTCGACGTGCTTCTCGCGCGCCTGGATCGCGAAGCGCCTGGTGACGTCTGCCGCGAGCCGGGCGAGATCGAGACGCTTCTGCTGGACCGCGATCGCGGGAACCTCGCCGCGCGCGAGGTTGAGCAGGTTGTCGGTGAGCTGTTGCATCCGCGAGCATTCTTCGAGGATCACCTGCAGCAGTTCGCCGCCCTTGGAATTGGACTCCGACGCACTCTCCCGATTCAGCAGCTCCGCCGACAACGCCAGCGAAGTGAGCGGGGTCCTGAGCTCGTGCGAGAGCGTGGCGACCAGGTTGGTGCGCGCGCGATCCTGATCGCGGATGTAGGTCACGTCCTGGAGAATCAGCAGAGTGCCGAGCGACTTGCCGACCGTGTGATGGAGCGGGACCGGCTTCAGCACGTACGAATGGTCGCGGCCGCGAACGTGAAGATCGATTTCCGTGCGATGGCCGTCAGGCCCGGCCTTCTGCAGCGTTCGCAGCGCGTCGCGAACGCGGAGATAGTGAGGATGGTTGCTGCTGAGATCGTCGAACGGACTGCCGAGCGCGTCCTCGCAGATCGACGCCGAGAATCAGCGACGCAATCTCATTTATATGCGCGACGATTCCGTCGCTGTCGATCAGCACGACGCCGTCTTCGAGGCTCTCGATGATCGCCTCGGTCTTGCTCTTCTCGTACACCAGGCGTTCGACATTGATCTTGTCGTACTGCTCAAGGCGCTCGGCCATCTGGTTGAACTCGCGCGCCACCGCCTCGAGCTCGGCCAGCGGCTGGGGACCAAGGCGCACCTGCGATTTGCGCTGACTGATTCCGCGCAGCCGCTCGGTGAGCTCTGTGAGCGGCTTTGAGAGCCGCCATCCGAGACCCCACGAGACGGCGGCGCCGACCAGCAACACCAGCACAAGTCCGCCGGCGAATTCGTACGCAAGGTGTTTGCCCAGCTGTACCGAGCGGCTGTCGGCGCGGAACATCGCAGCCTTGTTCATCGCGATCAGATCGTCGAGGCGGCCGTGTAACTCGGCGAATTCGCGATCGTGATGAACGCCGGGTGCCGCCGCTGAGAGATCGGCGAACAGTTTGTTGGCGCGCCGAGTGATGTCGGCGGCGAGTTCGGGCTCGCCAACCTCCGTGAAGTTATGATCCTCGACGTCGTTCCACTGCAAAAAGTCGTTTCGTGCGCTCGGCAAAACGTCCTTGATTTTGCCGTCGTGCTCGGCCACCTGAAGCGTGTTGAGCGCGGCGTGCATGTTCTGCGCGGCCTCGATACTGACGTAGTTCTGATAGAGCGTCTGCCTGATCGCTCCGCCAAGCCGGTACACGCGCGGCAGCGTGTAGAGCCCCAGCAGCACGACCAACGCCAGCATCAGCAACGTGCCGTTGCGGATTCGGCGTTGCAGCGAGGGTGCGTTCATCGCGAGTCCTCCCGTTCGTCGGTCGCGAGAATTTCCACGTCGAGATCGGTTGCATCCGCCACCAGCCGCGCGACCACGTCGCCCTTGAGCCACCGGCGCCATAGCGGTTGATGGGTTCGGCCGACGATCACCTTCGTCACGCCCTTGTCGTGCGCGAAGTCGATCAACGCCTTGACCACATCATCGGACTTGAGCCACACGGTCTCTGCACCGAGGTCGCTGGCGACATTGATGTTGTCGAGCAGTGCGACGAAATCGCTGGTGCCGATATTTTTCACCGACTCAGAGGGCGTCTCGATATGCACGGCGAACCATTCGGCATTGAGCTGCCCGGCGATGCGCGACGCCTTGCGCAACAGTTGCCCGGTGTCCGACGCGTTGGACGAAAGCCCCACCATGATGCGGTCGACCACGTGCGCGCGATGACCGCCCTCGCGCTTGATCGACTCGCGGTCCAGCCGCTGGCGGTCCAGGCTGCGCGCGACCTCGCGCAACGCCAGTTCGCGGAGCGAAGCAAGATTACTCGGCTTGAAAAAATTCTTGAGCGCGTTTTCGATCTGGTCGCGCGGGTAAATCTTTCCCTCGCGCAGCCGCTCGCGCAGCGCTTCAACCGGTACGTCGATGTTGACGATTTGATCGGCGCGCGCCAGGAACGAATCGGGCACCGTTTCGCGCACGTCGATGCCGGTGACGCGCTTCATCAACGCGTTCAAACTCTCGACGTGCTGGATGTTGATGGCGGTAATCACGTTGATACCGGTGCCGACGATCTCCTCGGCGTCCTGGTAGCGTTTCGGGTGAGACGAGCCCGGCGCGTTGGTGTGCGCGAGCTCGTCGACGATTACCACGTCGGGCCTGCGCGCGATGATCGCGTCGACGTCCATCTCTTCGATCTCAACATCGCGGTACTTGATCTTGCGGCGCGGAACGACCTCGAGGTCGCCAATCCGCTCCTGGGTCTCGCGGCGTTGATGCGTTTCGACGAAACCCAACACGACATCGACTCCTCGATCGCGGAGTTGATGCGCCTCCTCGAGCATCCGGTATGTCTTGCCTACGCCGGCGGCGGCGCCGATATAAACTTTGAGACGTCCCCGTTGAGGCTGGGGCACAAGATCGAGAAAAGCTTCGGGCTCGAGTCGTTTGTCATCGCTCATTCAAGTCCCGGGCGTTCCACCATGACTTCCCGCGGCGTGATCGAGTGCCAGGTTCAGCATCAACACGTTCACGCCGGGCTCGCCGAAGATTCCCGCCGATCGCGGCCGCGTGTTTTCAGCGATCAACCGCCGCACCTGATCTTCGCTCAGACCGCGCGCGTGAGCAACACGCGCGACCTGCAGGTCCGCCGCCGCCGGACTTATCTCGGGATCCAGCCCGCTGCCCGAGGCCGTCACCAGGTCGATGGGAACCTGGTGCGGATCGGTGCCGGGATTGCTCTCGACGAAGCTTTTCAGTCGCAACTTGACCGCGTCGATCAGCGCCTTGTTGGTCGGGCCGAGGTTTGAGCCACCCGAGTTGGCGGCGTCGTAGCCCTTGTCGCCGGCGGCGGAAGGCCGGCTCTGAAAATAGCGCGGCGACGAAAAGGTCTGCCCGATGAGCCTCGAGCCGACGACCTTGTTGGCCGCTACGACCAGGCTGCCGCCGGCCTGACTGGGGAAAATCACCTGCGCGATTCCCCATACCGCCAGCGGATAAACGACGCCGGTAAGCACGGTCAGCACCAGGGTCACCATGAGGGCGGGTTTGAGCGTCTTCACTGAAAAAACCTCAGGCGAGATGCAGCGCGGCGATCATGATGTCGATGGCCTTGATGCCGATGAACGGAATGATCACGCCGCCGAAGCCGTAGATAATAAGATTGCGGGTCAGAGATCGCGGCGGCGCCGACCGGACGATATTGCACGCCGCGCAGCGCCAGCGGAATCAGCGCGATGATGATCAGTGCGTTGAAAATTACCGCCGACAGAATCGCGCTCTGCGGCGTCGCCAGATGCATCACGTTGAGCCGCTGCAGTTCGCGGATACTCGACGATAAACAGCGCCGGGATGATGGCGAAGTACTTGGCGACGTCGTTGGCAATCGAGAATGTCGTCAGCGCGCCACGCGTCATCAGCAACTGTTTGCCGATCTCGACGACCTCCATCACTTTGGTCGGATTCGAGTCGAGGTCGATCATGTTGCCCGCCTCGCGCGCAGCCTGGGTACCCGCGTTCATCGCGATTCCTACGTCGGCCTGCGCCAGCGCGGGCGCGTCGTTGGTGCCGTCGCCGATCATCGCGACCAGCTTGCCCTGGTTCTGCTCCTCGCGAATGAGGCGCAGCTTGGTTTCGGGAGTTGCCTCGGCCAGGAAGTCGTCGACACCCGATTCCTTGGCAATCGCCGCTGCGGTCAGCGGGTTGTCGCCGGTAATCATCACGGTGCGCAAGCCCATGGCGCGCAGGCGCTCGAAGCGCTCGCGAATTCCTTCCTTGACCACGTCCTTGAGATAAATCACGCCGAGCACTTTCGCCTCGTCCGCGACGACCAGCGGAGTGCCACCGCTGTGCGCGATGCGCTCGACGATCGCCTTCAAGTCGGCCGGCGACGCGCCGTGATTTTCCTCGACGAAATGTGCGACCTGGTCGGCGGCGCCCTTGCGGATTCGACGGCCGCCGATGTCAACGCCGCTCATCCTGGTCTGCGCGGAAAACGGTATGAAGGTGGCGCCGTCTTCGCCGAGTTCGCGGCCGCGCAGGTTGTACTCGCGCTTGGCCAGCACGACGATCGAGCGTCCTTCGGGAGTCTCGTCGGCCAGCGATGCGAGCTGCGCGGCCTCGGCGAGTTCGGCCGGTTCCACGCCTTGAACCGGAATGAACTCCGCCGCCATCCGATTGCCGAGCGTGATAGTTCCCGTCTTGTCGAGCAGAAGAGTATCGACGTCGCCGGCCGCTTCGACCGAACGGCCCGACATCGCGAGCACGTTGTGTTGCACCAGGCGATCCATCCCGGCGATTCCGATCGCGGAGAGCAGTCCGCCGATGGTTGTCGGAATCAGGCATACCAGCAGCGACACCAGCACCGGCAGCCCTAGCTTGCGTACCGCCATACAGCCCGAACGGGTAGAGCGTGACGACGACGAGCAGGAAGACGATCGTCAGGCCGGACAGTAGAATGCTGAGCGCGATTTCGTTGGGCGTCTTTTGACGTTGCGCGCCTTCGACCAGCGCGATCATGCGATCGAGGAACGTCTCGCCGGGGTTGGCGGTGATCTTCACCTTGATCCAGTCGGAGATGACCGTGGTCCCGCCCGTGACCCCGCTGCGATCGCCGCCGCTCTCGCGAATTACCGGTGCGGATTCGCCGGTGATAGCGGCCTCGTTGACTGCGGCGATGCCCTCGATAACTTCGCCGTCGCCGGGAATCACGTCGCCGGCGGCGACCATCACGATGTCGTCGCGCCGAAGCTGCGCGGCCGGCACGAGTTTCGTCTCTCCGCTCGGGAGAATCAGCTTGGCCTGGGTTTCGGTGCGCGTCTTGCGCAGGTTATCGGCCTGCGCCTTGCCGCGCCCTTCGGCCATCGCTTCGGCGAAGTTTGCGAACAGTACAGTGAACCACAGCCACAGCGCGATTTGAAATTCGAATCCGGCCAGCGCCATCCGATGACCCAGCAGTGTCCCGAAAAAGGGTGAACATGGACAGCACGCTGGTGACTTCGACCACGAACATCACGGGATTCCTGATCATCAGGCGCGGGTCGAGCTTGACGAACGAGTCGATCGACGCGCGCGAGACGATTTCGCGATTCCAAAGTGCGGGAGCCTTGCGATCACTCATGTTGAAACACCAGACCTAGAAAAGTTTCCCGGCCGATCATCAGCAGTTGCTCGACGATCGGTCCGAGCGCGTCGGCGCAGAAGAAGGTCAGCGCGCCGACGATCATGATTACGCCAATCAGCAGCAGCACGAACGGGACGCCGTCGGTCGGGAAAGTCCCGGCGCTGGCGGCAGTGGTTTTCTTGGCCGCGACCGAGCCGGCAATCGCAAGCGCGGGAATCGCCATCATGAACCTTCCGAGCAGCATCACGAACGCCATCGTCACGTTGTAGAACGGCACGTTGGCGTTGAGGCCCGCGAATGCAGAGCCGTTGTTCGCGCCCGCTTCGGTGTACGCGTAAAGAACTTGCGACAAGCCGTGCGGGCCGGGATTGGACATGCTCGACAGTGCCTGCGGGCAGGACCACTCCGATCGCCGTCGGTATCAAAATGACGGCGGGGAAGATCAGCACGTAGAGCATCGCGAGCTTCATTTCGCGCGCCTCGATTTTCTTGCCGAGGTACTCGGGCGTCCGGCCCACCATCAGGCCCGCGATGAACACCGCCAGCACGGCCATCACGATGATCCCGTAAAGGCCCGAACCGACGCCGCCGAAGATCACCTCGCCGAGCTGCATATTGACCATCGGCACCAGCCCGCCGAGCGGCGTGTAGCTGTCGTGCATCGAGTTGACGGCGCCGCACGAGGTGTCGGTGGTGACGGTCGCCCACATCGCGGACTCGACGATTCCGTAGCGGACTTCCTTGCCCTCCATGTTGCCGCCGCTCTGCGTCGCGGAGGCGATGTTGATCGATTCCCATCGCAGCTGAATTGCGGATTGCCGCGCTGCTCGGCCCAGATGGCAGGCGCCGCGCCGGCGAGAAACAGGATCGCCATCACCGCGAACAGCGCCCATCCCTGGCGTCGATCACCTACCATCTTGCCGAAGGTGTGGGTCAGTCCCGCGCCGATCGAGAAGATCGCGAGCATCTCGAGGAGGTTGGTCAGCGGAGTCGGATTCTCGTACGGATGCGACGAGTTGGAGTTCATGAAGCCGCCGCCGTTGGTGCCGAGCTCCTTGATTATTTCCTGGGAGGCGACGGGTCCTTCGGCGATCGTTTGCGTGGCGCCCTCGAGCGTCTTTGCATTCACGTACGGACTGAAGTTATCCGGCACGCCCTGCCAAACGAGGACCAGCGCGAAGACCAGGGAGATCGGCAGCAGCACCCACAACGTCGTGCGAGTGAGATCGACCCAGAAGTTGCCGATCGTCTTCGCGCTGCGCCGCGCAAATCCGCGAATCACCGCCGCCGCCATCGCGATTCCAGCCGCCGCCGAGAGAAAGTTGTGCGACGTGAGCCCGACCATCTGCGTCAGATAACTCAGCGTCTGCTCGCCGCGAGTATGCCTGCCAGTTGGTGTTGGTCGTGAAGCTCGCGGCGGTGTTGAAGGCAAGTCCCGGCGGCACCCCCGCTAGTCCTTGCGGATTCAGCGGCAGGTAGTACTGCAGGCGCTGCAGCGCGTACAGGAAAATCATCGAGATCAGGCTGAACGCGAGCATCGATATCGCGTATCCCGCCCAGCCCATCTCGACGCCGGGGTTTATCCCGCAGATCCTGTAGATCAATCTCTCGATTGGCCGAGAGCACCGGGTCCAGAAAGGTGCGCTCATTCGAGAAGACTCGCGCCATGTACAGGCCCAGCGGCACACTGATCGCCGTGACGAGCAGAAAATACACGCCGAGCTGAATTACTGAATTGGATGGCATGTAGGTACTGTACCGACTGGTGAGACTCAGAATCGTTCCGGGCGCAGCAACGCATAGATCAAATAGGCACCCAGCAAGACGGCGCAGACTCCGCCGAGGATAGTTTCGACCGGACTCATAAGCCGTCACACCCCCAGACGTAGGCGATTGCGATCGCGAAGAAGGCAATGCTGCTGAGAATTGAAAGCAAATCCCACATACTATTTCCCTGGTGGCGAGTCTTACCGCGATAAAGTCTTAGTGCGATAGCTGATTCGGACGTAGCTCGGAACGAGGAGAATGCTCCGCTCGCGCAGGAGCGTGGCCCTTCGATCCGTTGCCATTCAGGCGCAGGTGCGCGTCCACGACAACGTCCATCGCGGGGCATGGACCGGCCGCAAATGTAGCGGCGCGCGCGACCACTTCGTCGCGTGTGAGCGGCTTGATTCCGTCGGCGACCGGCCGCAACGCGCCGCGGCGTCCATCGTTCAGGACGAACGTCCACTTACAGCGCGCGCAGTGATAGATATATCGCCGCGGCTTGAAAAGGCCGGGAAGTTTGTCGAGCACTTTTACCGAGAACAAGTGTGGAAATGTTGTTTCCGTGCGCTGTTTCATAGGACTGCCAGCCTCCGTCGGCTCACTACCGACAGCAGTATCAGCACCGCGCGTGCCAATGCAGGAAACGCCGATCATCAGGGCTTTTTGCACCTTTTCGGCACTTACATTTCAAAATGCATCGTGCCATTCAGATGCAGATTTCATCGAAATGCAATGGCAACTTGTATCCCTAGACCGGTCACGACGCACTCGAGTCTGAAGTCCGGCGCGGCAGCGAAACTAGGCTACGAGTCGAAAACTGAAACCGGACGCTGGAAAATGAAACGGCGCCTCACATCGAAATCGAAAGCCAGCCGGACACCCACCGCTCGCAAGGCGTCGTCGAAGACTCCCAGGCGCGCGACGACAACCGGCGAGTGATTCTGATGGTCGGCACGCGCAAAGGTGCGTTCATCTATTACGGCGACGCGACGCGTTCGCGATGGCGCCTCGACGGGCCGCATCGCCTCGGCGAAATAGTCAATCACGTCGTGCTCGATCCGCGTGACGGCAAGACCATATTGATGGCGGCGCGCGCCGGACATCTTGGACCTACTATATTTCGCTCGACCGATATGGGGCGCACGTGGAAGGAGGCAGCCGAGCCACCGGCATTTCGCAAGGCGGCGGCGGGCGAGAACGGACGCGCGGTCGAGTACACCTTCTGGCTATCGCCCGCGCATCGCGATGAGCATGACGCTTGGTATGCGGGGACTTCGCCGCCGGCGTTGTTTCGAAGCGAAGATGGTGGAGTCTACGTGGCGCGGCGTCGATGGCTACAACGAGCATCCTATGTATTCAAAATGGAATCCGCCGGGAGCGGGAACTCCCGACGGGCCGATACTCAGTTCGGTGAATGTGGACCCGCGCGACGCGGCGCACATCTATATGGTTACGTCAGACGGCGGTGCGTTCGAAACTACGACAAGGGCGGATCGTGGCGCTCGCTCAATCGAGGCGTCGAGGCGAACTTCCTGCCCGATCCATATCCCGAGTACGGACAGGACGTGCATTGCATGTGCTTGCATCCGCTGAAACCGGATCGGCTCTACCAGCAGAATCACTGCGGCATCTATCGGATCGATCGGCCGAGCGACGAGTGGACTCGGATCGGCAACAACATGCCGAAGGAGATTGGCGACATCGGCTTTGGCATCGTGCTGCATCCGCGCGATCCGGAAACGGCGTGGGTGTTTCCGATGGACGGCACCGACGGTATGGCCACGCACGAGTATCGACGGGCGGCCGGCGGTATACCGGACGAGCGACGCGGGCGCGACGTGGACTCGGCAGGATCGCGGGCTGCCGCGCGAGCATGCGTGGTTCACCGTCAAGCGCCAGGCATTTTGCGCCGACGACTGCGATCCCGCCGGAATTTATTTCGGCACCACCAGCGGCGAGGTGTGGATGAGTCCGAACGAGGGGCGCGACTGGAATTGCATCGCGTCGCATCTGCCGCACATCTATTCGGTCGTCGCCGCGACAATCGCCTGATGCGCGTGGCGATTCCAAGTCCGCTTCGGTCATATACGCATGGCCGCGACGAGGTGACGGTGGCGGGCGCGACGTTCGCCGAGCTGCTCGACAATCTCGACGCGCGCATGTCCGGGAATTCGCTTTCGCATGATCGACGAGCAGGGGCGCATCCGCCGGCATATCCGGCTGTTCGTCAATCGCGAGCAGGTGGTCGACCTCGCGCAGGAACTGCACGACGATGACGAAGTGCAGATCCTCTGCGCGCTCAGCGGCGGATGAACGAGCGAATCGCGCATGCGTGCTATTCCTGCTTGACCAGCAATCCCCGCGAGCGCGCCTTCTCGAAGATCCAGCCGAAGAACGCGATCGCAATCGCGAAGTACACCACGTTCAGCCCGGCGCCCCACCAGAAATGCAGTGGCGAGAATCCATTGCCGGCCAGCACCTGGCGCATCCCTTCGAACGAATGCGCCGTCGGCAGCATCCACGCGACGTCCTGCAGCCACTTCGGCAGCGACGACATCGGATACATCACGCACGACACCGGCATCAGCAGTCCCGCGAAGCTCCACGCCAGCGCCTGGATTTTCGTCGTGTAGCGAAAAATCATCCCGGTGATCGCGATTCCCAGCGCCAGCGCGAACAACAACAGGTTCGCCATGTACGGGAGGAACTGCGGCAGCCACGGGAAGATGTCGAACGAGTATGCCGCCCACCCGATTGCCGCCGCCGCCGATCAGTCCGACTATCACCTTCAGCACGCACACCGTGATCAGTCCGGTCATGTATTCCGACAGCGTCAACGGCGTCGAGAACAGGTTGATCAGGTTGCGGCACCACAGTTCGTCGATGAATCCGACCGCCATGTCGCGCTGAAAGCTGTAGAACGTTCCCCACAGGATTACCGCGCCGAGCAGGCAGCTCACCACCGTCGGCTGCAGCCGATTGCTGTGCGCCAGGTAAACCGTGAAGAAGCCCCACATGATGATGTCGAGCACCGGCCACCAGATCATGTCGACGACGCGATCGAAATTGCGCCGCGACTCATATACATGCCGCACGATTACGGCGTTGATGCGATGTATCTTCATGCCGCCTTGCCTCTCACCACGCGCAGAAATACTTCCTCCAGCGCGGGTTCCTCGCGTTCCTCTTCGAGGATCGCCTGCGTGATTTCGATCGGACTGCCCGCCGCGATCACTTTCCCGTGATGCAGAAAAATAATCCGCTTACACATCCGCTCGACCTCCTCCATGTTGTGCGAGGTGTACAAAATCGTCGTGCCTTTTTCGCGCTGAGCGTCGAGCAGCGCGTTCTTCACCTGCCACGCGACTTCGGGATCGAGGTACGCCGTCGGCTCGTCGAGCAGCAGCAGTTGCGGATCGTTCATGAACGCCTTGCACAGCCCGACGCGCGTATTCTCGCCCGACGACAGCCGCGCGATCGCCTTGTCGCGCAGCTTGGTGATTCCGAACCGCTCGAGCAGCTCGTCGATTCGCTCGCGCGGCTTTTTCAGATTGTAGATGCGCGCGAACACCATCAGGTTCTCGAGCACCGTCAGCCGGAACGGAAACGCGACGTACGGCGAGGTGAAGTTCATCTGCTCGAGGATTTCCCCGCGATGCGTCGCCATCGACTTCCCGAAAATGCTGATGCGCCCCGAGGTCGGCGTGATCAGCCCGAGGATCATGTGGATCGTCGTGGTCTTGCCGGCCCCGTTCGGCCCGAGCATCCCGATGATCTCGCCGCGCTCGATGCCGAAGCTCACGTTATCGACGGCGCGAAACTCGCTGAATGTCTTGCTCAGATTTTCAATTTCTACCAGCATCGAATTGCCTGCCTTCAACGCGCGATGCGTTTGTCATCCGGAAAAAACAAAACGGCCACGGAGTGCTTGCACCCGTGGCCGTCTGACGCGTTTCGATTATGCTATTGAGTCAATGATGACCGAACGTCGCAGACACACCACCACGGGAGGTTCCCCGGGTCCTTGCGATGTTCGGATTCATACTGTGCGTGCCTTCCTCTGACGTTCGACGTATAAGCTGTAGCAGCTTGCGCGCGTTCAGGCCAGAGGCGCTAAAGGAGAAGTCCGATGGTGGAACCAAAATACGGCGACGTATCGGTCACGCTCGACGGCAACGTGGCGACGGTCGAGATTCACCGGCCGCCGCACAATTTCTTCGACTTCAAGCTGATTCAAAATCTCGCTGACGCGTTCGAGGCGTTAGATAAAGAATCCGAATGCCGCGCGCTGATGCTGTGCTCGGAGGGCAAGTCATTCTGCGCGGGCGCGAACTTTGCCAATCGCGACGCGAGCAGCGGCGAGACGACAGCACGCGCTGGCGAAAATCCTCTGTATGTCGAGGGGGTGCGGCTGTTCAGGTGCCGCAAGCCCGTCGTCGCCGCGATTCAAGGTGCTGCAATCGGCGGAGGACTAGGACTCGCGCTGGTCGCGGACTTCCGGGTGGCGACCGCCGAGGCTCGCTTCGGCGCGAACTTCGTCAAGCTGGGAATCCACCCCGGCTTCGGGCTCACCTACACGCTTCCGCGACTGATCGGCGTGCAGAAAGCCAGCCTGATGTTTTACACCGGACGCCGCGTCACCGGCGACGAAGCGCTCGCCTGGGGACTGTGCGATTTGCTCACAGAGCCGGACAAACTCCGCGATTCCGCACTGGCACTGGCCAAGGAGATCGCCGAAGGCGCTCCGCTCGCGGTGTTATCGACGCGAGCGACGATGCGCCAGGGCCTCGCCGACGCCGTCAAGGCGCAGACCGATCACGAGTTCAAGGAGCAGTCGTGGCTGTTCCGCACCGAAGACCATCGCGAAGGCGTGAAGGCAGTCACCGAACGCCGCCCCGGCAAGTTCCTCGGCAAGTGACTTACGCCGCCTCGGCCTTCACACCGTTGAGCTTCTTCAACTCGGGCATCACGTCGCTGGCGAACAAGCGCAGACTCTTCTCCGCGTCCTCGATCGGCATACCCGCGTAGCTGAACACGCCCGTGAAATGGTCGGCGCCTACCTTCTGTCGAATCTCGTCGACCTTGTTGAAGCACATCTCGGGCGTGCCCCAGACCTGCAGGCTCAGGAAGTACTCGATCGACGCGTCGGTGTTGCCCTTCAGCGCCTTCGCCATCATCTCGTAGTATTCGTAGCCCTTGGCCTTGCCGAAATGCTCGCTCGCCATCTCGTAGTGACGCAGCGCCGTATTCCAGTAGCCGCCGATGTACTTGACCGCCATCTCGCGTGCGCGGTCGGCGCTCTTGTCGCAAAACGTCCAGCCCGCCGCGATCGTCGGGATCGGCTCTCCGCCGTTAACCTGCTTGTAAATGGTGCGATACTCGTTGAGTTCCTGCGCGACGGCCTCCCACGGCTTTTGCGGAATGATCAGGATGCCGATGCCGAGCTTCGCCATGATGCGCGCAGATTCGGGCGAGACCGCGGCCGCGTAGGTGCGTCCCTTGAACGACTTGAACGGCTTGGGCCGGATGTCGCGGCGCGGCTGCTTGATAAACTTGCCGTCGTATTCGCAGTATCCCTTCTCGAGTCCCTCGAGCAGCATCTCGGCCGATTCGATAAAGCGCTCGCGCGATTCGCCGAGCGGTACGCGGAAGCCTTCGAACTCGATCCGCGCAAGCCCGCGCCCCAGGCCCAGGATCATGCGCCCGTTCGACATGTGATCGACCACCGACACCTGCTCCGCGACGCGCATCGGGTCATGCCACGGCATCACGACGACCATCGAGCCAAGCTGAACTGTCTTCGTGCGGCCCGGCGTAGTAGGTCAGGAACTGGAGCACGTCGGGGCACATCGTGTAGTCGTCGAAATGATGCTCGACGCTCCAGATGGAATCGAATCCGAGCGGTTCGTAGAGGTCGCCGATCCGCAGATCTTCGATATAAACGTCGCGGTCCGATCGAGCATTGAGCGGATTCTGAAAAATAACAGCGCCACCAACTTTCATCGAGGGATCCTCCGTGATTCCATTTCCATCATTCATCCAATCGTTTAGTAAGATTGCAAAGCGAGCCCGGTAAAAATTCCCCTTCCCTCGGGAGAAGGAATAGGGGTTAGGCTGGACTGAATCGATCGCACTCAAATGGAGAAATCAAATGATCCACGGAAGCTGTCTTTGCGGCGCTATCCACTTTGAATTCACCAAACCCGCTGGCCCCTTCGAACTGTGCCATTGCCGGCGATGCCGCAAAGTCACTGGCTCCGCATTCTTCTCCGGACTCTACGTCCGCGTCGAAGATTTTCGACTGGTCGAGGGGATAGAACTCATCACCACCTACGAGGCGCCGATCTTGCGCGAACCGCCTGCATACCGCGCATCGTTTTGCAGTCGATGCGGCTCGCCGGTGCCCAATCCGGATCGGCGGTCTCGCGGGCGGTCGGGACTGCTAGAAATTCCCGCCGGGCTGCTCGACGACGACCCCGGCATACGGCCCGACAAGCACATTTTCATCGAGGTCAAGTCTCCGTGGTTCCAGATCGCCGACGACCTGCCGCAACTTGATCTGCCGGGCTTGATCGCTCTTCGCTCTAAAACGAAGATGCCAGAATGATGCGACGAAATATTTTTACCGAAGAGCACGAGATGTTCCGCGCGCAGGTGCGGCGCTTCGTCGATACCGAGATCGAGCCGAAGGTGCCGGAATGGAATCGCGCCGGGATGAGCGATCGCGCGAGCTGGCGCAAGATGGGCGAGGCCGGCTTCCTCGGCGCCAACGCGCCCGCCGAATACGGCGGCGGCGGCGTGGATTTCATCTACGACGCCATCGTGATGGAAGAGCTGTCGCGCGTGCGCGCGCACGGGCTCATGATGTCGCTGCATTCGGACATCTGCATGCCTTACATCACGAGCTTCGGCAACGAGGAGCAGAAGCGCCGCTACCTCCCGGCGCGATCAGCGGCGAGACAATCCTCGCGATCGCGATGACCGAGCCGGGCACCGGCTCCGATCTCGCCGCCGTGCAGACGACGGCGCGCCGCGACGGCGACCATTACGTGATCAACGGCTCGAAGATTTTCATTTCCAACGGGCAGATCGCCGATCTCGTCATCGTCGCCTGCAAGACCGACCCCAAGGCCAACCCTCCGCACAAGGGCGTCAGCCTGATGCTGGTCGACGCGACCGCTCCCGGGTTCGTCCGCGGCCGCAAGCTCGACAAGCTCGGGCTGCGCGGCCAGGACACCAGCGAGTTGTTCTTCGAGGACTGCCGCGTCCCGGCCGGCAACCTGCTCGGCAAGGAAGGGACGGGATTCAAAATGCTGATGGAGAAGCTCCAGCAGGAGCGGCTATGCATCGGAGTCGCCTCGATCGCGAGTTGCCGGCGCACGCTCGAGGACACGATCGCATACTGCAAGAATCGGCGCGCATTCGGGCAGCCGATCGCGGAATTTCAAAACACCCAGTTCAAGCTCGCCGAGATGATGACCGAAGTGGAAGTCGGGCAAGCCTTCGTCGACAAGCTGCTGCAAGCGCACGTGCGCGGCGACGAGATCGTCGCCGAGGTAAGCATGGCGAAATGGTGGACGACAGACTTACAGAAGCGTCTCACCAGCCAATGCCTGCAACTACACGGCGGCTACGGCTTCATGATGGAGTATCCGGTATCGACCGACTACGCAGACGCAGCAGTACAATCGATCTACGCAGGCACCAACGAAATCATGAAGGTGATAATCGCGCGCCGCATGGGATTGGAAACGAGGAAGTAGGACGCTCTCTCTTACAAGGAGATAAACGACGCATGGCGCAGCGGAAACGGGAACTTCTCCGGGTTCATCCCGGCGAAAGCCTGAGCGCGTATTTCACGAAGCCTCTCGGGCTCACGATGAATGAACTGCGCTGGCGTTGCGCGTGCCGGCGAACAGGATCAATGCAATTGTGTCGGTCGAAGCGGAATCACCGCCGATGCGCTTCGCCGCAGGCAGAAGAGGGCAAAATGCCATGGATAGATTCTTGACCGAGGTCAGCGCGCACGCGATCGTTGATCTCGCTAAGGCGTTACTCACACGTCTCGCGAGAAGATTGCGCCGAATTCATCGCCGTCGGGATCAGCAAGACAACGATGAACTTGACCGAATTGCAGATGAAATCGCGGCCGGAATGGTCAAAGACGCCCTGAAGCGTAAGCGCGAAGGACATCGGCAATGATCAACTCGACTTCAGAGATTTACCTGCTGATTGCGATGGCGCCTTACGTACCAGCATGGGCTGTAGCCGAGGTGCGGGAATATTGAGTCTACGCAAGTTTCGGTTTCCGGCTCGCCGGGTTCGAATGAGGTCTTGCCGTCTTTTTGGGGCACTGCGTAGAACTTGTTGATTTGCACGGTTTCCAATGGCTCGCCGCGTAACCTCACAACGATATAATCGCCGAGGTACAAGACAATTACTAACACGACTAGTACAGTGGCTATTCGACTGAGTAATGGAGTGACGTTCTGCATCGTAGTTGCGCAATGAAAACGGCCGGCATTCTGCAATGCCGGCCGTGCGATTCGCCGCAGAACTCTCACCTAACCTCTCCCGTGAATTAACGGGCGAGGGACAGAGTCTCAGCCGACCTGGCTGCCGACTACTGACACGAAGCTGACGCATCGGCCGGGGGCGCCGCCGAGGTTGTGGGTCAGTCCTACCTTCGGATTCTTGATCTGGCGCGGGCCCGCTTCGCCGCGCATCTGCAGCCACATCTCGTACATCATGCGCAGGCCCGACGCGCCGATCGGATGCCCGAACGACTTGAGTCCGCCGTCCGGATTGACCGGCAGCTTGCCTTCGAGGTCGAAGAACCCGTCCATCACGTCCTGCCATGCGGTCCCGCGCGGCTGAAGCCGAGATCCTCTATCAGCACCAGCTCGGTCGGCGTGAAGCAGTCGTGCACTTCCGCCATGCTGATCTGCTCGCGCGGATTGGTGATGCCGGCCTGCGCGTACGCGTCTTTGGCGGAGGCGACGACTTCGCGGAAAGTCGTGAAATCGTACTCCTGCGAGAGCGGTCCTTCCGCCGGTCCCGCGACGAACGAGAGCGCCTTTATGTAGATGGGATTCTTGCAGTACTTGTGCGCGTCTTCGGCGCGAACCACGATCGCGGCCGCCGATCCGTCCGACACGCCCGAGCAATCCATGATGCCGAGCGGGTCGGCAATCTTGGGCGAGTTCTTGATGGTCTCCATCGAGACTTCCTTCTGGAATTGCGCCTTGGGATTTTTCGCGCCGTTCTTGTGATTCTTCCACGCGATGCGCGAGAGCACGTCCTTGCCCTTGTCGGGGTCGAGGCCGTACTTCTTGAAGTACGCGGGCGCGAGCAGCGAGAACGACGCCGGCGCGGTCATGCTGCCCTCGGTGCCGTCGTTGGGCGGCACGTTGCATGACCAGGCCCGAGTAGCCCGAGTCCTTGAGCTTCTCGACGCCGATCGCCATCGCCATGTCGAACGCGCCCGACGCGACCGCATAGCAGGCCTGCCGCAGCGCTTCCGATCCGGTCGCGCACATATTCTCGACGCGGGTGACGGGCTTGTACTGAATCTTGAGCGGCTCCTGAGAGCGTCAGGCCCGAGATTCCCGAGCCCATCGTGCCGAGCCAGTACGCGTCGACGTCGTTGGGCTGACGCCCGCCGATTCGTAGGCCTCGTAGGCGGCATCGACCAGCAAATCCTCGGGGCCTTTGTCCCAATGCTCACCGAACTTGGTGCATCCCATCCCGATGATCGCGACGCGGTCTTTGATTCCTCTGCTTGCCATTAAGTTCCTCCTCGGTCGCTAGCGCCTTGGGTCGCGCCTTCCAGAAATAGTTGTGCACGCCGCCGGCCGTAAACAGCCGGCGGAACGTCATTTCGACTTCATCGCCAATCGCGACCTTGTCGGGCTCGCAGTCGGTCATCTCGCATAGAAAGCGTCCGCCGCCCTCGAAATCTATCACAACGTTAATGGTTGGCGGATTGAGCGAATAGGCCAGGCGATCGATCGCGTAGGTCGCGATTTTCGCCGTGCGATCCGCGAACGGATACGGCTCCATGTCGCGCGCTCTGGCATTTGACGCATACCAACTGCGGCGGAAGCTGCGGCGTCCCGCACTTGGTGCATCGCGAGCCGATGAAGCCGAACTTCCACTTCTCGCGAGCGCATCATCGGCGGACCCGCGGGACGATCGGGATCGGGACGGCGCGGCGGCTCGGTCGGCAGAATCTCGCGCCACTTGAGATAGTTGCCGTAGGACACGTCGCCCTTCGATTCGATCATGCGGCCGACCGAATGCACCGGCTTGAAATTCGGCGATTCGCCGGCGTGACCTTGAGCACAATCGCATCGGCGCCATCGGCGACGCGTCGCGACCAGGATCCGATCGCCCGGCTTTGCGGACGGCAGCGCAGCCGTGAGCATCAGGCCCGCATGCGCGGCGCCGGTCTGTCCGACGGTCAGGCGCGAACGAATCGGCGAATTTCGCGGGATCGATCTTGAGCGCGCGCGCGATTTCGTCGACCGCGCGCGCGTTGGGCGCGTCGAGGACGATCTTCGCCAGATCGGCGGGCGCGACTTTCGCCTTCTCCAGCACGTTCTTGATGACTTGCCGAGCATCGGGCGAATGCGCCTGCGTCAGCGTGAAGCGCTCTTCCCACGAATGCGCAAAGCGCTCGCCCGGCGCGCGCCAGGTGTCGAGGAACTCGCGCGTGAGCGAAGCGGTCGCCTCGATTTCGGCGATCACGTTGTCGTCGCCGAGCACGAATGCGACCGCGCCGTCGCCGTTGGTCTGCTCGGCCTTGCCCTCGGGCGCGGCGAGCCGGCAATCGCCAATCGCGACGAGCGCGCGCTTGGCGCCGCCGCTGACGGCGTCGGCGCCTTGCAGCATCGCGGAGATGCCCGCGCGCACCGAGCCGGTCAGATCCGAGGCGCGAATTTCCGCCGGCAGCAGAGCGGCTGCGCCGATCACCGCGGCGTTGAGCTTCTCGGCGTAGGGCGGCGTGGTGGTCGCGAAGATCAGCGCCTGCACGTCGCCGGGCGGCGCGGCTTTCAGCGCGTCGCGAGCCGCCTCCACCGCCATCGAGACGCTGTCTTCGTCGAAGCTCGCGATCGCGCGCTCGCCCTTGCCGGCAGGCGTGCCGAGCACTGCCGCGATCGCGGCGCGCTTGAGCCGTCGGTAGGGAACATATGAACCGTAAGAAACAATTCCAGCCATGACGGGCATTAAAGGCCGAGTGCGACGACGCGGTCAAATGGAATAACAATCCACCTAATTTAAGTGAAACCCGCCGTGGGTTTCACACTTCCTTGGGCAGGGGTGACCCCTGCACCCGGTATCAGGAGCGCGCGGGGGTCGACGCGGGGCCCGGGATTTGCGCGAGCCATCGATTCAACTGGGAGACCAGGTATTCGAGACGGCGCATCGATTGCAATTCAGCGAGGATCGCGCGCCGCTGATCGAGCGTCCACGATTCGATTCGCGCGAATTCCCGCTCCTCCAGCCGCGAGCCAAACTGCGCGAGAGGCTCTTCCAGGTCATCGGTTGAATGTGCTCGCGCGATTGCCTGAGCGGCCTGCGGCGCTGAGGCTATCGTCGCTGCTGAAGAAGTCGAGCCACGACTGAAGGTGCCGACGAATTGCGTCGAGCACGGCCTCGCGCGCCGACTCGGTCGCATCGGTCGAGGGGAGGCATGGGAGTGACGATGCGCCCGGTCGCGATTGAGGCCAGCCGGTTCGCGATGCGCCGCAGCGTTCCGGCCGCTTCGACGATTGCGTTGTGGTTGACCGTGCTGGTGCGGCCCTCCAATTGCGCATCATCCGCGACCTCCAGAATTTCGGCGAGCGTGCGCATGGTCTCCGAGTTAGCCTGCTGGATTTCATCCTCGGTGTTCGAAGCCGGACCGCCGGGCACCATCGCAAGCGTGTCGCGAAACACTTTGCGCAGCCGCGGCAACAAGGAATCGCCGGCGTATTCCGGCCACACCAGAAGGGCGACGATTGCCACGACCAGCGTGCCAAGCAAAACTCCCCAGATACGCCACAGCGGCGCATAGACGTCGAAGGCAGGACTCAAGCCGGCGAACACCAGCGCGAATGTCGTACCTATCTGCTTTCCCGCGTATGAAACACGTCCGCTGGTGAGAGAGGAGTACGAGGAGATGTAGAAGACTATGAAGAGCGCAATCAGATAGGCGGGAAGAGTTTCGAAGTTGGGCGTGACGATGATGATTGCCAGAAGAGTCATCGCGCCGCCGATTAGCACTCCGACTATCCGCAGAATCATCTTGCGCAGCGCCGCGCCGTAGGTGGGAAGCGCGGTTATTAGTACCGTGGTCAGGATGGTAGATAGATCGGCGCGCTGGGTAAGGAGTCCGATCACGTAGCCGATCACCACGCAGAAACCGACCTTCATGGAATAGCGGACAACTGCGGGGTCCGGCGCGCCTGTCAATCGCGGAACAGCAGCGCTCGCGAGCGTGGCGTGCGGCTGCGGCGGCTCATCGAGCAGGCGCTCGATATGTCCGGTCAGCGCAGCCAGCGAATCGGCGAAGGTTGCGAAATTCTCGATCTCCGCGGAACTCGCCTTGCCGATATACGTCGGTCTGACCTGGAGGACGCGAGCGGTGAGAGCGTCCATCGCCGATCGCGCGCGGATCCGCGAGGCCGGAGGGGGCGTATCGACGCCAACGGCGATGTGCGTCGGCATTTCGCGGGCGATCTCGTCCAACACCGCCGCAATCGCCTCCACCGTCGCTTGAATTTCGGGCCGTACCATGGCGCGAATCTCGCCTGGTACGTTCTGACGCGCCGCAACCGTCAGGCGATCCACTTCGAGATCGATGCGCGCCACGCGCGTGATAGCCGCGAGCAGGATCGCATGGCGATGCTCGGACACACCCTCGGCCACAGCTCGATTCAGAAGAGCCATGTGTGCGGGAAGATCCGAAGTCGGCGGTGGAATCGGCGGCCGCGGCGCGCCTCGGCGATCCAGATAGAAATTTGAAGCCGCGAGCAGCCGCGAACGAGCGTGCGCGACGCTCGCTCCGAGCGATTCCAGCAGGATTTCCTCGCCGCGGTCGGGCCACAGCCAGTTGTCGAACAGGACGATCATGCCGAAAGCGATCACGCTGCCGCCGAATTCGCCTGCCGCGCCCCAACCGATTTCGCCAGGCGCAAACACGACGCCGTAGAAGATATAGAGGCAGGTCACCTGGATGAGGAGCAGTGCAGCGCCGAGCTTACGAATCGTTCCTACATAGGTGGTGAACGAAATCAACGCGAAGAGAAACGGGAGCATCAGCCACGGCGTTTCAGACAAAATCCCCGCCATCACCACTGACAAAGCGAGCGCGAGCGCTTCCGCGATCAGAAACGCACACGCCTTGCGAGCAGACATCATCGGTCCCGCGCCCACCAGCAGCCACACGATGTAAGTGCCGAGCTCGTTGTTAACGTGGCAGCTCACGACCAGGCCTGCGCCGAGCGTGGCGATCGTGGTGAGGCGAAGGGCAGTGCGGAATTTTCGCGAGCTGGGCGAAAGCTCCCGCGAGAGCAACGCCGCAAGTTGATCGAACCAGCCAAACGGCTGCGCAAGGCGGAGTTCCGCTTTTGCAAAGCCGGCCATTCAGTGACTGCTCTGCTGGCGAGCAGATCCTGATCGCGATAGTCTTGATCGCGATATCCCTGGATCGTCACGACCGCCGTGTAGCCCATCCTGAACGGGAACTTCGGATCGCGGTCCTCGAGCACGATGCGCACCGGGAAGCGCTGCGAAAGCCGCACCCAGTTGAGCGTCGCCTCAACCTGCGGCAGGCCCTCGACGCTCGCGCCGTTTTGCTGATAGAGCGCCCATCCCACGCCTTGCACGCGTCCGCGAAAGCGCTTGTTGGGATAGGCCAGGATGAAAACCTCGGCGGTCATGCCGGGCTGGATGTGCGAGAGAAATGTTTCGCGGAAATTCGCGATCACGTACCACTTGCGATCGTCGATCAGGCTCACGACTTCGCGGCCTTCGTTGGCGTACTGGCCTTCCGCGATGTTGAGATTGGTGACGTAGCCATTGAACGGCGCGCGGACATAGCAGTACTCGACGTTGAGTTTCGCGTCGTAGACCGCAGCCTCGGCGGCCTTGCGCCGCGCGTTGATGTCGCCGTATTGGCCGAGCTGGTTTTGCGCCTTGCCGACGTCGGAGCGCGCGGCCTGGACGGCGGCCTCGGCGGCGCTGACGCGCTGCGCGCGTTGAAGACGTCGTTGGCGGTGACGAAATGTTTGGCTAGCAGCGGCTCGAATGCGATCGAGATATTGCTTGGCATACGCGGCGTCCGCTTCGAGCCGTATTTGATCGGACTGCGCGGTTCGGATCGCGTCTTCGAGCGCCTTGATATTCAGCTCGGTCAACTGGAGCTTCGCGGTCGCGGCATCGAGCACCGATTGATACGGTCGCGGATCGACGACGAACAGCAAGTCGCCCTGCTTGACGTATTGATTGTCGACTATCGGCAGTTCGGTGATCGGACCGCTGACGTGCGGCGCGATTCCGACCGAGTTGGCGCGAACGTAAGCGTCGTCGGTGCGCGGATATAGGTAGTAGAGGCGCGCGACGTAGAGGCCGACGACGATAGTGGCGACTACGATCGCGGCGCTGAGCACGTGGCCGACGAGTCGCAACGCAAGCGATTGTTCAGCGGTGTCGTGGGCGGCAGCGACGTTCATCAGATTCGATTAAAGAAGATGAGCCACACGATGCATCCCATGAGGATCGCGAGGCTGGGATACACGATGGGCAGCGGCCACAGGTAGGCCTCGACACGCGTCACGACGAAGACCGGCCGGATCGCCACGGTCAGGATCGCGCCGCAAATCGCGCAGAAGAGCCAGCTCGGGAAGTTCGCGCCCGCGATGTTGATGACGGGATCGCATCCGGCGAGCAGCAGCGTCGCGGCAATCGGCAGCGCGAATCTGTTGCCGGGCGTTGAGAGAAATCGCATGCGGGAAGGATTCTACGCGCCCGATTGTGCAAACGCACGCAGCGGGATTCAATGTCCCGGAACACAGTTAAGGCGTAGGTGGGGGTTTCTTTATGAAGATGGATTTTGAAATGCGTCGCGCGGGATGGAAGCTCGTCATCGCAGCACTCGGCCTCGCGGTCTGCGCGAGCGGATGCACTTATTTTGCCGAGCAGCCCGAAGTGTATCCCGAGAAATTTTCGCCGGATGAATCGGATCGCGCCTGGATACCGAGGTCGAACGAATACGTGATTCCGACGCAGGCGCGGCCGCCGAGCACTCTTCCGGAGCCGCGCGCCACGAACACAGGCAACAAGTACGACCTGCCCGCACTCATCGACATCGCGCTGAGTAACAATCCCGACACGCGGCAGACGTGGTATCGAGCACGGGCCGCGGCGGCCGCTTACGGAGTCTCGCGAGCGCCGTACTATCCAGTCGTGAGCGCGCAGGTCTCGGGCGGATACGAGCGCCAACTATTCGAGTTGCCCGGCAAGAACGCAGTGCTTAAGCAGTGGCAGATAACTCCGACGCTCGAGCTCACGTATACCTTGATCGATTTCGGCCGGCGCGACGCCGGCGCCGCAGCCGCGCGTGCGCAACTCGCAGCCGCAAATTTCTCGTTCAACCGCAAGCTGCAGGACGTCGTGTTCGCAACGCAGCGCTCGTTCTATGCAATCGGCGCGGCGAAGGCCGCGGTGCAGGCGGCAGAGCAAAACGTCGAGCTGGCAAAGACCGACGACGAGGCCGTCGGCCGGCGCGTCGACCTCGGACTGGCCACCGAGCCCGAGTTGCTGCTCTCGCGTCAGCGCGTCGCGCAATCGCAATACGACCTTGCGAGCGCTCATCTGCTGGTGCGCGAAGCGCAGGCAGGCATGGCCGTCGCGCTGGGCGTCGCCGCGAACACGCCGCTCGACGTGCCGAGCCTCGACAGCCTCCCGATTCCGGCAGGACTAGGCGGCGAAGTGGATCAACTGATCGAAACCGCGGTGCGCAATCGTCCCGATCTCGCGGCGCAGGTCGCGACGCTCGACGCGCGCCGAGCTGATGTCGCTCGAACGAAGGCGGCGTTCTATCCGGTCGTTGGAATCATGGGCAATTACGGTCAGCAGTCCTGGAACTACAAGTACGACGGCACTCCGAGGGTCACGGACAGCCAGCCGCAGTACTCCGCGCTGTTGACGATCAACTGGGACATCTTCACCGGTTTCAAGCGCCTCAACGATGTTCGCGCGGCGGAGGCCGATCGCGACGCCGCCGGCGCACAGCTCAAGTCGCTCGAGGTCGATGCGATAAGCTCGGTGTGGCGCGCATATTACGAATTCCAGACCGCGCTCAGCCGCTACGACTACGCCAAGGCTCTGCTGGCGGCGTCGCAGGAGTCATATGACGCGAACCTTGACACGTATCGGCAGGGGCTAAGCACGATCGTCGAGTTGCTTACCGCAGAGCGCGACCTGGCGAACGCGCGCTACACGATTGTCCAGAGCCGCGCCGATTTGCTGACCTCATCGGCAGCCGTCGCGTACGCAGTGGGAGCCATCGAGATGCCGCCGCGTCCGTAACGCATTCGTAACAAAACAACAAAGCACGCAATCTTGACGACGCGCGTTCGCTGCATGCAGTCGCGCGACTGCTTCGCGTTGTCATTGCGGCGGGCTACGCAAATAGCGGGGTTTTCGCGCATCGCGGCAAATGTTTTGCGAATCGCAAATGGAAAAGACTGCGCCCATCGAAAATAGTTGAATAAAACAAAGACTTCGGTCATTGGCACCGGCCTTGCTCTACCCCCTGCTGACAACGAACTCCACGGAGGGAAGGGAAAATGGCTGCTACCACGATTAATCAGAGACTCGCAGGCTTTCAGCAGGTGCGGGAGCAGACCGAGACTGTCGCCGCCGATCGGATCGCGCAGAACAGTCTGCTCAGCGAATTGCCCGGTGTGACGTTCGCGGTCCTCACCCTGGCGTACATCGTCCTCTCGTTCCTGAGCCTGTAATCCACGCGTCGCATACCACGCACGGGAAGGAACCGATTCCAGGTGAATCAAAATCGGCTTGTGATCGGCTTCCCGAGGCGTTCCTGAAAAATTCCTGACAGATGCGCGCGTCGCGGCACGAGCGCTTGAGTGATTCGCAGTGCGGCTCGGCGAGCCAAGGACAATCGACCTGTAACCGTGCGTTGTTCGATCGGAAAGGTCCGCGCGCGCGAAAGTGAGTATTTGTATGATGATGGAAGCATTATCGTTGCTGGCGGGACTGGCGATAGCGGTTGTGATAATCGCGGGTCCTGCCAAGCCGTTCTACAAAAGGCCAAAGGCCGACTAATCCCCGGTCCGCAATCGCGGCGATAATGTCGCGAGCACTTGCCTCAGCTGCGGGGCGGAAGCGCGAATCGTCTTCGCGACTCCGCCCCGCACTCGTTTTTTGTCGCACAGCTTCGTTTGCGCTCAGAAGAACACAAAAGGGCTTAGCAGTTGGCGCGGCCGGTCTTATCCGGGAAGGAGCCGAGCTTGACTGCGTTCGCGAACAGCTCGGAGATTGGCGCGTCGGGCGGTTCGGGCAGATCGCCCGCCGCTCGCGGCCACGCGATCGGCGTGACGGGACTGTCGATCGGCGCGCCGATCTTGATGTGGTAGCGCTCGACTGAGTCGTGCGGGAATTCATTCTTGCGCGTCGATCCGTCGCGAAAAAAAATCATCGTATGCACACGTCGCGTCCGCGACCCGGCGTTCGGCTTCGCCATGTGCACCGTCAGGCCGTGATGGAACGCGACGCCGCCGCGCGGCACCTCGACCCACACCGGCGGCGTGTCCTTAATCTCCGGCATCTTCAGAATTTCCAACGCGTCTTCGGGCTTGAATATGTTCACGAACACGCGCAGGCCCACCGCATGCGAGCCCGGCACGTAACCCATGCATCCGGTCGCGTGCGACGAGCCGTCGAACGGAATCCACGCAGTGATGGTGTCGGTCTCGACCATCGGCCAGTACGGTTGATCCTGATGCGGATCGGTCACGCGGCCGCCTGCTTCCTTGTACAGCGCCTGATCGTGCCACAGCCGAAGCGTCTGGACACCGAGTAGGCGCGCCGCCGTCTCGCAAACAATCGGATGAAACGTGAGCGGTCGAACCGCCGGCGAGTCTTCCCACAGATTGATGCATTGGATGAACGACTGCTCGTAGGGCGTCTTCTCGCCGAGCTGGCGCGTGTCGAAGCGTTTGCGCCGCGCCACAGCTTCATCGACGGCCGCGCCGTAGCGATCGAGTTCTTCGGCGCAGAGCAAGTCGGGCACCATGACAAAGCCGTCGCGCCGGAACGCGGCGGCGTACGGCGCGATTTTGTCGGAAAGAGTCGTCACTCAGAAGTCCTTGGCACAACTCTCTTCTTATAGCACGAGATGGGAGTAGGCAATTCTCAAAACTCCGCCTTGAACGTGACGCGGTCGGCGCCCGCATACGACAACCGCTTGGGCGTGACTCGCAACATTCGCAGCGTCGGGTACTTGAAGAACGGCGCTTCGAACGGGCTCTTCTTCAGGAATAACTCCTTCATCGATTCCCATTCGGCGGTGTCGCGCGCGATTTCGCCGGCAATTCCCTGGATCAAAACGCGCGAGATCTCGAAGGTCTCGACCTTGCCCCTTTCGCGCGCGTCCAGATACACCGTGACGTACGGATGCTTGAGCAGATTTTGAAACTTCTCCGACGCGTCGTTCATGATGAACAACAAATCGAGCTCGGGCGTCTCCGCGAACGCCTGCATCGTCGCCGTCGGCCACTGCTCGCCTTGGGTCACGAGGATCGCGACCTGGACCTCGGCCAGCAACGCGGCGAGTCGCTCTTTCTGTGCAGCTTCCATCCGTGATTCCTTTGCAGATGAGGGCGGTGACTTCAAGCAGTTGCATCTGCGTGCTCGGCGCTGATATTCCCGGTGCGACCGCCGCAACTGAACATTGGTTTCCGCAATGTTGATCGAGCGAAAAGTAATTGCCGTTGCCGCCGCTGTCGCGATGGTACTGCTCACCTTCAATTCGGGAGTGCATGGCGCGACATTGAGCGCGTTGGACGGCCCGGCGGACCCCGGCGCTGCGCTCGAGGCGATGGCGCAGCAGAAGTTCGGCGCCGCGCTCACTGCGGCTGAACGAAAACTCGCGCATTCCGCGCCGTTGCGGGACGTGCCCTGGTTCGGTCCCAGCAGCGATCCCAACAACGCCGCCAACGACACCGCGCATGCCGAGAAATGGGGCGCCGAGCGAACCGTGCGTGCGGACTTCATCCAGTGGCTCGTCAGCGACCCGGAGCCCTCGCGACTCGTGCATCCAAGCGGACTCGGACTGGCCGGCGCGCGAATCGACGGAAATCTGGATCTCTCGTACGCCACCGTCGACAAGCCGCTGACGCTGATCCGCTGTTACGTCCCCGACGGAATCAACCTGTCGTCGGCGCATTTGCAGGAAATAACGGTGCGGCGCTCGCGCACCGGCGCGGTGTTCGGCAACCTGGCGATCATCCACGGCGACGCGTCCTTCGTGTTGGGCGACTACGGCGCCGTGAGTCTCATGCGCGCGCGAATCGACGGCACCCTCGATTTGACGGGCGCCCGAATCCTCGACGTGGACGACGACGCGGTCAACCTGGTCGAAGCGAACGTCTCCGGCGACGTGCTGTTTCACGACGGCTTCACAACCAACGGTATCGTCTACGCACGCCTGGCGAAGATCGGGCACGACCTGAGCTTTCACGCCGCCGAGTTCAAAGGGGAAGGACAGCTCGACGCCGAGCGCGCCACGATCGACGGCACCTTCTACTGGGTTGACGTGAAGCATACGGCGAAGACCGTGCTCGACCTCGAGGATGCGCGCGCCGGCGCAATCTGGGACGACGAAGCGAGTTGGCCGGCCCCCGGCAACCTGGTTATCAACGGCTTCGTGTACGGCGACATCGCCGGCGGTCCCAGCGACGGGGCGTCGCGTCTGCGATGGCTCGGGTTGCAGCAGCCTGAATACCATCCGCAGCCGTTTCGCCAGTTGGCGAAGGTGCTGAGCGAGATGGGGCGCGACGACGGCGCGACCCAGGTGCGCATCGCCAAGGAAGTCGCGCAGCGCCGTCTTGGCCATGAGAGCATTGCGCAACGCGCGTGGAGCCTGATGTTGCAAATCACAATCGGCTTCGGCTACCAGCCGCTGCGAGCGCTCTGGTGGATCGCGGGGTTCGTCGGGCTCGGCACGATCCTGTTCGGATGGGGCTATCGCATGCGCATAATCACGCCGACCGAGGAGACCGCGTATCGAGAGTTCGTCGCCAGCGGAGAAGCGCCGCCGCACTATCCGGTCTTCAATCCGCTCGTCTACTCACTTGAAAATTTTCTGCCGGTAGTCGAGTTGCATCAGGACAAATATTGGCGCCCCAATCCGCGCCATACCGTGGCCGGCCGAGCGACTCGCAGCGGCGAGCCGCGCGATCCAAGCCCAGTCCCAAGCCGCCTGCTGCGATGCTACCTATGGCTGCACATCCTCGCAGGCTGGACGATCACGCCGCTACTATTCGCCGGCCTGTCAGGCCTGGTCCGCTCCGACTGACTGGTTACATTTGGTTCCCCTTCCCGCGCGGGAAGGGGTTAGGGGTTAGGTTCTTGGATTCTATCCAGTCTAAGTTTTCTTCGCCGATTTCTTTTTCTCCGCTGCATTCGCGCGCTCGTACACCAGCGCCGCCATTGCTGCGAAGCGTTCCTGGCCGACTGCTATGAACAGTCCTTCGGCTTCTGCCGTAAGCACGCCGTTCGCTGACAGTGTTCCGTGCGTGAATATCTTGCGGCCCTCGACGCGATCGACGTACGCCTCGAATACCAGCTCGGTCAGCAGCGGCGTCGGTCGCCGATAGCGAATCGTGAGCGTCCCCGTCATGCCGGGATTCCCAGTCAGCGACTGCGCCATCCCGAGAACTTCGTCGAATGCTGCCGCGAGGAATCCGCCATGTACGTGCCCCGGCGGGCCTTCGTACGCGACGCCGAACGTGCCGCGCCCCTCGACCTTGTCGCCGAGCACAGCCAGCCGAAGCGGCGGCGCCAGCGGATTTGCGATTCCCATCAGCGGGCTGTGATCGAAAAACGCGTGCGGATCGCCGGCGTTGGCGCTTTCGGCAAACCCCTCGTAACTGCGCGAAATAGGATACTTCGACAAGCGCTTCGCGTATCGCTCCAACGCGTCGGCCGCCGCCGACAAATCTTCTTCCGGCGCCGCGACCTGCACCAAATGGTCGATCACGCGACGCATCGCGTTGGCCAATCGATGCGCCTGGGCGCGCCGTCCGGTCGCAGGCGCCTGGCTCACGGCCCACGCCGCTTCGAAATCTATATTTTGATCGCTCATCTTCCTCGGCCCGGCTCAACGCGAAACCGCTGCGAACTTTTTTCGATGGTAGCTGTCGCCTCGCGGTCAAGCTATCGCGGGATCATCATCGGCAACGGCACTCGACATGCGTTCGTATATAATAGGTGACGCCGAGCGCCTTGATGCGAATCCGTATCCTTATATTGTGTGCGTTTGCCTGCGGACTGGCTTCGATTGGCGCGCGAACTGCTTGCGCGCAGACGACGCTCGAAGTCCCCGGACCTGCGAACCAGTATCAGCCATACGTACCGCCGCGCCAGGCGCCGCCGCCCCCGCAGCCCCCGCCCTATGCGCCGGACAATGGCGACACGGTTCAACTGTTGCCGCAACTGTCGCGGCCCGCGCCCGCGCAGCCTCAACCCGCGCCTCCTCCTTCCCCGCCGGTGAACGTCGCGCCGATGACCGCGCAGGGGCCTCCAGCGCTGCCTGCAGTGTTCCGAGGATGCTGGCAGGGACAGGTGACGCAACTCGATTGGATTCGGCGCGAGCCGGGCGCGCACAAACTCGGTTTCTGGACTCCCAAGACGTACCGGCTCTGCTACAAGCGCGTCGGCGATCAGCCCTTCACGCTCACGTTCACCGAAACCGGCGTCGAGCCGAGCGAGAAGATTATCAATCCGCATGGCAACGTTGTGCCGATCTCGACCGACGGCCGCGCCTACGCCTCGATGCGCTCGCGACTGCACTTCGACGAATACAAAACTCACGGCGACGGGTTCTCCCCGACATTTGCGGTTGACGAACTTGCCAACCTCGACTGCCGCATCGGCGGCGACGACATGGTGGTCAGCGCCGACGTGTTCGGCACGCGGGACGGCGAACCGTGGTTTCGCGCACATTGGCGCGCGGACTTCCGTCGTAACGAGAACTGACCGCGCACGCCGGCGCTTGCCTCTCGGTGCCGCCTAACCTAATGATCGCGCATGCCCAAAGACCTCGATCCCCAGATGAAGGTGATGCTCGACGCGTTCAACGCGGCCGGCCCGATGTTCCTGCGCGCGGAGACCGCTGAGCAGGCGCGAGCCAAGATGCGCGCGCTGCTCGAAGCGAATCCGATTCCGCCGCCGGCAATTTATCGCGTTGAGGATCGCCACATCCCCGGCGCCGCCGGTAACGTCGCGGCGCGCGTTTATACTCCCGAGGGAAATCTGCCGATGGGCGTACTGGTTTATTTCCACGGCGGCGGATGGGTGCTCGGCGATCTCGAAAGTCACGACCGCGTATGCCGCGCGCTCGCCAACCAGGCGGGATGCGTGGTCGTGTCGGTCGACTACCGCCTCGCGCCCGAGCACGTTTTCCCGGCCGGCGCCGAGGATTGCTACGCGGCGACGAAGTGGGTGGCGGAAAACGCAGCCTCAATCGGCGCCGACGCTTCGCGCCTGGCGGTCGGCGGCGACAGCGCGGGCGGAAACCTGGCTGCGGTGGTCTCGATGATGGCGCGCGACCGTGGCGGCCCCGCGATCAACTTCCAGCTGCTTTTCTATCCGGTCACCGATTGCGCGCTCGACACTCCCTCGCAGAAAGAATTTGCCGCCGACGGCTTCGTGCTGTCGCGTGCCGACATGGAATGGTTCTGGAAAAATTATTGCGAGCCGGGCGTTGAGAAGAACAATCCATACGCATGCCCGATTCGCGCGAAGAACCTGAAGGGCCTGCCGCCGACGCTGGTCCTGACTGCCAGCCACGATCCGCTGCGCGACGAAGGCGAGCGCTTCGCCGAGCGCCTCATTGCCGCCGGCGTCAGCGTCACCTGTACGCGCTACGAAGGCGTCACTCACGGCTTTATCAGCTTCGCCGACGGACTCGACAAGGGCAAAGAAGGTCAGCGCCAGGCGGCGGACGCGTTGAAAGTGGCCTTCGCCCGATAGCGACCGCGCAGTCGGCATTTCTCCGCGATGGCCAAGCGACCAACCCAGCTCGGCAGTATGAAGGGCGACGGTTCGATTCGCGGCGCGCCCACCCGCGGACTCGACGACCTCTACCACAACCTCGTGACGGCCTCGTGGCCGGGCCTTATCGGCAGAATCGCCGTTGCGTTCACGCTCGCCAACCTGCTGTTCGCCACCGGCTACTATCTCGACGGCGGCATCGAGAACGCTCGCTCCGGTTCGTTCGCCGACATGTTTTTTTTCAGCGTGCAGACCATGGCGACGATCGGTTACGGCAAGATGGTGCCGGTCACGCTGTTCTCGAACATCCTGGTCTCGATCGAAGCGCTCACCGGACTACTCGCGCTCGCGCTCATGACCGGCCTGGTTTTCTCGAAGTTCTCGCGCCCCACCGCGCGCGTAAGATTCACCCGCTACGTCGTCATCGGCCCGCGCGACGGCACGACCAGCCTGATGATTCGGATGGCTAACATGCGGGCGAACCGCATCGTCGAGGCGAATATTCACGTCGTGCTCGCCCGCCAGGAAGTCACCGCCGAGGGCGATTCAATTCGCCGCCTCTACGACCTGACGACGACGCGCAGCCGCAGCGCGATGTTCGCGTTGTCGTGGACCGCGGTCCATCACATCGTCGAAGGCAGCCCGCTATTCGGCGAGACACGGGAATCCATCGCCGACAGTGCGCCCGAAATCATCGTGTCCATCACCGGACTCGACGAGACGTTTTCGCAGACCGTTCACGCACGGCATACCTTCGAGCTCGACGAGATCATCTGGGGCGCGCGCTTCGCCGACGTGCTCGTGCTCCACCCCGACGGCAGCCGCAGCGTCGACTACACGCGCTTCGACGACATCGTAATGCTTACGCCCGCCAAGTGACGCGAGCGCGCGCCTGTTCACACAGCCGCGCAAATCTGGGCATTATCAGTAGGCGCCGTGCGGGATCAATTCCGCGCACGGATGGGGAGACAGAATGACGTCAGGGGTAGCGGGTACATCCCGAAGATTTCTTGTTGCGATCGCGCGATGGTTCGACACGTCGGCCGGCGGCGCTCCTGCCGCGGACCTGCCGCAGAAGACCGACTGGTTCCGATGCATCCCGTTCGTCGTCGTTCACCTGATGTGCTTCGGTGTGATCTGGGTCGGCTGGAGCCCGGTCGCGGTTGGCGTCGCCATCGCGCTGTATTTCATCCGGATGTTCGCGATCACCGGATTCTATCATCGCTATTTTTCGCATCGCACGTTCAAGACGTCGCGCGCGGGCCAATTCGTGTTCGCCGTTCTCGGCGCCACCGCGGTGCAGCGCGGGGCGTTATGGTGGGCGTCGCATCATCGCCTCCATCATCAGCGCTCCGACGAGCCTGAAGACGTTCATTCGCCGCGTCAGCACGGGTTCATCTGGAGTCACATCGGATGGATCACTTCAGAGGCGAACTTCCGCTCCGAATTGGGCGTCGTTAAGGACCTCGCAAAATTTCCCGAGCTGATTTTTCTCGATCGCTTTGACGTGCTGGTGCCGACGATTCTCGGCTTCGCGACGTACGCGCTGGGCGCATTCCTGCAGCATTACGCGCCGGGTCTGCACACGACCGGGCGCGCAAATGCTCATCTGGGGATTTTTCATTTCGACCGTGGTCCTTGCGCACGGCACGTTTACGATCAATTCGCTCGCGCACGTCTTTGGCCGCCGCCGCTACGAGACCAACGACGACAGCCGCAACAGCTTCACGCTCGCGATGGTCACGCTGGGCGAAGGCTGGCACAACAATCACCATCATTTTCCGGCGGCCGCGCGCAACGGATTTTTCTGGTGGGAAATCGACATCACCTACTACACGCTCAAATTGCTCGAAGCATTCGGCATCATCTGGGACCTGCGCCAGGTGCCGCCGGAGCTGCTCGACGAGGCGCTGCTCGACAAGTCGGGCAAAGCCCGCGTCGACGTAGCCCGCATCCCGAGCGTCGCGACTCCTCCCGCGATCCCGGTGGCAAGCGCGCCGTCGATAGTGCTCGTGTCGTCGCTCGACTCCGCACGAGCGCCCGCCGACTCGTCGCCGTCAGCCGCCGAAGCCTGACGAATCCTCTTCTCGTAAACTTCTAACAGGGACGAAGTCCCGCATCTTTCCTATTACTAAGGTGCAGGGTTTAACCCTGCCCAAGGAAGCGTGAAACCCACGGTGGGTTTCACATTCAATTAAGTTCTTCGCTCTGCGCGCTTGCGCCGCGACGCTGCTGCGGTGTAATCGATGCGTCGAGATGGCCAAATCTGATTCCATTGTCGTATCGGGCGTTGACGCCGCCCGGGCGCGCCGTCCGGCAATTCTCGATCGTTTCGCGCGCAGCGCGGTGCTGAGCCGTCTGGCGGGAATCAAGACCGGACGCATCGTGATCGAAGACGGCGACGAGCGCCTCCCGTTCGGCCAGGACGCCTCCGACGCCGATTTGCGCGCCACCATCCGCGTCCACGACCGCCGCTTCTATTCCGATCTCGCGCTCGCGGGCAGCATGGGCGCCGGCGAAGCGTACATGGCCGGCTCCTGGACCACCGACGACCTGACCGCGCTCGTGCAAATCATGATCCGCAACCGCGACGTGATGGAGGGCATGGACGGCGGCCTCGCGCGGCTGGCCAATCCCGTTCGCCGCCTAATCCACTACCTCAATCGCAACACCAAAACCGGCAGCCAGCGCAATATCGCGGCGCATTACGATCTCGGCAACGATTTCTTCGAGCTGATTCTCGATCGCACGCTGATGATGTACTCGTGCGCAATCTTCGAGCGCCCCGACGCCACGCTCGAAGAAGCGTCGATCGGCCAAAGTCGATCGCATCTGCCGCAAGCTCGATCTGCGCGCGCACGATCATCTCGTCGAGATCGGCACGGGATGGGGCGGGTTTGCGATTCACGCGGCCAAAAACTACGGATGCCGCGTGACGACCACCACCATTTCGCGCGCGCAGCACGACTACGCCGTCAAGCGAATCGCCGCCGAGGGCCTGTCGGAGCGCATCACCGTGCTGTTCAAGGACTATCGCGACTTGACCGGCCAGTTCGACAAGGCCGTCTCGATCGAGATGATCGAAGCCGTCGGCCATCAGTTCGTCGATTCGTATTTCCGCAAATGCGGCGAGCTGCTGAAGCCCGACGGCGTGATGCTGTTGCAGGCGATTACGATCACCGACCGCGAGTACGAGGGCGCGCTCAAGCGCGTCGATTTCATCAAGAAGTACATCTTCCCCGGCAGCTTCATTCCGTCGGTCACGGCGCTGTGCGATTCGATCACGCGCTCGAGCGACATGCGCCTGTTCCATCTCGAAGACCTGACGCCCAACTACGCCGAGACCTTGAAAAATTGGCGGCTGCGGATGTTCAAGAACATCGATCGCGTGCGCGCGCTCGGCTATCCCGAGGAATTCATCCGGATGTGGGAGTTCTATCTCAGCTATTGCGAGGGCGGCTTCCGCGAACGCTACATCGGCGACGTGCAGATGATCCTGACCAAGCCGGACTCCCGCCGCGCCCCAATCCTGCCACGCCTGTAACGGCGCGTCACCCCAATTCACTCAATTAAACGTGAAACCCACCGTGGGTTTCACACTTCCTTGGGCAGGGGTGACCCCTGCACCCAATATTAAGAAAGGATGCGGGACTTCGTCCCTGTTAGAACTAGTCAGATAGGATCCTCTCTTCTCGCGATTGTTCCCCTTCCCTCGAGGGAAGGGGTTAGGGGTTAGGTTCCTTGCATCGGTTCGGTACGCCGCCCATTGACAACAGCAATAACTAGATGGTAATCACTATCATCTAGAAAATATGGAACTACAGCTGGTACATGAACGGCGCCGCGGACCCTACGCCGCCAAGCGCCTGTCCGAGTTCGCCGAGCGATGCCGTCGCGGCGGGCTGGCGGTCACCCCGCAGCGTCTCGCGATCATCAAGGCGCTGCTCGGCTCGGGCGAGCATCCGCGCGCCGACGCGATCTTCGCCGCGGTCCGCAACGAGCATCCGCACATTTCGCTCGCCACCGTGCATCGCACGCTGGAAACGCTGTGCGACATCGGCGAGGCCCGCAAGGTCACGATGCTGCACGACAGCGCGCGCTACGACGGCAATATCACGCCGCATCATCATGTGGTGTGCGTAAAATGCCGGCGGATCCGCGATATCGAGATTCCGCATCTCGACCGGCTGCTCGCCGGGCGATCGGAGTTGGGCGAGTTCACGGTGATCGGATCGTCGCTCGAGATTCATGCGCTGTGCGAGGAATGCGGCGCCAAGGTCGCGAAAGCGAATCGGACAAAAAAGCGGCGCGGCTGATTTCAAACCAACTAAGTCAAATCAAACAAATTCGAATCAAGGAGTGAAGAGAAATGGCAATTGATCACGATCTATCAACCGAGAGCAAGTGTCCGTTCAGACACACGGTGGCTGGGGCCCCCGCGAACGCGGGATGGTGGCCAAATCAGCTGAACCTGAAGATCCTGCGTCAGAACTCCCCCCAGTCCGATCCTATGGGCAAGGAGTTCAATTATGCTGAAGAATTCAAGAGCCTCGATCTGAATGCCGTGATCAAGGACCTCCATGCCTTGATGACGACGTCGCAGGACTGGTGGCCGGCCGATTTTGGTCACTACGGGGGGCTTTTCATTCGGATGGCGTGGCACAGCGCTGGTACGTACCGCATCGCCGACGGGCGTGGCGGCGCCGGGGCCGGTCAGCAGCGCTTCGCGCCGCTCAATAGCTGGCCAGACAACGCCAACCTCGACAAGGCGCGCCGGTTGCTCTGGCCGATAAAGGAGAAGTATGGCCGGAAAATCTCCTGGGCCGACTTGATGATTCTGGCGGGCAACGTCGCGCTCGAGTCGATGGGCTTCAAGACCTTCGGCTTCGGCGGCGGGCGCGAGGATGTCTGGGAGCCCGACGAGGTCTATTGGGGGCCTGAGCGCAAGTGGCTGGACGACGAGCGCTACAGCGGCGATCGTCAGCTCGCGAATCCTCTCGGCGCCGTTCAAATGGGCCTGATTTACGTGAATCCGGAAGGGCCTAATGGAAAACCGGACCCTGTCGCTGCAGCGCGGGATATCCGGGAGACGTTCCGTCGCATGGCAATGAACGACGAAGAAACAGTCGCGCTGATCGCCGGCGGTCACACCTTCGGCAAAACCCACGGCGCCGGCGATGCGGCGCTGGTCGGCCCAGAGCCAGAAGCCGCCAGCATCGAGGACCAAGGCCTCGGCTGGAAGAGCAAATATGGCACGGGCAAAGCAGGTGACGCGATCACCAGCGGCATAGAAGTCACTTGGACCACGACGCCAACGAAGTGGAGCAACGACTACTTTAAGCATCTGTTCAGCTACGAATGGGAACTGACCAAGAGCCCGGCCGGTGCGAATCAGTGGAGCCCGAAGAATGGCGCCGGCGCCGGCACGGTGCCGGATCCGTTCGACAAGTCGAAGCGTCGCGCGCCGTCCATGCTGACCACCGACCTCTCTCTGCGGTTCGATCCTGCTTACGAAAAAATTTCAAGGCGCTTCTACGAGCATCCTCAGGAGTTCGCAGATGCGTTCGCCAAGGCGTGGTATAAGCTGACGCACCGCGATATGGGGCCCATCTCGCGATACCTTGGCCCGCTCGTTCCCAAGGAGCCGCAGCTGTGGCAAGACCCTGTACCTTCAGTCGATCATGAATTGATCGGCGAGCGAGACGTTGCTGCTCTGAAGGCCGAGATCCTCAAATCCGGATTGTCTATCTCCCAACTGGTCGCGACTGCCTGGGCGTCGGCTGCGACATTCCGCGGCACCGACAAGCGCGGCGGAGCGAACGGGGCCCGCATTCGCCTTGCGCCGCAAAAGGATTGGGAAGTGAACCAGCCGGCTGCGCTGGCGAAAGCTCTGCAGACACTCGAAGCGATCCAAAAGAAGTTCGGGAAGAAGGTTTCGCTTGCCGATCTGATCGTTCTTGGCGGCTCAGCAGCCGTTGAGGAAGCTGCGAAAAAGGCTGGGCACGACGTGAAGGTTCCCTTCTCGCCGGGGCGCACCGATACTTCGCAGAAGCAGACCGATGTGGAGTCATTCGCGGTACTTGAGCCGACCGCAGACGGGTTCATTAACTACAACCGCAAGGGACAGCAAATACCGGCGGAGGAACTGCTGCTGGATCGGGCGCAGTTGCTGACGTTGACGGCCCCCGAGATGACAGTTCTCGTCGGTGGGATGCGCGTCCTGAATGCGAACTTTGGGCAGTCCAAACACGGCGTCTTTACCAAGCGGCCAGAAACGCTGACCAACGACTTCTTCGTCAACCTTCTCGGCATGAGCACGCAATGGCAGCCGTCCGCCGGCTCCGACGGCGTGTATGAGGGGCGTGACCGGAAGACGAATGAGGTCAAGTGGACCGGCACCCGCGTCGACCTGGTCTTCGGCTCGAACTCGCAGCTGCGCGCCGTCGCGGAAGTCTATGCGAGCGCGGACTCGAAGGCGAAGTTTGTGAAAGACTTCGCGGCGGCGTGGACCAAGGTGATGAACCTCGATCGCTTCGACCTCGCCTAAGCGACTACATCAGCATCTCGCAGAAACACGAACGCCGAATCCGGTTGCCCGGATTCGGCGTTCGCCGTTTCGTGTTTTCGGTAAGGGTTATTGCCTTTGAACGGTAGGCGTCACTCGAGCTTGGGGGCTTGCGAACGTTGCTGTTGCCGTCGCAGTTGCCGTCGCGGTGGCAGTTGCCGTCGCGGTGGCCGTCGCGGTCGCGGTGGCAGTTGCCGTCGCGGTGGCAGTTGCCGTCGCGGTGGCGGTCGCAGTCGCAGTAGCCGTCGCGGTGGCTGTTGGCGACGCGAAGTTATGCAGTGCCACGCCAACCGGGAAGTTCAGTTGCGAGGACTTTGCGGACAACTGCAGCACCGGGGCAATGTTGCCGCCGCTGAGGCTGAAGTCATCAAACATCGCGAGCGAATTCGTATTGTTGCTTACGACGTAGAGATCATCGTCGAAGTAGCCTATCGCGATGCCCTCGGGACGCTTGAGTTTCGTATTCGAGCCCTTAATCGTGCCAAGCTGGGTACCTTCACAGAGACCGAGGAGATCCGTGCCGGTGAACGGAGCGAAGATCTTGATGCTGTTGTCGCCAACGTCTGTCACGAACACCACGTCGTCCGGCGGAGAAAATAGACTCCCGCATGGCACATTCCCGCAACTGCCACCACAGTCGGCGACCGCGATGTATGCCGGGTCCTTGAACGAGTTAGGCGTCGTGCCCCCGAAGGCCGGCGGAAACAAGGAGAGTGAAGCACTCGGGGGTACATCACCAATAGAACTACTAATACTTAAAGGACTGGTATCATAGGCGGTTACGAACCCGACGCCACCAAGAGACACAGTGGCCTCGTTAACTACGAACAGGAGGCCACTCTTATCGTACGCATCGGCGACCGGACCCAGCAGGAACGTGGAGCATCCGCCGATGGTCGCGTTATATGAAAAGGAGCCGTCGATGGGCGAAGCGAAGGGGTTTGGGTCTTGAATGGGCGGGATACTGCAAACTTCAGAAACAGTGCACTGACCATTTATTATCTTGCCGGGCGGAGGGCAGATCAGCTTACCGAGTTGGCATGTTCCGCCAGCCACCGCGCAATCGCTGTCTTTCTTGCAGAAAGTCAGATTGTCGCCGGAACAGACGTTGGCAGGGCAAATTGCGCACTTGCCATCGAAGTTCCCACCTCCGGGCTGCGTGGCCGATAGTGTCGGGGAAGCAGGAACCTGACTAGAGCCAAGGCAGGCATGCACCGGATTGTTAAAGAGAGGTGGAGTCGAGTCGTTGTAGCCGGGAAGAAGCGTCGATCTGTCAAACAAGGTGATCGTGCCAACTGTGAATCCCGCGCACGTACCGGTGCCCACACCGGTGCAACACGGCGTAGGTTGGCCCAACTTTCCAACGCCGAGGCCGGTACAACTGGCGCTGCCGAAGGAATTGCAGGCGATCCCACCCACGACCCCGTCGTTCCCATAAAGTGACTCCGGAAGCGTGTTGGTAATCGCCACGACGTCCCTGACGCACGTACCAGTCCCCACGCCGGTGCAACAGGCAAGAGGTGTTCCGGGACCTGTACAAGTGACGTTGCCGAGTCCGTCGTATGGATCTTCAAATGCAACGCCTTGGGGGGTATTGATGCCCGCAGTGTTCGGGAGACCAAAGGTGGTATTCCGTGTGCCAATGATACTTTCCGGCGCTGTGTTCCCAGTCGAACCCTGCGCGTAAATCTCGACGAATCCGGTTCCGGACCGGCAGGTACCCAGACCGAGCGCGGTGCAACACGGCAGAGGCCCGGCGGTGCTCGTGCCGGGGCCGGTGCAAAGAAGTGAAAGTGCAGGCTCGCCGAAGCCGGTCAGATCGAGCAGATCGATCGGCACCGTAACCGCGATGTGATCGTCGAGCGAGCTGACTGCGTCGCCGGCCGGTCCGGTGCCGGCGCCCAGCAAGGTGTTCGTCCCCGTGAGCGTGGTTGCAGGCCTGGGATTTTTCTTGCTCGCACCCGCGGTGTTCCCCGAACAGAACGGTGCAGGGCTCATGGCGCCGCAGTATGTGGTGATGCTGCCGCCGAATGCGGTGCCGTAATTGCTAACGGTCACCGTAGCTTCCAGGTTCTTGTCTTCGGCGGGCTTCTTGCTTTTTTTCGCGAAGCTGGTGCCGCTGGTCGCCGCGACTACCGCACCAATCACGAATATCGCGAACACGACCGAAAGCCGACGGGCGACCCACCTGACTTTCGGCGTCAACGCAATCCCATCCCTGCCCTGAGTCTTCGCATCCATCATTGTCTCTAACCCCCGCCGAGTCGAATCGGTGTCCCGTCTCTCTGGACCAACCAATCAGCCTAGAAAACCCCCGCGGCCATCGGTTCGTACCTCTTCCCGTGGACGCGCTTTCGGTGGTCGTACCTACACTGATCAGATGACAAATTCAAGTGCGAGGTAATTCTTTGTTAACGATCGCATCCGGCGGACTTAATTCATTTGCCCCGATTCAGCTCGACTGTCCGCCGGCCCCGAACACCGCGTGCGTCAAGCTGAAAGTGCCCGAAATTCGTAAATCAGGCAACATCGCGCGGCCATTAACGGATCGTTGCGAACCTGTGACCGTCTCGTGCGTCCTTCTTGACAAGGCATACAGGGGAATGGTACCTAAGCCGCGTTCGCAGTTTCCTTATGCGCGAACGGGGATGTGTGCATCACGCTTGCCCGTGGATGATCGGGCGAGGAGTTCGACGTAACCACGAGGGCTCCAGCTTGGGGGTGACTATGCAGAACGGGATTCAGGGATTCGGAGGAACGCGGTGGCGGAGTCTGTTGGTGGCTGCCGTGGCAACAGTCGGAACGCTATGGGCCTCGGTCGCGATGGCGACGATCACGCAAGGCGACTTTTCAGTCTTTGGATTTTTCGAAAGTCGAGAGGCTGGTCACTGGGGTGAAGGCAGCTCCTCCCGGAACTCGACGGCAACCAGTGTGCTTCATCCGACTGTCGGCACGTCCTTCGCGGTACCGGGCCAGTCGTTCGGGATAACCGGCGGCAGTTTCGATTTCAATCATTGGGATCTGGCTGAAGCGCGTCAACTCGCCGACGTAAGGCCCGACTACCACATGGTCAAGAACTACAAGTTGCTTGGCCGCTTCGACACGCTGGTGATCAAGGACGCGGACTTCTTCGCGTACTACCGGCCCTGGTATGACGCGGTCGGAACGCTGAAAAACTACGGGCGCGAGCGCCCCAACACGGACGCGACCGCGTACAGCAACAACAACTACCCGGTCGGAGTAGCGCCGATTCCCACGCTGCAGAATGAATACTTCAAGAACGACCTGCGCGAGTACTATGGGCAGCTGAACTTTACCGACAACTTCTCCGCACGTATCGGCAAGCAGCAGGTGATCTGGTCGGAAGCCGACGCGCTGTCAGGAACGGAAGTCACCAACCCGGTGAACGCTGAATGGCACGGAGTTTACGGAGCAGAGTCGGCCGAAGACACCCGCACCAACATCAGGATGGTCAAGCTCAACTACATCCTGCCCGACTTCCTGAAGACCGCCAACAACGAGATCGAAGGATTCTGGATCCCCGGCGACTTCCAGGGCGCCGGAATCCTCCCCCAGGCCGATCCGCGCAACCCCTACGTCATCCCGTTCGCGCTCGGCGGCGGATGCCAGACCTGCGCCCTCGGCACCGCAGACGCTGTCTTTCCGGTGGACATCAACCAGAACGGCCAGAAGCTCAACGTCAACGAGGCGCCCAATCTCGATCCGAAGGGGATGATCTTCCTGCCCATCGGGCCGATTCTCACGAAAAGCGGGGCGACATGCGTAAAAGTAGGGAAGGGTTGCTTCCAAACGGGATCATTTTACGATTTTTACGCGAAAAATTTAAGCAGGACCCCGTCAAACTCGATAGAAAACAGCGAATTCGGTCTGCGTTATTCGAGCCTGTTGCCGATTGGCAACGGACTCCAGGCCAGCTTCATCTACTTGTACGAATTTCGCGACGCGCTAAGTGCAAGTTGCGCCACCTGCCCGGCCAGCGCCACGGGAGAATCGAAATTCGGCGCATTTGCTCTTCAACCCGGATCATTCGTCATCCCCGGTTTCTTTCTGCACGGAAAGCCTCGTGCGGGTGTGCCCAAGGCGGGAACGTTTGAGACCATCGGTACTACCGACTATCGGCGCAACAATTTCTTTGGCTTGACCGGAACGTACTACGATAAAGATCTGACCGACGTCGTGTATCGCTACGACCTCCTGTACCAGCCCGATCACGCGGTCAGCGTGCCCGGCACCACCAGCGTGAAGGGAGCCGAGTGGACCGAGTTAACGAGGTGGATCCTTGCGGCGGACCGTCCGACTTACATCCCGTGGATTTCGAAGCAGCACACGGTCCTGACCGGTCAGATCACGGAGACCTGGCTGCCCGACCGTCCGAAGGACGCGATATTCCCGGGCGCCGGCAGCCAAGCCAAGCAACGCGAACTCAGCACCTTGTTGGACGGCGGCGCAGTTGACTGGCTGATGAACGGCCAGCTGACGACTACCAACATCATCCTCTGGGACGTCGACGATAACGTTGGCGGGCTGGAGAGCACCAACGTTTACCGGTATTCGCGAAACGTGCTGTTCGGGTTGAACTCCCAGTGGTTCCTCGGACGCAGCGGCCGCTACACCGATCCGTACTTGCTCAGCCGCCAGCAGCGTTTCAACGAACTCGAGTTCACGCTGACCTACGAAATCTAGAAGTCGCTAACGGACCGATCGGGCGGCGGTGGCGCGTGCTACCGCCGCTTTCTTTTTTCCGGCAAGATGGTGGCATTGAGCGTCGAACCGTCCGCGACAGCGCGGTTTTGCTCCGCTTGGACGGAGCCGCGAAGCCCACGATGAACGACAACCCGCAGACGCAGACCAACTGGTACCTGGTGCGCACCAAGACCGGCAAAGAACGCTGGGTGCGCGATCAACTGGCCAACGTAGTGCCGGAAATCTTTCTGCCGATGCTCAAAGCAAAAGCTCCGCGATGGGGACGAATGGCGGTTTCGATCGCCCCGCTGTTTCCATGTTACGTGTTCGCCAGGTTCGATCTTCAGCGGCAGTACTTCGACGTCAAGTACATGGCCGGGGTGCGCGCAATCGTGTCGGCCGGAATCGATCCGCTGGTGGTGCCTGCGGCGATAGTGTCTGAGATTCGACGGCGCGGCGTCGACGACGTGATCGAACTTCCCGATAAACCATTCGGCATGGGCGAGCGGGTAGTTGTGGTTGACGGTCCTTTCCGTGGATTCGAGGCGATTTTTCAGCGTTATCTTTCCGGCGCCGAGCGAGTGGCCATCCTGCTCAGCGCCGTTGAATCGGGCGGGCTGCGCGTCGTGCTGTCCGCCTCTGCGCTCGCCAAAGATACCTGAGCCGGCATCGCGCGGCGCCCACCGTCTAGCGCGGCTACAGTTGGATCAGATAAAAATACCATCAGGTTTGGCCTGTCGCTGTCGCAGGCCGGCGTCGCGATAATGAAACGGGACCGGAGAGAGACGATGACTCGAGCACGAAAACCAGTCCAGATTGTGCCCAAGGGATGGGGTCGCGAGGTATGGATCGCAAACGGCGATCTCTACTGCGGGAAAATTCTCGAGATTCGCAAGGGCAAGAAGTGCTCACTGCATTACCACAAGCTCAAGACGGAATCGTTCTACCTGCGCAGCGGCAAGTTGCTGGTGAGAGTCAAGGAGTCGCCCGAGAGCGCTACCATCGACGAGTTCGAATTGGTGGCGGGCGAATGCATGGACGTCCCAATAGGGCTGGTGCATCAGATGGAAGCGATCGAGGATGCCGAGCTGTTTGAATTTTCCACCCAGCACTTTGACAGCGATTCGCATCGACTGGTGCCGGGCGATTGAATCTGAAAAAGGCCGCAAGCTGAGATGGCGAAAGTAGCACTGATTACCGGCGTGACCGGACAGGATGGTTCGTATCTGGCCGAGTTTCTGCTGAAGAAAGGTTGCGAAGTGCATGGGATGGTGCGCCGCACTTCGAGTTTCGCAACCGGACGAATCGATCATCTGCGCAAAGGCTTCGGCACGGGCGCCGGAGGCCTGCAACTGCACTATGGCGACCTCGGTGACGGCACCGGTCTTCGGCGGATCATCGAGCAGGTGCGTCCCGACGAGGTTTACAATCTCGCCGCGCAATCGCACGTGCGCATCTCATTCGATCAACCCGAATACACTGCCGACGTGGTCGGCCTGGGGGCGCTGCGATTGCTCGAGGCGTTGCGCGATCACAACAAGCGTCGCGGGCGGGAGGCGAAGCTGTACCAGGCGGGATCTTCGGAGATGTTCGGCAAGGTTACGGAAAATCCGCAGTGCGAGACCACGCCCTTTCATCCGCGCAGTCCCTACGCCTGCGCCAAGGTGTACGCGCACTGGCAGACAGTCAACTATCGCGAAGCCTACGGGCTGTTCGCCTGCAACGGAATCCTGTTCAACCACGAGTCGCCCCGGCGCGGCGAAAATTTCGTGACGCGCAAGATCACGCGCAGCGCGACGCGAATCAAATTGGGCATCCAGGAGAAGCTCGCACTCGGCAACCTGGACGCGCGCCGCGACTGGGGATTCGCGGGCGACTACGTCGAGGCGATGTGGCTGATGCTGCAGCAGGAGCAGCCGGACGACTACGTGGTCGCGACCGGCGAGACTCATTCGGTGCAGGAATTTCTCGAAGTCGTGTTCGATCGTCTTAAACTGAAATGGCAGGACCACGTCGAGATCGATCAGCGATTCTTCCGTCCCGCGGAAGTCGATCTTCTGGTCGGCGACGCCTCGAAGGCCAGGCGCCAACTCGGTTGGTCACCCAAAGTAAAGTTCGACAAGCTCGCCGAATTGATGATCGAAGCAGATCTCGAATTAGCCAAGCGCGAACTACGCAGCAACGCTTAGTCAGCGAATCCAATTTACGTGGAAAACTTGACCGACTGACCGCCGCACGGTCAGTCGGTCAGATCGAGTAATGCGAATTGATAGTGTTGCAGCGCAATGCTTACGATGTGCGGTCGATCACGCAGCGATCATCGATCGTCACCGCATCGAAGGAACTTAAATGGCAAGAAAAATTGAACTCGCGCGGCCAACATTTCGCACCGGCGCATCGCGCTCGCGGCACTCGGTCGTGCTTTCGGATTCGATTTTGGATATTGGCACCGTCGAGCCGATTCAGTTCATCGATCTCACGGATTACATCAACGAGCATCTGAGAGCGAACGCGGTCGAGAGCGGTACGGTAACCGTGTTCTCGCAGCATACGACAGCGGCGATCAAGATTAATGAAGCGGAAGAGCTGCTGATCGAGGACTTCAAGAAGATGCTGCGCGAGCTATGCCCGTCGGAGCGCGACTACAACCATAACGACATGCACCGCCGCAAGCCGCCGATCGCTCCCGACGAACGCCCCAACGCGCATTCGCACCTGATGCATCTGCTGCTTTCGACCAGCGAATCGATACCGGTGATCGGCGGCCGGCTGGCGCTCGGCACCTGGCAGCGCGTGTTCATGGTCGAGCTGGATGGGCCGCGCGAGCGGCAGGTAGTGATTCGATGCGAGGCGTACCAGCCGCACGATAAGGCCGAGGCCGTCGAGCTGCACGCGATTGGAAGCGGCAACGGGCGCAATGGCACGGCGCATCATCGCGCGCCTTTGAAGTAACTCGAACTCGCTCGAGTGGAAGGCTAGCCGGCCGCGCGCTTGACGGCGGCAGCCTCGAATTCGCGTTCGAGCCGCTCGATGTCGGCGGGCGAAAGGCTGAAATATTTCGCTTCCGGATGATGGAAGACGACGGCGCTGACGGCGCTTTCGGGGTCCATCATGAAGCCCTCGGTCAATTGGACGCCGATCGCATTCTTGTCGACTTCGAGCACACGGAACAGCTGCTCCTGATCCTCGAGACGCGGACAAGCAGGGTAGCCGAACGAGAAACGCTTGCCCTGATAGCGCGCCTGCACGAGATCCTTGAGCGACAGTCCCGGTGGATCGCCGATTCCCCACATCTGCCGAATCTTCACATGCAGCAGTTCGGCAAACGCCTCCGCGCCTTCGAGCGCGAGCACTTGCAGAATATGCGAGCGCAGGTAGTCGCCCCGGTTTTTCCAATCCTCGGCGAGCGCGCGCACGCCGGTGCCGATGGTCGTGACAAACATGCACAGATAGTCGGTGCGGCCGGAGTCTCGCGCGGCGACGTAGTCGGCGAGACATAGATGCGGCGGGTCGCTCTGGCGGCCGAAGGTGAACGACTCGAGCACCGTTTTGCCGTCGGGCGAATAGATCGTGACGGTGCGATCGCCGTCGGATTGCGCGGGAAAGAATCTGTAAACCGCGTTGGCGGAAATGTCCGCGCGCGAGAGAATCTCCTGGGCGACTTCCTCGACGCGATCGTGAAGTTCGCGAGCCTTGGAGTCGCCGGCCTCTAACGCCTCTGTAAAATTCTGAAAGCCGAGATGCTTGGCGTAGAGACTCTTCGGATTGATGTACTCGAAAATCTCGCCGAGATCGTAACTGCGGATCACGTGAGTCTTGAGGTCGGGCGGCTTCGGAATCTCCACATCGCGACGCACGGTTGAAGTGCGCGGCGTCGCGTCCGCGGGCGCATCGATGACCTTCGGCGCGGCCTCGAGCATCTTTTTGGACTGCTCGGCAAGCACGTGTTTGAGCGATTCGCGCCGTTCGAAGTCCATGATCTGATTGGCGAGGTCGAGCCCGTTCATCGCGTCGTTGGCGTACGCGACCAGTCCGGGATACTCGGGCGCGATTTTCATCCGCGTGAATCGGTTCGACAGCGCGGCGCCGCCGACCAGGATCGGGCAATCGATCCCGGCGGTCTTCAAGTCCTGCGCCGTCGCGACCATCATCTGTGCCGACTTCACGAGCAAGCCCGACAGACCGATCGCGTCGGGCCCATGCTCGCGGAAGGCTTTGATCAGCTCCTCGGGCGGAACCTTGATGCCGAGATTGACGACGCGGTAGCCGTTGTTGCTGAGAATAATCTCGACCAGATTCTTGCCGATGTCGTGGACGTCGCCTTTGACGGTCGCGAGAATAATCTTGCCCTTGGTCGCGCTCTCTGACTTCTGCATGTGCGGCTCGAGGTGCGCGACCGCGGCCTTCATCGCCTCGGCCGATTGCAAAACTTCCGCGACGATCATCTGGTTGGCGTTGAACAGGCGCCCGACTTCGTCCATGCCCTTCATCAACGGCCCGTTGATGATTTCGAGCGGGCCGCGCGTCGTCAGCGCCTCGTTCAGGTCATCGACCAAGCCGTCCTTGGAACCCTCGAGGATGTAGCGCGCGAGGCGATCGTCGAGCGGCATCGACTTGCGATCCTCGGCCGTGACGGTACTTTTTCGCGCGCGGAAGTACGCGGCGAACGCCGCGATCGGATCGTCGCCGCGCCACCAGATCAAATCCTCGGCGAGCTTTCGCTCTTCCTCCGGAATGGACGGGTAGCGGTGCAGTTTCTCTGAATTAACGATCGCGAGGTCGAGGCCCGCCTGCACGCAATGATAGAGCATCACGGCGTTGAGCACTTCGCGGCCCGCCTCTGGAAGTCCGAACGAAACGTTCGAGATGCCCAGGATGGTCTTGCAGCTCGGCAGCGCGTCTTTGATCAGCCGGATGCCTTCGATGGTCTCGACGCCGGAGCCGATATAGTTTTTGTCGCCAGTGCCGACCGGGAAGACGAGCGGATCGAAGATAATGTCCTCGGGCTCGACGCCGTATTTCTCGGTGAGCAGCTTGAACGAACGCTGCGCAACCTGCAGCTTGCGCTGGCGCGTGACGGCCTGCGCCTGCTGCTTGTCGTCGTCGATGCATCCGACGACGAGTGCGGCGCCAAAACGGCGCGCCAGCGGCACGACCTTCTTGAAGCGATCCTCGCCGTCTTCGAGATTGATCGAATTGATCAGCGACTTGCCCGGCGTGCGCTTGAGCGACTCTTCGATCACCCGATGATCGGTCGAATCGATCATCAGCGGCACTTTGACTTTCTTGACCTCGATTTCGAGAAAGCGCGTGACGTCGGCCATCTCGTCGCGATCCGGGTCCTGCAGGCATACGTCGAGGATGTGCGCGCCGCGACGCACCTGCACGCGCCCTACTTCGGAAGCTTCCTCGACCTTGCCGTCCGCGATCAGCCGCTTGAACTTGCGGCTGCCGAGCACGTTGGTCCGCTCGCCGACGATCACCGGCCGCGTGTCATTGTCGATAACGAGAGTCTCGATTCCGGAAACGACCGAGCGCCTGACGGTCGAGCGTTGTCGCGGACGCTTGCCCGCGACGGCATTCACCAGCAAGCGGATATGTTCGGGCGTCGTGCCGCAGCATCCGCCGACCAGATTGACCCATCCGTTTTCCGCGAAGCGCGCAATTTTTCCAGACAGCATCGCGGGCGTCTCATTGTAGTGCCCCTCTTCGTCGGGCAAGCCGGCGTTGGGCACGCACGAGACGAAAAATTTCGAGATGCCGGACAGAGTGCGCAAGTGATCGGTCATGAAGTCGGGACCCGTAGCGCAGTTGAGGCCGATCCAGAGCAGGTCGCGATGCGCGAGCGAGGTATAAAACGCTTCGATGTCCTGCCCGCTGAGCAGAGTGCCCATCGTCTCGATCGTTCCCGACACGGCGACCGCCGGCGCGACACCGAGTTTTTCGATCGCAGCCTCGATACCGACCAGGCCGGCCTTGCAGTTCAGCGTGTCGTTGACGGTTTCGAGGATGAGGATGTCGGCGCCGCCTTCGATCAGCCCTTCGGCCTGCACCTGGTAACCGTCGCGCATCTGATCGAAGGTCACGCCGCCGGTGACCGAGATGCTCTTGGTCGTCGGGCCCATCGAGCCGGCGACGAAGCGCGGTTTGTCAGCGGTGCTGAAGCGCGCGGCCTCCTCGCGCGCGAGCGTCGCAGCGAGACGGTTGATCTCGCGCGTGTCCGGCTCCAGGCCATACTCGGCGAGCACGATGGGGCTGGCCTGGAAACTCGCGGTCTCGATTATATCGGCGCCGACGTCGAGAAAGCCGTCGTGCATGCGGCGAATCAGATCCGGCCGCGTGCGCACGACGTTCTCATTGCATCCTTCGTAGCGAGCGCCGCCGTAATCCGCGGCGCTCAGATTTTCGCCGAGCACGAAAGTGCCGAACGCGCCGTCCAGAACGAGGATTCGTTCGGCGAGCAACTCCTTGAGGAGCTTGATCCTGTGCGCATCGGTGGTCATTGTTGGGTGCCCGTTCAGGTGCGGGCGGTAAACGACTAGGTTATCCTAGCGATGCAAACCGCGCAATTTTGCTCAACTCGCGTGCGCACACTTTTCCCTGAATGAGCTCACAATCGAAATCGAAGGCGTCGGAGCGGCTTGTGCTGGTGACCGGGGGCGCGGGGTTCATCGGATCGCATCTCGTGGACGCGCTCGTCGCGGCGGGATTGCGCGTTCGAGTGATCGACAACTTTGCGACCGGCCGGCGCGAGTATGTGAACCGGGCGGCCGAGCTGGTCGAAGGCGACATCCGCGATGCGTCGTCGATCGCAGATGCTTTCGACGGCGTCGATACGGTGTTCCACGTGGCGGCGCTGCCGCGAATCCCGCTTTCGATCGCAAAGCCGGTCGAGACGCACATGACCAACGTGGTCGGGACGCTCAACGTGCTGATCGCGGCGCGCGATCGGAAAGTTCGGCGCGTCGTGTACTCGGGATCATCGTCTGTGTACGGCGAGCAGGCAAAGATGCCGCTGGTCGAGACGATGACGCCGAATCCACTCAACCCGTACGCGCTGCAAAAGTATGTCGGCGAGCAGTACGCGCGGATGTTTCATCGGTTGTTCGCGATGCAGACGATTACGCTGCGCTATTTCGGTGTGTACGGTCCGCGAATGCCGTTCGAGGGATCGTACGTGCTGGCAATCGCGGCGTTCCTGAAGGCGCGGCGCGAGGGCCGTCCACTCGAAATTCACGGCGACGGCGAACAGACGCGGGATTTCACGCACGTCAGCGACGTGGTGTCGGCGAACATCCTGGCGATGGACTGCGAAGTTGCGGACGGGCGGCCGATAAACATCGGGCGCGGTGAAAACGTAAGCGTGAATCGAGTCGCAGCGATGATCGGTGGGAAGACTGTTCATCGCGAAGCGCGCGCCGGCGATATGCGCGATACGCTGGCGGATCGCACGCAAGCCGAGCGGGTGCTCGGATGGCGTTCCGCGCGTGTCGATCGAGGAAGGCATCGCGGATTTGGTGAAGTGATAGCAAGTACCAAGGAACCTAACCCGTAACCCCTTTTTTTCGGGCCCGCGCGGGAAGGGGAACCGGATTTTAAAGTGAGGGCCGATCGGAAATCCGACCGGCCCTCTCTGCGTAGTGCGATTGAATCGCGCGCGCTTAGTCGAACATCAGCACTGTGCGCGCTACTTCTCCGGCTTTCATTGCGCGGAACGCTTCGTTGACGTCCTCGAGTTTGCCGCGGCGCGTGATCATGTCGTCGAGGTCGAGCCGTCCCTGCTGATAGAGCTCGATGATGCGCGGCATGTCGATGCGGAAGCGGTTCGATCCCATGAAGCATCCCTGGATGCGCTTCTCGTACAGCAGCGAAAAACCATCAACGTCGACTTTCTGTCCGATTGGTACCATCCCGACAATCGTGGCGATGCCGCCGGCGGCCAGCGATTGGTACGCCTGCTCGGCTGCGACCTTTAGGCCGATCGCTTCGAACGAATACTCGACGCCGCCGCCGGTGAGCTTGCGGATCTCTTCGACCGCATCGCCCTTTGACGCGTCGACGGCGTGAGTCGCGCCGAGTTTCTTGGCGAGTTCGAGCTTGGATGCAAACTTGTCGACTGCGATGATCATTCGCGCGCCCGCGATTCGCGCGCCCTGGATGATCGCGAGGCCGACGCCGCCGGCGCCGAACACCGCGACCGTCGATCCGGGCGCGACCTTGGCGGTGTTAAGCGCGGCGCCGACGCCGGTCATTACGCCGCATCCGATTAGCGCGGCGCGATCGAGCGGTACGTCGTTGCCAATCTTTACCAGCGCGTTTTCATGCAGCAACATTTTTTCGGCGTAGCCCGAGAGGTCGGCAAACTGATTGACCATCTTGCCCTTCTGCGAGAGGCGGGGCTTGTCGCTGGGACCGCGCTGCGTAGCGGCCTTGTTCGAGCACAGGTTCGGATGGCCCGACATACAGTCCTCGCAGTAGCCGCAGAAGACCGAGAGGCACGCGATAACGTGGTCGCCCGGCTTGAGGTACGAGACCTGCGAGCCGACCTTTTCGACGACGCCGGCGGCCTCGTGGCCGAGGACGGCGGGAGTCGGCCACATGTAGAGGCCGTCTACGAAATGAAGATCGCTATGGCACACGCCGCTGGCGACGGTGCGCACGACTACTTCGCGCTCTTTGGGTTCGTCGATATCGACCTGTTCGATCGTGAGTGCCTGACCGGGACCGTGGAATACAGCAGCTTTCATCTGGATTGCTCCTTTCTCTTTTCAGTGAATCCGCGCTAGTTGAACATCAGCACAGTGCGCGCGACCTCGCCCGCTTTCATCGCGCGGAACGCTTCGTTGACGTCTTCAAGTTTGCCGCGCCGGCTGATCATGTCGTCGAGATTGAGGCGGCCCTGCAGGTAGAAGTCGATGTATTTCGGCATGTCGATGCGGAAGCGGTTCGAGCCCATGTTGGAGCCTTGTAGTTTGCGCTCGGTCAGAAACATGTAGCCGTCGAGCTCCACCTTCTGGCCGACGGGGATCATGCCGATCACGGTCGCGGTGCCGCCGGGCTTGAGCGCGACGAAGGCCTGCTCGGCGACTTTCTTTAGTCCGATCGCTTCGAATGAGTAATCGACACCGGCACCGTCGGTCAGCTTTCTGATTTCGTCGACGGGATCGCTGCTCGACGCGTCAACGGTGTCGGTTGCGCCCATCCGCTTGGCCATCGCGAGCTTGCCCTCGAACATATCGATCGCGATTATTTTGCGCGCGCCCGCGATCCGCGCGCCCTGGATTGCCGCGAGTCCAACGCCGCCCGCGCCGAAGACCGCGACCGTCGAGCCGGGCTCGATCTTCGCGGTGTTGAGCACCGCGCCGACGCCGGTGGTGACGCCGCATCCGATGAGCGCCGCGCGATCGAGCGGCAGGTCCTCGCGAATTTTCACCACCGCGTTCTCATGCAGCAGCATCTTCTCGCAGTACGACGAGATGTCGAGGAACTGGTTGACGGGCTTGCCCTTCTGCGAGATGCGCGGCTTGTCCTTGGGATTGCGCTGGGTGGCGGCCTTGTTCGAGCATCGATTCGGATGCCCCGACATGCACTGATCGCAATTTCCACAGAACACCGACAAGCAGCAGATCACGTGATCGCCGGGCTTCACGTAGGTCACCTGTTTGCCGACTTCTTCGATGATGCCGGCGGCCTCGTGGCCGAGCACGGCGGGCGCGGGATAGGGGTAGAGTCCGTCGACGAAGTGCAGGTCGCTATGGCATACGCCGCTGGCGACGGTTTTTATCAGGACTTCGCGGTCCTGCGGTTTGTCGAGTTCGACGTCCTCGATACTGAGGGGCAACTTGGGCCCGTGGAAAACGGCGGCTTTCATCCTCAATGCTCCTTCGGTGTGCGGTAATGTTGGCTGGACGCGCGAGCAAGAAAAAGTGAAAAACACATGCGTCGCGCGAGCGCCTTGACGACTACCTTACTTACCACACTGACGGCGCATTTCCAGTGCGCGACTTTCGCGACGTCGACGCCACGACTACGGGAATAGCAGCGGCCGGGCCGTGCCGGTGAACGGAACGCCCTTGAGGTTGGCGGCTGGTGAGTTCGCGGGGGCGTAGAGCCGGGCGACGTCGTCGCTATAGATGAGCCGCCAATCGCGCCGCGTGGCCATCAGCCTGGCGGAGGGCCAATCCGTTTTTATCAAAACGAAATCATTCGGATAAGCCGCCAGCGTGTGCGATCCCTCGGCCAGGCCTTTATCGAACTTGATGAAATCCCGGACGACCGAGGGCGGATAGCCGAGATCGTAGCGGCTGTCGATAAAGACTTTCGTGCCGGGAGCGCCGTGCCAAATGATGAACTCACCCCACGCGTAGTCGGCCAACACGTTTCCTACAAGGCCGTGGTTGTTCATGAAGTCGATGGCATCGGCAGGGTTGCCGGACGCGTCTATTCCAGGCGTCAGAATTCCGCTGTGACGCGCGAATCCGATGGCGGCGATAGCGATCATAACTTCAGTGACACCTGGCTGCGCGCGGCACCGCACGGGCATTGGCGGCGTCGGCAACCTCGCGCGGCCGGAGCAGGAGGTTCAAATGGTTTGCGAGCACGGGAGCAATCGCAATCGCGGCGATCGCGATATTGCGCTGAGCTCTGAAGGCTGTCGCGGCCAGCACCACGGCGACTGCGACCAGCGGCGCGTCGGCGCCTTTTGGCGTGAGAATCACCGACACGGCGGTCACGCCAAAAAAAATGATCACCATGACGAAATATTTGCGCTCGATGCTGCCGGCCGGCGCCATCGTCACCGAGGCTATCAGCGGTCTCCAATCCACAATTGTAGTGCCTGTCATCGGGTTCATGATCGAGCGGATCAGGGTGTACCAGCTTTCGCGCGCAGGAGGGATCAGAAACGTGAACAACGTCGATGCGGCAGCGGCGGCGGTGATCGCAATAATGCCGAGCCCACGACGCGGACCGCGACCCGCGAAGATGTCGGACGCCGCGACCGTTGCTCCATACACGCCCATCGCGACGAGGCCGATGAAAAATCCGCCGTGAAGATTGATCCAAATCGCCACCATCGGAATCACAATCCACAGCGGCGCCGAACCGCGCCAGTTGTGGCGGGAGAGCAGCGCGACAATCGCCGACAGACACAGGAAATCGAATATCTGCGGCCGAAACTGCATTGCCGGGACCAGGATCAGCGCCACGACCAGCAGGATCGCCGTCTGGACGGCTGCCGCCGCGCCAGTTTCCGATTGCGCGAGAACGATAAAAGTTATGGTGCCTGCCGTGCAGAGGAACTTGAGCAGCTTCAGGCCGAGCGCGCCGTAGCGGTCGAAGATCGCGCTCATCAGGACTTCGCTCAACCATTCGTGGTGCAGCCAGTGGAAGCCCGGCGCCGAGTATGAGTAGGGATTGTCGAGCGGCAGCGATCCGTGTGCAAGCAGCTCGCGCCCGAACAGAATATGCCCCCACAGGTCGGGGTCGCTGAACTGGCGAAGGTCCGCGAGAACGATTGCGAATAGGACGAGGGCGGGCGAGTACCGCAACAGCGAGACGCGAACGCGACCGGCGGGCACCGTGCTATCCCGCTATGCGCGCGCGGCGAAAATGATCGTCTCGTTGTTGAGCCGCACGACGCCGCCGGCATCAGCAGCAACGTATTCGCGCGCCGAGGAGACGACAGCGTCGCGCACCCGGCTGGCGACCTCGGCGGGCATTTTCGAGAGCATCGCGCGGGTGCCGCCGATTTGGCCGCGGAAGTCCGCGAACGCGTCAGGCGACGGAAATTCGAAGGTTACGATCAGCCGTTCGATCGTCACCTCGCGAAAGCCGGCCGCGGCCAGCGCACGCTCGAGGATCGACGGGTCCGCGAGCCGGATCGGGTCGGGCGCGTTTGGCGGCGGCACGATCCCAGTAATCCGGCGTATCGCGTCGCGTGCGAGGCCGCACATCGGCACTTTGTCCGCAGCCGCCCAGACTGCAGTCGCGAAGCGGCCGCCCGGCTTGAGAGCGCGATGCAATCCGCGGATCACGCCGTCGAGGTCAGGCATGAACATGAGGCCCCATCTGCACAGCGCGGCATCGAAGGAATGCGCGTCGAGGCGGAGAGACTCGGCGTCGGACTCGACGAGCTCGACGTTCTTCAGGCCCGCCGCGTCGATTCGCTCGCGCGCGATCGCGAGCATGCCGGGTGACATGTCGACGGCGACGACTCGACCAGCTGGTCCGACGACACGGGCCGCGGTCAGCGCGGGCTCGCCGCTGCCGGTCGCGATATCCAGCACGCGATCGCCGGCGCGCACGGCGGCCAGCGCGACGAGCCGGTCGTTGACGGTCTGCGCGGCGCGCTCGAACGTGGGCCACCATCGCTTCCACCCTTCCGCGCTATCGTCCCAGGCGGCCTTTTGCTGACTTTTCAATCTCAGATCGTCGGGAGTGCGATCGCTCATTGCAATTTCACCTTTTCACTGTTTTCAATTTCACTTTCGCAGGACCGTTATGCCGCGCAAGCGCGCGACCACTTGCGGATATTCCTTTCTATAGGATCGAGCGGCATCCGGCGCGAGATTCTGATCGGCAAGTATCAGCACCGCACCCGGCGGCGCAGAGGGGTCAAAGCGAACTGCACGATTCAGTTGGTCGGGGGGCAGATAATATCGAACCACCTCGATCGCATACGACGGCACCACGGTCATCGCCTGGCCCGGTTTTAGCGCGGAGGCGGCGGCGGCAATTGCTTCGCGGTATTGCGCGTCGTGCGGCTTGTGACCGTAGGAAACGATATGGCCCAAAGAGAACGCGACTGCGATCACGAGTGCGCCGAGCCGGACGAAATCGCCGGGTAACTCGAATATTCCGAGCGCAACCAGGATGAAAAACGGAACGAAGGACGACAGCGCGTAGCGCTCGACGAACACCGGCGCAATCGTGTACGACGCGACCAGCATCAGCAAAGGCGGCGCCCACATCCACAGCACGGCGAAGGCAACTGCGTCGCGCGCACCGCGCCGCCATCCACGGACCACGCCCCAAATCGCGAGCGCCGCGAGGATCGGAAACGCGAAGCTGCCGGTCGCCTTGTTGAAGAACGCGAAAGGCGCGGAGAGGTCAGGCAGCTTGCGCCATCCGCGCGCGACTCCGGTCGCGGTCGTCGGCACGTGCAACGGGGAGAAGAGTTTCGGCGCGAGGATCAATCCTCCCACCGCGAGTGCGGCCGCCAGTGCCCCGGCGCGCCGTGCATTTGCGTCGTCGAATCGCCATCCCGCGCGCGTGAGTACATATAGCAGCCAGAGACCTTCGACCGCGGGGATCGCCAGCGCCGAGTAGTTCGAGGCGATCGCAATCGCCGTCAGCACCGCGACTGTCGCGTAGTTCGCGAGGCCGCCTGCGCGGATCGCGCGGAGGAACATCGCGACCTGCGCGAGAATCGTGGCGAGCAGGAGCGGATACATCCGCGCCTCGCGCGAGTACTTGATCGTGACGAGGTTTACGGCAAAGACCAGCGCGGCGAGTCCGGCAATTATTCCGATGTCGTCGATGGTGAGTACCGATACTCCTCCAGACGCGGGGGCGAACAATTCGCAGCTAACAATATAGACCAGCGCTATCGCCAAGACGCCGAAGGCTGCCGACAACGCGCGCATCGCGGTCGGGCTCGTGCCGAAAATCGCGATCCATCCATGCAGCGTCAAGTCGTATATCGGCAGCTCGCCGGGATTGAGCGCGATGTGGCGTGCGCTCACTTCGGCGGCGCTCGATGCTGATGCGGCCGCCCATGACGTAGCCTCGTCGGCGGAGATCTCGAGCGCGCCCAGATTCGCAAAGCGCAGCATCATTCCCGCGGCGAGGGCCGCGATCAAGAGGGCGAGACTTAGCGCACGGGCCGAAACGAACGCAGAGGAAGTCGTTTTATCGCGCGGAGGATCGCGCTCGTCGGCTTTGGAAGCGGCCGTGGTCAGAGACCCTTCCTTAGCTGCGACGCGGGACGAAAGCCTACGGTGCGCGCCGCCGGGATGATCATCGGCGAGTTCGTGCGCGGATTGAAGCCGGCGCGTGCGCGGCGTTTACGCACGGAGAAAGTGCCGAAGCCGGGCACCCAGAAGCGTTTGTCCTTGCGAATCGAGCGCGCGATTTGTTCGAATGCGAGATCCACAGTGGTGGCGACCAGCTTTTTGGGCTGGCCAGTGGATCGGGCGATCGTATCAATCAGTTCCGCTTTGGTCATCGACGGACCTCCAGCGATTTTCTATAGCCGAAGTGCGTGCGGAGCCATAGGTGCGGTCAAGCCGATCAGATTGGATTGGATTTGATTGTGCTCGATCCACTCGTCGATCGCCGCAATCGCGCGCGTGCCCATCGCGATTTTCTTGTGACGGCCGCGCGCGCCGTTGTTCAAATCAGGCATCAGGCCGTAGTTCGCATTCATCGGCTGGAACTCGCGCCGGGCGGGATCGGTGATATACGCGATAATCGATCCCAGCGCCGTCTCCGGCGGCGGGACGACCAACTCGCGATTCATGACCAGGTTCGCGGCGTTGATTCCCGCGAGCAATCCCGCAGCGGCAGATTCGACGTAGCCTTCGACGCCGATCATCTGTCCCGCCAGAAACAAATCGTCGCGCGTTTTGAGCTGGAGCGTGGAACGCAGCAGGCGCGGCGAATCGACAAAAGTGTTGCGATGCAGCGAGCCCAGCCGCACGAACTCCGCGCGCTCCAGTCCGGGGATCATTCGCAGCACGCGGCGCTGTTCCGAATACGTCATCTTGGTCTGGAAACCGACCATGTTGTACATGCGGCCTTCGGCGTCGTCCTGTCTGAGCTGCACGACGGCAAACGGCCGGCGCCCGCTGGCCGGCTCTGAGAGCCCCACCGGGCGCATCGGGCCGAACGCGAGCGTCATCGGACCGCGGCGCGCCATTTCCTCTATCGGCATGCATCCTTCGAAATAAACCGGTTTCTCGAACGGGTGCAGCTCGATCTTTTTAGACTCTATTACCGCAGCGACGAACGCCCCGTACTGAATTTCGGTCATCGGGCAGTTGATGTAGTCGTCACCGCCCTTGCCGTAGCGCGAAGCCCTGAACGCGACGTTCATGTCGATCGAATCGGCGGCGACGATCGGCGCGATCGCGTCGTAGAAATAAAGGTTGCGCGGACCGATCACCCGGTTCAGCGCTTCGCCGAGATCCGGACTGGTCAGAGGACCGGTCGCGAGAATTGTCAGACCGGTTGGTATCTCCGAAGCCTCCGCGCGCGAAATCTCGACCATCGGATGATCCTCGAGCGCTTTGGTGATAGCGCGCGAGAAATCATTGCGATCGACGGCGAGCGCCGAGCCCGCCGGCACCCGCGCGCTGTCCGCGGCGGCGATCACGAGCGAGCCAAGCCGGCGCATCTCTTCTTTCAGCACGCCGACCGCCGTCTCCATCGAATCGTTGCGGAGCGAATTCGAGCATACGAGTTCCGCGAAATCCGCCGTCCGATGTGCTTCGGTCATCTTGACCGGCCGCATCTCCACGAGCCGCACCGCGATGCCTCTGCGCACGAGCTGCCAGGCGGCCTCGCTGCCCGCGAGGCCCGCTCCGACAACGGTTACCTGTCTTTCATTCATGGCGTAGATGCGGCGAAGGGTGATCGTGGCTTTTTTCGACGGCCGTGTAAACCGGGGTGTCGATCTGAGATATCGCCGTTCGACTAGTAAGTGAAAAAACCCAAACCGGGTAGCAAGGAGACGCACAAATGGAATACCTGCTTTTGATCTACAGCAACGAGGAAGATGCAAAGAAGCGGAGCGCCGCCGAGATGGGCCAGATGCACCAAGACTACATGGCCTTCACCCAGGACCTCACGAAGAGCGGGAAGAACAAAGGCGGCAACGCGCTCGAGCAGACGACGACCGCTACCACCGTCCGCGTGCGCAACGGCAAGACGGCGGTGACGGACGGGCCGTTCGCGGAGACCAAGGAGCAGCTCGGCGGATACTACCTGGTCGAGGCGAAAGATCTCGACGAGGCAATCTCGATTGCCGCGCGGATTCCCGGGTCGAAGCACGGCTCGGTCGAAGTCCGGCCTGTCAGGAAGATCAACATGTAGGCGACGACACGATCGAAGTCAGACCGATCGACCGATGCTGGTGCGTCTACCACGAATGAATCCATCTTAACGGGTAGCGGGATGCGCGGCGGGCGGCTACCCTGCCATCGGACGGACGAATTTGCCGATGGAAAACACCGCCGCCGGTATCGAGCGCTTCTATCGCGAGGAGTTCGGGCGAATTCTCGCCACGCTCATCCGCGTGCTTGGCGACTTCGACCTCGCGGAAGACGCGGCGCAGGAGGCGTTCGCCAGCGCGGTCGAGCAATGGCGCCGCGATGGACTCCCGGACAATCCACGCGCGTGGATCATCGGCGTCGCGCGCAACAAGGCGATCGATCGAATCAGGAAGCAGGGCCGGTTCAACGATCGCCGCGAGGAGCTGATCCGCATGGCAGAGAGCGGTGACGACGGCGCGGAGATCGATTCGGCCGGCACGCTGCCCGACGAGCGGCTGCGGCTGATCTTCACGTGCTGCCATCCCGCGCTGGCCGACGACGCCCGCGTTGCGCTCTCGCTGCGCACGCTGTGCGGGCTCACGACTGAGGAAATCGCGCGCGCGTTCCTGACGGCGCCGGCCACGATGGCGCAACGGCTGGTCCGCGCCAAGCGCAAGATTCGCGCAGCAAGGATTCCTTACGAGGTGCCGTCGCCGGAGTTGCTGGCCGAACGCCTGGACGCCGTGATGGCTGTGATCTACCTGGTCTTCAACGAAGGATACGCGGCCAGCTCCGGCGAACGCCTGCTGCGCACCGATCTCTGCGCCGAGGCGATTCGCCTGGGCCGCATCCTGGTCGCGCTGATGCCGGCGGAGGCCGAGCCGCGCGGATTGCTCGCATTGATGCTGCTGCATGACGCGCGGCGCGACGCGCGAATCGACGCGCGCGGCGAAATCGTGCTGCTCGAGGAGCAGGACCGCTCGCGCTGGGATCGCGCGCAGATCGCCGAAGGGCTGACTCATTCGGAGGCCGCGATCCGCGCCGACGCGAATGGACCGTATGCGATCCAGTCGGCGATTGCCGCCGCTCACACACGCGCAGAGCGCGCAGATGCGACGGACTGGCGCGCGATCGCGGATCTCTATGCGCGCCTGATCGCGATCCGTCCTTCGCCCGTGATCGAGTTGAATCGCGCGGTTGCGATCGCGATGGCCGACGGCCCCGCGGCTGGTCTCGAATTGATCGAGGACATCGCGGATAGCGGCGATCTGCGAGACTACTACCTGATGTGGTCGGCGCGGGCGGATTTGTTGCGGAGGTTGGGGCGCTGGAGCGAGGCGGCTGAGTCATATCGCGCGGCGCTGGCGCGAGTGGGCAGCGCACCCGAGCGGCGATTTATCCGCCGTCGGCTCGAAGAAGTTTCGGCAAAGATGACGTAATGTTCGCGCTGCTACTTGGTGGCCGTTGACGATGGCGCAGCCTGAGGCTTGGAGGCATTCATCGCCATGACCGCCGGCCAGTAGGGGCTCTTCGCGAGTTGCGCGCGAAAGTCGCGGGCGAAGACATCTTTACCCTCCAGCTTCGGAGGCCACGCCTGGTCGAGAAACTTCCACGCATCGTCGGCGTGTCCTGCGTAGATCAAATCGAGCATCGTGCCCCATAGCTGCGGCGTTACTTCAGCGTGAGGCCACGCACCGCCCTTGGCGCTTGGCGCGTAGTTCCTGACTGCGGCGGCGCTCGCTTCAAGGTTGCTGTCCGGGGGCATCAGCGCGCGCATCAGGTCGGGCGATATGCGATACGCATTGTCGCTGAAGCGCAGCATGACCTTGGGCGCGGGCGAGTCGGCGAAATCGGTGTGCCAGTTGGCGAACGTCCAGTCATGAATCTGAATCGCCAGCCCCGGGGTCTTCGAGTCCTTGTCCAGATGCACGAAATGCGGACCCGAGTCTCCGAACTTCCCGTCGATCGTGCCGAGTTTTCTGAAGATCGGGCCGATCTCGAAGATATGAAACACCAGGCAGCAATTCGCGCCGCCCAGCCATTCGGAAATTACGAGATCGGGCTGTCCGTCGCCGGTGATGTCCATCCCCATCTTGACCAGCGCCGCATCGGGATCGTCCTTGTCCATCGTGCCGATGAAAAATTTCTCGCCCTTCCGCGTGGCCTTCTGCAGATAAACGCGCTTGTCACTTTTGAGAATCTCGAAGTAGGCGTCGCTGCCGTCCTTTGCCTTCGCGTCGAAGTAGACGCGCGCGACATAAGGCTGCACGGTCTCCTCCTGATTGGGAATCACAGTAGAATTCGCGCCAGGCGATGCGCCTTGGGCAGGCGCCGCGAATCCCGCGAGCAGCGCGGCGACAAGAACCGTCAGCAAGGCATGGAGGATGCGATCGATGGATCTACGAGAGTCCGACACGGCGAAAATCTAAGCGAACGTGCTAGGCGGCTGGCGGCGCCGCGGGAGCCGGCTCTGCCTGTGGCGCGACGGGAGCAGGAGCCTTGTAGCCGCATTCCTTGTTGGCGCATTGCCAGGTGAGGCCGGTGCGCTTGAGGTCCTTTTCGACCATGTAATTCGCACCGCACGACGGGCATGGCTGCAACACGACTTTGTTCCATGCTGCGAACTTGCACTTCGGGTAGCGGCCGCATCCGAAGAAAATCTTTCCGCGCCGGCTGCGACGCTCGAGGATTTCACCTTCCTTGCATTCCGGGCACGCGACTCCGGTCTTGACCGGGTCGGATTGCAGGCGCTTGATTCCGTCGCAGTCCGGATAGCCCGAGCATCCCAGGAACTCGCCGAAGCGCGAGCGGCGCTTGACCATCGGCTTGCCGCACTTCTCGCAAACTTCGTCGCTTGGCACCGGCGCCGACGGAGGCTTGAGCGTGATGTTTCCCTGATCGTCGCGCGCGATCTCGCCGGTGTTGGTGCATTTGGGATAGTTCGAGCAGGCGAGAAACTCGCCGTTGCGGCCCCACTTGATCACCATGTTGCCGCCGTCGAGCTCGCAGATGAGGCCGGTCGGCAGGCCTTTTCGCTTGACCTCGGGCATTTTCTTCTTGGCGTCGGCAAGGTCCTTGGCGAACGGGCCGTAGAAGCGCTTCATCGTCTTCACCCAGTTCTCGGCGCCCTCTTCGACTTTGTCGAGGTCCTCTTCGAACTGCGCGGTGAAGCCGATTCCAGGATGTCGGGGAACGCCTTGACCAGCATGTCGTTGACGACGCGCCCGAGCGACGTCGGCCGCATCCGCTTGCTCTCGTCTTCTTCGACGTACTCGACCCTCAGGATGCTCGTCATGATCGCGGCGTAGGTCGAGGGACGCCCGATGCCCTTTTCTTCGAGCTCCTTGATCAGCGTGGCCTGCGTGTAGCGCGGAGGCGGCTGCGTGAAATGCTGCTCGGGATCCAGCCCGAGCAGGGTCAGCGCCTCGCCTTCGTTGAGCAGCGGCAGCGTGCCCTCTTCGTCGTCGGCCGAGCCTCGTCCTGGCCCTCGATATACACGCGCATGAAGCCGTCAAACTTCATCACCTGGCCGGTCGCGCGGAAAATCGCGTCGGCCGATTCGATATCGACCGTCGTGCGGTCGTACACTGCCGGTGTCATCTGGCTCGAGACGAAGCGATTGTAGATGAGCGTGTAGAGCGCGAGCGCGTCCTTGTCGAGGTAGCGCGCAATCGACTCGGGGTCGCGCTCGACGGCGGTCGGGACGAATCGCCTCGTGCGCGTCCTGCGACTGCTTGCCGGATTTATAAACGTTCGGCTGCTCGGGAATGTATTCTTTGCCGTAGCGCGTGCCGATATGGTCGCGGACGGACTCGAGCGCCTGGTCCGACACGCGCGGCGAATCGGTGCGCATATAAGTGATAAGTCCGACCGCGCCCTGCTCGCCCAGCTCGACGCCTTCGTACAGTCTCTGCGCGATCTGCATCGTGCGGCGCGGCTGAAAGTACAGCTTGCGCGAGGCCTCCTGCTGGAGACGCGACGTGATGAACGGGGGCGCAGGACTGCGGCGGACTTCCTTGCGCTCGACGCTCTTTACGGTGAACGGGGCCTTCTCGACGCTCGCGATAATCTCGCGGGCCCGCGCCTCGGGCAGCTTGTAGGCCTTGTTGTCGATGCGATGGTCTTTGTAGCTGTAGAGCCGCGCCTTGAACGGTGGCGGATTCTTTCCAGCGAGGCGCGCGTCGAGGGTCCAGTATTCCTCGGCGCGGAATGCCTCGCGCTCGTGCTCGCGCTCGACGATTATCCTGAGCGCCACCGATTGCACGCGCCCGGCGCTGATTCCGCGCTTGACCTTGTCCCACAGCAGCGGGCTGAGCTGGTATCCGACCAGCCGGTCGAGCACGCGGCGCGCCTGCTGCGCGTCGAACAGGTGGTGGTCGAGCTTCGACGGATTGGCGATCGCCTCCTTGACGGCGGCCGCCGTAATTTCATGGAGCAGCATGCGCTGGACTTTGGCCTTGGTCTTGCCGAGGTGGTCGGCGATATGCAACGCGATCGCCTCGCCCTCGCGGTCGGGGTCGGTGGCGAGGATAGATGTTGTCTTTGCCCTTGGCGGCGCTCTTGATCTCGCTCGATTACCTTGGCTTTGCCCGGGATGACGTGGTATTCGGGCTTGAAATCGTGCTCGATATCGACGCCGAGCTTGCTTTTGGGCAGGTCCACCACGTGGCCGACCGAGGGCGTGACCTGGTAGTCGCTACCGAGGTAACGCTTGATGGTTTTCGCCTTGGCCGGCGATTCGACGATTACGAGGTTTTTTGCCACCGATTCAGGGCCTCCTGCTCCCGTCCCCAACCTCGCAGGTTTCGCGCCAGCGCAAATCCCCGAGGCTTACAGGGCTTACATCCTGCCAGAACTATGCGAGCGAGAAAAGCTTGCCCGGATGCTGGGTGACTCGACCCTCGAGTTCCAGTTCCAGCAGTAATCTAAGCACGGTTTGGGCGTTTAGCCCGGAGGCCTCGATTATCGAGTCAACATGGAGCTTTTCAGAATCTTTTAGATTATTTAAGATTGTCATAGCAGTATCGTAACGGCTTCGGGAGCCTTGGCGCCTTCGGCCGACCTGCTGATGCTGAGACCTCTGCTGTCTCAGGATTCGACGTTGACCACACCATGACCGGTGCTGGCGCTGCGCGGAGCCTCTGGCTGTCTCGATGCGACGCGCGACTCAGCCATCTGCGGCGCGAGTTCCTCGATCACATCCTCGACGCATTCGACCAGCTTCGCGCCCTCCTTCAACAGGCGATTGCTACCGCGAGTCTTGCCGGTCAGCGGGCTGCCCGGGACCGCGAAGACCTGGCGATTCTGCTCCAGCGCCATCCGCGCCGTGATCAGCGAGCCGCTTTCTCGGCTGCCTCGACGATAACGACGCCGAGGCACAGTCCCGACAGGATGCGGTTGCGGGTCGGGAAATTCTCCGCCATCGGCGGCGTTCCAATCGGCAGCTCGCTGATGAGGGCGCCGCCGCCCGCGATGATCGCCTCGGCCAGCTTGCGATGCTCGGCGGATAGATGACGTCGATGCCGCATCCCATCACCGCGACCGTCTTGCCGTGCGCGTCGAGCGCGCCCTGATGCGCCTCGCCGTCGATTCCGCGCGCCAGCCCGCTGACGACGGTGAAGCCCTTGGCGGCCAGCTCGAGGCCGAGCCGATGCGCCATCCGGCGCCCGACATCGCTGGCCGCGCGCGCGCCGACGATAGCGATGCACGTGGCGTCCGCCAGCTGCGCCGTGCCGCGCACGAAGAGGAACGGCGGCGGGTCGGCGATTTGGCGCAGATTGGCCGGATAGTCGGCGTCGGTCCATTTCACCAGGCGCGCGCCGATGCTCGGCAGTTCGCAAAGTTCTTTCTCGAGCGGATCGAAGTCGCGAAACTCCGCGATACTGCGCGCGGTGTTGCGCGGAACTCCTGCGGCTGCGATCTCGTCGGGACCGCAGCTGGAAAATTTTTTCAGGAGCGCCGAACTTCTCGATCAGCAGCTTGCACGTTCGCGGACCAACTCCGCGGGCGCGTCTCAATGCGAGCCAATAAACGTCCGGTGACGGCATCACGCATTAGCCGCGACAAAGCGCGCGGCTCCCCTTCGACTATAAATAGTTGTTCCCAACGCCGAAGAATCGCAACCCGATCATTAGCGCGGCGTATTCTCGGCGCGGCCGCCTGAGCATAGAAGCGGGCGCGTTTTCTTGACCATGCCGGGGGGATCGCATAAGTTACGCGCAACTGCCTTCTCTGATAGTATTAGCCACGACCGTCATCTTTGACGGCTGACGGAGGACTGGGTATTGAGCGCAACACTTGCCACCATGGATTTCACTGGAATGTCCGCCGCGGAGAAGCAGATTCTCGTCTTCAGCTTCTATCGTGACGCCGAACTCGAGGCGCCCGCTTACTGTTCAATCTCCTTAGCCATATGACGGACGGCGAGTCGCTGCTCAAGATGACCGCCCACTTGGCGGACGAAACGCGCCACGCCTTCCTGTGGACCAAGCGAATCTCGGACCTTGGCGGCACTCCAATCATTCTCGACGACGGCTACCAGCGCCGGCTCGGACTTCGCACCGGCGTGCCCAAGACCATAATCGATCTGCTCGCATTGACGGTCGTGGTCGAAGAGCGCGCGCAGAGCCGCTACAACGCGCACATGGCGCTGCCCAACGTCGACGCGGAGACGATGGAAGTCTTGAAATCCGTCACCAAGGACGAGTCGTGGCATCTGTCATGGATCGAAAAAGAGATGCACGAAATCGCCAAGGCGCAGGGCCACGAAGAGCAGGCCGACAAATCGCTCGAGCGCTACCGCAAGATCGATCGCGAAGTCTACGCCACCATCGCCGCCGACGAAGCCGAGCTGATGCGCGCGTAGCGCGACCAACCACGACGATCGAGCGCTCGTTGCACGCAGCCCGCGGCACACTAGCAGCTATAGTTTTTCTATTCGGAGCATCGGCCGCCCATGCCGGAGTGAGGATCCGGAAGGCTACGCGGTGCGCGCCAAGACTTCCGTGCGGCGCGCCGCGATTGAGGCGTTCAACTCGTGGCGCATCGCCTCGGCGTACTCTGCGGCAGCCTCGACCGGCTTGGTCCCTTCCTTCTTCCGATACGCGTACAACAGGCTCCGGCTCGCATTCACGATGAAACCCGTGCCGTCCGCACGCGCTGACGCGACCGCGTCCGCAGCCGTGCCGCCTTGCGCGCCGTATCCCGGCACCAGGATCGTTGCCGCCGGCATCAGCTCGCGCGCGCGCCGCGCATCCACCGGATACGTCGCGCCGACCACAGCGCCGACTGAGCTGAGCCCGCTGTCGCCGATGAAATCGCCGCCCCATCCGTTGACGCGCGCCGCCACCGACTCCCATATCGGGCGGTTGGGCGCGTTGAGATCCTGAAATTCTCCCGACGAGGGATTCGAGGTCTTCACCAGCACGAACACGCCGCGGCCGTTCTTCACCTTCGCGAGAAACGGCATCAGCGTGTCGCTGCCCTGGTACGGGTTGACGGTCATGGAGTCGCAACTGAAGTCGCCATCACCGAGGAACGCATCCGCGTAAGCGGCCGAGGTCGTGCCGATATCACCGCGCTTTGCATCCGCGATCGTAATCAGGCCGAGCCGCCGCGCGATCTTGACGACCTCGCAAAACGCACGCATCCCTTCCAGCCCGCGCGCTTCGTAAAAGGCAAGCTGCGGTTTGACGGCAATCGCGGAGCGCGCGCAGGCCTCGACTACTTCGCAACAGAAGCGCGCCAGCGTGTAGCCGTGCGGGATTCCGGGCGCGCCGGGCGCATCGAGCTGTGGATCGATGCCCAGCACCACGACGCTGTCTTTGACCCGCGACGCTTGCGCAAGGCGATCGGCAAAGTTCATCGCGCGCATTATTGCATACCGCGTCGCGGCGGTCACATCGGGCGTTGCGTTTTCGTATCCGTCGCGGGCATCCTTTGGAACAACCACGGGAAGAAAACGGCATGAACAACCTGACTATCGTCACCAAGCTCCGTTTTATGGCCGCGCTCGCGCCCGCGATTTTGTTGCTCGCTGCCGCGGTTATTGCCGGAGCGTTCCACGTGTTCGGCACGGCGCCGCGCGAAATCTACGAGAACGAATACGCGGCCGAGCGCGCAGCCGAAGGGATGGAAAACGCGCTCTACAAAATGGATTGGGGCCGCACGCAGCCCGACGCGTCGCAAATCGTGATCGATCAGCAGCGTGGCTTCATTTCCGACATCGAGGTCGCGCGCAATCACATCGCCAGCCGCGAGCAGGCCGAGCGCATCGAAAAAATCGCCAACGACGCGCGGCCGCTGTTCGACGCGATGCGGACCGTCTCGCCGGGCGACGACAGCCTCGAGCCGCGCCTGCGCGAACTGCAAGGAACGGTAGCCGATCTGATGAGCCTCGACGACGCGGCCCTGCTGGCCGTCGCATCCACGCGCAGGATCGCAAGCCCGCACCATGATCGCGATCACGATTGTGGGACTGGTCGCAATTCCGTGGATTTGCTTCGTCGTAATCGCGCGCTTATCCGGCACGCTCTACACCGGACTGAAGGAAGTGCGACGCCGGGTAGAATCGCTCGCCGAGCGCGGCCCGTCCGTCGTCGGACGATTTGCGCGCAATCGACGAGACCCTGACCCGGCTCGGTTTTCCGAAACCGAATCCGATGCTGGCGGACTAAGCCGCATTACAGCGCGCGCAGCTCGTTGAGGGTTTGCTCGTCGAACGCCTCGGGCGGGAACGCCTCCGGCCCGATGAACGGCACCGGCGCGGTATCGATGAAACCGCCACGCATCCGCTCATCGCGGTATTTCACGCGACGCTCGCGCGCATGCGGTCCGAACTCGGCGTAGAGAATCGAAAATTTCGAAGCGGTCACCCGCAGCCGGCGCATCCGCTCGCGACGCTCATCGGCGTACGGCTGAAACGTAGCCGGCTTCCAATCGCGATTCTCGAGCATCAGGTCGCGCACGATGCGCACGTCGCGATAGGAGATCGACAATCCCTGCCCGATGATCGGGTCGTTGTGGCCGGCCGCATCGCCAATCAGCACGACCCCGGGCGCCATCGGCGAGTCGGTCCACGAGTCCTCGTTGCCGTACGAATTGCACGGTCCCGCCGGAGTGGCGTTGACGAGGCATTCGACCCCAGGCACGGTCTTCAAACGAAACGCGTCGAGAAAGCGCGCCTGGTTGTCGGCGCCTGCGAAGCGCCGTTTCTGATCGATTCCGTAGCAGATGTAAAGACGCGCGCGAGTCGCCGATTGCGGAAAGACGAGAAAGTTGATGTCCGCCCTCGGTGCCGAAGGTCTGCAGCGAAGCCGGCCATCCGTCGATGTCGTCCACCAGCATCCCGGCCATCAGATGATGCGTCGGGTCGCGATGCAGTTCCACTCCAATCTGTCCGCGCACGATCGAATTGCGGCCGTCCGCGCCGACTACCAGCCGCGGCTCGAGCTGGTAGCTCCGGCCTTCGTGCTTGAAATGAACTTCCGGCGAATTGCCGGCGATCACGCGCACGTCACTGACTTCGCGCAGCAGCGTCGCGCCGGCACGGGCCGCGGTCGCGTTCAGCAGATTGCACATATCCGGATGCCGCATGCATAGCGGCGGCTTGAATCCAGCTCCCTCGAAGGCGGCGAAGTTCAGCGCCTCGGCGCGCGCGGTCGTTTCGTCGAGCTCATCGCCGAATCCGATGTGCTCGCCGAGATGATGCCCACCGTTCTCTATCAGCGTGTCGTACAAGCCGAGGCGCTGGGTCTCGGCCACGCCCCATGGCGCGAGCCATTCGCCGCGGACGTGGTCGATGTGTACGGTTGATTTCTCGAGGACGAGCGTGGAAATTCCAGCACGCGCGAGAACCGTGGCAATCGCGCTCCCGCCGATCCCTGCGCCGACGACGACGACCTCGGGGTTATCCATCATTGTTTAACCGGAGCCTGCTCCCTGTTCCTCAGTGCGGAACGTACGACGAGCGCCGGAGCGTCTGCAACTCTCGGCGATTTGTTGCGGATTTCGTCCCCTGATGGCGGCAGCCCCGTGGCTCTAGCGAATATAACCTTCAAAACCCTCCTGCGACGGAGACAACTGCTCTCGAATAGCCAGTCGCGATGTAGCAGTGCGTTCATATGTAAGTATCAACTTGCTAATGCATTCATCATGTTTTCCTGTCTCACTCTTCAGCCGCAGTTCACTATTTGTGTAGTTCTCGATCCCACGATCTGATTGCATATCACCAGGTAGTGCGGGCGGAACAAACCCTCGTGTTGTTGTTGATGCGAGGCATACGGCGGAGGGGCAGGGCATGGTTCAACGCAGCTATTACCGAACGATTTGGATCTCCGATGTGCACCTGGGAACCCGTTCATGCAAGGCGGACACGTTGCTCGACTTTCTGCGCCATCACATCGCGGAAACTCTCTACATGGTTGGCGATATAGTCGACGGCTGGAACTGGGGACCTTCCTGGTATTGGAGTCCCGCGCAGCAGGAAGTAGTGAATGAGGTTCGGCAATGGCGGCGCGGCGGCGTCAACGTAGTATTCCTGCCCGGCAATCATGACGAGCTCAAAGTCGGCCTGGTGGAGGAACTCTTCGGCCCGATCCCTTCGACCAATTCCCTGATTCACAGGACCAGCGACGGCGCCCGGATGCTCGTGATCCATGGGCATCAGTTCGATGGCTCGCTCAATCCAAATCGGTTGCTGCCGATGATCGGATCTCGCGTGTACGCGCGAGGCCAGCGGATTCATGACTGGTACAATCAGCGATCCGAACAGGGAACCGATGAAGGCCGTTCGCTGTCCGACTATATTCGCCACCCGGCCCGCAAGGCCATCGAGTTTCTCACTGACTTCCGCGACCGGGCGGTGCTTGCAGCTGCGCGCGACCACAAGGCCGACGGTGTCATCTGCGGACACATTCATCGTTCCGATCATCGAGCGATCGGAAACGTTTTGTATGTAAACGACGGCGATTGGGTGCTGAATCGAACGGCGCTGGTGGAAGACCGGGACGGGGCGTTGCGGATCATCCGATGGGCCGGTTCGCGGCACGCCAATTCGCTCTGCGATACGACTTCACAGGCGGTCAGTATATGACAGACTACCATGCCGAATCGTCGACCTACCCGGGTGCGCGAATCGATCTAATCTATTTCGACGCCGGCGGTGGGCATCGCGCCTCGGCGACGGCTCTTATATCTGCGGCCCGCCAACAACGTCGTCACTGGGAGATCAATCTGATCAACCTGCGTGAGCTGCTCGAACCGGCCGACGTGATTCGACGCCTCACCGGACTTCGTATCGAGGACTTCTACAACTCGCAGCTGAAATACGGCCTTACGATCGGCACCGGGCCGCTATTGCGCATAACTCAGCTGCTGATTCGACAGCTCGAGCCGACGATCATCAAGCTGCTGGCGCGTCATTGGCAGGATTCGCAGCCCGACCTGGTGGTCTCGATGATCCCCAACTTCAATCACGCGATTTTGGAGGGCCTGCGACAAGCCGACGCGACGCAGGCACGGTGTGAAACGCCGCTGGTCACGATTCTTACCGACCTCGTCGACTATCCGCCGCACTTCTGGATCGAACGTCAGCAGCAGTACCTGGTTTGCGGCACTGCCAATGCGGCTGAGCAAGCGATTGCGATGGGACATCCGCCAGAGCGCGTGTTTCGCACCTCCGGAATGATCGTGCGGCCGGAGTTCTATGGCCAGATGGAGCTTAGCCTCGAAGCCGAGCGCGGCCGGCTGGGACTCGATCGGGAATTGCCGACGGGCATCGTCATGTTTGGCAGCTATGGCTCGAGCCAGATAGCAGCCATCGCGAAAAAAATCGAAGCGGCGGGGCTGAAAACTCAGTTCATCTTCGTATGCGGCCACAATGACAAGCTGCGCGAGCGTATCGAAAGTATGGAGCTGTCCTATCCGTTTCACTGCGTCGGCTTCACGAATGAAATTCCCTACTACATGAAGCTGGCGGATTTTTTCATCGGCAAGCCGGGTCCGGGAAGCATCAGCGAAGCGCTGGTGATGGGGCTTCCGTTAATCGTGGAGCGCAACGCGTGGACCATGGTGCAGGAGCGATTCAACACCGATTGGATCGCGCAAAATGAGTTCGGAGTGGTGCTGCCTTCGTTCCGGGAGATCGCGAACGCAGTCTCGACGATGCTGGATCGCGAGCAGTACCAGCGCATCCGCGCCCACGTGAAGGCGTTCGACAACCGTGCAGTGTTTGAAATCCCTGAAATCCTTGAGGCACTGATTTCGCGCCATCGAGCTGCAAACTCGCTCTGGCTCAATTCGGCCGCCGCGCAATTCGCGCCGAAGATTCACTACGGCATTTGACGATCGCTTCCGCCGTCAGATTTTGAAAGTAACTATCCCCGTATTCTGTCTGGCCGCGAGCGCCGCCGTTTGGAGTAACGCGCTTCTGGTGAAGGCAGGCCCGCTCGGCGCGCCGGATTTCGGCGGCGTACAATTCAAGATCTTGAGTCCCGATGGGAAGCAAATCATCGGCTCGACCCGTTTCACAGTCCTGCAGAACAACTCGACCGAGGAAATCAAGGGTGAGACCAGCTACCTGGACGGCGAGCGCGATAATGAAGACGAACAGCTATTTCTGGGAGACGCGCAGTCTGCACCAAGGCTCGACACCTATGAGCACTCGTTTTTCAATGCCGATGGCACGCTCCATATGGTCGACACGCTCGACGCGAGATCCGGCGTCGCCTCATGCACGAGCTATTCGTCGTGCGGGATGAAGGTGCGCAGGTCCCAGCTTGACGTCCCGGCCGATTCCTTCGCCGGTGCGTCCGGGCTGATGATGGTGGTCGGCAGCCTTAGGCAAGGGATCCGTGAAATCAGATTCCATGCGTTCGCGTGCGTGCCAGGACCCGCGATCTTCAGCATCGAGGCGTCGCTTCCGGATCGATCGGAGCGTTGGCCCCATTACCCGGGCGAACTCGTCCGCCTCGCTATGCGGCCCGACCTTGGCGCTCTGAATTTGTTTCTTGCGCCGTTCATCCCAAGAATGGATGCGTGGTTCAATCCCAACGACGATTGGAACTACGTCGGTGGCGAGTTCGACCGCTACTTCCGCGGACCTCACGTGCTGACAGTGCGAGTCTCACCGGCGGACTGAGGCTTCGAAGACTGCTATTCCTGGTTGTTCAAAGGTCCGTTGTCGCTGCCTGACGGATCGAATTAAGAATGAACAGAAAGTGCCCGGGGCTGGAGACGTGCTCGAGCAAACTCACTTGCTTCAACAGCCGGAGTTCCGCGCGAGTGACGCCGTGACGCTTGAGCGCTCGACGATTTGATGCGAAGCGCCGCCATGCGTCGTCGGTCCGTTTCGCAGGGGCGGCTCCGGCGAGACTTCCCACCAAGTGCTTCGCCTCGGGATGGGCGAGAAAGAACAACTCGCGGCGATCAAGCATGAGGGTGTCGGCCAGCCGCCGCACCAGGGTCAGCGATGGCCGACGTTGGTCATTCTCGATATAGGCGATGTGGCTCGCCTCCACTCCGATCCTGTCCGCGAGATCGCGCTGCGTCATACCGAGTCTCCGGCGCGCGTCCTTCACTACACCACTGAGCCGTCTCTTGCTCATACGCCGTACTCTCTCAGCAGGGCTGCCCGCAATTTAGCTACGTGAATTACACCGGCGAGTTGGCGCATAGCATCCGTCCATGAAAGGCGTCTTTCGAAATCGAAGCCGGTAACTGAACGAACGTACGGCATCACTTTCGAGGTCAAAGATTCAGTGCTCCTGCGGGTAGCGCTCGTCGTAGAGTCACCGAACAGCCGTCTCGCCGCAGGTTTCGGGTAACAAGCCAGTACCGTCAGCATGTCTGCAACGATCTCCTCCGGATGGTTCAAATGGTCGTGGTAGTTGGTCGAGAAGTACGGACTGACGTGGTCGTGGGTATTTCCAAAAACGGAATGAGTCAGATGGTGACCCATCTCATGCCAGAAAGCCGCCACCACCGCCACGGGATGATTGGCAGTGTTCACAACGATCAGCGGTCGTTTGAGCACGGTGTAATCGTGAACATAAAATCCTCGGAGCGCGCGACCTTCCTCACCGTCGAACTGCCTTGCTTGCACGTTCGCACCGAAAGTTGCGGCCGTCGCCGCCAGATGCCGCAGGTCGATTTCTCGAAACACTTCGCGATTGAGCGTGGGAAGTGAGCGACGCAATTCCTTCAGCAACTCGTGAATCTCTGCGCGGTCGAAGTGATTCCGGAGCGCACTGCCGTAGTCCAGGCGCGATAATGCGGACAGGTACGCGTGGGCATCGTCCAGCTCAGTCTTTGTCGCGCGCGAGTCCGAGACTCTGACGATGTCCCCGATAAACGCGCGAAGCGAGTCCCCTTCGCCAGTCGTCGCCATCTACCCCGTAACTCCTTGTCACGGCATGTTATTCGAGAAAACGGCAAACTTGCAACGATTTCAACGGCGTCTTGAATAACGCCACTGCGGGCCGATCGGCGTCTTTCCGATTTCACGAGTCCGACCGCCAACCTCGCCTCTTTTTTTCTCGAAACAGTTGCGCTGGATTAACACCTAGTCGCATGTGAATGACAAACTGTCCAACTGATGCAAGAGAGCAGGAAGACTATCCACACCGCCGATCAGCTGCGGAACTACTGCGTTCATCGCCCGCGCTCTCCGCCGCCTTGCGGTCCAATGGCTGAGCATCCGGAAACATCTCTAGTCAACGCTGAAAAAGAAAATTGGAGGACTGCAATGGAACTTCGTCAACTTACAACAGATTACGAACGACGCACCTTCGGCGAATGCCTCGCACGGGCCCGGGCCACGCGCGGGATCGCTTTCAGAGAGAAGCCGCGATCGCGATTTGGCATGGCGCATCTCGCTTTCGGAAATGCCTATGCCATCTTCGAAAACCACCGCGATGCCGCTGCGCGAATGGTAGCGGGATTCATCGTGCACGACCTCGTCACGCTGCCGCAAAGCTTCGCCAAGCCGGACGTGAGCGATCTGCCACCGGCTTCCGTAATCGAGGGAAGCGACCTTTGGTCGCTGTCTAGTGGCGTCGGTCGAATCGCGGCAGGAGGCGCGGCTGCGGTCGCGGGAATCCTGCAAGCGAAGGCAATCATCGTGTATCCGCTGGTCGATCCCGTGGATCTGACGACGCCTTACACGCAATTCAGATTCGACAAGGCCTGCGAGCCGTTGAAGGCGCCCTACAGCGAGACGTTCGAGGAAGGCGACATGTGGGTGCAACCCATGATTCTGCAGGGCGAGAAGCTCGAGGCGTACATCCGCTGGGGGTTCGATTTTCTGCTCCGGGCTGGAAGCGATCGCCTGACGCTGCGTTTCGACAAACCGGCCGCCGCATCGCCGCGGGCGGTGCAGGTGCACGCGTCGAACGCCGGCGGCGAGCCGCCCTCGGACCGTCCGAATCGGCTGGTCGCGCTCACAGAAGAGCGCAACGGAGCCGCCGTGGCTTAGCGCACCGCAATATCAATGTCGCAACGCTCATCATGAGCGAGGAGATCGAAAATGAATATCGCTGAAAATTATTCGAGCTATGCATGCGACGATGGCGCGCAAGCGCTATATCGCACGATTCCAGGTTGGCGGCAAATTTTGATGGCCGTGAGAGCCGGCCACGCTGAATTCGCCAACTTGCTGGCCAGGACCGGACTGCTGAAAAAGTTCGGCGTGTCGACCAGCGCGGTCCACGACTACCGGGACATCGAGGTGCACGCGTTCATCCTCGGGATCGTGTCCGCAGGCCGCCCGGAAGAAGTGCAGACGAAGTCATTCCTGACCTACGCCTCGCACTGGATCGACGACTTCTTCGATGGCGACCTGGAGAATGGAAACTTCTCACAGCTGCTGGCCGATCGTCACGACATCGCGAGGGCGCTCACGAACATGGGTCCCGGCGGAGCGGTCGGCTTCGCGATGGCCGAGCGCGCGCGCCATCCGAGGGCCGTGTATAAGGCCCTGCATCGGATGCTGTACGGGGGTCTGGTGCAGCGCAGCGGCGATCGGACCCAGCGAGAGAGTCTTGTAGGAGAGTATGCCGGCGTCGCGAATCGATTCGTCGATCGGGAACTCGTCGAGGAAATCGGACGGCTGCAGCCCGAGGCGTACTGGGCGACCAACAAGACTGTGCTGGAGCTGCTATGCGCCGCCGAGGAACGACTCGATTTCACGACTGCGGAGCTGTGGAATCTCGTGTACGCGCCGGCGATCTACTACCAGGACGCTGACGCAGAGCGTGAGCGCGGCGAGCTCAGCTTCGACGAAGAAGAGGCGCCTAGGCTGGGAGAGATGATCAGGATGATCCGGGTCGGAGCGCGACGGTTGGCCGAAAGATTCGAGCGCAACAGCCTCGAGCTTCAGCAGCTCCGCTTTGCTGCTCTGGCGCTTCCGAATCTTCCGAAGTCCGTGGCCTGCGAATATCGCGCGCTACGCGAGGGCGCCTCGCACCTGAAGGGTCGTAGCCTGAAAGAGGAGATCAACACGAAGCACCAGTGACTGATACCGATGCCGGCGCGGCCAGCTTGGGAGCAATTTGGCCCAGCAGCCGCGCCGGATGAACGTCCATTCCGTCCGCAATGAACTTGACCCAAAAATCAATTGGCTGGAAAATTAAAATGGATAATCGGCCGAACCAGGGAGAATTTACCATGCGAATCGCGAGTTTATCGGACGCTGTCCGCGTCGGAGTCGGAGCCTTAGGCGCGGCGGGTTTGCTTGTCACCGCCAGCGGATGCCTTGCCACCCGCTCTTGGGTCGGAGATCAGCTGAAACCGATCACGGGCCAGCAAGAGCAGCTCGAAACCCAGATGAACAATCTCCACCTTGAGCGGCGGCTGGTCCTGAATTCGAGCGCCGGGCCGACCTTCAAGTCCGGATCCGCTGCGTTGAGTGGAAACGACAAGCGCGAGATCGATCAGTTCCTCGGAGATATGGAGGGACCGACCGGCTCCGGGCCGGCGGCGGCGGCCGGGCGCGTCTTCGTGGTCGCTGGGTATACCGACAGCATGGGCCATGAGGAGTACAACTACGAGCTCGGACAGCGGCGCGCGACGAGCGTCGCCGGATATCTGGTCGGCAACAAGGGCCTCGACCCGACGCAGGTTCGCGTAGTCTCCTACGGCGCGAGCAAGCCGGTCGCCGACAACGGCACACGTAGCGGTCGCCGTCAGAATCGGCGGGTCGAAATTCTCGTCTACCAGGAAAAGATAACGAGCTGATTCGTCGCGCAACAGCTAACTGTCTTCAGCCGCGAATTTCCGCTAGCGCGGCGTGAGCAGCACCACCGGGATGTCGCGTTTCGTTCCGGCCTAGTCGGGCGAGCACGTCCGCCAGTACGAGGCGACCGGCGGTAAGACAACAATCGTCGGCTCTCACTCGACGACGATCGGAATTCGCAGATCGAATTCGGATGCGACCGGCATGCCGGAGCGCATCGCGGGAAAGAACTGCCATTGCGAGAGCGCGCTTAGCAACACCTGGTTGAGGCGAGGATTACCCGTGGGTTTGACCAGCGTGACAGTCACCGTGCCGTCGGGCGCGACGACGAAGTGCGCCAGCGCCTCGGCTTGCATAGCGTCCTGGCGCAGGTCGTCGGGGATTTTTGGCGGCGGGGCGTAGATTGCGCGCGCGCCCGCGCTATCGGTACCCACACCGGCGCTGCTGCCGACGCCGGCCCCGCCCGGAATACCGGTGGTATCCTCTTTTGCAACGCCCGAACGAGCGGGCGCAACCGGCACGGAGATCCCGCCCGAGGGAGAAGTCGCAAGCGCGGGCGGCGGAAGCTCAGGCTTGTGCGGATGGGTGCGCGGCTCGTGGTGGATCGGTTTGGCCACACGTTTGATGACGGGCGCGGCGCCGCCCTGAAGTCCCGCGGGTACCGGCGGCGGGGGCGGTTCGACGACGAGGGTCGCCATGACCTGATCGTAATGCGGGGGCGCTGGCAGACTGGTCTTGATGAAGCCTGAGCCGATGAACATCGCGACCAAAGTAAGCACCGCAAGCGGACCGGTCACGGCGAACCTGCGCCACGGCGCGGCCGTCGGCAGGACGAAGTCGTCCACGACGCCACGAGTTGGCGGCGGCGCGAATGAATCGGGAAGCGAGCGCATCGCCATCAGCTGGACCCCATGCCCAATGCTTTGAGAGTCGGGAGCTCCCACTTGATACCGCCGTAGAGAGCCCGGCGGGGACCATACTGCGCCGCAAAGACGCCGATGCCGGAGCCATTGCGAACCTGATAAATGTGATCGTTCATATTCACCATCGCGGTGCGGAATTCGAGCACGCCGCGGTCGTTGGGCAAGGGTATCCGCTTGGTGATTCCTCCATCGACCTGGATGTAGTACGGCAGGTTTCCGGTATTCGCGAAGCCGGACCGAAGTCCGCTCCCGTAGATTCCGTCAATACTGAAGGCGAAACCACGCCAGTTGTAAACGACCCCGGCGGAATTGGTGAAGGTCTGGTCGTGATCCAGGAAGATATAGTGACTGCTGATGTACTTCAGTTCGTCCGGTGCGAAATTGAATTGCCCCGATTCCACCTGCGTTCCCTGCGCGACGCTATAGGCGAAGTTCTCGTAGGCGTAGATATTTTCGTGCGTGTAAGAACCCGTGAACTCGACCCCGTAAACGCGACCCTTGCGGTAGTTGAATGTCTCGAAGATGAGAGCCGGTCCGAACTGTCCTTCGTCGATCAGGTCTGCCGCCTTCTTGTAATACGAATCGATGCCGACATTCAGTCCGGGAATGATCTGTTGCGTTACTCCCGCGTCAAACAAATGGTCGCGCTCCACGGTCGGAATGCCGTTGCCAGTGGATGCGGGCGCGCCCGTGGTGCCCGCGAATTTCGCGATCGTACTCACCGATACGAGTTCGGTTGGCGGGGGTGTCATCTGTCGGGCATAGCCTGCATGCAGCGTGGTGCCTTTGAACAGCTTGTACTCCGCCGCAACTCGGGGGCTCGCCTGGTCTGCGCGCACCAGGCCGTCGTACAGGTCGAAGCGGACGCCATAGTTAAGGGTCAGTTTTTCTATAGGCTTCCATTCGTCCTGCACATAGACGCTGTAAATCCAGGTCTGCAGCGCGATGTCATCGACGATCGAAATTGGGACGAAAGGAGGCATTTGCGTGCCATCGGGGAACGCCTTGAACGTCGCCTCATGATTGTCGATCTCGGCGCGCTCGGCGTCGAAATATCCACCGAATCGAAAAGTATGGTTGGCAATTCCGTGATAAGCGGTGTCGAGCTGAAATCCGTTGCCCCAGTCGCTCCGGAAAACTCTCGACGCGGCGCCGTTATAGATCAAGTCGCCGGTGTGGTCAGGATTGAAAGTAACTGTCGAGTAACGGCTGAACGGTGCTATTTGGTAATCGAAATTCGCGCCGACGGTCCCTTGCAGCGCGAGCACATTGAAATAGTTCTGCTCGGATTGATTCTCGCGCACTTTCGCCGACGGATAGACCGGCACGCCCGCCAGCATGAAAACCTGCGGCTGATCCGGGTTCGCGGGAATCTGAAAGTGGTTAATCGCAGTGCCCGATATCAGGCTGAGTCTCGTGGTGGGGTTCAGAAAGTACGAGAAGTATCCAAATCCCGACCCCTGATTGCTGGTGTCGTGAATTGCGGTCGGGCCAGGCGTCGGCGGCTCGACTCCGCGATCGGTGCCAAGATATTGCCCGGTCACGAAGTAACTGAAATTGCCCTTTGACCCGCCATATTCGAAGCTTGGCTGCGTAGTGCCGCGCTGTCCGCCGTAGAAATCAACATCGGCGACGTTGTCGAGCAACCCGTCCTTGGTCTTGATATCAATGATTCCGGCGGTACGCAGTCCGAATTCAGCCGGCAACACGCCCGTGAGCAGGCTGATCGAGTTGGCAAAGCGCGGACTCAGCACCTGTCCGAACCCGGTGATGCCTTCGGGCAGCTGAACGCCATTTATCCGGTATTGAATATTGGCGTGATCGCCGCGCACGTGGAGCTGGCCGTAAGAATCCTGCGCGACGCCGGGCGCCTGCAGTATCACCTGGTTGAGAGACGTATTCGCGCCCTGAGGTAACTCCTGGATTTCCTTGGCGGTGAAAGTGTACTTGCTGCCGCCCGTGTCTGGCGACAGGCCGTTGCGGGCCTGATTGAGGCGCTGGGCGACTACGGCCATGCTGAGCGCGCCCTCAGATTGCATCACGAGGGCGACCCGCTGTGCGCCTCCGGTGCCAACGGTCACGATTTTGGTTGCCGGCTTGAAGTTCGCGTGATCGGCAAGCACGGCGTAGGTGCCGGGAGCGATGCCCGGGAAGGCAAAGGTGCCGTCGGGTGCGCTTTTGGTGCGCGCGACCACCGCACCCTGAGCGGTTTGGAGGGTGAGATTTGCCCCGGGCAGCGGTCGCCCTAAGGCATCCTTGATCATGCCGGAGACGGTCTGGGGGACGGGGTGCGAGGCGGCTGCGGCTCGGGCGTCCCGGGCTCCGGCAACAGCCATAGTGGTAGTCATTAGAATTGCCATCAGGGCAATCAGTCGCATTCTTGAATCCTCCTAGAGCAGCGGCCTCGGCGCGCAAGCAATGCGCGACGCGAAGCCCGCGAATGGCAGTCGCCATTCGCCTCAATTCATTCAGATGTCGGAAACGCGGAAGACTAGACCGATGCGGGCGGCGCGCGGCCGAAGAGATGCGAGTCGAATGCCGATACGAGTGCGGAGCGGAAATCGTTTGAATCGCGCGATGCGATGCGATGCGGGGCTGCGAGCGAGAGATGAGCCGCTGTCACGCTGGGCGCGTGGTTGTGATGCAGGCAGAGTGAGCAGAGGCTGTCGGGCGCGGCGGCGGCGGTGATCGAGGGATGATGAGCTGAAGCGACCGGATGATAGTGCGCGGCGCCGAGCGATTGAGCCAGCAGCAAAATCGCCGCGGCGGCCGTCGCGATCCTGCGCCGCCAAACGGAGCGCGTCCGAATGACTTTAGTGTGCACTAGAGCACCGGCGGCGTGACCGTCCATGGAATTGCATCGACCTCATAAAGCGTGCCGCGTCAGCCGCGCTGGGTCAAGCAAATCTATCTGCGCGCCATGCCAGCCGAGGATGGACCTAGCAAAATCCTGCCCGGATATATTTGGCCGACTTCTGGCCACTAGTGCTGCCCTAGCCGTTCTCCGGGTCCATGCCTGATCGCAAATCGCACGCACACACGCGTCTCTTTGGGTGATTCTCCACCTAGCGCAATATCCGAAGACTGAAATGTGGAGCAGAAGGGATTTGAACCCTCGACCCCTACGTTGCGAACGTAGTGCTCTCCCAGCTGAGCTACTGCCCCATCCTGAGGACGAACGCGATACTACTGTGAGATAACCGACTTCAGGTAGGCTCGCAACCTATCGGCCAGTTCGGGGCGCTTCAACCCGAAGCCGATTTGCGCCGAGATGAAGCCCACGCGATCGCCCAAGTCGTAGCGCACGCCCTCGAACTCGTAGCCGTAAATCTTGCGCCGCGAGGTCAGCGCCATCAGCGCGTCGGTCAACTGGATTTCGCCGCCCGCCCCCGGCTTGCCCGCGGCGAGCAACTCGAAGATGTCGGGAGTCAGCACGTAGCGCCCCATGATTGCGAACTCGCTCGGCGCTTTTTCGGGCGCCGGCTTCTCGACCATCCCGCGCAGTTCGTAAGTGCGCGCGCCGACGCCCTTCGCGTCGACGATGCCGTACTTCGAGATCTCACTGCGCGCGATCTTGAGCAGTGCGACGACCGGCGCGTCGCGCGTCTCGGCTACATCGAGAAGTTGGCGCAGGCACGGCCGCGGGCAATCGAAAATGTCGTCAGGGAGCATCACGGCGAACGGCTCGTTGCCGACCGCCTCGCGCGCCTGCAACACCGCATGGCCGAGGCCGAGCGGATGCCGCTGTTCGGCGATCGTAATCCGCGCCGGACTGTTGCTGCGCCGGATGAGTTCAAGGATGTCGCGTTTGCCGCGCTCCTCAAGATTGCGCTCGAGTTCCGTGTTGACCTTGAAGTGATCAACGACGGTCGTCTTACCGGGGCTGATGACCAGAATTATTTCCGCGATGCCGGACGCGACCGCCTCTTCGACCACGACCTGGATCGCCGGCGTATCGACCACCGGCAAAATTTCCTTCGGGATCACTTTCGACGACGGGAGCATCCGCGTGCCCATGCCGGCCGCGAGGATGACCGCCTTTTTCACTTTCATAGCGTGCGATTTTCCGGGTTGGAGGAGTTCTCAGACCTTCGACTCGCGGGCTTCCTGCGCGGACTTGCACGCGATGCACAGCGTGGTGACGGGGCGCGCCTTCAGCCGCTCGATTCCGATTTCGCCGCCGCATTCCTCGCACTGCCCGTACGAGCCGTCCTCGATACGTGCGAATGCCTCGGTGATTTTGGTGAGCAGCTTGCGCTCGCGATCGCGCATCCGCAGCAGGAAATTGCGATCCGATTCGAGCGCGGCCCTGTCCGTCGGGTCGGCGTAGGCCTCTTCCGTCTCGTTGTTCATGGTGCCGACGGCGCGCTCCGATTCATTGAGAATGTCGCGTTGGCGCCCCTCGAGCAATTTTCGGAAGAGTTTGAGGTCTCTTTGCCTCACGGTTGAACTATCTCTCGCAAGCCGAGTTTTTGATTCTATCGACGCCCTGCTACCATGTAAAGGTTGCGCGATGAAAACGGCTTATCTCGACGCGTTCTCCGGCCTCAGCGGCGACATGATCGTCGGCGCAATTCTCGACTGCGGTGCGGATTTCGGTGAATTCGAGCGCGCGATCAAGTCGATGCCGCTTGCCGGCTACCGGCTCTCGACGCGGCGCAAAACTTTAAGTGGAATTTCGGCGCTCAAGTTTGACGTCACCGTGACCGAGCCGCAGCCGGAGCGTCACTTCGGCGAAATTCGCGCGCTGATCGACGCATCGGCTCTCGCCTCGACGGTCCGGCATCGCGCGATTTCCATCTTCGAAGTGCTCGCGCAGGCCGAAGCGAAGATTCACGACACCACGCCTGACCGCGTTCACTTCCACGAGGTCGGGGCAGTCGATTCGATCATCGATATTGTCGGCACCGCATGGGGCCTCGAGCAGCTCGGCGTCGGCGACGTGATCGTGTCGCCGCTCCCGATGGGCAACGGCTTCGCGCGCTCGCAGCACGGCGTCATTCCGGTGCCGGCGCCGGCGACAGCGGAGCTACTGTCAGGTTTTCCGCTCAAAATCGGCGACGGCGCGCACGAGATGGTCACTCCGACCGGCGCGGCGGTCGTTTGCGCTCTCGCACGTGCCGCGGCAATTCCGCTTGCATTCGAAATCGAAAAGATCGGCTACGGCGCAGGCTCGCGCGAGCTGGAAGATCGGCCCAACGTGTTGCGGCTGATGCTCGGGCGAGAGCGCGCCGCGCTGGACAGCGACGAGATGATCGAGATCTCCGCGAATATCGACGACCTCAGCCCGCAGATTTACGATCATTTGATGACTCGGCTGTTCGACGCCGGCGCGCGCGACGTGACGCTGACGCCGACGATGATGAAGAAGAGCCGCCCGGCAGTGACGCTCGGCGTGATCGCCGAGGCCGCGCGCCGCGACGCGATCGCGGAGATCATTTTCGCGGAGACCTCGACGATCGGTCTGAGGTTTCATGCAGTCGAGCGGCTCAAACTGCATCGCGAGATTCACGAGGTCGACACACGATGGGGCAAAGTTCGCGTTAAGACTTCGGGCGCGTATGGTCGCGAACCGGCCACGATTTCGCCGGAGTACGACGACTGCCGGCGAATCGCCGCGGAACACAAAGTGCCGCTGCGCGTCGTCATGGAGGAAGCGCGCAATGCCGCACGAGCGCTGGCAACGACTCTCCTGAAAAAAATGATTTCCGAACGGCTGCACATCAACGAGATTTTTTACAGCATCCAGGGCGAATCCACGCACGCGGGACGTCCATGCGTGTTCGTGCGGCTCACCGGATGCAACCTGCGATGCAAGTGGTGCGATACCGAGTACGCATTCTTCGAGGGCCGGCAAATGCCGATCGCCGAGGTCGCCGAGATAATTCGCGGCTACCGATGCGATTTGGTCGAAGTGACCGGCGGCGAGCCGCTGCTGCAGGAAGGCGTGTATCCGCTGACGGCTGCGATGCTCGAATCGGGTGCGACCGTGATGATCGAGACGTCGGGCGCGGTTGACGTCAGCCGGCTCGACCCGCGCGTCATCAAGATCATGGACCTCAAATGCCCGGGCAGTGGCGAATGCGAACGAAATCTCTGGAGCAACCTCGACCATCTGACGATGCGCGACGAGATAAAATTCGTCGTCGCCGATCGCCCGGACTACGAATGGGCGAGGGACGCAATCGTCACGCGCGAACTTGCGACGCGCGCGGGCGCGCTATTACTGAGCCCAGTGTTCGGACAGCTGGAGCCGGCCGCGCTCGCCGCGTGGATACTCGAGGATAGATTGCCGGCGCGGATGCAATTGCAAATGCACAAGCAGATCTGGCCGGGCATCTCCCGCGGCGTGTGATTCCTAATTGCCTCGCCCGTTCGTCGGAAGGTGTCACAGACACGCGGCCGACGCTCGTCCTTGAGCGGCGGGTGAGGGACCAAATTTGCTGTAGATTCCGGATGTGTGGCGCAACAGACAATCGCGCCACGCAGTTGTCCCCCTCCCTAACCCTCCCCCGACGAACGTGGGAGGGAATTAGGAAAAGAGGCGAAGGAACTGCGCCGCATTTTCGGTTCTCAACGAGTCGGCGCGGCTGAATGCTGCCTTACGGGATCGCCCGAGAGCAGTGAGTGACCGGGATGATCGGTAACAGTTTAGACCGGCATGATCGGTAACACTTTTGCTGAGTTTGGCGGGGAGGAGCGCGAGGGGGGCTGCCCCACTCGCCGGACCGTAGAACAGCCGGTGGGCTGATGACGGCGCAGTTTTAGACTGACGCCATCGATGAGCCCAACCATCATCGGTCCGAAGTAGACCTCCGCGTCTCCGTCATCGGTTTCAACTACTCCTACTACTTCATTGGTCAAGGTCTCGCTGAGGAACACCAACTCGCCCTGCCATTTGATCTCGCCGGTATGGCGCACGCGGCGCGGCTGGTAGTCGGCCGGATATTCTGGGTCCTCGAGCCTGGCCGGGTAGCTGCGCGGCGACGGCGTGTAGTGGGTCGCCGGCGCGGTCTGGCCCAGCGCCTCATGCGGACGCTGCTGATTGAACTCATCGCGGAGCTGATCGAAGCGACGCTGCTGCGCGCCACGGTTGGCCTTGGGCGGACTGGCGCACTCGGCCTTGAGCGTCTTGTGCATCCGCTCGTGCCGCCCGTTCTGCTCAGGCCGGCCCGGCTCAATTCGCTCCGGCATGATACCGAGCTTTAACCACCACACTGCCAGCCGGCTAAGTCCCGTTACTCCGACCGATGCGAATGGCGGACCGTTGTCCGAGCGGATCGCGCGCGGCAGGCCGTATTCCCGAAACACTCGCTCCAGCTCATTGCGGCAGTCGGCATAGCCGGCTTTATCGACCGCCTTGACGCTCAACAGGTAACGGCTGTAGGCGTCGGTCAGGGTGAAGGGATCGCAGCGCACCCCGTCGCCGGTGCGGAACGGGCCCTTGAAGTCGGTACACCAGAGGTCGTTGGGCGCCAACGCCGTGCGCAATGGCAGCGGCGAAGGGCGGGCGCTTTTTCGCCGCTTGCGCGGCTCAGTGAGCTGTTGGCGGCGCAGCAACTCTCCTATCGTGCTCGGTGCCGGCCAGCTCTGTAGGGCGCGCATTGGCTAAGCTTGGCTCGCAACTTCCTTGGTCCCCAACTCGAATGCGCCCGCCGCAGTCCCACGATCGCCTCTGCCTGGGCCTGGCTTATCGCCCATGGCACCATCTGCGGCGCGTGCGAATGTTCCTTCAGTCCTTCGGCGCCGAACTCGAGGTAGCGCCGCCACCACTTGTACGCGGTCTTGCGGCTGATGCCGAAATCTTCGCACAACTCCGTCACCCTTTCCTCCGCCGCCGACAGCGCCGCCATCAATCGAATCTTCTCGTCCATCGAACAGATCTCCCGCCACGGCATCGCCTCGCTCCTCCTGCCGTGACATTCAATCTGTTACCCATCCTGCCGGTCTATTCTGTTACCCATCCTGCCGGTCTGTACCACTCCTAACCCTCCCCCGACGAACGTGGGACGGAACCAGAAAAATCACATCCTGAAAACGCCGAAGCCTGGATGCTCCTTAATCGGCGCGTTCATCGACGCTGCGATGCCCAGCGCCAGTGCTGCGCGCGTCTCGACCGGATCGAGTACGCCGTCGTCCCATAGCCGCGCGCTCGAATAATAGACGCTCGACTCGATTTCGTACTTCTCCAGCGTCGGACGCAGAAATTCTTTCCGCTCCGCCTCGCTCATCGTCGCGCCTTCGCGCTTCAATTGATCCAGCTTCACCGTCAGCAGCGTATTCGCGGCTTGTTCTCCGCCCATCACGGAAATGCGCGCGTTCGGCCACATGAAGAGCAATCGCGGCGAGTACGCGCGCCCGCACATCCCGTAGTTTCCGGCGCCGTTCGACGCGCCGATGATCACCGTGAACTTCGGCACCTGCGCGTTGGCTACCGCGTTGACCATCTTGGCGCCGTCCTTGGCGATGCCGCCCTGTTCGTAGCGCTTGCCGACGATGAAGCCGGTGATGTTTTGCAGGAACAGGATCGGGATGCGCCGCGCGCAGCACAGTTCGATGAAGTGCGTGGCCTTCAGCGCCGACTCGCTGAACAGCACGCCGTTGTTGGCGATAATCCCGACGCTGTAGCCGTAGATTCGCGCGAAGCCGGTCACGATTGTGGTCGCATAGCGCGCCTTGAACTCATGCATCCTGCTGCCGTCAACCAGGCGCGCGATCACTTCGCGCACGTCGTAGGGCTTGCGCGTGTCGACCGGAATGATGCCGTACAATTCTGCGGGATCGTAGTGCGGATCCTCGGGAGTATCCTGCTCGACCGCGGGCGCGTTGCGAGGCCCAAGATTCTCGAAGATCGCGCGCGCAATCTGGAGCGCATGCTCGTCGTCGTCGGCCAGGTGATCGCTGACGCCGGAGAGGCGCGTATGCACGTCGCCGCCGCCCAGCTCCTCGGCGGTGACCTCTTCGCCGGTCGCCGCTCGCACGAGAGGCGGCCCCGCCAAAAAGATCGTCCCCTGGTCGCGAACTATGATGTTCTCGTCGCACATCGCCGGCACGTATGCGCCACCCGCCGTGCAATTGCCCATCACCACCGCGACCTGCGGCAATCCGATCGCGGACATCCGCGCTTGGTTGTAAAAGATTCGCCCGAAGTGATGTTCGTCCGGGAAAATCTCGGACTGCATCGGCAGGAACGCCCCGCCCGAATCGACCAGGTAAACGCACGGCAGCAGATTGTCGATCGCGATCTGCTGCGCGCGAAGATGCTTCTTCACAGTCATCGGAAAATAAGTGCCGCCTTTGACGGTCGCATCGTTGGCGACGACCACCGTCTCGCGGCCGTGGATTCGCCCGATGCCGGTGATGATGCTCGCGCACGGCGAGTCGTCGTCGTACATCGCAAAGCGCTGCCAGCGGCGACAGTTCGAGGAACGGGCTGCCGGGGTCGAGAAGTTTTTTGACGCGATCGCGCGCCAGCAACTTGCCGCGCTCGACGTGAAGCTCGCGGGCGCTCGCCGGACCACCCTGCCGAATCCGCTCGATTTCGTCGCGCAGACGCTTCACCAGCGCGTCCATCGCGTCGCGATTGCGGCGGAACTCGTCGGAGTTGGACTTCAGCCGCGATTCTATTCGATCCATTTTCAATATCCTTGATGCCTGCGGACCAGAGTTGGGCTAAATTTTAGAAAGTCTGGCTGGATATTAGCGATGCGTGAACGCGATCTGAAAGCACTCGAATTCGACAAGGTGATTCACCTCGTCATGGAGCTTTGCGCTTCCGAGCCAGGGCGCGAGGCGACCGCGGAGCTGCGTCCGTCGATCGACGCGGCCGAGGTGCGCAGCCGGCTTGCCGCGACTGCCGAGATGGTCGAGCTGAGATCGCATGCCGGCTCGATTCCGATAAGCGAGTTCAGCGATCAGCGGCCGTACCTGCTCGCGGCGGCGCGCGCCGGCGCGATCCTCGGCGGCGAAGCGCTGGTGAAAGTGCGCGATTTTATCGTGGGCTCGCGCCACGTCGGCGGATTTCTGCGCTCGCGCGTCGAGCGATTCCCGCATGTCGCGGCGCTGGTGCACAACCTGCTCGCGCCGAAGGAACTGGCCGACGCGATGCTCGGTGCGCTGGCCGACGACGGCACAATCCTCGACGACGCGAGCCCCGAGCTGAAGCGTCTGCGCAGCCGGCTGCGTGACGAGCGCGCGGAACTCGAGGCGCGCCTGCTGCGCTCGCTCAACGCGTCGGGCATGGAATCGTTCGTCTCCGACTACATCGTGACGATTCGCAATCGGCGCTTCGTGCTGCCGATGAAGCTGAACTACGCGGAACGGTTCGAGGGAATTGTGCAGGACCGCAGCGTGTCCGGCGAGACGCTGTTCGTCGAGCCGATGTGGGCGGTCGAGCTGAACAATCGGCTGATGATGCTCGAGCGCGAAGCGGAGGCGGAAGAAACGCGAATCCTCGCGCGTCTGACCGCGATGGTCGGTGGATACGCGCCGGAACTGCAGCTCACGTTCGACGCGATGGTCGCGCTCGACGCGCTCAACGCGCGCGCGCTTTTCGCCGAACGATTTCGATGCGTCGAGCCGCAGCTGGTCGATGAGGGAATCGATTTTATCGGCGCGCGACATCCGCTGTTGATGACCAGCGGGCGCGACGTGATACCGATCGACGTCAAAATCGGCGCCGGGCAGCGCGGGATCGTCATCTCGGGACCGAACACCGGCGGAAAAACCGTCGCGCTCAAGACCATCGGACTGCTGTCGCTGATGGCGCAGGCGGGGATGCTGATTCCGGCGCTCGCCGGCAGCAAGGCGACGGTGTTTCACAGTGTGTTCGCCGATATCGGCGACGAACAGTCGATCGAATCCAACCTGTCAAGCTTTTCGGGGCATATCGCAAACCTGTCGGAGATAATCAGGTCGCTGGTCGAGCCGGCGTTGGTGATTCTCGACGAGCCGGGCGCCGGCACCGACCCCGCCGAAGGCGCGGCGCTCGCAATCGGCCTGATGAACCATCTCGGCACGCGGCGCTGCATGCTCGCGATCGCGACGCATTCGACCGCCGTGAAACTGCACGCATACTCGCAAGCCGGCTTCGAGGCCGCGGCCGTTGATTTCGACGCCGAGCACTTCGCGCCGCTCTATCGCTTGAAGCCGCATACCATTGGGCAGAGCTACGGGCTCGCGGTCGCGCGCAGGCTCGGACTGCCCGAGGAAATTATCCGCGCCGCCGAACAATCGATGGGCGCCGGCACCGTCGAGCTGACCGACTCGCTGAAAAGACTCGACGCGGAGCGCGCCAAGCTGAATGTGCAGGTCGAAAAACTGCGCGAGCGCGAGGCCAGCCTGGCTCGCGTCGAGCAGGAAGCAATTCAGGACGCTGAAAAGACGCGCGAGCGCGCCGACTTGGACCGCAAGCGGCTGCGCGCCGAGGTCGCGGAACTGATCGAGGAGCTCAGGCGCGACGGTGCGGCGCTCATGGATGAGTTGAAGACTCGAGCGAAGTCGCGCACCGACTTGAAGGGATTCATCACCAAAGCGGCGGCGAAACTCGAGATCCTGGCGCCGGCGCCCGACGCCGCATCGGAGTCCGATGCGCCGCTGAAGGTCGGCGACAGCGTCGAGGTCGGGGACATCCGCGGCGAACTGATCGTGCTCGAGTCGGGGCGCGCCGTGATCAGCCGCGGCGGCCTCAGGATCGAAGTTGCGCCCGCGCGGCTGCGCAGGTCGTCGGCGAGCGTGACCGAAAATCGGCCCGCGCCATCAAAAGCCGCGACCGTCACCTTCAGCGTCGAGGGTGGCGAGCGCGACGAGTTGAACCTGATCGGGATGCGGACTTCGGATGCGTTGCGCAAGCTCGAGGAATTCCTCGACACCGCGTTCCTGACGAATCGCGCGGAGGTGCGGATTGTTCACGGCATCGGATCGGGCGCGCTTCGCAAAGCGGTGGCGGAATACCTGGGCACGTCGCCGTATTGCGCGTCGTTTCGCGGCGCGGAACCGCATCACGGCGGCGCGGGCGCAACGATCGTGCAGATGAATCTGTAATCGGGCGTTCGCTAGAACAATTTCTTCAATTGGTCCAGCGGATTCGGCGGAGGGTTTGATCCGCCTGCGGGCGCTCCGCCATTACCGGAGCCACCGCCGCCGTCACCGGAATCGCCGCCGAAAATTTTCCCCAGACCGCCCGGAAGTCCCTTCTTGCCGAAAACCTTGCCCAGGTACTTCTGCCCCTGTGCCTGGACCGCATGAGTCCCTGCTCGCTGCGCAAGTTGGGTCACGTCTGGCAGCACCTGCGGCTTGGGCAGTTGCCCGACAATCTGCAGCGGGATGTCGATTTGTCCGTCCTGGTTGGCGACGTACGCAACTTGCTGCTTCTGCTCGATCAGTTCCTTGCTGAATTGCGGCGAGAGCACGATCCGCGCCGCGAGGTCGATATTCTTGTCCATGTCGAACCATCCGTCGCCGAGCAGATTGTAATCCACCGTCTGCACCTTGATGTCGTGCGACGTGATACGCGGACCCGCGAGCACGAAGCTCAGGCTCGCGAGCTGGATGTCGGTGTCGGGGTTGCTGAACAACTCGGGATGGTTCTTGACGACCGAATCGGGAACCAGGTTGCCGATCGCGGGAAGGTTCTGGACCTTCTTGAGCGCCTGGCCGCCGACATTGACGCCGACCAGCTTGCCGTTCGTTAGCGTCAGCTTGCCGTTACCCCTCAGCGTCGGCTTCATCTCGTCGAAACTTCCGGTCTTTCCGCTGACGGTGATGTTTCCGCCGAGCGTGCCGCGAACCGTGCCCGCGGCCTTGGACTTTTGCGAGTCGAGCGCCTGCTGCACGTCGAGATTGGTGAAATTGATCGAAGCTTGCATCGGCGCCGCCGCCTCGAGCTGCGTGTCTCCCGCCGCGGCGATGTCGCCTGAAAATGCTTTCAGCCTCAGCGACGTCACCCGCGCCTGTTTGCCGGCGAGCGAACACGACAAGCTCAGGTTCTGGTAGGCAATGTTGGCGAGGTTGCCCGAGGGTGACGCGATTTCGGAGTTGAGGCTGATGCCGCTCGCTCCACCGGTGGCTACGTTGCCCCTGGCAGAGAGCTGATTGAGCACTTCGTCGGGCGGCCGCGAGGGCACAAGATCGGCGAGGCGGAGGGAGGCCGCATCCAACTCGTAGCTCATCGCCAACGGCTGAAACCGTTCAACATGCGATTTCAACGTCGCCTGCTGCGCGCCAAGGTTGAACGTCAGCGGGCCAACGTCGGCACTGGTTCCGGCGAGCTTGATGTTGCCGCTGAGATGGCTGAGCGGCGGCGCCTTCTGATCGGGCATCGACAATCCGACATTAGCCAGCGCGACCGTGCCATTTGCGGACGGCTGACCGCCCGCAAGCGTCAGGCCGGTGTGAATCTCGGCTTTGCCGCCGAGATTGTACTTGCCAATCGCCGGGACCATCTTCGCGATCGCAGCAACATCGAAATTGTTGGTATCGACACGGGCGGCGGTCGTGCCTTCGCCGACTTTGATATTCGTGACCTTCGCCTGGAGATCGCCGAGCGTGACGTTGGCAAGCGTCACTACGACCGCCGAGCCGGCGCGCAAACCCTCGGCGGAAATCTTGAGCGGCTGATCGGCGGGTTTGTTGAAGTTGTCGCCGAAGGCGATCGCCGGCGCGCTCAAATCGCTCGAGACGTTGAATTTGATCGACGTAACTGCACCGTCGGCGGTGGCGTCGAGGGTGACGGGGCCGGAAATCGAGAGCTTCGGCGGTATCGATTTCGCAATCACCGGGATCGTCTCGAGCTGGGTCAGCAGAATCGGGCCGACCTTGGCCTTGCCCGTCAGCGGAATCGCGTCGATATCGATGACGCCGTCGTGGATTAGCGGGCCAACTGTCGCCGAGAAATCGAAGTTCGGCTGATCGGCGAGCGCGGCAAAGTTCAGCGCGACGGTGAAGGGCGCGCTGAAGCCGAAGTCGCGGACCTTGAGGTCGATCGAGTTGACCGCGGCGGGGTGCGGCGCGCCCTCGGTCTCATACGTCAACGTGCCGTCATTGATCGTGAAATTCTGCACGAACAGCGTGCCGAGCGCCGAGGGCGCTTTGCCCGCTTCCGCCATCGGCGACTCTTCGTTTGCGCCGCCACCTTTTGCGCCCTTTTTCTGGCGCGACTCCCCTTCAGTCTCGATTTTTTTCCTGCCGAGCGTCGAAACGTTGAGCGTACCATCGCGAGTCTGAACGATTCTGATCACCGGCTTGTCGAGCACGACTTCGGTGACTTCGATCCGGCGCGCCAGCAGCGGCATCAGTTGCAGCCTGGTGTAAACGTCGCTCGCCTCGATGAACGGCTTTTTCGAGATGTCGGGGTCGTCGGCCACCTGTACGCCCGTCACGTCGGCCAGGATTCCCCAGCCGAGGCTCACCTTGATGTCGTCGGCGTGAACCTGGCGGCCGAGCGACACACTGACCTTGTCGAGGATGCTCTGGCGGCGTTCGGCGATAATCGAGTTCAAGTTGATCGCGGCATAGAAGAGGACCGCGCCCGCGAGAATCACGACAGCTCCGACAACTCCGGCGGCGATTACGATGACACGACGCATGTGTGAATCCTCACGTCAGCGGTTTTTTTCCGAAGTGGTTCACGACACGCCGGCAAGTGTAGTCGATGCGCGCGGAATGCGCACACCATTCGCGCGAGCGATTTCCCTTTCCGATCGCGTGCCAGTCCTGTCGCGGTTTGAACCGCGCTGCGTCCGCAGCGTAGTCTGTCTTTGATCCCGGACTTGCGGCTCTCTCCAATGGCAAAGAAGCGAAAGCATACTCGCCACGACGAACGCGACAGCGGAAGCGAAAAAAAGGCGGCGCCCGCTCCCGAACGAGTCTTCGCGTCGCCGTTCAAGGATCTGAAGAAGATGCTCGCCGGGCGCGAGGTATCGAAGCCGTCCGCGACCGCCAAGCCCAAAGCTGTGGCTCCCGCCGCGCCAATCGTGGAGAGACCCGCGCCAGCCATCGCGGATGTGCCCGATGACGAGTCCTTCCTGCGACGCGCGCTGGAGGGCGTGCGACCGCTGCATGGCAACGGCAACGGACGCGCACGGATACCGCTCGAACCACGGCTGACTCACACGATCGTCGATGAGGACGCCGAGGTGATCGCGCGGTTATCGGATTTGGTTTCGGGGCAGGCGCCGTTCGACATCACCGAATCCGACGAATACGTCGAGGGCTACCGCGTCGGCCTCGACCCGCGTCTGGTGTCGCAGCTTCGTCGCGGCGAGTTCGCGATGCAGGCGCATTTCGACATGCACGGCATGATCCAGGGCGCCGCGAAGGAAGCGCTCAAGGAATTTATCATCGCGTCGGTCCGCAAAGGGCTGCGGTCGGTGCTGGTCGTGCATGGGCGCGGACTGCGGTCGCCGGGCGGGCATTCTGTCCTCAAGCACGCGTCGGCAGGATGGCTCTCGCATGGCGCGATTGGCGGGCACGTGTTGGCATTCACGACTGCGCGCCCCGCGGACGGCGGAGCCGGTGCGACATACGTGTTGCTGAAGCGCGAAAAAAGCCGTGCGCCATTCGACATTCTGCAAGGCGCAAAGCGCCGCTAGCTTTCTTCATTCGGAAAAAAGAAGCGGGGCCCGAATGGGGCCCCGCTGTTCATTACGCACGATGTGTCTGCGTAATCGCTAGACCTTCGCCTGCAGGAAGAATGCGATTACGAGCGCGTACAGGGTCAGCGCTTCGATGAATGCGAGGCCGATGATCATCGGCACGAAGATCTGACCGGCGCTGTTAGGGTTGCGCCCGATCGACTCCATCGCAGAGGCCGCCATCCGGCCCTGGCCGAGTCCGCTGCCGAACGCGGCGATACCAACGCCCAGGTTGGCGCCGATCGCAATCAAGCCGCCGCGAAACGACGCGCCTGAGCCGGCGGCATTGGCAGCCTCCTGCGCCATCGCGAGCAGCGGCGACGCCAGGATGGCCATCCCGACCATCGTGATTACAGTTCCAATCCGTCGTGTCATTTTCCCGATCCTCCTTCTCTTTCGCGCGCCCCGGGTGCCGCAGCCGGCCACCTCTCTTCCTCTACCACCTCAAATTCCGGACGGAATCCCTGGCACGAAAAATCTCTTCTTCAGTGTCTAATGATCGTGGCTCGCCGCCAGCCTGACGTAACTCATCGCGAGCACCACGAATATGATCGCCTGGATGACGCACACAATCGATCCGAGCGCGTAAAACGCAAGCGGTATGATCAGCTTGGTCAGACCGGTGAAGATGCTGAGCACGGTATGATCGGCGAACATGTTGGCGTAGAGACGAACGCCGAGCGAAAAAGGCCGGAACAGGTTGTCGGCGAGCTCGATCGGCAACATCAGCACCGCCAACGGCAGATACGGGCCGAGGAAGCTTTTCAAATACCAGACGCCCTTTGAGACGAAGCCCTGGTAGATGAAGTAGCTGAAGCAGATGATGCCGAGGGCGAAGGTCAGGTCGGAGTCGCCGGTCGGAGGTTCCATCCCCGGGATCAGCCCGAAGAAGTTGCAGAACAGGATAAACATGAAGATGGAGCCGAAGAACGGCACCATCGCGCGCGATCCATGCATCTCGGTGACTTCGCTGACGAAACCGTCGAGCCATTCGACGATCATCTCGGAGACCGAGCGGACGCTGACGCCTTCGTCGGGGATTACCGGATCGGCGGCGCCGGCAAGCGCGGAGCGCGCAAGAAATCCAAAGACAAGAAGAATGCCCATCACGATCCAGGTGCCGAGTAGCACCTCGGGAATCCTGCCGCCGCCGATCAGCTCGAGGAAATTTACCGATTTCTGCAAGAAGATTTCTCCGCCGCCGCCGCTGATTCAGGCGGCGCCGCGAACCGAAGCCCGCCCGGTTTCAATAATGATAGCCGCCATCTGAGTCAAGACGCCGATGCCGAAGCCCATCCCGTCGACGCGCGCGCGGGTGAAGACGAGATAGACGAGGCCGACGACGATCAGCAGCTTCATCGGAATCGCCAGCGCGCCCAACTTGGCGGCCGCACCGGAAATTCCTGCGCCGGACGCAGCCAGCAAAAGGCCGCCGAGAGCGGCGAGGATCCATAGATTCGCGATCACGACCGCGCCGCCGAGCAGACATCCCACGGCCAAGGATGTCGAGGCGAACAAAGCGAGAATCGACGCGCTGACCGCGACCAACACGAAGTTGGTGCGCTGGATCGATGCAATCGTCGGCACTGACCACGAGGACGTCACCATCAAGTGCCGAATCTTTCCGCGGCGCGAGCTTTCGCTTTTGCGGCCTCTTGTTCTCGATTCCTCGACGGCGCATTCGTTTCGAGCGAACGCAGAAGTCGCGTGGACGCCCCGGCAATTTCATCGATTGCCTTCAGGAACGGCGCTTCGTTCGCCTTGGACGGCTTGTTGAAGCCGCTGATTTTTCGCACGAACTGAATCGAGGCGGCACGAACCTCTTCGTCCGTAACGGGTGGCTCGAAATTAAAAAGAATTTTGATATTCCTGCACATTGGATCCGACCTCGATATACGAGAACTCTCAATCCGCGAAAAAAATATTAGTCGGCGGCAAGCGGCAATCAAGACTCCCGGTTCTCGCGCTGAAAGAGTGCCAGTTCCTGCACCAACCGGTAGAAGCCGGTGAACACTCCGAGCAGGAACATCACGAGCGTCAGCCAGGGTTCGGTGTGAAAATAAAGATCGAGGTAGTGCCCGATAATTGCGCCGGCGATCATTGGCCAGGCGAATTCGAAGCCAATCGCCGCGAAGCGCATCATCCTGCCTGGGCTTAAGGCCATTTTTTCAGAATCTACTCGTAGTGAGGTCGTTCAGGGATTCGTCCGCGGCGGCAATCGTGCGGTCGATGTCGGCATTGGTGTGCGCGATCGAGAGGAACATCGCCTCAAACTGCGACGGCGGGATGTTTATTCCCCGATCGAGCATCGCATGGAAAAATTTAGCGAACTTTGCCGCGTTGGACGTGCGAGCCTCGTCTGCGTCGCGCACTCGAGCGGGTCCGAGGAACATCGTCAGCAACGAACCGGCGCGATTGACGCACCCGGGCTCGCTATTTTTCCTCAGCGCGTCGCGAAGTCCTGCTTCAAGGTGCGCGCCAGCGGCCTCGAGCGCGGCGTAGGGATTCGTTTCCTTCAGAATGCGAAGCGTTTCGAGACCCGCGCGAACAGAGAGCGGATTTCCCGACAACGTTCCTGCCTGGTAGACGGGACCTACCGGCGCGAGCAGATCCATGATCTTCGCGGGACCGGCAACCGCACCCACCGGCATCCCGCCGCCAATTATTTTTCCGAGCATGATCAGATCGGGCGCGATGCCCATCGATTCGGCAACCGATCCGAAGCAGAGTCGGAACCCGGATATAACTTCGTCACAAATCAGAAGCGCGCCGTTTGCGTGCGCAATTTCGGCGAGCGCTTTGAGCGAGCCAGGGTCAGGATTCACGACGCCCATGTTGGCGGCGACCGGCTCGACGATCACCGCGGCGATTTTCTCAGGCGCGGCGCGGAATAAACCTTCGACTGTCTCAATCGAGTTATATCGCGCAACCATCGTCATCGCCGCGATCGCCGATGGAACGCCAGCGCTGTCCGGTTGACCAAGAGTCATCGCGCCCGAACCGGCGCGCACCAGCATCGAGTCACTGTGACCGTGATAGCATCCGTCAAACTTGATTATGTTCGGACGGCCAGTCGCCGCGCGCGCGAGCCTGAGCGCGGTCAGGCCGGCCTCCGTTCCCGAATTGACGAGCCGAACTTTTTGCGCGCATTTGATCGCAGATGAGATCAATTCCGCGAGTTCAACCTCGAGCCGCGTCGGTGCGCCAAAGCCCAGACCGTGCCGCGCCTGCTCGGCAATCGCCTGCGTGACGCTCGGATGAGCATGTCCAAGAATCGCGGGACCGTAAGAGCAGACGTAATCGAGGTAATGATTGCCGTCCGCATCGATCAATGTTGCACCGTTGCCACTTTCTATGAAGATTGGCGCCGCGCCGACGGCTTTCCACGCGCGCACGGGAGAATTGACCGCACCAGGAATCTTAACAGTGGCGCGGTGGAAGAGTTCATCTGATTTTTTTCGCGAGGTCATCGTAATTTTCGGTGAATCCGGCGCGCTGAAAAAATATTTTTTCGATCGCGTCGAAATTGCATGCGCCGCGATTTGACAAAATCGTGCAGCGACGCGAAAAGTTCTGATCGCGCGCGATGGCTTCTGGAGCGTCTGTACGCGATCGCGCGATCTGCGCGAAATTTCGCGCGCACAGCGTGCGATCGATCTCGCGCGAAATTTCCTTTTCGATCCGCGCGCGTAGCGAGAAATTTTTTTCCGCGCTTGTCCTCATCGCGAAATAAGTTTATCACGTTCCCTTGGCCGCACACTTCGTACTCGTAAGAACCAATTTCCACTGACAGGTTCATTCGCGGCGCGTGACTATGACTTCGAAGCGCGTGTACATCACTCGTATTCTCGATCAGTTTCATAAGCTTCACAGGACGGATCGTAACCCGGACAAGTTGATAGTCCGGCCTCTAGGGCTGCCAAATTGTCGAAGGTAACGGAAGAAATACCGCTTATCCACAGGTGTGGATAAGACTGTGCGTAATTCGCGCGGGATTCGTATGTCCGCGCTTGTTCCGGAACGTGGTGGGCGGTCCGGATTTGGTCAGGGGGAAGACGATATGAATGGTTTGTGGCAAAGGGCCGCTGACCGCATGCGCGATGAGCTGGGTCAGGTCGGCTACGAGACGTGGATCGGACCGCTGAATTTTGTAGCGCATCAAGGATCGACGGTCACAATCGAGGCGCCCAATCGGTTTTTCCGCGATTGGATCAACGATCGCTACCTGAGCCTGATGCGGGCGGCGCTGTCGGAGGAGGCAGGCGGGGCAATCGAGGTGCGGCTGACAGTAGGCGATGCCGCGGTGGCGCCTTCGCAACAACGCTCTAGCAATGGCCACGCCAACGGTCATGCGAATGGCAACGGCAATGGCAACGGCCACGCCAATGGTAACGGCAACGGCAAAGCGCCGGCGACAAATCGTGCGACGCTTGCGTCCGGCGCGCCGCGCGGAGATCGGCATCCGAGCCTGAACCCCCGCTACAGTTTCGCGGAGTTCGTGGTGGGTTCGGCCAACCAGTTCGCGCATGCGGCAGCGCAGGCGGTCGCCAATCAGCCGGGCGAGAAGTACAACCCGCTCTTCATTTACGGCGGAGTGGGCCTCGGCAAGACTCACCTGGTGACGGCGATCGGGCACCATATCTGGGCCAGCGGCGATCGGCCGCGGAAAGTGCTGTTCATGCCGGCCGAAATTTTCATGAACGAGCTGATCAATTCGCTGCGCCGCGACAAGATGGGCGAATTTCGCGAAAAGTTTCGCCGCGTCGATACGTTGATCCTCGACGACGTGCAGTTCCTAGCCGGCCGCGAGCGCACCCAGGAAGAATTCTTCCACACCTTCAACGCCCTGCACGCCGAGCGGCATCAGATTGTGCTGACGTCGGACAAAATTCCGCGCGAAATCCCGGGACTCGAGGAGCGGCTGCGCAATCGGTTCGAATCGGGGCTGATCGCGGACATCGCGCCGCCCGATCTCGAGACGCGCGTGGCGATCGTGCAGAAGAAGGCGGTGCTGGAAAATATGCGGCTGGCGCCCGAAGTCGCGATGTATATCGCTCAGAGCGTGTCGTCGAACGTGCGCGAGCTCGAAGGATGCCTGACGCGGCTGGCTGCCCTGGCCTCGTTCGACGGAGCGGCGATCACCGTGGACTTCGCGCGCAATGCGCTGCAGGATCTCGTAAGAAATTCCGACGCAAAGCCGGACATCGAAACAATCCAGAAGGTGGTTGCGGATTTTTTTCACATCCGGCTTGCGGATCTGAAGTCGAAGAAGCGCACCCAGCACATCGCATTTTGCCGCCAGGTTGCGATGTACCTGTGCCGCAAGCTGACCGACGCCTCGTTTCCGACCATCGGCGAGCATTTCGGGCGCGACCATTCGACGGTGATTCACGCCTACAACCTGATTTTGCGGCGGGTCACCAGTGATGCGGCTTTTCGGCTCTCGATCGAGAAAATCGAGCGCGAGCTTAAATCGATTCGCTCCAATGCAGCGTGAATCGATCAGGAGGAGGCTGTGGGGGAGGTGGGCATAAGGTTAGGGATATCGACAGGGCCGGTGCGCGCATGGCCGGCCCTGTCGATCAGCTGCCTTTTCGCCAACAACTTTTCAGCGGCCGATCGGCTTTCGTTTTCGCGCGTTTGCGAGATCAATCAACAAATCCACAACTCCTACTATTACTGCTATTCTTTTTTTAGAGATCTAAGATCCGGAAATAGGAAGACGGACTAATAATTCATGGGACTCTCCATCGAGCGCGCTTCGCTGCTTAGCGGTTTGGGACTGGTTCAGGGCATCGTGGAACGGCGCACGACGGTTCCGATACTCGGCCACGTTCTCATCGAACCAAACGGAAATGCGCTGACCCTGAGCGCGACCGACCTCGAAGTCGGAATCCGCACCCAGGTCGCGTGTTCGGGCAAGGAGAAAAGCCTGACGCTCAACGCGCGCAAGCTTTTCGAAATCGTGCGCGAGACCGAGGGCGACGAAGTCGCGCTAACCTCGCTCGACGGCGATTGGGTCGAGCTGAAGTGCGGCCGCGCGAAGTTCAAAATGATGGGTCTCGATCCGCGCAGCTTCCCCGCCATGCCAAGCCAGAGCACGGGCAAGGATTCGGGCGCCGTCGAAAAAACAACTGAAGGCCGAATTGACGATTCCCGCGGCCGTGCTGGCCGGGATGATCGACAAAACGATCTTCGCAGTCAGTCCCGATGAAGCGCGATACAACCTGAGCGGCGTGTTCGTCGAGTCCAATGCTCCGGGGTCGGCGCGGATGGTCGCGACCGACGGGCATCGCCTGGCGATGATCGAGCGCGAAGTGCCGGGATTCAGGATGGAGACCGGCGCGATCATTCCGCGAAAGGGACTATCCGAACTGCGCAAAATTCTGGATGTGGGCACCGAACCCGAAGTGCGGCTCAGCCTCGAAGGTCAGCTCGCATACCTGAAGCGAGGCTCGACCGAAGTCTCGATGCGGCTGGTCGAGGGCGAATTTCCCGACTATCGCGGCGTTATCCCCAAGCAGTCGAAGTACAAGATAACCGTCAAGCGGGATTTGCTGTTCGCGGCAATCAAGCGCGCGGCGATTTTCTCGAGCGAGCGATACCACGGCGTCAAGTTCGCGCTGTCGGCCGGAACGCTGACGGTTTCATCGACAAGCCCGGAAACGGGAGAAGCAAGCGAGTCGCTGGACGTCGATTTCAAGAGCGAAGAATTTGCGATCGGATTCAACGCGTCGTACGTGCAGCAGGCGCTCGGTGTGATTCCGCAGGGTGCGGATTCGACAGTGGAACTCGGGCTCAGCGACGACGTCAGCCCAGGCGTCATCCGAACGGAGACGGATCAGCAGTACACCTACGTCGTCATGCCGATGCGATTGTAAGGCGCTCATTCAGTGCGGACGAGGCCCCGTGCCCGGGCTGAGACTGCTCGGCGGTGAGATTGAACGCGGCACGCGACCCGCGACTGGGGAGAGGTATCAGTTGCCGAGGCGGACCAGCACCACCTTGTTCCGGAAATTGTAGTCGGTTTCCCATGGATATGACGCTTCGCTGAGCTCGACGGTGGTCAGGCGTGTCGAGCTTGGGCATGTCGCGCCGGCGGACGATCATCCATTTGGCGCTCGCCCTTTGCGATCGCGTCCTGCAGGTCTTGCTTTTTTTCGAACTCGGGAAGTGGCTTTGGCGGATTGAGATAGAACAGCGGCCCTTGCGTCTTGAACAGAACCAAATGGTCAGTGGACCCGCCAATCTTGTTCAGCACCGCGTAGCCGAACGGCTTTTCGCCGCGATAAGCCTCCGCCGCGGGCATCGCGAAGATATATATGTAGGTCATCGAGAGATACGCGATGGCGGCCATGGAAATCGCGACGCGATGCGGGCTGAATTTGCGAATCGCATAGATGATGGCGCCGACCGACACAATCCAGAACACGATAAAGGCGGATTTGGCGGGCAGATCAGGAAGCACGTCGTAAGGACTCGGCAGAATCGCCCACGCAGGAATCAGCAGGACGATGCTGGCGATCGCGGCGAATGCGACGATCGCGTAGCCGACGGTCAGCAGGCGCCGGGCGATCATCGAGCGTAATTCGCCGGGATACGCGAGCGTTCTCGCGACCAGGATCGCAGCCGCGGGAAGAATCGGCAGGATGTAGTAGCTGCGGCGCGATCCCGAGAGCGTGAAAAATATGAACGTCGCCCAGAAATAAACCAACGCGAATCGATCCGCGCGTGCCGGCTCGGCGCCCGCCCGACGGAGGCTGTGCGTTTCTACCAGGGCCGCGGGCAACAGCGCCGACCACGGCGCCATCAGGCCGAAGATTACGTAGACATATAAGTAGATGGGCCCGCGATGGTCGAATGGGTGGAAAAACCGCACCACGTTCTCGCGATAAACCATCGCGAGGCCCTTTTGAGAGCCCATCATGCGCGACGAGATTTCGAACGGCAGGTAGTACACCAGCCCGCCAACCGCGATGCCGACGACGGTGTACCAGTTGAAGAACCATCGATTGCGCTCGATGAGCCGACCGATCCGATCGGCGAGAGAGCCGCGCGAAATTTCCTGAAAAAACTGCGCCCAGCCGTCGCGCAGGCATGAGTACACGCCAATCACCAACAGCGGCAGCGCGAATCCGAGCAGGCCCTTGGTGAGCGAGGTCGTCGCCATGATCAGCCACAGGCCGACGACCCAGATTCCGCCGCCGCGCTCTTCGTTGCGATTGAAGAGCAACAGTGCGGCGAGCTCGCCGGTGAGCGTTTCGACGTCGGCGCTTGCGTGGCGCGAAAAGAATACGAAGCTGAAGCTGGTCGCGAGGATGACGCCGGAGAGTATCGCCGTGCGAGCGTCGTAGAGGCGTCGCACGAGAATCATCAGTATCGCCACAGCGAGCACGCCTGCGATGGCGCATGGCACGCGCGTGGCAGTCTCGTTGAGGCCTCCAGTGAACGGTGTCGAAAAAATTACGAGCCAGTAAGAGCCCAGCGGTTTGTCGTAGTAGACGCGGCCGTTGATCGTCGGCCAGAAGTAGTTGTGCGTCACGAGCATCTCGCGCGCGATTTCGGCCCATCGAAATTCCGAGGACCACAGCGCGCGCGCACCGAGGCGGGCGAAGAAGAGAATCGCGGAGAGAACGAGGACGCATCCGGCGCGGATGCGGAATTGCGAATCGCCGGAACTGGCAACCGGGCTCTGCAATGCGGCGGAGTCGGGCGATACGGAAGCGGAGGCCATAGCTGCGGATTGTAACCGGCGCACTCGGCGCTCTGCCATACGGCGGCATCGCTTTGATCGGAATGACAGGGCGCCGGGAGGCAGATAGGATGATGACCGAAAGAGATTCATGAGCCAGATGAAAGATTCCGACAAGCATGCCGGCCGCAAGCCGAACCGGTTAATCAACGAACAAAGTCCGTACCTGCGGCAGCACGCGTTCAATCCCGTCGATTGGTATGCGTGGGGGCCGGACGCGCTCGCGCGCGCGAAGGCGGAGAACAAGCCGATCATGCTGTCGATTGGCTACTCGGCCTGCCACTGGTGTCACGTGATGGAGCGCGAGTCGTTCGAGAACGACGCAATCGCGCGCCTGATCAACGAGAACTTCATTCCGATCAAGGTCGATCGCGAAGAGCGGCCCGACCTCGATCAGATTTACATGGACGCGGTGCAGCTGATTACCGGACGCGGCGGATGGCCGCTTACGATGTTCCTCGCGCCCGACGGACGCCCGTTTTTCGGCGGCACTTACTATCCGCCCGAGGATCGGCAGGGTATGCCGGGATTTCCGCGCATCCTCGCGGCGGTGTCGGATGCGTATCGCGACAAAGCGAAGGAAGTCACCAACAATCTCGAGAAGCTGACCGAGGCGCTCGGCGCGATCACCAACTACGTGCCCACCGGCGGCGACTTGAAGCCGGGAATGGCGGCGGAATCGGCGCGCGCGCTTGCGTCGCACTACGACAGTATCAACGGCGGACTCGGCCAGGCACCGAAATTTCCCAACACGTTCGTGTTCTCGCTCTTTCTTCGTGTGCACGCGGCCGAGGGCGACGAGTCGATGGCCGAAATGGTTCGTCACACGCTGTCGAAGATGGCGCGCGGCGGAATCTACGACCAAGTCGGCGGCGGATTCCACCGCTACAGCGTCGATGAGCGATGGTTGGTGCCGCACTTCGAAAAAATGCTCTACGACAACGCGCTCCTGGCGCGTCTGTACCTCGATGCGGGACGCGCGTTGAATGAGCCGGAGTTCTTGGGCATCGCGCGCGAAATCTTCGACTATGCTTTGCGCGAGATGACCAGTCCCGAGGGCGGCTTTTACGCCGCGCAGGATGCGGACAGCGAGGGCGAGGAAGGAAAGTTTTTCGTGTGGACGCCCGCTCAGGTCGACGCGGTGCTTGGTCCCGAGCTTGGCGCAATCGCGGAGCGCTATTTCGATATCACGATCGAAGGCAACTTCGAGGACGCGAATATTCCGCATCGCACGATCGAGATGGCCGACGCCGCGCGGATGTTCAAAGTCCTGGAAGACGACATGGCGTCGAAGGTCCGAGAGATTCGCGGCAAACTGTTCGCGGCGCGCGAACAAAGGGTGAAGCCCGGCCGCGATGAAAAAGTGCTGGTGGCGTGGAACGCGATGATGCTCGGTGCCTTCGCGGAGGGCTATCGCGCGCTGCATGAGCGGCGCTATCTCGAAGCGGCGGAGCGCGCCGCCGATTTCATGATGACGTCGATGTGGGACGGTCGCGCGCTCAAGCGGTCGTTCAAGGACGGCGTCGCGCGGCACAACGCCTACCTCGAGGACTATGCGCAGTTGGCAGGCGCGATGCTCGACGTTTACGAGGCGTCGCTCGACGCGAAATACCTGGCGCACGCGCGGACGCTCGCGAATGTCATCCTCGAGCGGTTTATCGACCAGGAGAAGGGTGGGTTCTTTTTCACCTCGGACGATCACGAGGCTCTGATCACGCGCTCCAAGGCGGCGTTCGACGGCTCGACGCCGTCCGGCAATAGCGCGGCCGTCATGGCGATGCTCAGGCTTTACGGCTACACCGGCGAGGAGCGCTACCGCGTCGAGGCGGAGCGGACGCTCAAGCTGTTTCGCGAATTTATCGAAAAGCAGCCGTTCGGATTCTCACATATGCTCGAAGCGGTGGACCTCTATCAGCGCGGGCCGACCGAAGTCGTAATCGTCGGCAGCCGCAATTCGCCCGAACTGCTCGAATGGATCCAGCGGCTCGGCCTCATCTATGTTCCGAATCTTGCGATCTTCGTCGCGGACGATCGCGCCGACGCTGAAGCCGCTTTTCTACCCGAGCAGGTGCGCGGTAAGCGGCAAATCGACGGCCAGGTGACTGCCTACGTGTGCCGCGAGCATGCGTGCACGCCGCCGATCACGTCGTTCAAGAATCTTCAAAAGGAATTGGTCGACTAGCTTCGAGCGATGGACCGCGACGCGCGTGACTCTACCACGGCTGGCACGAAGCCGACGCCGCATTTTCCGCCAATCGTAGTGAATCGTCCGGCGCGCCGGCCCGAATCGAGGCTGCGGGTCGTGCTGCTGAACGCGGCCGGCGGGCGAAAGTTCCACGAACTGGCGAAATGCCTCGTGCGTTCGCCGCTCCAGGGTGCCGACGTGATCCTGCTGTGCGAGGTCAATACCGGACAGCGCCGGTCGCCAAGCGGCAACGTCGCGACTGACCTCGCAGAACTGCTCGGGATGAGCTGCGCGTATGTTCCCGAGTTCGGTCTAAAACCCCCGGACCGTGAAATCGTTTCGTACATGGGCAACGCGATCCTGAGCAGCGCGCCGTTCGAGGATGTCGCCGCGGTCGCGATGCACCGGCCGCCGACTCCGTTGGCATGGCCGCGAAAAATGCGAGACTGGACGCGCGTGGGCACGCCGACGGGATTGGTCACAAGAATAAAATTCGGCGGCGAGGAAGTGACCGTCGGCGTCACGCATCTGCACAGCCGCTGCACCCCTGCCGAGCGCGGGCGCCAGATGGCTACTTACCTTCAGTCATTCCCGCCGGCGGGCCGCGCGATTTTCGGCGGCGACCTGAACACCACGACCACTGAGCTATCGAGCCGCGCATTGATCCTGGCGACGGCTCGGCAGATGATCGCGAACCCGCACCGGTTTCGCGCGCCCCAGCCGTACGAGCCTTTGTTCGATCATCTACGAGAGCACGGACTCGAGATCGACGCCGCCAACGTCGCGAATCGCCCCACGTTCACATTTTCCGGCCTGATACCGCGAGCGATGCGGCCAAAACTCGATTGGATTGCAGTCCGCGGCCTTCGTCCGATCGCGAAAACCGCGGCCGTTGTCTCTCCGCGGTCATCCATTCTGTCGCGCCGCGCTTCCGATCACGATTTTGTGACGGTCGATCTCGAAATGTAGTTACGAACGCTAAATCCTTCCGCATTGCGATGCTACCGGACTAGAATTGCGCGGCTTGTCCAAGGAGGCGCGCACGATGGCATCTTTCAATGGGCTCGGCATGCACATGGGAAATCTCGCGATTCTGTCGACGGCCGAGAGCCGCTCGATAAGCCCCGAAAATCCGACCGGCGAAAAAGGCAACGGTGCGATGGCGGTGCCGGACCCGGCCACGAGTCCCGCGCGAAAGCTGGGCCGCGGATGGAAGGTCTCGCCGTACGTCATCATCGCGCCGGGCGAAGTGAAAGTGCTGGCCGATATTTCAGGCGCGGGCGCGATCGCGCAAATCTGGATGACGCCAACGGGACCGTGGCGCTCGAGCATCATGCGAATTTACTGGGACGGATCGGCCGCGCCGTCGGTGGAATGCCCGGTCGGCGATTTTTTCGCGTGCGGATGGAACAAGTATGCGCAGGTTTCGTCGCTGGCGGTCTGCGTGAATCCCGGCAGCGCGTTCAATTGCTATTGGGAAATGCCATTTCGCAAGCGATGCCTGATTACTATGACCAATACTGCCGAAACCTCAATGATATTATTTTATCAAATAAACTATGTACTCACTAAGGTACCCACTGACGCGGCCTACTTCCATGCGCAATTCCGCCGCGTAAATCCGCTGCCATACAAGCAGGTCTACACGATTGTCGACGGGATCAAGGGGCGCGGGCAATACGTCGGGACGTACATGGCGTGGGGTGTTCACAACAGCGGATGGTGGGGCGAAGGCGAGATAAAGTTTTACATCGACGGCGACGCGGAGTTTCCGACAATCTGCGGCACCGGCACCGAAGACTACTTCTGTGGCTCCTACAACTTCGACGTGGGCAAGGAAAACGGCGGCTATCGCGAGTTCACCACGCCCTACGCCGGATTGGCGCAAGTTATTCGGCCCGACGGACTGTACGCGTCGCAGCAGAGATTCGGGATGTACCGATGGCATATCGCGGACCCGATAAGGTTCAAGCGCGACCTTCGCGTGACTATCCAGGCGCTCGGATGGACCGGCGATCCGCGCAAGGGCGCAGAGTTCCTGCCGCTGCAGGACGATATCGCGTCGGTGGCGTACTGGTACCAGACTCTGCCGGCCGCAAAATTTCCGCCGCTGCCGTCGCCTGACTACTTGCGGATCGTGTAAGCAAAGGCGCACCTAAAGTTTGTCAGCCGCGTCTAGGATGATGCGGTAGATTTCGCCGGCGTTTTCCAAGCCGAGCAGACGGTAAGACTCGAATGCCTGATTGAGGGTCGAAACCGACGGATTCTGAAACGGCAGGTGCGGGACGTTTCGCGTTTGCTCGGGCGATGCAGGGTGAAGTTCGAGAACGTTCCCGACACGGTGCAGCGTGAGCATCGGGGTATTCAACTTGTCGATGAAGGCCGCAGCGACTTGCAGCTCCCGCAGCCCGGACACGATGATCACGCGTTGATTGGTGACGCCGTAAAAGGTGTTCGACAGGTAGGCGTGGAAGACGATCGCTTCCGCGATCAGAATGCAGACCAGTACCGCCAGCAGAATCGAATCAACGTCGGCATTCTCGGTCAGACTCCAGTCGAGCGGCACCGCGCGCAGCAAGAGTGCCGCGCTTCCCACGAGAATGATGACCGCGGCACGCCATCGAAGCTCGCTGGTGTCGTGCGGGCGTCCGCACCAGAGCAGCCTCTCGCCCACGAGCAGGTTCGGAGTGACGACGGCGGCTGCTTCAGGATCCATCGATCACTTGACGATGCCGGCCGCGCGCAGCGTGGCGATTCGGTCGGCCGAGTAGCCCAGGTACTCGCGGAGGATCTCGTCGGTATGCTCGCCAAGCATCGGGGCGGCGCGCTCGACCGTGCCAGGCGTCGCGGAAAACTTCGTCAGCAACCCGGTCTGTTTCACGCGGCCCCATTGCGAATGCGACAAGTCGGCCGTCAGGTCGTTGGCAACGACCTGCGGATCGTCGAACAATTCACGAATTTGATTCACGCGCGTCGCGGGGACGGCCGATTTCTCCAGAGCCGCGAGCGCGTCGTCGCGATCCAATTTGCCAAAATATTCCGCCAGCGCCGCCGCAAGCGCGCCTTCGTTCGGTTCCGTCGCGGCCGCTTCCCATTTGATATTCTCCAGCCTCGACTGAATAGTCAGTAGCGCTTTCCATTGAGACTCATTGGTCAGCGAGATGAATAGCCTTTCGCCATCGCGGCATTGATAAGCGCGCGAAACGGCGGAACGGCCGCGATACTCAGTGTCGCCATCTTCCATGTCCGGCCTGCCCGGATAGAACGCAAACTCGCCCGCCTGAAAAGCCATCGCCGATTGCAACAGCGACGTTTCGCAGAACTGGCCGCGTCCCGTTAATTCGCGCGCACGCAAAGCGAGCACGCACCCGAACGCGGAGAGCATCGCGGCGCCGTAGTCGCAAATCGCGCAAGTCAGGTAAACCGGATGCCCGTGGTGCCCGCCCTGCGCCGCCATCACGCCCGAACGCGCCTGCAGCAGAGGGTCGAAGCCGGGCTGATTGTGCTCTGGTCCGCGATTTCCGAACCCGTTGACCGACATATAGATGATGCTCGGGTTTCGGGCCGCCAGGCTTTCGTAGTCGAACCCAAATTTGCGCATCCGGCCGGGGCGCAAATTTTCGACCACGATATCGCACCGGTCCGCGAGTCCGTGGATTATTTCGCGGCCTTCCGCGCTCGCGAGATTGACCGAGAGAGCGCGCTTGCCCTGGTTCCATCCGAGAAAACCGAAACCGAAATGGCGAAACGAGTCGCCCTCGAGGCTTTCGATCTTGATCACCTTGGCGCCGAGTTGCGCGAGTATCATCGGGCCGTACGAACCCGCGATGTAACTGGCGAAGTCGAGCACGGTGACACCGTCGAGCGGAGGTTTTTCAGTGACGCGCAGATCTGTTTTTAGTTGGGAGTCGGGCGTGGGCTCTGTAAGCCATTGCAGAGCTGCGCGATCGTCGCCGGCTTTGGGTGCGGGTCCGGAGATTTCGCCGGGAGTGTCGTTGAGAAACACCGGCAGGCCCATCTGGATCATGCGGCCGAGCGCGGGGTCGTCGATTTCATGTCGCATCCCGAGCGCGCGCGTCTGCGGGTGATCGATGAACTCCTGGCGGGTCATCACCGGTGCGCATGGAACGTCGGACTCGCGCAGGATGCGGATCCATTCGTCGCGCGGGCGCGTGCGAATGATCGGCTCAATGATGTCCTTGAGCGGCTGCCAGTGCTCAGCCGCGATTCCCCACGGCGCATTTTCGAAACGCGGGTCGCCAACCAGATCGGGGCGATCGATTGCAATCGCGAACTTTCCCCAGAAGGTCGTGTTGCCGCACGCGGCGAACAGGTATTTGCCGTCAGCGGCTTCGAACAGGCGATAGACGGGGATCGGGCCGAGCGGATCCTGCGGCCCGCGATAAAGACTGGTCATTTTTTCATGACGCAGAATCGCGCCGGTGTGTAGCGAGAACGCGCCCGCCAGGATCGAAACCTCGACCGCCTGCCCCGCGCCATTCGAGCCGCGCGCCAGGATTGCAGCGGCGGCCGCGATCGCCGCCATCACGCCGGCCGAATAACTCGATGCCGGGAAAACCAGCGCGACGGGATTGCCGCTGCGCGCCCATTGGCTGCCGGTGATTCCGCCGCGAGCTGCGACCAGATCGTCGTTTGCGTCGAAGTCCGCGTCGGGGCCGCGGCTGCCGAGCGGAGGCACGCCAAGGGCAATCGCGCGCGGATTGATTCGCCGAATCGATTCAGGATCGAGCTTCAGTTGTTTGAGCCGAGCCGGCGTGAAGCCCGTGACGACGAGATCGGCCCATCTGATGAGGTCCGCGATTTGCGCCTGCGACGCGCGATCGTCGAGGTCGAGCACCAGCGCGCGCTTGGAACGGTTGAGTACGTGGAAGTGCGGTGTGCCGCGCTCGCGCGAGCCGCCGGGAGGCTCGACCTTGATAGCGCGCGCGCCGTTTTCCGCCAGCAGCATTGTGGCGTAAGCTGCGCCCAGGTTGGAATCGAATTCAACGATGTTGATTCCGTCGAGTGCTTTACTCATTGAAAATCGCCAAGTGCTGCTTTGGGAACTGGCAAGTGCTGCTTTGGAACTGGATTGTCGTCGAGCGCGGGCGAGAAAAGCAAACGCCCGCGCTGATACGCGATTACGCACCGGAATGCGGCTCCACCAGGACGAATTCAACCCGCCGACACGCAGGGTTCATCCTCTCTTAATGTTCGATGCATAGCTTCTGCGCGCCGCACCCACCTTCGGTGAACGGACACGACTAGCTGCGAGGGAAGTTCAAACGATGCTGAAACGACGATTAATCCTGGCCCTCTTCATTGCTCTGGCGATTGCGGGAATCGGGCGCTCCGGATACGCCGATCAGTTAATCAACGGCGCCGGCGCGACGTTCCCGTACCCCATCTATTCCAAGTGGTTCGACGTTTACGCGAAAGAAAATCCCGGCATCAAGTTCAACTACCAATCGATCGGCTCGGGCGGTGGAATTCGGATGCTCTCGAATCGCACGGTCGATCTTGGCGCGAGCGATGCGCCGCTGACCGATCAACAGCTGGCCGACGCACCGGGAAAAATTTTGCACTTCCCCTCGGTGATGGGTGCGGACGTGATCGCGTACAACCTACCGGGATTCTCCGGTACGCTGCGCCTCACGGGACCGGTTATCGCGGACATTTTTTCGGCCAAAATAACCAAGTGGGATGACGACAAGATCAAGGCGCTCAATCCGGGCGCCGCAATCCCGTCGCAAGACATAGTTGTGTGCCACCGGTCCGATGGCAGTGGCACGACCTATATCTTTGTCGATTACTTGTCGAAGGTCAGCCCCGCTTGGGCGTCCGACGTGGGTAAGGGAACCTCGGTCAAGTGGCCGACCGGACTGGGCGGCAAGGGCAACGAAGGCGTGACCGCGCTGATTCAGCAAACGCCGGGCGCAATCGGGTATATCGAATTGATATACGCGCTCAACAACAAGATTCCGTTCGCCCAGATTCAGAACAAAGCTGGCAACTGGGTCACTCCGAGCCTGGCAGGGGTAACCGCCGCCGCCGCGTCGGCGGCAGCCAATATGCCGGCCGACTTCCGCGTGTCGATCACGAACGCGCCGGGCCCGGATGCGTATCCAATCTCGTCGTTCACGTGGCTGCTCGTATACCAGAAGCAGACCAACAAGGATGTTGGCGAGCAGATCAAAAAGTTCCTCGGTTGGGCGCTGACCGAGGGCCAGACGCTCGCGCCGTCGCTGCAATACGCGCCGCTGCCGGCGGAAGTCGTGCAGAAGGAGACGGCGCAGATCCAGCAGATCCAGCTTCCGTAACGGGAAAATCGCAAAGCACCCGGTAGCGCGGACGTCGGAGACGGCGTCCGCGTTTCCTTTTCTTCGAGTGCGTCGGGACAGCGCACTCGGGCATCGCAACTTGCGGCGCGCGGAGTGGTAGGATCGCGCTTGCCGTGGCCGACAAAGTAATTTACCTGCGCGAAAAGCCGGCGTCGCCGGCCGACGAGCGCAACTTCAAAATCAAGTACGCCGAGCTGCTGAATCCCGCGCAGCTGGCCGCCGTGACGCATCGCGACGGTCCGCTCCTGGTCGTAGCCGGCGCGGGATCGGGCAAGACTCGCACGCTGATCTATCGCGTCGCGCGGCTGATCGAGAGCGGCGTCCCGCCCGGCGCGATCCTGCTGCTGACGTTCACGCGTCGCGCGGCGCAGGAGATGCTGCGTCGGGCAGAGCAGCTCGTTGGCGATCGCGCGGGCGCGGTAGCAGGCGGCACGTTTCATTCCTTCGCGAACAACGTGTTGCGCCGGATGGGCGCGCCGATGGGCCTCAAGCCCAACTTCACGATCCTCGATCGCTCGGACATGGAGGACGTGGTCAATCTGCTGCGGACGCGGATGGGACTCGCGTCGCGCGAGCGCCGGTTCCCCAAGAAGAGCACGATTGCCGAGGCGATCAGCATGGCGCGTAACAAGCGGCGCGCGCTCGAAGAGGAAATCGAGATCGATTTTCCGCATCTCGGCGAGCATCAAACCGAGATTCTCGAGCTCGCGAAAAACTACGAGAGCTACAAGCGCGAGCGCGCGCTGCTCGACTACGACGACCTGCTCTATCGGCTGGCCGAGCTGCTCGAACAGTACGAGAACGTGCGTCGCCGGCTGTCGGACAGCTATCGCTACATCATGATCGACGAGTACCAGGACACCAACCTCATCCAGGCCGACCTGGTGCGCCTGCTCGCGATGAATCATCGCAACGTGATGGCGGTGGGCGACGATGCGCAGTCGATCTATTCGTTTCGCGGCGCCAACTTCCGCAACATCATGGACTTCCCCGCGATTTTTCCGGGCGCGAAAATCGTCAAGCTCGAGGAGAACTATCGCTCGATCCAGGGAATCCTGGATGTAGCAAATGATGTGATCTCCCGCGCGGGTGAAAAATACACCAAGGCGCTGTTCACGCAGCGCGAGGGCGGCTTTCGTCCTTTCCTGGTGCGCGCGCAGGACGAGCACATGCAGTCGCGATTCGTCGCACAGCGCATCCTGGAGCTGCGCGAGGAGGGGGTCGAGCTCAGCGAGATCGCGGTGTTGTTCCGCTCCAGCTTTCATTCCTTTGATTTGGAGCTCGAGCTGCAGCGCCGCGACATCCCGTTCATCAAGCGCGGCGGCTTCAAGTTCATCGAAACCGCGCACATCAAGGACGTGCTGGCGCATCTGCGCGTGATCGCGAATCCGGCGGACGCCGTGTCGTGGCTGCGCGTGCTCACTCTCGTCAAGGGCATCGGCCATCGCACGGCTGAGCGGACAATCGACGCGCTGGTGGCATCCGACGATCCAGCAATCGCGTTGGCCAAGTTCGCTGAAAAAGCTCGCGGCGGCGCCGACGGCGGCCTCAAGCGGCTGGCTTCGCTGCTGGCGGAATTGCGCAGCGGTGAAAAACGGCCGCCCGAGCAAATCGCGATGACGCTCGAGTACTATCTGCCCGTGATGCGCGAGGCGTACGCCGACGACTACCCCAAGCGCGAGCGCGACCTCGAACATTTTCAAAATTTGACCGAGCGCTACAAGAGCCTCGAACAGATGCTGTCCGACATGGCGCTCGAACCGCCCAGCGATTCACTCGACGGCGTGCTCGCGACCGATTCGGAAGACGAGCACCTGACGCTTTCAACGATTCACTCCGCCAAGGGACTCGAATGGAAGGTGGTCTTCCTGATCTGGGCAGCCGACGGACGATTTCCGGGGCCGCAAAGCGTCGGCGACGACGAAATCGAGGAGGAGCGACGCCTGATGTACGTCGCGAGCACCCGCGCGCGCGACGAGCTGTACCTGTCGTACCCGATATATATGTTCGACCGCAGCTTCGGCTTCGTGATGGGCCGAGTGTCGCGCTTCCTCGAAGACGTGCCGGCAGAACTACTGCAGACCGCAACGCTGCAGGAATCCGAGGAGTCTTAACGGAACCTACTCGCCGATCACTTTTATCAGGATGCGCTTGGAGCGGCGGCCGTCGAATTCGCCGTAGAAGATTTGTTCCCAGGGGCCGAAGTCCAGCTTGCCCTTGGTGATTGCTACTACCACCTCGCGGCCCATCACCTGGCGCTTGTGATGCGCGTCGCCGTTGTCCTCGCCGGTGCGATTGTGGTGATACCGCTCGGGGCTCGGGTCGTACGGCGCCAGCCATTCGAGCCATCGCTTGTAATCTTCGTGAAGGCCGGGCTCGTCGTCGTTGATAAAGACCGACGCGGTGATGTGCATCGCGTTGACGAGGCAGAGCCCCTCGCGCACGCGGCTTTCGCCGACGGCCTTTTCGACTTCGCTCGTGATGTTCACGAAATCCATCCGCTCAGGCACCTTCACGGTGAGATATTTGGTGTGCGACAGCATGGCGGGCATAGTCCTCCGACGACTCAATTGACGACGCTAGAATGAGCGGTTCATACCATATGTGGTGGTTCTGGGACGCCTCGGCTACTATCGGTAGTTTCGTTCCGTCAAAATTAATATTTCGCCGGAAGCGGGGGTTCGTTGTCGCACGATTTCGGGAGAGGCTGGCGAGTAGGGGTACGGTTGACCATACCGTATGGGTAGCACAGAAAATCCGCCGGGGTCAGGCTGAAAAGTTCATCCCCCCATGTTCGACCGCAGCTTCGGCTTCGTGATGGGCCGCGGGTCGCGCTTCCTCGAAGACATACCGCCAGAACTACTACAAACCGCAACGCTGCAGGAGTCAGAATGAGCAGTTCATACCATATGTGGTGGTCCTGGGACACTTCGGCTACCATCGGCAGGTAATGGGTCAGTTTGAATTGCGCGCCAACCCTGAGCCGCGTGGTTTGTGTTGACAGCTCCTAGGCATTGATTTATATGTCAATACATGACGAGGTCAATGGGCATCTGACAGCGGGCGCGCTGATTCGGTTGAAGCAGTCATTTCCCGGAATTAGGGAACGTAGGAAGGTGTATGCGAAGCCGGAGTTTATCTCACTGCTCGATGGTCCGTGGGCCAGCCTAACATGGGAAAGGCGTTGGGGTAGAGCGCGTCAGCAGCTCGATGAATTCATCGACGGCCTACGCAGCGACCCGCGAATCGCCGTACGTTCTACACCTCGCAAGAGGAGTACCTGCTTCATGTCTAGACTCGATCCTGAGGCGGACGAAGTCTGGGAAATAAGATGCAGAGACCCGAAGCCTGGTCTCCGGATTTTTGGCAGTTTCATTGCGAAAGACGAATTCGTTGCGCTGATGGCCCTTCCTCACGAATGCCTGAGTACTGACGATGATTGGAATGTTGCCATCGCACGATACAGAGGAGAATGGAACCGACTTTTTACTGTTGCACCGTTCACAGGAGTCTACCCCAATGACTACATCTCAGACGCGATCATTCTTGATTGAGGTAGTTGAAGGCAGTCCGATCCCCGTCGGCAAGCTGGAGTATTTCAGAGCCAGATTACAAAGCCGACTGCATCAACTCGTCCTCAATGAATGGTTGTGCCAAGAAGACCAAGGATTGACACAGGCGGAATTGGCTCGACGAATAGGAAGAAAGCCTGAGGTCATAAACCGCTTGTTGGGTGCACCTGGAAATTGGACCGTCAACACCGTGAGCGACCTTCTGATAGGAATGGGAGCCGAGCCAGAGTTTATCGTATCTCGCCTAGTGGACCGGACTGCAAACGCAACTCTGCTGATCTCTGGTGAAGCACGTCTGGGTGAGCAACCTGAAAAACGCAAATCGGTTGAGCCGGAAAATCCTCAACCGCTCTCCCCGCATCAGACGAATCCGCCCACGCCTCCTCCTTTCGGCCTCCTGGCTCCGCAATGAGAATTAACTCAGTCGTCGCCGCCAGAGCGGGGCGGTATGTCCGCGCATCTTTAAGGGATGGCGCCAGCGTATACACAAACTTGTGGGGGCATCTCTACTTGCCCGACTTGGTCAAAGCGATCAAAGAGCGGTACGGTTTCGTCCGTGTGCCCGAAGCACTATATGAATTGGAAGTATCCGACACGCACTCGGCAAGTTTTCAGCATGGTAAGTTTATTCGGGATTCGCGCTCGGTTCTGATCAAAAGTCTTGAGATTTACACCAATTGGGTTATCGCAACGACTGAGTCGTCAACAGATGACGCAGATGCGTTTCTCAGCGATATGCTCGCGTGGCTAAGTGGCACCAATTTCACTGTCATTACGTATAACTACGTAACCTATTTCAGCCAACTGGAAGTGGCGCTTGACGCAAGTTTCGGATCGGCCGCGAGTTTTTCTCTCCTCTAGTAGGATAAGGCTGGCGAAACTCCTCTCAGCCTACAACAACACCGAACCTGTAAACATTGAAATGTCAGGATTCTCACTGAACTATGACGCAGTAAAAAGAAAAGAGGCAAACTGGGGAGGATTCACTATCGAACGCCGAACTGGGCGCCCTTACGAGGAGAACGTCTATTTCACTCAAGCCCCATTGCAGACAGCCGATCACATTGTGGTATTGACGGAAATTGAAGGGGCTCTTAAAGGGGAGATTAAGAATTAGTTGCCCCAGTGTTTTCGCGCCGCTTTCTGGGCAATTTCCCACCGCTTCGCAGGTGTCAACTTATCGGCTCGCGCCTACCCGCCGCCCTTCGCCCCGCCGAGCGCCAATGCTTGTTTCATCATATTTGACTCAAAAATATTCTTCTGAGAATTTTGCTTGCTCGGGGTGACTTGGTCGCTTCGAACTTGGCGTAGCCTGACAGATCCTGGTCGGACGTTGTGTGCATCGGCATCGAGACTTCGCGTAGTACTGGGACTTTCTCGGTGATTGTGCCGGTGGCGGGGGCGTCTTTTGGGACTGTGATTACTCGCGTGCCGACGAAGCGGACCACTGTTGGGAGCATTCCGCCGGTATCGAGGTAATGCGTGTGCGTTGCTTCGAAGACCGTGTCGCTCTTGAAGAGTTTCGAGCCGGCGCGAATCAGGTACTCGTTTGTTGTTCGCGAGCGGGCGGACCAGCGTCGATTGGCTTATCACATATAGATGTCCGACGGTCGGGCGCAGAAATCCCGGGTAGAGCGGATTCACGCCGAGCCAGTACGGCACGATGATGCGGCGGCCGGGCTTCCAGTCGGTGAGGCTGATGTGCGCCTCGTGATCGTTGTTGGCGAGGATGAAATCGCGGCCGGCGAAGTCGCGCATGATGTCGCGGCTCAACTGATCCTCGGGCGGTGTCGTGATTTCGCCGGTCGGTCCGAAGTCGAGCGCCTTGTCGGGGGTGCATCCCGCGACGACCGACATGAGCGTTAGCGCAATCGCGAAAGCGACGCAGCGATTCATGTTCGGTATCTCGCATAGGTCGCAGGAATTCTGCCGCCGAGCGTCCACTTCATCGGCAACGACACTTCGCGCAGCACGGGGATTTGCACCGACTTGCCGTCGGGGCGTTTGAATTCGCGCTTGCCCATGTACTGAACGATCGTCGGCAGGATTTTTCCGGGGCCCAGGTATTGCGTGCGCGTCGTGACGAACACCGTCTCCTGCTTTACCAGCGAGCTGCCTGCTTCGATCATCCATTCGCCGGGCGTGTCCAGCGGCTTTTCGAGCGTCGCCTCGCTGATGACGTAAAAGTCGCCTTCTTTCGGCGCCATCACTCCGGGCACGAGGATGTTGACGCCGAACCAGAACGGCAGCTTGAGGAACTTGTCCTTGCGCCCATCGAGCGGGCGCACTTCGGCGATTGAGTTGTTGTCACCGAGCACGAACGTGCGGCCGCGAAAGTTGAGCTCGACATCTTCGGCGCTGGCATAGATGCGCGGCGCTGCTGCGACCGGCGCAGACTTTGCGCATCCTGCAAGAGTGGCGACGACGACTGCGGCAATGCGAATGCGAGCGTGGCTGCGCCGCGCGCGAACTGTTCAGGCGGCAGTTTCGTTGTAGTGCGAGGCAATTTCGCGGCCGACCAGTTCGATTTGCTTCGGCCACGCATCGGGTTCCGCGATTGGCCACAGTACAAACTTGTCGAGACCCTTCGCAACATATTCGCCCAGTCGCGCGATGATGTCGTCGGCCGAGCCATAAACGGTTCGTTCGAGATAGGCCTCGGCGCCGCGGCCCATTGCGGACAGCATCGGGCGCATCTCCTCGAGTGCGCGCTCGCGCGAGGTAGATATGCGGCACAGCAGGATGAGTCCCGATTCGATGTGCGCGTTCGCGCGTCCGTAGCCGGCGGCATAGTCGCGAATCTTCGCCATGCTCGCGCCGAATTCGTCGGGAGTGTCCTAATGACGAAGTCGCTGTCGGCGGAGGGCAGCGCAATTCAGCACATATCGGAGCGCGCCGTACACAGATGTCATCTGCCGAAATCGGGGGGCGGGGTTGAGAGATTCGATGTAAAGGTACTCGAATTGAAGAACTCCGGATAGCCGGGACGGTCGCACCAATCCGTGCGAGCACTCGATGCCTTCGTCGAGACGCTTGCCGCGTCCTTCGAGCGGGATTCCGCACGCGGCGTAGTCGGCGAGATTCGCGCCGGTGCCGACCGCCATCACCATTCGCCCGGCGGACAGGTAGTCGAGCGCCGCGAACGATAAAGCCATCAAGCCAATAAAGCCGGCGAGCCAGTAGCTGGACCAGTACGTGCCTAGAGGCCGAGGCCAGGATGCGATAGGTGCCCCGAAGGCGAGTACCGGTGAGGGTGCGAGGAGATGATCCGACAAACAGAATGATCGAGGCCCCAATTCTCCGCGCATACCGCGACGCGGGCAATCTTCCGCAGCGGGAATCCTGAGCAACAAACCCATTATGCCGACTACATTAATTCGTTCTCTGCGCCGATCGCCACACACCTTCAATTGCTGCGCGTCCGACGATGATAATAGCATAGGCCGCCTAAATGAATCGGAATCCTACAGCATCGAATGGTGCGCCCGTGACCGTGACTCTTTTCGGCACCGGAGATGCGTTCTCGAGTTTCGGGCGTTCACAGTCAGGCTATCTGATCGACGCGCCTGGCGGCCGGATCATGCTGGAGGCGGGGCCCGGGCTGATGCAGGCGCTCAAAGGCGGCGGCGTCCCGACCGACAGTTTTGACCTGCTGCTCATCAGTCATCTGCATGGCGATCACTTCGGCGGCCTGCCGTTTCTGATCCTCGACTACATGTGGGAGACGCGGCGCAAGAAGGTGCTGACGATCGCGGGCCCGGCCAAGCTCGAGGAGCGGACGTGGATCCTGATGCGCACGATGTTCCCGCATTTCGAGCTGGACAAGATCAAGCACAAGCTGAAGTTCGCGGTGCTCGAGCCCGGGCGCTCGACGCGACTGGGCAAGTTCAAAGTGAGCGCGATCCGCAGTCCGCACACCCGGCCCGACATTTCCCTGTCGATCCGAATCGACGGCGGCGGCAAGTCGATCGTTTTCTCGGGCGACAGCGGATGGAACGATGAGTTGGTCGAAATGAGCGCCGGCGCCGATCTCTTCCTGTGCGAATGCACTTACTACGAGAGCGCGCATCTCAAGTTTCATCTCAACTACCCGCTGCTGGCGGCCAATCGCGACAAGTTCAAGGTGCGCCGGATGGTGTTGACGCATCTTGGGCGAGAAGTTCTGCGCCACGAGGATGAGGTCGCGCTTGAACTGGGCTATGATGGTATGAAGATCACGATTTGAGCCCGCGCACCGTTTCCAGATACTCGAATAGTCAGATACAAGGACAGTTGCCATGGGCATAGTGCAGGGCAAGCGGGCGCTGGTCGTCGGCGTCGCGAATGACAAGAGCCTGGCGTGGTCGATCGCGCAGACACTGGCCGCGGAGGGCGCCGAGATCGCGCTGACCTACCAGGGCGAGATCCTGGAGAAGCGCGTGCGTCCGCTGGCGGCGCAAATCGAGGCCGACGTAATCGGCGAGCTCGACGTTAACAACGATGCGCAAATCGCGTCGGTATTCGCGGCGCTCAAGAAAAAATGGAACGGGCTCGACCTGCTGGTGCATGCGGTCGCATTTGCGGAGCGCGAAGATCTCCGCGATCGATTCCTGACGGTGAGCCGCGCCAATTTTGCCAAGTCGCTGGAGATCAGCGCCTACTCGCTGGTCGCGCTCGCGCGCGCGGCGGAACCGTTGATGGAAGCGCGCGGCGGCGGATCGATCCTGACGCTGAGCTATCTCGGCGCGGTGCGTGCGATCCCGAATTACAACATGATGGGTGTCGCCAAAGCGGCTCTGGAAGCCTGCGTGCGCTATCTGTCGGTCGATCTGGGGCGAAGAACATTCGCGTCAACGCGCTCAGCGCCGGCCCCGCGCGCACGCTCTCGTCGTCCGCCATTCGCGACTTCCATTCCATGGCGCATGAAGTCGAGGAGCGTTCGCCGCTGCGGCGCGGGATGAAGGTCGAGGAAGTCGGCAAGATGGCGGCCGCCGTGCTGAGCGATTTTTCGAGCGGCGTCACGGGCCAGACGCTTTACGTGGACGTGGGTTACAATATCGTCGGCGTTTAGCTGCAAGGAGTATCGCGATGCCAATCGTCACCGTTCCGCAGCTATCGGACAACTACGCGTACCTGGTGATCGACGACGGCAGCAAGGAATGCGCGGTGGTCGATTGCGCGGAGGCTGACAAAGTGATCGCGGCGGCGAAAGCGCACGGCGCGAAAATCGTCGCAGTGCTGACCACGCACTGGCACGGCGATCATTCCGGCGGCAATAACGACATCGCGTCGAAGGTGCCGGGAATCAAAGTCTTTGGCGCGAGCGCCGAAGGCGGAAAGATTCCCGCGCTGACCAATGGGGTGGCGGACGGCGACAAAGTCCGAGTCGGCGCGCTCGAAGGCCGCGTGATTGGAATCCCGGCGCATACCAACGGCCACGTCGCGTACTATTTTCCAACGCTCGGCGCAGTGTTCACCGGAGACACGATGTTCGTCGGCGGATGCGGCCGCGTGTTCGAGGGCAAAGCCGCGACGATGGTCGCGTCGTTGAAGAAACTCGCGTCGCTGCCCGACACGACCCAGGTTTACTGCGGTCACGAATACACGGAAAAGAATCTGCGCTTCGCGCTGACGCTGGAGCCGGAGAACGCCGCACTGAAGAAGAAGCACGATTGGAGCCTGAAGACCCGCGCGGAGAAGAAGTTCACGGTGCCGTCAACGATCGGCGACGAAAAGAAGACCAACCCGTTTCTGCGCACTGACAGTCTCGAGCTGCGCGCGAATCTCAAACATCGCGATCCGTCGATCGGCGACGATCCGATCGCGATCTTCGCCAAGACCCGCGAACTCAAGGACCATTTCTAGTTCTCTCGCACACCGTGGCGAGAAGTTTCGGGCGAGAGACATCAGCGCGCCCGGTCGCTCGAGACTAGAAGGGTTTGAGCACGGTGAGCACCAGGATCGCGATCAAGAGCAGGCTGACGGCGCCGTGGACGATGCGAAACTCGCGGCGCGACGATTGGCTCGGATTGTCCTCGAGAAAAATGATGCGCCGATAAAAAGTCACGTGATAAAAGAGCAGCACCGCGACGCACAGCAGCTTCGCGTCCAGCCATCCGTGACGCAGCACCGCCGGGTCCATTATGATCAGCACGATTCCAAGAGCGATCGAGATTGCGGCGCCGAGGTTGATCGTGTTCTCGAACAGTCCGCGCGCCATCCCCAGGATGCGTTCCTTGGGTAGTCCGACTTCTTCGGGCACGCGCGCAAGCAGGCTGGCGATCATCAACAGCCCGCCCATCCAGAAGATTACGCCGAAGATGTGGAGTGCGACGATAAGGCCGTGGAGCGGGTGAAGCACGTACATGGGTGTTATCATTGATCGGAATGCGTCGGTTGAAGAGAATCCTACGCCAGTCGCGCAGTCAAGAGAATCTGGAATCGACACGAGGGCTTAAGCAATGACGACTTCCTGGCAGGGAGAACTCAAGCGCAAAACAATCAGCGCCGAGCAGGCGGCGGCGCGAGTCAAATCCGGCGATTGGGTCGAGTACGGATTCGGACTCGGGCAGCCCGACTTGTTCGATCGCGCGCTGGCCGTGCGCGCTCCGGCGCTCGAGCGCGTAAAGATCCGCGGATGCCTTGCGATGCGCCCGCGCGCGGCGGTCGAGGCGGATCCGGACGGACGCCATCTTGACTACCTGTCCTGGTATTTTTCCGGACTCGAAAGAAACATGCACGATCGCGGCCTGGCGCATCACATTCCGATGAACTTCGGCGAGGCGCCCGACTACTATCGGCGCTTCGTCGACGTCGATGTTGCAGTGTTGAAGACCACGCCGATGGACGAGCACGGATTCTTCAACTTCGGACCGTCAGTCACGTACCACAAGGCGATCAGCGAAAAAGCGAAGACCATGATCGTCGAGACCGACGCCAGCGTGCCGTACGTTTTCGGAATCGAGAACGCCGTGCATATAGATGACGTCGAGTACGTGCTCGATGCGGGCGCGTCGGCTCTGCCGGAGCTGAAAAATCCCGCCGCCAATGCGGTCGATCAAAAAGTTGCGGAACTGATTGCTTCTGAGATTTCCAGTGGCGCATGCGTGCAGATCGGGATCGGCGCGATGCCCAATGCGGTCTGTGAGCTGCTGGCGGCGGCTCCGATCAAGGATCTCGGCATTCACACCGAAATGTTCGTCGATTCGCTCGTCTCGCTCTACGAGGCCGGCAAGGTGACCGGCGCGCACAAAGCGACCAACCGCTACCAGATGGCCTACACCTTCGCCGCGGGTTCGAAACGGATGTACGACTTTCTCGATCGCAACACCGCGTGTTTCGCGGGACCGGTCGATTACACCAACCTGCCCGCGCACATCATGCAGAACGATCGCGTCATTTCGATCTGCAACGCGGCGCAGATCGATCTCACCGGGCAGGCGTGCTCCGAATCGGCCGGCATCCGGCAGATAAGCGGCACCGGAGGACAACTGCAATTCGTGCGCGGCGCGTACGCCTCGCGCGAAGGCAAATCGTTTCTATGCCTCGCGTCCACCTACGAGCGCAACGCCAGGCGCGCCAGCCGAATCGTCGCGCGAATTGACGACAGCAACATCGTGACCACGCCGCGCACCGACGTGATGTACGTGGTGACCGAGTACGGGATGGTCAATCTGAAGGGCAAGTCGGTGCCGGAAAGGGCGCGCGCGCTGATCTCGATCGCGCATCCCGATTTTCGCGAGGAGCTCGAGCGCCAGGCGCGCGAATATCGGCTGATAACGCGCGCAGTCTTCTGAGATTGCGGGACTGTTCAGCGCGGCGGCGTGTCGTTGCCGTGATCGGCGTTGGCGTCATCGGCGAACTTGTACACCAGCTCGTCGGGGCGGGCGTAACCGAGCTCGCGGCGAATCAGGCGTTCGATATAGCGATCGTCGGAACGAAGCTTCTGAACGCGCGTTCTGAGCGATGCGTTGTCGGTGGCCAGTTGATTGCGGCGTTCCTCCAGTGCGGCGCGATGGCTCTGGAGGGCGATCAGGTCGCGGGGACCCAGGTTTCCTAGCAATGCGCTCAGCAGCAGCATCACCAGGACGCCGCCGAAGATTAGGCTGAGCCACTCTCGCCGAAGTAGAAAGCTTAACCGGGTCATTCGCGCAATCGTAATTCAACCGCTGGGCTCAGTTCAAGCGATCTAATTCTGAACGACATTCTAAAGATCCGAAAGAGACCGGTTCGGTTGCACTCTTCCGACTTTAGAATTTCTTTATAAATCTCGTCGTAGGCCTTGATTTCAGAATAACAGGTTTCTATAATCGGCCCGAACCGATGAGGGATGAACCCTCATCCATAAGGAAGGGTGCTTGTCCAGCAGCAGCCTTAGGAAGAGGAGGTACCTATGCCAGTGAGAAGGAAAAGGGCCAAAAAGGCCACCAAGTCCAAACCGATGCGAAAGAGACATATGGCAAAGAAGAAAGCGGCCAAAAAGAAAAAGAAGTAACCACTTAACGAGTTTACCTTCGGGCTAATACCCCGAAGGCTGGCAAGGCTGCCAGGATTTGCTGCTGGAATAAGCCGAGGCTGAAGAGGCCTCGCAACACGGGAGAGCCCCCTTGAAAGAGGGGGCTCTTTCCTTGTCTGGCGCTTGCTTGCGGGCGCTCGCGCCCAACATGATAGGGTGCGAATCGCCGCCAGGTCGCGCAAAACCTCATGTCCGAGTTGCCGAAAAATTTCGACGCGATAATTGTCGGCGCGCGCGTTGCCGGCAGTGCCGCAGCGATTTTACTCGCACGCGACGGCCGCCACGTTTTGCTCATCGATAAAGATGCCTTCCCCTCGGATCGGCTTTCGACGCACATCGTGCTTGGCGGCGGCACCAAGGTGCTCGAGCGAATGGGCGTGCTCGAAACGCTCGAGCGCGTAGGCGGCGTCCGCTTCGAGCGGATGCGCACGATCGGTCCCGACTTCAAATACGGCGGCGCGCTTGCGCGCGACGGCGCAGACGATCGCGGACTTTGTCTCGGACGCGTGCTGATGGACGCTGCGATGATCGATGCGGCGCGAAGTTTCGAAAGCGTCACGTTTCGCGAGCGCTTCAGGCTTACCGATTTGCTCATTGAAAACGGCGCCGTGGTGGGAATTCGCGGCGAGGACGCGTCGGGCGTCCACGAAGTTCGCGCGCCGCTGACAATCGGCGCCGACGGAATGCGCAGCTCTGTCGCGCAGATCGCGTCGGAGCGTATCGACGCGTTCAAGCGCGTCGACGTGCCGTGCGCGCGCGCCTACTACTACGCGTACTTCGAAGGCGTCTCGCGCAAACGCCTCGGCGACGAACTGTTCACGGAATTCGAGTCTGCACCCGGCGTGGACAATCTGGTTTGTCGATGCGAAAACGGACTCACTGTTGCGGCGACCGCGTTCGATGCGGCCGAGATGCAAACCTTTCGCACTGACCTCGCATCCAATCTGCGCCGCTACCTGAACCGCTCGTTCGAGCTCGCCGGGATGCTCGAAGGCGCGACGATGATCGGCAAAGTTTTTTCTTCGGGACTGCTCAATAACACCTATCGCGATCCCGTCACCGACGGCGCTCTTCTCCTCGGCGACGCCGGCCTGCACGTCGATCCGCTGTTTGGCCAGGGGCATTCGATGGCGCTGATGAGCGCATGGATAGTCGGCGAGCTCGCGCCCGGGTGGTTCTCGAGCGGGCACGGCAATTCGATTTGGGCGATGCCGATGGCGGCGTTCACGCGGCGGCGCGACGCGGAGTTGATGCCGTACTACAGAACGAGCGTGCGCGCGTCGCAGCAGCTCGGACTCGACCAGGCCAGCCGCTATGCGCATCGCGCAGCCAGCCGCGAGCAATGGGCGGCGGACGAAATGATCAGATTCGCGCAGATGCTGACGCCGCGCGCCGCGTTTCCCTCGTTCAGATTTGCGCGCCTGATGGCGGCCGCGTCGCGCGCCGCATAGTTCGGAAGGCCAGTGGACGACGTCGAACTCGGCCGCATCCCCGCGCAACGCGAGCTGCCGGAGCCGGTCAAATTCGCGTGGCCTATCATGCTGATCCCCGAGCTGTTCACCACGCCGCGGCATCTCGCACTCGTGATTGGATATCTCGCGTCGATCGGGTGGGAAGTGTTCGTGCCGGACCTGCGGGCCGCGTTCGGCAAAGGCTCGACGCCGCCGCTCGAGAAGCTTCGCTTCAATGATTTGGCAGTGCTGGCGGGCGAGGCGCTCGATGGAATTGGCCGCGACGCGGTCGTGCTCGGTCACGGCGTCGGGGGATTGGTCGCGCTCAAGCTCAGCGGACATCATCGAGCGAAGGCCGCGGTCGCGTATGCGCCGCTGGTGCCGGGCTTTCGCACGCCGCTGATCGGCGGAATCGCGAATCGCCTCGCGATGATGTTGGGCAGACCGATCAAGCCGCCGCGCGGCAGAATTCTGTTCGAGTTGATTGCCGACTCCGATCCATTCACTCGCGACGGTTTGATCAAACGCGATGGTGCCCGACTCGGGCGCACTCGCTGCCGACGTAATGACTGGTGCGATCGAGTTTGCCGCGCCGGATAAGGCCGCGCCGCGACTGGTCGTGGCGGGCGACTCGGATATCTTCGCGCCGCTTTCGGATACGACAGCGTTTGCGGAGTCGATCGGTGCGAAGCTGGCGACGATCGCCGGCCGCGGGCATTGGCTGATTGGGGGGCGCGCGCTCGAACGTGCAATCAACGAGACGCAGCGATTCCTGGTGCGCGCGCTCGGCCAGGATTTGCTGCTGCTCTATCCTGAAGAATGGAAAAACGATCCGCGCGAGTGAAAGAGTAGAAGAGTTAGAATCGAAGGCAGGTGAAAATCGATGGCAAATGAAACTGCGCAAAAGAATCCGCAAAAGAATCTGATAGTCGAGGAAGAAGCCGGGCTGGTCACGCTCACGATGAACCGCCCCGAGAAGCGCAACGCGCTCTCGACCGCGATGATGACGGAACTGAACGCCGAGCTTCGCGCGATCGGCAAACGGGCGGACGCCCGCGCGGTGATAATCGCGGGCAACGGGCCGGCGTTTTCGGCCGGTCATGACCTCGGCGAACTGAAGGGGCGCGACCTCGCATTCTATCGCTGTGAATTCGATCTGTGCGCGCAATTGATGCTGACGATTCAAGCGATTCCGCAGCCGGTGATCGCGCGCGTGCATGCGATCGCGACCGCCGCGGGATGCCAGCTCGCGGCGACTTGCGATCTCGTCGTCGCGGGCGAGAGCGCGAGCTTCGCCACGCCGGGTGTGAGGATTGGGCTGTTCTGCTCGACGCCGATGGTCGCGCTGACGCGCACAGTCGGACGCAAGCATGCGATGGAAATGCTGCTGACAGGCCAGCCGGTCAAAGCGCGCACGGCGGCCGAGTGGGGACTAGCGAACAGGGTTGTACCCGACGCGGATCTCGTCGCCGAGACGCGCAAGCTCGCAGTGCAGATAGTAGAGGCGAGCCCGCTAATCATCGGAATCGGCAAGCGGGCATTCTACGAGCAGATCGATTTGGATACGGCGGAGGCCTACGAATACACGAAAGAAGTGATGAGCCAGAACGCAATGGCGATGGACGCGCAGGAAGGAATCGGCGCCTTCCTGGAAAAGCGCAAACCAGTCTGGTGCGGAAAGTGAAGGGGTGAGGTATGGTCCACGAATTGAATGTGAAACCCACCGCGGGTTTCACGCTTCCCTGGGCAGGGGTGACCCCTGCACCCAATAATTAAAACAAGAACGGATGCGGGCTAGCGCCCTGTTAGAACTCGCTGGCGGCGCGGAGGAGGAGCTGTGAAGAACCCGTATTGATCGGGGGCTTGGGGTTTGTTAATTTCTGACATGGCGCATCTGATCAAACGGACTGCGTACAAAAACTGAAGGCCGACTTGAGCCCGCGGAGAACCGCGGGCTCTTTTTTTACCCAAGGAGGGTCAATTTTATGGCGCATCAGGAGCTCCGCGAAGCACTTACCTTCGATGACGTTCTTCTGCTGCCTCAATCTTCCGATTTGCTGCCGGCGAATTGCGATGTCTCGACAGCACTTACCCCGAAGATCCGCCTGCGAATTCCGCTTGTATCGAGTCCGATGGACACCGTCACCGAATCGCGCACGGCGATCGCAATCGCGCAGATGGGCGGGATCGGCTTTGTGCATCGCAATCTTTCGATCGAGGAACAGGCGGCCGAAGTCGAGACCGTCAAGAAATATGAAACCGGAATGATCGTCGATCCGATCACCGTCAGCCCCGAGCAGAAAATCGGTGAAGCGGTCGCGGTGATGGAGCGTTTCCGGATTTCCGGGTTGCCGGTCGTTTCGGACGGACGCCTGGTCGGAATTCTGACCAATCGCGATCTGCGCTTCGAGCGCCGCCTGGACAAGCAAGTGCGCGACGTGATGACGAGCAAAGTGATCACTGCCCGTCCGGGGATCGATCTCGAACACGCTAAGGAACTTCTGCAGGCGCATCGGATAGAGAAGCTGCCGCTGGTTGACGATCAGAATCGGCTGCGCGGGCTTATCACCGTCAAGGACATGGACAAGGCGATTCGGCATCCGCATGCGAGCAAGGATCAATTGGGGCGGCTGCGGGTCGGGGCCGCGGTCGGAGTCGGCCCGGAGCGCGAGGCGCGCGTCGCGGCGCTGCGGCGTGCGGGCGTCGACGTAATTTGTATCGACACGGCGCATGGGCATACGCGTAACGTGATCGACGCGATCAAGGCGACCAAGCGCGAGTGGCCCGACGTGGAAGTGGTGGCCGGGAACGTCGCGACCAGCGAGGGCGCCAAGGCTTTGTGCGACGCCGGCGCCGACGCGCTACGGGTCGGGATGGGGCCGGGGTCGATTTGCACGACGCGCGTGATTTCGGGAGTCGGCGTGCCGCAGATCACGGCGATAATGGACACGATCGCGATTGCCGAGCCGCGCAATATCCCGGTGATCGCAGACGGCGGAATCCGCTTCTCGGGCGATATCACCAAGGCGATTGCGGCGGGCGCGAACACCGTGATGATCGGTTCGCTGTTCGCGGGCACCGAGGAAAGTCCCGGCGAGACGATTCTCTACCAGGGGCGCACGTATAAACTTTATCGCGGGATGGGATCGATCGGTGCGATGAATGAGCGCACGGGAGATCGCTACGGGCAGCTAAGCGTGCCCGACGGCAAGCACGTGCCGGAGGGAATCGAGGGCCGCGTGCCGCATCGCGGGTCGCTCGCGTCGAATATCGAGCAACTGGTCGGCGGGTTGCAATCCGGGATGGGCTACCTGGGCGCGCCGAACCTGGCGGAGCTGCGCAAGCGGGCGAAGTTCGTCAAGGTCAGCGATGCGGGGATGCGCGAGAGTCATGTGCACGACGTGTTCATCACGAAAGAAGCGCCGAACTATCGGCAGTAGGATGCGGGGCTCCTCGCCCCGCGCCCTCGGCAGGGGTGACCCCTGCACCCAGTACTAAGATAAAGATGCGGGACTTCGTCCCTGTTAGAAGTTTTTTGCGGTCGCGGCGAGCTTCCTGCACTTGGGCCCACTTCTCGAACTTGCGGACGCTTATTCCCCTTCCCGCGCGGGAAGGGGAACCGGATTCATAAAATATTGGGTGCAGGGGTCACCCCTGCCGAAGGAAGTGTGAAACCCATCGCGGGTTTCACTACAATTAAGTTCCTCCAAGTTCCTTCGCGGGCGGGGGGCGGCGGCACGATGGCGGATAAAAAACGACTCAGGGTTGGCGTTCTGTTTGGGGGGCGGTCGGGCGAGCATGAAATTTCGCTGCGCTCCGCGCTGACGGTGATGTCGGCGATGGATCCGGCGCACTACGAGATTGTTCCAATTGGAATTGGCCGCGACGGACGCTGGTATCTCGAGCGCAACGCGCTGAAGCTGCTGGCAGAAAAGACGCCGCATCTTGCGGCGCTCAGCGCGGGCGGAACCCAGGTTACGTTGCTGCCGCATCCGGAGGGGCAAGCTCTCGTAGCGACGCCGGCTGACGGTGCACGCAGCGCAGGAACGGGATCACAAGATTCGATTCCCGGCGTCGACGTGGTATTCCCGGTATTGCACGGCACCTACGGCGAGGACGGCACGGTGCAGGGGCTGTTCGAGCTGGCGGGAATCGCGTACGTCGGCGCGGGCGTGCTCGGCTCGGCGGTGGGGATGGACAAGGACGCGCAGAAGCGCCTGCTGCGCGATGCCGGCGTCGCCGTGGTGAAATATTTCGCGATCGATCGCGCCGACTATATCGAGACTCCGGAGCTCGGCGCGCGGCTCGCGCGCAAACTCGGCTTTCCCGTGTTCGTCAAGCCCAACGCGCTCGGCTCGTCGATCGGAATCAGCAAGGTGAAGCGCGCCGCCGATCTCAAGGCCGCGCTCGACGACGCCTTCCAGTACGATCGCAAGGCGTTGATCGAGGCGTCATGCGAAGGCCGCGAGTTCGAGTGCGCGGTGCTCGGCAACGATCGTCCCGAAGCGTCGATTCCCGGCGAGGTGCTGGTCAAGGGCGCGCACGAGTTTTACGACTACGAGTCGAAGTACGTCGATCCGGAAGGCTCCGCGACCAAAATTCCCGCCGAGCTGCCGGCCGCCAAGGCGAAAAAGTTGCGCGCGATGGCGGTGGCGGCGTTCAAGGCGCTGTCGCTGCGCGGCATGGCGCGCGTCGATTTCCTGGCGAGCCGCGATTTGCGCGAGATCTACGTCAACGAGGTGAACACTATCCCCGGCTTCACCTCGATCAGCATGTATCCGAAACTGTGGGAGGCGTCGGGCTTGCCGTTGCCGCAAGCTTATCGATCGTCTGATCGAGCTGGCGCTCGAGGAGCATCGCGAGCGCGCCTCGCTTAAGATCACGTATCATCCGAAGTCGCTTGCCAAGTCTCCTGCAAAGCGGCGTGACTGAGCCGATGCGGCGACTACTGATCGCGACTACGAACCGGGCGAAGCTTGCCGAGTACCGATTGATCCTGCGCGACGTCGGTATCGAGCTCGAACTGTTGTCGCTTGCCGACCTGCGAATTTCCGAAACTCCGGACGAAACGGGCTCGACGTTCGCTGAGAACGCGTTGATCAAGGCGCGCTTCTACTTCGAGCGCGCGCGAATTGCGACGCTGGCCGACGACGGCGGACTCGAAATCGACGCGCTCGGCGGAGAGCCGGGCGTCCGGTCACATCGATGGCTCGGGTCGGGTGGCAACGAAAACGATTCGGACCAGGCGCTGGTGGACGAGGTTATTCGCCGGATGAAAGGCGTCGCGAGTGCGCGGCGGACGGCGCGAATTCGCGCGACGATCGCCTTGATACACGAGGAGGGCGGCGCGATCCGCGAGCGGACGGCGGAGGGCGTAATCGAGGGCGCGATCGCCGAGCGCGCGTACGCTGAAATTCGCGCGGGATTTCCGTATCGCGCCGTGCTGGTTATCCCCGGGCGCAACTGTTACCTGGGCGAACTCGGCGACGAGGAAGAGGCTCAAATCAGCCAGCGCCGGGTCGCGGTACTCAAGCTGCGGGACGAGCTGGAGCGGATAGCGGGATGCCGCGCCGCGCAACTATGATGATCGAGGGACGCGGGCTAATATCGCCTCGCAAAAGGTGAACGGCAAGCGCAAGGGCAAAGTCGTCGTGCTGCATCTGGCGGCGCGGTACCCGTTCGCGGGTGTGATCTGGCAATTGCTTCATCACCTGATCGGATTCCGACAGCTCGGTCTCGACGTTTACTACATCGAGGATCATCGCGCCTACGTGTACGATCCGACAATCGAAAGCGCTACCCCCGACCCGTCGCGCAACCTGAAAGTGCTGGGCGGAGTGCTCGAGCGCTACGGCTTCGGCGAGCGGTGGGCGTTCTTCGACTCGGTGAAAGATCAATACGTCGGAATGTCGCGCGAGCGATGCGCGGAGTTGATTCGCGATGCCGACATGATCGTCAATCTCTGCGGCGCCACCGAGCCGCGCCAGGAGCACGAGCGCAGCCGCTGCCTGGTGTATCTCGAGACCGACCCGGGCGTGGTGCAGCTCGAGCTCGCGCGCAAGATTCCGACCGCCGTGGCGTTTGCCAAGTCGCACAAACTGTTCTTCACGTATTGCTACAATATCGGCGCGCCCGATTGCCTGCTGCCCACCGCGGGCTACGATTGGCATCCGACGCGGCCGCCGGTGAATCTTGATGAGTGGCATCCGGGCGTCGGGCCGGCAGAGCCGCGCGCGTTCACGACGGTCGGCACGTGGCAGAATAACGGCAACGACATGGAAATCGCGGGCGAGACCTACTACTGGTCCAAGCATGTGAATTTTCGCAAGGCGCTCGAGGTCGCCGCGCGCGCGAATCAGCCTATTGAGCTCGCCACCAACCTGGCCGCGGGTGCCGACTACGACCGCGCAGTGGCCGGCGGCTTCAGCATCACGCCGGTGGTGCCGATGTCGCTCGACGTCGACGCGTATCGCGACTACATCAGCCGGTCGCGCGGCGAATTCACGGTCGCAAAGGACATCTACGTGAGGCCGCGCACGGGATGGTTCAGCGATCGCACGGTCTGCTACCTGGCGGCGGGGCGTCCGGTCGTAACGCAGCGGACCGGGTTCGAAAAGTTCATTCCCACCGGCGCGGGGCTGCTCGGATTCGACACGCCCGACGACGCTGTCGATGCGATCGCGCAAATCAACGCCGACTATCCGCGCCATGCCCGCGCCGCGCGCGAGATAGCCGTCGAGTATTTCGACGCGGTGAAACTGCTCGACGAAATCGCGGTGGCCGCGGGGATCTGAGCGATGGCGCCGACATCTCTACAAACGATGCTGCAGTTGGACGCGCTGCATCTCGATTCGCGCACCTCGGTCGAATGCCTGCTGGTTGTGTTCTACCTGCTGGGCGCCTTCGCCGTGCGCAACCGCAAGCGCGCAGTGACGGTGCAGACATTCCTGCTGTTGGCGCTCAGTACGCTCATCGACGCTGCTTCGCGCTTCGTTCCCAACCAGGTCGTCGGCCAAAAGATCGCGGTCGCGGCGTTCGCACTTTTCCTGCTGGGCGTGATCCGGCTGTTGCTCGAGCTCGTCGGCGCACTTGCGCGCCGCGGCAAGGTTCACTTCTCGAGCATCGGCCAGGACCTTCTGATGCTGGTGCTGTGGTTCGTGGTTGTGATGGCGGTGCTGTACAAGGATTTCGGCGTCGAGCCGATCTCAATCCTCACCACCACGACTGTCTTCGCGGCGGTGCTGGGCTTCGCATTGCAGGAGACCTTGGGCAACATTTTCAGCGGCCTGTCGCTCTCGATGGGGAACGCCTTCAATCCCGGCGACTGGATACGCAGCGGCCAACATTTGGGACGGGTCAAGGGAATCGCATGGCGCGCGACGACCATCGTAACGCGCGCCAACGAGCGGCTCGAGATTCCCAACTCCGTGATCGCCAAAGAAGTGCTGTACAACTATGCAACCGGCCACGTGCGTGACGAGCTTTCAGTCGGAATCAGCTACGGCGTGCCGCCCAATCACGTGCGCGAAGTTGTACTCACCCTGCTGCGCGACGAGCCGCAGATCCTGCGCGATCCGCCGCCGGAAGTCCTGGCGTGGAATTACGCCGATTTCGCGGTCCAGTACCTTATAAGATACTGGATTGCGGACTACGGGGTGCAGGAGCATGTGCGCGATCGCGTCGCGTCCAGCCTCTGGTATGCGCTCCGGCGCCATTCCATCGAGATTCCATTCCCGACTCGCACCGTCCACGTGCGCGACGCTGGCCGCGACGAAGACGAGAAGGCCAACGCAACCTTCGAGCGCGAGTTGATGGCCGACCTGCGCCAGGTCGATTGGCTGCGAGGCCTCAGCGACGACGAGCTGCGCTTGTTGGTACCGACCGTTGCAGTGCGCCAGTTCGGCGCAGGTGAGATGCTGGTGCGCTTCGGAGAGCAGGGACAGTCAATGTTCATCGTGCGCAGCGGAACGGCCGAAGTTTTCGGTCATAGCCCCGACGGTCGAACGCACCACTTGGGCAACTATGTCCGTGGCGATGTCACCGGCGAGATGGCGTTGATGACGGGCGAGCCGCGCACCGCGAGCGTGCGCGCGACCTCGGACCTCGAAGTAATCGAGATGGATCGCGAGGGATTCACGCGCCTGTTCAAGGAACATCCGGAGGTTGCGGCCGGCATCGGCGATATTATTGCCGCGCGAAATCGGGAGCGGCTGGAAAAGCTCGCGTCCGGCTCAACCATGGACGGCAAGGGCGGCCCTCATCGATGGCTGCTCGCCAAGATGCGCGAGTTGTTCGACTTCTAGGCGCCACCGACGCTATGCAATCGCGGCCAGCGCGGCTTGCAGCTCGCGCAGGTTTCGCGACGGCACGAGCGCCTTCACTTCGCGCGCGTACTGTTTGATCGCACTGTCGCCCGTGCCCCAGCGCGCAGGATCTTCCGGATTCAGCCACACCACGGCGCGGGATGCGCGCGCTATTTCGCGAACCAGGTCGGCGCGTGCGGGCAGCCGGTTGTTGCGGCCGTCGCCCATTATCACGACGATCGTGCCTCGAGTGAGCAATCCCGTTCTGCGCGCCCAAAGCTCGCCGAGCACGCGCCCGAAATCGGAGCGCGCATACAGGTCCAGCGCCGGCGTCATTACCAGGTGCCCCTGCTCGAAGTCCGCCTCCGCCAGATGGTCCACGTAAACGAAGCTGCTGACGCGGCGGAAGCATCCACGCGCGCCCGCCATCAACTCGAGCATCAACTGCGCCGCGTAGCGGACCGAGCCCGAGATGTCGGCGAGAATTACGAGATCGAGATGGCGCGGACGGCGCGCACGGAAGTTCAGATCGATCAGCGCGCCGCCATGCTGCAGCGCCGCGCGAATCGTGCGTCGAAAGTCGATTCTGCCGACGCGCGCGAGTCGCAGCCGCCGCCCGAGCCGAATCCGGAAGCGGCGAATCAGGGGCGCGAGCGCGTCGCGCGCCTCGTCGTAGTCGAGATCGGAGAACTGATCGAACGGCCGCCGCTCGATCGCGCGGATTCGCGCAACGCGCGCGGCGTCGATGCCTGGCGCGGACGATTCCTCGCGCGTATCGGCGTCGCCTCGATCCTCGCGTCCGCGCATCTTGTCTGAATTGCTATCGGAGTCCTTGCCCGCGGCGTCCTCGCGCCGCGCCGCGTCTGTTTTCTTTGCCGGCCGCGCTTCTGACGGTTGCGCTTTCTCATCGCGATGACGCGCGCGCGCTCCAGCCCGCGGCTCCGCTACCTTGCGCGTTGGCGCATCGTCGCGAGGCAGCGAAAATGGATCGTCGCCGGGCCGGCCGTGGCCTGCGGCCGCTGAGACCTGGTCGCCGCGTTGATCGGGATGCTCGCCGCGCGTTGCCCGTGGCGCAACGAAAAAACGGTCGAACGATTCGTCGAAGATTGCGCGGTCGGCTTCGTCCTTGATCAACGCCGCCGCCAGCGCCTCGTGCATCCGCTCGCGCTCGAGCCCCGCAACCGCGACCGCATTCATCGCATCGATCGATTCCGCGACCGAGATTCTGACGCCGGCCTCGCGCAGTGCCGCAATAAAGTTGACGAGCTGATCGCGCAACCGGGCCATCTAATTAACCCACGGAGTCACCGCCGGCGCGGCGCGAGCGCCGAGACTTTCGATTCCACCTTGGCGCGGTCGTCCTCGTGCTTGAGCAGCACGCCCAGCGCCGTGCGCACCGCGTCGGTGTCGAGTTCGCGCACGCCCAGGCGCACGAGCGCGCGGGCCCAGTCCAACGTCTCTGCGATTGACGGCGGTTTGCGCAGTCCGAGCTTGCGAATCGCGCCGACAAAACGCGCCGCCTCGGCCGCCAGCTTCGCGTCGAGTTCGGGCACCTTGAGCTCGATTATTTTTCGCTCCTGCTCGGTTGCGGGAAAGTCGATGAACAGATGCAGACATCGGCGCCGCAGCGCCTCCGACAGTTCGCGCGCCCGGTTGGACGTCAGAATCACGGCCGGCCGCTCGTGGGCTTTCAACGTTCCCAGTTCGGGAACGCTTACCTGGAAATCCGAAAGCAGCTCGAGCAGAAAGGCCTCGAACTCCTCGTCGGCTTTGTCGACCTCGTCGATCAGCAGCACGACCCGGCCCGGCGCTGTGATCGCTCTAAGTAGCGGGCGCTCCAGTAAAAAATCGCGCGAGAAAATGTGCTCGCTCAATTCCTCCCATCGGAGACCCTGCTGCTCGCCGGCCTGCATGCGCAAAAGTTGTTTCTGATAGTTCCATTCGTAGAGCGCGCGCGCCTCGTCGAGTCCTTCGTAACATTGCAGCCGGATCAATTCGGTGTGGAGGATTTCGGCGAGCACCTTGGCGACTTCGGTTTTGCCCGCACCGGCCGGCCCTTCTATCAGCAGCGGCTTTTCGAGCGCGAGCGCCAGAAAGATCGCCGTCTCGACGCGCTCGTTAGTGATGTAGCGCGCGCGCTTGAGGCCGTCGGAGATCTGCTCGTGCGTAATTTCCATGGTGTTTAACTGCTCAGCGTCGGTTGATCTTCGGGGCGCGGCGGCGTTCGAGGAAAATCCGCGCGCGATGCTTCAAGCCGTCGCGCTCGTCGCGCGGCGTTGCGCGCACCTCTTCGGTGTAGGCCGCCAGCTCGACGCACAGCCGCTCGACGTCAACGCCGCCGCGCGCGGGCTTCATGTCGTCGAGCGCGATCATCGCCTGCGACATCAGGTTGATCGACGCCTGCCTGCCGCCGCGCTCGAAGCGCAGATGGAGCGCCGCCGCGATCTGATTGAACGCGACGATGAGCCCTTTCAAATCATTATCGTCGCCGGCCGCGCGCGATGCCGCCTCGAACATCTCGGCCGCTTCGAAATACTCGCCGCGATTGAATGCCGCGATCGCTTCGTCGATCGATGCCGGTGGGGATTCGTTTTCGTGGCTCACAGGACCTGAAAAGTGAAAGGCCTGGAAAACTACAACGTCTCTTTTTCCTCGACCGCGCGATACTCGGCCTCGCCCAGCGCTTGCGCTTTGCGCGTGCCGTAACGCTCGTAGAGATCGAACAGACTCGACTTGTGCGGCCGCACTTTGCCCAGCGGGCACTTCTGCCATTCGTCGAGCGACTCGTCGCAGTAGCCCATGCGGTTCTCGCCGCACTTGGGCTGCAGGAAGACCGCGATTTCCGGCAGCACGTGCTTGATTTCCGCGCGCATCATCGCGACCATCCGGCGGATTTCCCACTGCGCGCGTACGCACAGCCGCAAGTCGCAGATGTGCAGCATCTCGGCGAAATTCACCATCACGTGAAAGTTCGTCGGCGCGGCGTTGGGCAGCACGAAGCGCGCGTCCTCGGCCGGAATCCCGGCTTTGAGGGCCTTCGCGTAGAGCTCGGACGTCTTGGAAAGCAAATCGGAGAATTCACCCTCAAGGCCCGCGCGCGACCACGAATCCGGCAGCACGAATGCAAGCTTGTCCTGCTTGAATTTCACGTAACGCTGGCTCTGCTGCTCGAAGCTGATGCCGATCCGATGGCGGACGAACTGATGCGACAGCGAGCGCGACACGTTGGCGATGCCGAACCAGAAAACGATCTGCTCGAGCGGCGAAGCGTGGCCGGTCTTCAGGCGCTCGGTGATGAACTCGCGAACCTTCTCGTGCGTGATTTTCTCAGACTTGATCTTTTCCCAGACTTCGATCGGCGTGTCGGAGGAATAGCAGGTGCGAAACGCCGCGTAGAGTTTTTCCAGCGGCTGCTGAGCGTAGTCGATCAACTTGACTTGCATTTTCGCCTGATTTTCCACGCGTTCCTGACCCCTCCCCGCAAATCGCCGGGCGCTTCGCGCCGCAGCGCCTCTCATCTTATTCCAAGCCGCAAGGCGACTGCATCAGGGCGGTTGCCCTTAATCCACACCAGCTCCGATTGCGCTTGCCGTTCAGCATTAGCAAGATTGCGTATTGAAAGAGGGGATGCCATGCGCGCTGTTTCTACTATCGACGCCGTCTATCAAAACTCGCTCAAGCGGCTCCTGTTCGGCCTCGAGGCCGAATATGCGCATCGCCTGACGATTCGGATGCTCTCGTTGATACCGCCGTTTACTCCGCCGCGCAGAAGGCCCGAGCTCGGAATCAAGCTGTGGGGAATCGATTTTCCCAACCCGATCGGGCTCGCCGCCGGGATGGACAAAGACGCCATCGCCGTCCGCGGATGGGAGACGCTCGGCTTCGGCTTCGCGGAGTTGGGAACGATTACGCCGCGCCCGCAGGAGGGGAATGAAACGCCACGGCTTTGGCGCATCCCGGGACGCCATGCGCTTATCAACCGGCTCGGGTTTCCGAGCGAGGGAATGGTCGCGGTCGCGCGGCGAATCGCGCGCAGTTCGCAAGGCCGGCGTTTCGATTCGGCTGGGGCTCAACTTCGGGCCGAACAGCATCACTCCGCCCGAGGGGATTGCCGCCGACTACGCCGCGCTGATGGAACTGCTCGGGCCGCTGGCCGATTTCGTCGTCATCAACGTGAGCTCGCCGAATACGCCCGGCCTCCGCCTCTGGCAATCGCCGGAGAAAATGGCGGAGCTTTTCGCGGGAATGCTGGGGAAGGCCGGCGAGTCGCCGTGTCCGGTGCTGGTGAAGCTCTCGCCCGACCTGGAGCGCAAAGAGCTGTTTCGAATTTGCGAAACTGCGCTCGAGCTGGGCGTGGACGGAATCGTCGCGTGCAATACGAGCATCGCGCGCGAGGCTCTCGGCGTCACATCGGCGCATCCGGGTGGACTTAGCGGCCGTCCGTTGCTGATTCGCGCCCGCGAGTTGATTCGCGACATCCATACGCACACTCGCGGAAAAATCCCGATCGTCGGCGTCGGCGGAGTCGCAACGGCCGAGGATGCGTGGTTGCACATCCGCGCAGGCGCCTCGCTGGTCGAGCTCTACACCGCGCTAATCTACGAAGGTCCGGGCGTGGCGGAAAGAATCGAATCGGGCTTGGCAGACCTGCTCCGTCGCGCCGGGTTTCGTTCTATTAGCGAAGCCGTCGGAATCGACAGATAGGTGGGCAAATTGAATCGGGAAGCATCTGAACGTAGCGTCGGTTCTGCCTCTGGCGGCACCTCTGGGATTGGATCGTTTGCCGACCCCAACCGCGCATATGGACGCAGAAGTGTCTGGGGCCTTCGGCAAATCAGAAAGTGATAGCGACTACGAAACGAAGTGCTCGCAAATTGGATTTGGCGCATCACAACCTGCTATATTGACTCTGCACCATGCCAGTGTTATTTTAATATCGTAATACGTGCGTTGGCACGAGCAGTTTGGCGGCGCGAGGTTAAAGTGACCTGAATGCCTACCTGCAGGCAATGTGGCAAGCAGAACCCCGAGGGTACCGCATCTTGCGGTTATTGTGCCGCCTCGTTGACGCCCGCGCAGCCGTCCCCAATTCCACCGGATGAGCCGTCGCCGAACACAACCGAGCCGCCGTGGCTATCCATACAGAGGCACGAGATAAGAAAGCTGGCGCCCCCGAAAGTGTTCACGCCTGAGAGCGAAGTGCGTCCGGCCCCGGCCTCGTCCGCGCCGTCGTTCACGGCTGAGAGCAAAGTGCGTCCGGCTCCGGCCTCGTCCGCGCCGCCGTTCACGCCTGAGAGCAAAGTGCGTCCGGCTCCGGCCTCGTCTGCGCCGCTGTTCACGCCTGAGAGCAAAGTGCGTCCGGCTCCGGCCTCGTCCGCGCCGCTGTTCACGCCTGAGAGCAAAGTGCGTCCGGCTCCGGCCTCGTCCGCGCCGCCGATTTACGGCAAGAGCAAGCGCGGCGGAATCCAGCTGCTTCCGTGGAGCGAACTATCCGCCGGCCAGAAAGGGGGACGCGCCGCTGCGGGCGTCGTCGTCTTGCTTCTGATTTTTTTCTTTATGCGCGGGGTTCTGGGCAACGTCGACGCTTCGAATCAGAGCGCGGCTTCTCAAAGTTCAGAAGGTCCGCTCACCGACAACGATCGCACGGACGGAATCGTATCGCTTTGCAAGGTGTTCCAGATTTACGGAATGCCCAAGGACCAGAAAAACGCGGTCGGCTCGGTGAAGAACGCGGCTTCGATGTTCAAGCTCGGCGACGATCAATCGCCCGAGCGCAGCTTTTTCATCTTGACCATGATTGCTGGTGAGTTCAGCGCCGGCAAGCTGAGCGACGAGGATTGCGCAGAAGTGGGGGAGCCACTTGCAAAGGTTGCTTCCACCCCCCGCTTCGATGAAGCACAACACGCATTCTACTATTAGCTGAGACCCCGGATCTGACTTCCGTCGCGCCGGATTTCGTTCTATTGGTGAAGCGGTAGGGATAGACCGATAGTCGAGGCAATGGACTCTGAAAAAATTGTCGACGCGCGATGGCTGCGCGAGCATCGTGACGCCAACGAAACGGACGTGATCCTCGTCGACACGCGGCCCGCCAAGGATTTCCACGCGGGGCATCTGCGCGGCGCGCGGCACTTCGATCCTTTCCCGTTTCATCATACCGACACGTCCGAGCGCGGCATCGCGGAGTTCGGCGCGCAGCTTCAGTGGATATTTTCGGCGCTCGGAATCACCGGCCGCGAGTCCGTCGTGTTTTATGAGGACGAATCCGGAATGCGCGCGGCGCGCGGACAGTGGGCGCTCGAATACGCGGGACATCCACGCTCGCGAATGCTCGACGGCGGACTCAAGGCGGCGGCCAACGAAAGTGAAAAGTTGGTCGCCAACGTCGAGAAGTTCGCGCCGACGGATTTCCAGCTCAGTCCGCGCGCTGAAATTCTCGCGACGTATGCGCATCTGCTCGAGCGGCTGGGGCGTCCCGAGGTGCAAATCTTCGACGTGCGCAGCGATGCGGAATACTTCGGCGAGCGCGTGCGCGCGAAACATGGCGGCGCTATTCCCGGCTCGTTCCATCAGGATTGGACGGTTGCGCTTGCCGCCGATGGCACCGTGAAGTCGCCCGCCGAGTTGCGCGCGCAGTTCGAAGCGCTAGGCCTCGATCCCGCCGCCGAGATAATCCCCTACTGCCAGGGCGGCTACCGCGCCGCGCACGCGTATCTGGCGCTCAAAATCGCGGGCTATCCGAAGGTGAGGAACTATCTCGGGTCGTGGGCGGAATGGGGCAATCGCGACGACCTGCCAATCGAGCATCCGCGGCGCAAGTAGGCGGGATGCGTCGATGCCACCGATCCTGATTCTCAGCGGGTTCGAGCCGTTTCGCGGCGAGCGCATCAATCCGTCGTGGGAAATCGCGCGGCGGCTCGACGGCGAGGTGATTGGCGGCATGCAGATAAAGTCGGTGCGCGTGCCGGTCGGATGCGCGAAGGCGGCGCGGCGAATTACCGGCGCGATCGTGCGCTATCGGCCGCGCGCAGTGATCGGACTCGGCGAGGCGGGCGGCAGGCCTGCGGTCTCATTGGAGAGAATCGCGATCAATCTTGCCGACGAGCGCGGCGCGCTCGCCAGAAGCGGCGACCCGGGATTCACGCCCGTCGTTCGCGGCGGGCCGGACGCGTATTTCTCGCGATTGCCGTTGCGCGCGATCATCCGCGAGCTCGACCGCAAGGAGATTCCCGCGAGCGTGTCGCTGAGCGCCGGCGCGTATGCATGCAACGCGCTGATGTATGCGGCGCTGCACTATCTGCGGCGCAAGCCGGGAATCCCGGTCGGCTTCGTCCATCTGCCGTACGAGGCGCGCCAGGCCGGACGGCATCGGAGCCAGCCCAGCATGGCGCTCGCGCTGATGGAGAACGCTGTCCGCATCGCGATCGCCGAGACAGCGCGCGCGGGAGCGAGGGAAGGGTAAATCACTTTATTAAATGTGAAACCCGCGGTGGGTTTCACACTTCCTTCGGCAGGGGTGACCCCTGCACCCAGTACCAAGAGACGCGCTTACTTTATCGCGACCGCGTTCGGCGGTGACGCGATGCCGCCTTCCAGGTTCATTGGCACCGACACCAGCATGCATTCGTAACGCTTGTCGGCGGCGCAATCCGCCGCCAGTTCCTCGAGGTTGAACTGCTCGCCAATCGGCAGGCCCAGCAGGCATAGCGTGCGGTAGTGCAGCGCGCCCTCGTTCTTGAAATCCCACGGCCACGGCTCGACCGCGGGGCAGTCCGTGCCGACCGCCGCGACGCGATGATCCCAGAACCATTCGACCATCGCGCTGCTGTCCTCGATGCCGCACGCCTTGAGCCCGCCCAGCGGCGCCATCGCAGCCTTGTCTTCCGGCGACGCGGCGAGATACGCCTGCATCCAGCCGGTGCGAATCAGCAGAATCGTGCCCGGCCTCAACTCGACGGCCTGCGCGACGGCCGTCTCCTTCAAATCGTCGAGGCTGTATTTTTCCGACTTGAGCGGATTGATGGTGCCGCCGTGCGAGATGCGGTAGCGAAACGCGTCGAGCAGCACGGCGCGGCCGACGAACTTGTTGGCCCATTTGTGGATGCTGAGCCGCCCGCCCGGCCCGTCCTTGATCTCGCTGGATTTCACGCCGTTGTAGAACGCCTTGTAGCGCGGACTGCCGACGTGCGCGAGGCCGTCCCACTGGCTGCCTTCCTGCGTGTTGTAGCTGTCAAGCGAGTCGTCGAAACCGAGCAGACCGAAGCTCTCGAAGCTCATGATGTTGTGCTTGGCCGGACGCCGCGCGAACAGCGGCGGGTTGGCGTAATTGATTTTCGTGTCGAGCCGGAAGACGGAGCCCTTGCGCACCAGCCGCGCGGCGTCGATCACGCCTTGCGGCGTCAGGAAATTCAGGCATCCGAGTTCGTCGTCGTCGCCGAACACGCCCCACGACGATTCCTTGGGCTTGTCGGGCTTGATCGGCAGCTCGGAAAATTTGGGAACGTTGTTGAGATCGACTTTCGGCATCGTGTCAGCTCCTCTGGAAGTTGTTTTCCGGGGCGGGCGTCCATCGGTAAAGCACGTCGGCCTCGCGCTCCATGTTGGTGGCGCCGTCGGTAAATTCCTTTGCGACGAAACCGCGCCGCTCGTAAAATCGGCGCGCGGGGGTGTTGCGCTGAAATGCCCACAGCCGAAGACCCCCGGGACGAAGTTGTTTGGCATACGCGAGCATCGCGTCGCCGACGCCGCGGCGCTGGTCGCCGGGTGCAACGTAAAACTGATTGACCATGTCGTCCGCGTCGAGCACCAGCACCGCGACGATTCGCCCGCTATCTTCCGCGACCCAGGTCTCGCGCTCCGGCACCATCCGGTCGACGACGAACGCGCGAATCTCCGCGTCAGTGCCGACGGTCGGCAACCAGGCGGCAGCGCCGCGGCGCGAGGCGATATACACCGTCGCGACTTCGGGCGCATCGGCGGCAGTCGCACGCCGGAATGTGACGCGAATCGGCGAAGTGTCGAGCGAAGCCATCAATGTCGGTCTCCGCCCGAAGGCAGTGCGCTGTCAAGATCGGCGGAGGCGGAACTTAATTGAATGTGAAACCCGCCGTGGGTTTCAGCAGGGGTGACCCCTGCACCTTAGTAATAAGAGCGCAGGGGCAATTGGTGAAACTTTTCGGTTCGAAGCGCCGTATCTTTTGTGATACTCAACATAGCATTGAGTTTCTTGGACCGGACCGGCCGGAAAGGGGTTCGAATGGCTACGGAGCAACACAACCGACTGTCTTCATCCAGGCTGACTGTGCTCAAGAACCTGATCGGGCTCATTCCGGCCCTTGTGCTGATCGCGGCATTGCTCAACGTGTCGTCGTGCGGAAGCGGTGGACTGCTGGATCCTGTGTCCGGTGGCGGCGGGGGCGGCGGATCGGGCTCCCCGACGGGCAGCGCCTCCGGCACCCCGACGCCGACGGGGGCGCTCGCGTTCGTGACCAACTTCAACGACGGCAACGTGTCATCGTTCACCCGCAATACTACGACCGGCGCGCTCAAGCTTAAGGGGAAGCCAACAAGTGCCGGCAAGAAAGCCGGGCCGCGCGGCGTAGTCGCGGCGCCCAGCGGCGCGTTTCTGTACGTCGCGAATATCGCCGACGACAATATCTACGAGTTCGCCGTCAATCCGGCCACCGGGGCCCTGACGCCGCTGTCGCCTGCGTTCGTGAGCAACGGCAATAACACCAAGCCCGATGAACTCGCGATCAATCCCAGTGGAACTTTGCTGTGGGTCACCGGCAATGCGGGGACCGTCACCAGCTACACGGTCAATACCAGCACCGGGCAGCTTACGAATAATGGCTCGATCGCGGGATTCACCACCCCGTTCGGCATAGTGCTTCATCCGACGTTGGCGGTTCTATATGTCTCGGATACGACCACCGGGTTGATCCAGCCGATGTCGTACAACACCACCACCGGGGCTCTCACGAAGAGCTTACCGGCGGTCACCAGTCCGGACTTTCCGCTCGCGACGGCGCCGGCCGGGCTCGCAATCGATAGCGCCGGCGCTGCGCTGTTCACCGCCGATCATGGGAACGGCGAAATCTCGTCGTTTTCGATCACTGCCGGCACCGGCGCCCTTATACCCATCCAGGTGGTCCCGAACAGCAGCGGTGCCGACGCGCCGTTTGGAGTTGGAATCGGGGTCAATACCAGCAACGAGTTCGTGTTCACGGGCAATTTGGGGGTAGCGTCGGTGTCGTCGTTACTGATCACGAACGTCACGACGCTGAACCCACCGCCGACCATCGCGTCCCCTTACAACGGTCCGGCCGGATTGGTGGTGGATCCGCAGAACAAGTTCGTTTACGCGGCGGACAATTTAGACGGTACCGTCTCGCAGTCAGCTATCAACGGCTCGTGCGGCAGCAACATATGCGTGGGCCCAACGGTTTCGACCGGCGGCAGCGGTCCGTTCGGGATCACGCTCGCGCAGTAGATTTACATACTGAGGCAGGCTTCGGCGGCGAGGGTGAACAGGCGCTCGCGGATCTGATGGCGGTTCCAGTTGCGATGGTCCCAGTCGTCGCCGCCCAGGTCGTCGCCGCCATAGAGAATCTGCCCGAACTGGACGCGGCGGAACTGCGCGACGGCGAAGAAAGCCGCCGCTTCCATCTCGACCGTGAGGCATCCTTCGCGCTTGCGCGCGAGCATCCGGGCGCGCGTCTCGCGCAGAATCCCGTCGGTGGTCCAGGTCTTCGCGACGATATAGTCGATCCCGTTTCGCTTGAGAGTTTTTTCGATTGCCGCCAGGGCGCGCGGATGCGGCGCGACTTCGCGCGACGGCGCGATGTAGTGGTGCGAAGTGCCCTCGTCGCGCACCGCCGAGCTCGGCACCACGATATGGCCGACCGCGATCTTCGAGTCGAGCACGCCTGCGCCGCCGCATGCGACGAACTTGCGCGAGCCGAGCGCGATCATCAGCTCGAGCATCGCCGCCGCTATCGGGGCGCCGACGCGCGGATGCAGCACCGCGAGCCGCTGGCCGTTGAAATCGAGCTCGTACACCGGATGCTTGCCGGTCTCCCAATTCTCGATGTGAATCTCGCGGGCGCCGTTGCGAACCAGGTCGTCGATCACGTCCTGGAAAAAGCAGAGCACGCAGTGCTTGGGCGCGTCGATGGATTTGTACACGCGCCGCGGCTCGATGATGGCGGTCGGCGAAGGGTCAAATTCGAGAATGGGGAACGGACGCGCAACCAGGCGCTTGAGGGTGCGCGATTTGCGGCGTCGCGATTTCATAAGAAGATAGAAATTAGCAGAGCGATGTCGGCGAATCCGCATCTGATTCCGTCCCACGTTAGTCGGGGGAGGGCTAGGGTGGGGGACAAATGCGCCGCGCGATTGTCTGGCTCGCGGCGCTTCTTGAGCGGACACAAAATTCAGAACTAAAGGTCCCCCACCCGCCGCGCGCGAAGGTGCGTCGGCCTCCCCCGACGAACGTGGGAGGGAATTCAATTCAGGATTGGCGGATCGGCTTTGGCGTGGATTCGGGCGCTGCGCTCGCTTTCGCTGCTATTGCGGCGGCCTTTGCATCCGCCTTTTCGTTGGCGGCTTTCTGGCGCAACTGCTGCAGCATCGCGCGCAGCTTGCCCGGATTTACCGGCTTCTTGAACAGCGCGCCTTCGAGACCGCGCAGGCGCGAGCGCTTCAGGATGTGATCCTTGTCGTAGTAGTACGCGGTCATGAGGATTACCGGCAACTGCGGCATATCTTCCTTGACCTTGAGATAGAAATCGTAGCCGTCCATCTCCGGCATCACGACGTCGGAGATAACCGCGTCGAGCTTGACGTTGCGCAGAATCCCGAATGCCGCCGACGGACGCGTCGCGCAGTACACGACGCATCGCTCGGCGCGCAACAGGTCGGCCATCGAATTGACGACGGCGGTATCGTCGTCGAGGATCAGCACCGACATCCCTTCGAGCGGGGACACCTCGGTGCGCGGAGCGTCATGCGGGTGCGTGTGAATTTTCGCATCCTCGCGCGGCGCGAGATCGGCCATCCGCTTGCCTGCCAGGTAGTCGCGCGTCTCGTACTCGCCCTTGCGGGTCATCTCGTCGAGGCGGCGGACGATGGCCTGCACGCGCTCGATTGAATTTCGAATCGAGTCGAGACGCTCGTTCTCGACGACCTTTTCGGAGTCGGTGAGGTGCGTCTCAAGGCTTTGCGAGAGCAACTCGACATTGTTAGTGATCGATTCGAGCGGATTGTTGATCTCGTGGGCGAGGCTGACGGCGATTTCGCCGGCGGTGGCGAGCTGCTGCGCGTGGCGCATGCGGCGGATGTCGCGCGCGAAGCCGATCGATCCGACTTCGATCCCGTCGTCGTCGTGGATTATCGAGCCGGTGATCATGACCGGGATTATTTCGCCGTTCTTGTTGCGAAACTCGGTCTCGAAGCTGGCGATTTTGTCCTTGTCGGCCGACTCGCGCATCGCCTTCATCACGCGGCGCGCCTCGTCGAGCGAGGAATAGATGCGCGTGCAGTTCTGGCCGATAATTTCCTCGGAGCTGTAGCCGAGGCTGGTGCGCGCGCCGTCGTTGTAATAGTTCACGGTGCCGCTTTTATCGACGGCAATTATGATGTCCGGCGAGCTCTCGATGAGACGCTGGAAATATTTTTTATCGAGCGACGCCATAGTTGTTTATTTATCCTGATCGTTCGGTCGAGCCGGATTATTTCGCGGCGCGGAGCCGGAATTTCGGTATCGAGACTTCATCGCTGAGTTTTTCGAAAACGACTTCCACCGGCATCCCGCACCGGATGTCGTGCGGCTTGACGCCCAGCAGGTTCGAGATGAATTTGCATCCCTCCTCTAGCTCGACGACGACCACCGCGTACGGCACCTCGCCGGCGAAACCGGGGTGATAGACCTGGTGCATGATGTTGAAGCTGAAGACTTCGCCGCGGCCGCTGACGGGGACCCATCGCGAGGCCGTCGAGTTGCACTTGGAGCAAAGGTCGTGGGCGGGGAACCGCAGCCTCCCGCAGCTGTCGCACTTTTGGACCATCAGGCGGCCGGCGCGCGCTCCGTCGAAGAACTCGCGCAGGTCGGGGGTGATAGCCGGGATAGGTTTGCTGATTTCAGGCATCGCAGTTGGGCTTATATACAGGTTAGACGAACTGACGGTTAAAATGATTGAAACGACACTATATCACACCACAGGCAGTGACAGCGCGACTCGCAGCTAATGTTAAGGTTGCGTGCCCAGCACGAGGGTCGAATGTGTGGCTAGGATACCGCCGTTGCCGGAAACGAGTCCAACGTCGTGTTTCGGCACCTGCCGCCGGCCTCCGTCCCCGCGCATCTGCACGATTGCCTCGGCCACCGGGGTCATCCCCCACATATAGAAGGAGCTAAGCTGGCCGCCTCCGGTGTTGACGGGGAGCGTGCCGCCCGGCGCGATTGCGCCGCTGGCAACGAACGGCCCGCCCTCGCCTTTTTTGCAGAAGCCGTAGTCCTCGAGTGTGACCAGCACCGTAAACGTATAGCAGTCGTAGAGCTCGCAGAAGTTTACGTCACCAAGTTTGATTCCCGCCATTTTGAAAGCGGTTTCCTTGGCGATCGGCGCGCCGGAAACGAGGGTCTCGAGCGGATCGCCGCCGGGATGACCCTGCCCCATCCCTAAAATGTACACGGGCGGACGCTTCAGCGTCTTCGCGCGCTCGGCGGACGTCACGATAACGGCGAGACCGCCGTTGGAAACCAGGCAGCAATCGTAGAGATGGAACGGCTCAACCACCCATCGCGAGGCGTGGTAGTCGGCGAGCGTCATCGGGGTGTCGTGAAACTGGGCGACGGGGTTCAGGTTGGCCCAATCGCGCTCGGAGACGGCGACGGCGCCGAGATGATCGTTGGTGGTGCCGTACTTGTACATGTGGCGCTGAGCGACGAAGGCGTACATCGCGTTGACGCCGTACTGGCCGTAGTGCGCGTTCAGGCCCTGGGCAAACCCGTAGGATGCGGCCGAGCCGGCGTCACCGCGCTTGTTGGGCGACGGCGGACGTAGGGGAGCGTCGCCAAATACGCACGCGACGACTTCGGCCATGCCGGCGTCGATAGCCTGCGCGGCATGCATGATCATCGCGGCCGCGGTGGCGCCGCCGAGGTTCATCGTCGCGGTCAGGCGCAAGTCGCGGATGCCCATCGCATTCTGAAGCGACGTCGAGGCCATCGGATTGTTGAACCAGGTGATGCCCGGATTAACGAGCAGGCCGTCGAGGTCGGAGCGCTGCAGGCCGGCGTCGTCGAGGGCGAGATTGACGGCCTCGGCAGCGAAGCCGACCGGTCCGGGATGATCGAAGTTTTTACCCATCCGGGTCTGACCGAGCCCGGCGATAGCGCATTTAGCTCTTAAAGACATAGCGCCTAATCTCTTACGCTCTTTTGCCGAAGGCATCCAGACGGGGTGGAAGGGGAAGGGTAGATCACTTTATTGAATGTGAAACCCGCGGTGGGTTTCACACTTCCTTCGGCAGGGGTAACCCCTGCACCTTAGTGATTAAGAGAAGATGCGGGACTTCGTCCCTGTTAGAAGTGGGTAAGGAGGAAAGGCGGCGGGGATTTACCTCGCCCCGCGACCGGTTCCCTTCCCCCAATGGGAAGGGGGTCAGGGGTTAGGTTTTCTCGACTCGACCGCGATGCTCGCGCGCCCTCACCCAGTGTAAGTCGCTATCCACCAGATATTGCCGAACGAATCTTTCACGCCGGAGGCGCGTTCCTTGTACGGCTTGTCTTCGGGCGCCGCGACCGACGTCGCGCCAGCCGCCAGTGCGCGCTGATACGCCGCATCGACGTCTTCGACGTACACATAGATCGACGCCGGTTTGCCGCCGGGATGCGGCGGGTCCCCAACTTCCATCACGATCATCGAGTCGCCGATCTTCGCTTCGACGTGAAAGCCCCGGCCGACTTCGAGGCGCTCCAGTTCGACCGCGCCGAACGCCCGCTTCACCAGCTCCAGCATATCCAGACGGCCGTACAGGTACGGGCGGACGCTGCCGACTCCGTGGCGGATGTGCTTGGTGGCGTCACGCATGACTTATCACTCCTCGCCTGAATCATTGTATCGCTATTAACTCGCCAACGTCCTATAAGTTACGCCTCTACCCAGGCAGAGGTAGGCGCAAATCCGCGCGCGCTGCGGCAACAACGGAGCCGCTCCGGATACTGCGCCCCGCCGCCGCGGGCAACCGCGGGGGCTTGGTTTACCCGTGAGCGGTTCGTATTGTTATTGGTCGGTTGCCAAGGATCGCAGCTTGAATCTACAATTAGTCTCGGGAGATTGACGAATGGCCGATCCGCTTAGCTTCGAGGCGCTGGCGAGCAGCGAACATGTGCTGTCCAGCGCGGAAAACTTCGTACTCTACGTCCTGCTCGAGGCTGTCGCCCGAGGCAAGGGTGGCGCGGGCGGCGGCAGCCGGTTGCCGCTGAATCTTGGCGTCGTGATCGATCGCTCGGGCTCGATGTACGACGAGCGGCGCCTGGAATTCGTCGTCGAGGCGGTCAAGTTCCTCGCCGACAACCTGACGGCTGACGACAAGATCTCGATAGTCGCGTTCGCCGACAAGGCGAAGGTGATAATCACGCCCGAGGCGGCGCGCGACAAGTCCGCGGTCAAGCGCGCGATCGACGATATCGACCTGCTCGAAATCGGCGGCGGCACGCAGATGGCGCTCGGGATGCGCGCGGCGATCGACGAGGTCAAGAAAAACCTCAGTCCCGATCGCCTCAATCGCGTGCTGGTGCTCACCGACGGCCAGACCTACGAAGAGACCGCGTGTATCGAGCTGGCCGAGAAGAACAGCGGCGAGATTTCGTTCTCGACGATGGGCGTCGGCGTCGAGTTCAACGAGAAGCTGCTGCAGCGGATCGCGCAGGACTCCCAAGGCAAATATCATTTCATCGGCGACCCGGCCGAGATTCCGCAAATTTTCGAAGACGAGCTCGAAGGACTGCGCTCTGTCAGCCTGCGCAACGGGCGAATCGAGGTGACGCTGTCGCAGGGCGTGCAGGTGCGCGAGGCATTTCGCGCGTCGCCGGAAATTTACGTGCTCGGCACGCCGCTGGTCGGCGAGGATCGCAAAATCGGCTACGAGATTGGCGACCTGCAGGCCGGCGTCCCCGGCTCCGTGCTGCTGACGCTGGTGCTGCCGCCGCGCAAGCCCGGGCAGGTCAGAATTCTGCAGAGCACTTTTCACTATGAAGTGCCGGGCGGCGCCGAAAATACCGTCGAGTGCGATCTGACGGTCGACTACACGCTCGATCGCACGCTGACCAGCAAGCGCAACGGGCGCGTGATGAACCTGGTGGATCAGGTTTCGATTGCCAAGCTGCAGGCGAAGGCGGAGGAGGAGCTGAAGGCGGGCAACGTCGACCGCGCGACCCGGCTGCTCGGCAACGCGCTGCAGGGCACGCAGCGGATGGGCAACGTCAAGGCGACGCAGGCGCTCGCGGGCCTGATGGATCAGATCAAGAAGACGCAGACGCTGCAGACCAAGGCGGCCAAGACCACGCTGCTGCAAGCGCAGGCGGTCGTGCGCAAGACCCAGATGCTCGATCCGGAAGCGTTGAAGGAATTCCAGAATAAGAATGAGGAATGAATTTGATTTGGTGAACGGCGGGCGACCGATACTTCGAACTCACTTGCGAGGACTTAGACCATGATCAAATGCGGCGAATGCGGCTACGAAAACATGGACGGACTTGACTACTGCGACGGATGCGGCGCGAAGCTCGCCGCCGCCGCTCCTGGCGCAGCGCCAGCCGCGGCGGCTCCTGAAGCAGCTCCGGCCGCAGCCCCGCTGAAAACGCCGCCCCCGCGGCCGAGACTGCGAGCGCCGAAGCGCCCGCCGCTGAAGTTCCGAAGTCCGACGCACCGACCGGTGAGATCAAACCCGAGGCCGCGCCCGAGAGCGCCCCCTCCGCGACTGCTGCGGCCGGCGCGCCGTTCAAGGCGAAGCTCTCTGTCGTTCGCGGCGGACGCAAAGGCCAGGAATTTCCGCTCGAAGACGGCAACAACCTGATCGGCCGATGGGACCCGGAGACCGGATCGTTTCCGGAAGTGGATCTCGACGCCGACGATCCCGAAGCGAAGATCTCGCGCAAGCACGCGTTGATTCGAATCGAGGGCGGCAAGATCACGATCGAGGACATCGGCAGTCTCAACGGCACCTACGTGAATCGTCAGCCGCGGCTCTCGCCGGGAAGTCCCGCCGAGATCAAGTCGGGCGACGAAGTGATCATCGGGAAAACGTTTCTAAAGCTGGTGGTAGAACCGATATCTTGAGCCGCAATCCCCTCCAGTCGCGCCCGCAAGATGTACGCCGCGTGCGCGGAAGTTGAGGAGGGTCGTAGACAAACATCATGAATGCGGGTGAGGAGCTCACCGAGGGCCATCTGCTCGACGGTCGTTACCGCGTCAAGAAGGTGCTCGGCGTCGGCGGGATGGGCCGCGTGTACCTGTCCAACGACACGCGCCTGGCGAACCGGCCGGTGGCGGTCAAGGAGATGGTCGTCGGCGACGGAATCCAGGAGAAAAAGGCGATCGAGGATTTCACGCGCGAGGCCAACGTGCTCGCGCGTTTGTCGCATCCGGGGATTCCCACGCTGATCGATCACTTCGCCGAGAACTCGCGGCAATACCTGGTGATGGAATTTGTCGCGGGCGGCGATTTGCAGCACCTGCTCGACAAGCTCGGGCCCAAGGGCAAAGTCGCCGAGGACAAGGTGCTGCGATGGGCGCGGCAGATGCTCGACGTGCTCGAGTTTCTGCACGCGCAGAAACCGCCGATAATTTATCGCGACCTTAAGCCCGGCAATATCATGATCGACAAGGACGGCCGCGCGATGCTGATCGATTTTGGAATCGCGCGCTTCCTGCCGCCCGGCGGACGCGGCACGCAAATCGGCTCGGTCGGCTACGCGCCGCCCGAGCAGTACATGGGCAAGGTCGAGCCGCGCTCGGATCTCTACTCGCTCGCCGCCACGATGCATCATCTGTTGACCGGGCGCGATCCGCAGCTCGAGCCGCCGTTCAGCTTCCCTCCGCTTCGCGCGCTCGCGCCTGAAGTTTCGGTCAAGACGGCCGACGCAATCATGCGCGCGCTCGAGCAGGACGTGACTAAGCGGCCGGCGTCGGCCAAAGAGATGAAGCGCGCGCTGCCCGAGCCGCCGCCCGACAACCGCTCGGGACAACTGGGCGGGAGTGCGGGACTGGGGCGCGGGCTCGCCGATGTCCACGCAATCAACTGTAGTGCTGGGCAGTTCGAGCCCGTGCGCCTCGCGCCGTCGCGGCCTTCGACGCCGTGGAAATCCGCGGTGTCCTCCAAGCCGCCGGCATCCACGATGCCGACTATCGTGCTCAGCGAGCCGGTCGCGGAACGAAACAAGAGTGGGAACATTACGACGAGCGGCCGCACTGCCGCGGAGATCGTTGGCCCGCAAATCAAGAGAGCGATCGAGCTCACCGGCAGAGCGCGCAGCATCATCGAGCGTCGGCTGAAAGCGCGGAAGGCGTCGAGCGCCGCGCCGAGTGAGTCCTCCACGGCGAAGACCAAAGAGCTGAAGCCGGCTGCGGCTGCATCGGCGTATGGATCGCGACTCGCCTCGACGGGCGACTCGGCGCAGGCCGATACGAAGTCGCGGACGGGGTCGCGCTCGTCTTCGTCGCGTAAATATTCGCCGCCTAGCTCGGCTGGCTTAGGATCGGCCGGACTGTTCCAGCACAACACGAACGGCGCCCGCGACATATCCGCGGCGCCGGCGAAGCTGGTTTCCCGCGGCGACGAAATCGAGTTCGGCATTTTCGGGATGCGCACTGTGATCGGGCGATCGCAGGACGGCGCCGACCAGCTCGATATCGATCTGAAGAAGCTCGTGCACGGCGGCGATCGCGTGTCGCGGCGGCATGCGGAGATTGTGCTGCGCGGCGCGGACTACTTTATCCGCGATCTCGGCAGCCTGAACGGCACGTATATCGCGGGGCGCGGCAAGCTCGGGCGCGACCAGCTCTACAAACTAAAAGATCGCGACCAGGTGGTACTTGGTGGTGCTATATTGCAGTTTCGGAGAGGCTAGCGGCGCATGATCACCTGTCCCGAATGCGGCCAAGAGGCGCCGGACAACGCGAAGTTTTGCGATCGATGCGGTCAGGGGCTGTCCAAGTCGGCTTCATCGGCGGCGAATTCGTTTTCGTCGCCAACACGGCCGACGCCTCTGACAGCGGGCGCGTCGTTGAAGGGCGGGATTGAAATCGTCGCGCTGACGAGTCAGACGTCGATCGAGAATCGGTACCGCGCAAAACGCGTGCGCGACGGCAAGACGGAATCGATTGCATTGCGCGAGCGCCTCGGCCCGCGGCCGGCGGCGGACGTCGTCGAGGAGGCGCCGGCGGTCGAAACGCCGAAGCCGCAAGCTGCGCGCGTCGAGGATCCCAACGGTCCGAGCGCCAAGACCGCGGAACTGAGACCGCCGGTCGCGCAGACCAACGGGACCGCATCGGTATCGCCGCCGACGCGCGCATCAAGTGCGGCGACGGAATCGTCGGCCAGCGCGGGCGCGTCGGGCGAAGGTACGCAGTCCGCGATCGCCGAAACCGGTCCTGCTGCGTCGATGTTGGCCGAGGCTGCGGAGAATGCCTCTCCAGACGAAGAGAGCGAGGCGGCGGAAGCGGCGGTCGTAGCCGAGACTCAGCAGAATGCCGCGAGTGACGACGACGCTTTGCCGATGAGCGGCGAAGATCTTGGTGAGGTGTTCGGGCGCGTGCTCGCGCTGTCGCAGACGATCAGTCATCCCGCATTTCAGCGCGCGACCGAGGGATTCGCCGACAACGGACGCGTGTACCTGGTCTATGCCGACGAGGAACTTAAACCGCTGCGCCGCGGTTCAGTAAAGATGAGCGAGCCTGAAGCGATCGCGGCTGCCGTGCAGGTCTGCCAGGCGATTTCGTTTGTGCATCGCCGGGCGCTGCGCCTCAATGACATCTGCCCTGAGTCCGTTTCGGTTGCGAAGGACGGCCGGCTCAAGCTGACGGGGTTGGACTACGTCAGCAACGACAACGAGCTTCAGGCCGAGCCGATTTTCAACGACGGATACACTGCGCCCGAAATCTATCGCGGCAAAAAAGTGGACAAGCGCGCGGACATTTTTTCCGCCGGTGCGATTCTCTACACCTGGCTCACCGGCGCGAGAATTCCGAGCGAGAGCTGGCGCGAAGAGGCGGGTCCCGGTGCAGTTCTATCCGCCGCATGTCGTCGCGCCACGCCTCGAGAAGGCGATTCGCCGTGCGATCGCTTTCAGCCCCGCCGACCGCTGGCCGACAATCGACGAGTTCAAGGCCGAGCTGATTGCTCTTGGCGGCGCTGTTCGCCTGCGCGCAGCCGCGATGACCGACGTGGGCCGCGTGCGCGAGCACAACGAGGACTCAGTGCTGGCGATCGATTACGTACGCGAGTCGCTGGTCGAGCCGGCGCAGAGCCATTTGTACGTCGTGGCTGACGGAATGGGCGGCGCGGAGGCGGGCGAAGTCGCTTCTGCAATTGCCGTGGAGACCATCCGGAGTTACATTGAGTCGCGGCTCGAAACCGCAAGTAGAGATGCTGCCAACGGAGCGGATATGCTGACGGCCGCGCTCGAGGAAGCGAATTCCAAAATTATCGAATATGTCGCGAGCCATCCGGAGTCGCGCGGGATGGGTTCGACCGGCGTTTGCGCGCTGGTCACGCCGACGGACGCCGCGGTGGCGTGGGTCGGAGACAGCCGCGGGTACCTGATGGAAGGCGCTACCGTTCGCCAGGTCACCAAGGATCACTCTCTCGTGCAGCGGCTGGTTGAAATCGGGCAGATTACCGCCGAGGAAGCGCATACGCACGAGCACAAAAACGTGATCACGCGTTCGCTCGGCGCGCGCCAAAGCGGACCGGCCGGAGCGGAGGCGCTCGCGCTCAAGCTCAAGCGTGGCGACAAGCTGATGCTGTGCAGCGACGGGCTGACGGCGCACGTCATGGACGACGAGATTCGCGACATCCTCGGACGCAATGCCGACCCGTTCGACGCGGCGCGCGAATTGATCGTCGCAGCCAACGCCGGCGGCGGTACCGATAACATTTCAGTGATCGTAGTCTATGCGAGCTAGGCGCGAACGAAGCGCCGGCTTTTAAACGATTAACGATGGCAACCTCGCCGAAAGATTCGTCGCCGCAACAGACCGGACCGCTCGAGGCCGGCACTGTCCTGCAGGGACGCTACCAAATCGCGCGGCTGCTCGGCGGCGGCGGGATGGGGATGGTTTACCTCGCGCACGACCAGCGCCTGGCGAATCGTCCGTGCGCGATCAAAGAGATGGTCGATCACTTTATCGACCAGGCTCAGCGGATCGAGGCCAACGAATATTTCGCGCGCGAAGCCGACACGCTCGCGCAACTGAAGCATCAGGCGATCCCCGCGATCACCGACCGTTTCGAGCTCGCTAATCGCCATTACCTGGTGATGGAGTACGTCGAGGGGCGCAACCTCGAGGAGGAGCTTGCCGCGCGCGGCGAGCCTCTGCCGGAGGGCCTGGTGATCGACATCGCGCGCCAGTTGTGCGACGTGCTCGCGTACCTGCACGGGCTGGTGCCGCCGATAATCTATCGGGACATGAAGCCGTCCAACGTCATGCTCAACTCCAACGGGCGCGTCGTGCTGGTGGATTTCGGAATCGCGCGTCTGTTCAAGGCTGCGCGCAAGGGCACGATGATCGGCACGCTCGGCTTCGCGCCGCCGGAGCAGTACCAGGGCCTGGTCGATCCGCGCAGCGACATTTATTCACTGGGCGCTACGCTGCACTACGTGCTCACCGGGTCGCGATCCCGAGAAGTTTCCGCCGTTCAGCTTCCCTCCCGTGCGCGATCTTCGCCCTGCAGTGTCGAGCAACCTGGCCGGCGCAATCGACGCCGCCCTCGCATACGAAATGGATGGGCGGCCGGGGCGCGTCCAGGATTTCCGCGACATGATGCTCTACGGGCGCGGCCTCTCGGCCGACGCCGGCCGCGTGAGCTCGACCAGCGGCACCGGCGGGCTGTCGCAGCTCGATCAATCATTCGAATACGACGAGGCGCCACTCGCTTACAGCAGACCGCGCAGCAGCCTCAGCCGTTCGATCGGCCTGCTGTTTTTCATCCTGGTGCTGGCGGGAGCGGCGTTCGGCGGGACGTACCTTTACTCAAGCCCGGAGCTGCAAATGAGGCTCGGGCTCAAGCCGCTGTTCGACGGACTGCCGTGGAAGCATGAGGAGCTGCTGGCGAAGGCGCGTGAAAATCCGCTCGAATTTTCGCAGCTGACACTGGCGCTCTCGACCCGCGAGGGCACCGCGCTGACGCCGCCGCAATCCAAATTCAGCGACACCGATCTGACCAACGCGCGCTACCTGAAGTGGACCGCAAGCTTCAAGAACCTGCTCGCCGGCCTGGAAGGGCGCGACGAAAAGGTCGAGGCGCGGTTCTTCGATCCCAACGGCCTGCAGATAGCGTCCAGCGACACGGATGTTTTCGTCGGGACCGCACAAAAGACCGTCGACTTCAGCGGCGTCGCGCTGATGCCGACGATGACCGACAAGCCGCCCGGCAGTTACAAGGTGGCGCTCTACTCGGACGACAAGATGCTCGCGCAGGAAGGCTTCATCGTTAATCAGGACCTGAGTGCGAAGAATGCGGCGGCTGCGGCCGAGGCGGCTGCTGCCGCTGCTGAGAAGGCGGAGGAGCGCAAGCGCGAGGACGATGCGCGCAAGCTCGCGATGATCGACGAGCGCCGCGCCAAGCCGCTGCAGCTGCGCAACATCAGCTTTCTCAACACCACCAAGACCGGGACCGCGCTGTCGGGCGCGACCAACTCTTTCGACGTGTCGAAGGTGCTGTTTGTCGGATGGGAGGCCAGCTTCGATAACCGCCTGTACAAGCTGGAGCCGGGCCAGTACCGCGTCGATGCGGCGTATATCGGCCCCGACGGCCGCACGCTCGGCAGCGTCAACGATTATCAGCCGGTCTCGATGAGCATGAAGACGGTGACCTTCAGCGGACGGGTCGGCAACTCGCGCGGTGGCGCTTTTCTGCCGGGCGTTTACACGGTCAACTTTTATTTGAACGGGCAATATTTCGGCGCGAAGAGATTCCAGGTGGTCGCCGACGCCGCACCCTACGCGAGCTATCCCGGCACCGGCGGCGCGATCGGCAGCACGATGGGCGGCGGCTCGTCGTCCTCCGGCAGCATGCTCGGGCCGACGATCGCGACCGGCACTATCAGCGGTCTTCGCAGCGGCGGCAATCCCGAGATGGAGCTAAGACTGATTCCGAAGCCCAACGGCTACTTGAACGGCGATCTCGTGATCCATCAGTCGGGCTATGGCACGACGCCGATCGACGGATTCGTCCGCGGGACTTCGATCAATTTCCAGGTCGCCTACGGCATCGAGACGTACTACTTTGAAGGCCAGCGCCACAACGGTCAGATCAGCGGCACCTTCGAGTCGCAGCCGTCGGGCGAGCGCGGCACCTGGAACGCCCAGGCAAATTGACAAATTGGATCTGCTTGAAGATGCGGGAATCCCGCCGCCGCGACCGCCGATTATCACCAATGAGGATCGCGCCGAGCTGGCAAGCATCGCGCTCGCGCAGCGCCAGTTCTATTTCGTCGCTGCGTTTTTTGCCGGGATGGTCGGGGGCGCGATCATTGCTTACGTCGTCGGATACAACGATATCGTTCTCACCATCTTGGAATGGGTCGTTTCGGGGACCGGCCTTGCGCTGATCTTGAGCGCGCTCAACCTCGGCAAGATTTATTCCTACAAGTGCCCGCGATGCGACCAGGATTATTTCTCGGGCGCGCCGTGGGGAGTTTTCTCGAAGCAATGCGGCACCTGCGGGCTGCCGCTCAATCTGCCCGACGTAGACCTCACGCCGTGAATCTCCGGCGGCGCATTGCAACCAGAGCCTTTCCCGAATTGCGCTTGAACCTGACTCATGCTCGCGTAATGCTGAGGTCTGCACATGGCTAGCAACGTCTCCCGCGAGAAACTTCTCTTCTACGCTGCCGCCGGCGCGCTCGGCGGCTTCGCCGCTTGGGGGCTCTCGGAGCCAATTCTCGGCATCCGCTGGGTTTACGGCCGCGATATCCTGTTCGGTGCGCTGATCGGCGCGCTCATCAGCGCGTTTCTCGCCTCGATCGAGACGCTCAGCGTCGGCCAGATACGCCAGGCTGCCCGGCGCTTCGTCGTCGGCGGAGTCATCGGCGCGGCCGGCGGAGCGCTGGGATTGCTGATCGGCGAATTCGCGTTCGACATCCTGGGCGGACTCAACGGCCGAATCCTCGGATGGGGCGTGCTCGGAATCGCGGTCGGGCTCGGCGTCGGGTCGGCGTCGGGATCGGCGGCGCGCCGTCGCAATGGCGCCATCGGCGGCGTGCTCGGCGGAGCGCTCGGCGGATTTTTCTACCAGAGCCTGACGACCACCTTCCCGCAGGCGTTCGGGCGTGCGATCGCGATCATCATCCTCGGCGCGCTGATCGGATTCTTTATCGGGCTGGTCGGCGAGCTGCTCAAGCGGGGCTGGCTGATGGTCGTGCGCTCCCAGAGCCGCAACGCGCGCGAGGGCCGCGAGTATCCGCTGCTCAAGGGCGTGACGATTATCGGGCGCGCCGAGGAAAGCGACATCGGGCTGTTCGGCGATCAGACCGTACTCGGCAGCCATGCGATAATCCGGCGCGAGGGCAAAAATTTCATCATCAGTCCGACCGGCGGTCAGATATTCGTCAATCGACAGCCTGTCCCCGGCCGCTATGCGCTCAAGAGCGGCGACCGGCTCGAGGTGGGCGGCACGCTGTTTCTTTTCCGCGAGCGTGCCCAGGCCGTGAATCGATAAGAGGCCGTGCAAATCGTGGGGAGCCGGCTGACCTTCAGAATCAGAATCCGAATCGCGCTCCTCGTCACGATCGTTTCGATTGCCGCCTCGATGCTCTGGGGCTGTGCGACCGTCGGTGGCGGCGCACCGGCGCCCGTTACAAATTCGACCCAGACGCTCGAATACTACCCGTACCAGGTCAAGGGATACCAAAACAGTTATCCCAAAAAGACCATCCTGATACTGATGCCCGCGGACGCGCGCGATTCGACCGGAGACGCGGCGCCGCTCAACGGCAATCCCGCGGTCGGGGTCGTCATCGATCAATCGGGCAATCTTGCGCAACGCCTGTACGCGTCGCCGCTCGGCCCGATCCTGCAGCAGGCGATCGGTCGCTCCGCGGATGAGGCCGGTCTGAGCGCGTCATCGTCCACCGATGTCGATTACAAACCGGGGGTTAAGAACACCACCGAGTACGTGCTCACGACCAAGATTCGGCGATGCTGGGTGAAGAAGGGCCGCGGCGTCAACGGCCAGTACGGTCCCGTCTGGCGGACGATGGCCGATTTCTCCCTCGACATCTCGATCTACAAGCCGCCGTTCAGCGTCCCGTTCTGGACCGGAACCTCGAACGACACCTACTACGACCCGCCGGTCGGCTCGTTCGGTCTCGGCCCCGAGGACGAGGCGGGCATCTACGACGAGCCGGGGCAGGTATTGTCGGTCGCGCTGACGCGCTCGGTCGCTGGAATATTCCAGCGCCAGGACCTGCGCAACCTGATGCTCGAAGACGACATAAAGTCCCATTAGCCCGCCTCGACCTTTGCTGACGGCATCCGCCCTCAGTGCTGTGATGCGGCGAGCCAGCGCTCCACGATGGCTCTGGCCAAGGTCGTGTGGCCGACTCCACGCCGTTTCGCCAGCTTCTTAAGGGCCTCCAGATCGTCCTTGTAAAGCCTCAGAGCGATCTGCTCAGTGCGCGCTGGTCGAATCTGGACATCGAGGTCCACGAGTTCGTCGCCGAATTCCTCGACGCTGTGGCGACTCCAAAATTTGCGCTCAGCGCGATCGGTCTTGAAGGCCGGTAGCTTGCGCTTTCTATCAATCATCTTGATCCTCCTTTGCCGCGTCGCCAGGCCCGGTAACTCCGGACCTCGTCCGGCGCCGAGACGCGCGCACTGACGCACAACCGCATCGAGGCGTCGTATTCCAAACTTTGACCGGCTTGGATCGCAGGATGCATAACGAACACGCCTTCCTCGCCGAGGTCGCGAGGCTGCGCGCGCGCAGGACACAGGTCAGAAACTCTCCATGCGCCAACGGAGCCACCACGAACCACCTCGTCCGAGCCCCTCGTCCGCCCCGCCGCACACGCGTCCGACCATGGCGGCCGAAGACCGCATCCGCAACGTCATCAGCGTCGATGTCGCGCTCGGCCAGATGTTCGAGGCTGGCGGCGGTGAACACCAGCGTCCAGCCCAACATCTGCATACCAAAATGGTATGCAGATTGCAGGATAGCTCGCAAGAGGTCGCCTTCTTCCTTCGCTTCGCTCCAGGCAGTCACCTCGACTGTCATTCGCGGTCTTTGAACAATCGGTATGTTGGAATAGCCTAGGCAGGAGCGCCGGAGAGCCGAATGCGGGAGGCGTGCGCGGGGACCTTCCGCCGGCTTCGCCACTGTCGCTGCAAATCCGGATCGCATCGTCGTCGTCGCCAAGAGGAAGCACGCTGAATGGAAATCGGATTCGTTGGTCTCGGCAAAATGGGCATGAACATGGTCGAGCGGCTGCGTCGCGACAACCACCAAATCGTCGCGTTCGATCTCGACGAGACCAAGCGCAAAGAGGTCTCGACCTTCGGCGCCGACGGCGTCAATTCGCTGAAGGACCTCGTCGCCAGGCTCACTCCGCCGCGCGGCGTATGGGTGATGGTGCCCGCGGGCGAGCCGACCGAGAGCTCGATTAACCAACTGGCGGAACTGCTCGAGCCCGGCGACGCGATCATCGACGGTGGCAACACCAACTTCCACGACGACGTCCGCCGCGCCGCGCTGCTCGCCGCCAAGCGGCTGCATCTCGTCGATGTCGGCACCAGCGGCGGCATCTGGGGACTCAAGTTCGGCTATTGCCTGATGGTCGGCGGCGAGCTGGAAATTTTTGTGCGCTACAAACCGATTTTCGAAACGCTCGCGCCGCCCGACGGCTACGGCCACGTCGGTGGCCATGGCGCCGGCCACTACGTGAAGATGGTCCACAACGGAATCGAGTACGGGCTGATGCAGGCGTACGCCGAGGGCTTCGAGGCGATGCACAAGTCGGATTACAAGCTCGACTTGCTGAAAATCGCCAGCCTGTGGGGCAAGGGCAGCGTCGTGCGCTCATGGCTCCTGGAGCTGACGGCGAACGCACTCGAGAAGGATCCGGGTCTCAAGAAAATCCGCGGCTACGTCGAGGATCAGGGCGAGGGCCGCTGGGCGGTGCAGGACGCAATCGACAAAAACATCTCGATGCCGGTGATCACAATGGCGCTGTTCGCGCGCTTTCGCTCGCGCGCGGGCAAGGGTGAAGGAACGTTCGGCGAGAAATTGCTCGCCGCCTTGCGCGACGAGTTCGGCGGCCACGGTTACGTCAAGGAATAGAGTGCGCGAAGACCAGGTCACATATGAATAAAGTGGCAGAGGACTAAAGTCATTCTATGGCTGGGACCGCAAACAGGACTGTAGATTTAAATCACATCCACCCCATTAAGGAACGCAACCGCTACGATCCGTGCATCGTGGTGATTTTCGGCGGCGCCGGCGACTTGAGCCATCGCAAGCTGATTCCCGCGCTGTACAATCTGTCGCTCGACGGCGAATTGCCTGAGAAGTTCGCGATCCTCGGCTTCTCGATGGAGGATCTCGACGACGAAAAGTACCGCGCGTTCGCGCTCAGCGGCATCGAGCAGTTCTCGCGCCGCCCCGTCGAGAAAGAACACTGGGCGAAGTTCGCGCCGATGCTGCATTTCAATCGCGGCACCTTCACCGAGGCCGCCGATTATCAGAACCTGCGCAAGCGATGCGAGGCGATCGACGCCGAATGCGGCACCGAGGGCAATCGCGCCTACTACTTTGCGATTCCGCCGGCCTTCATCGACACCTGCTCGGAGGGACTGACGGCGGCGGGAATGATTCATCCGCCCCAGAAAGGCCATCCGTTCACGCGCGTCGTGGTCGAAAAGCCGATCGGCTCCGACCTCGCGAGCGCGTCCGAGATCAACGCCGAGCTCGCGCGCCATTTCGACGAGAGCCAGATTTTCAGAATCGACCACTATCTCGGCAAGGAAACGGTCGAGAACCTGATGGTGTTGCGCTTCGCCAACGCGATTTTCGAGCCTATCTGGACGGCGCGATTCGTCGATCACGTGCAGATAACGGTCGCCGAGGCCGAGGGCGTCGGCACGCGCGCCGCCTACTACGATCACGCGGGCGCGCTGCGCGACATGGTGCAGAGCCATCTGCTGCAAACGCTTTGCATGATCGCGACCGAGCCGCCCAACACCACCGGCGCCGAGTCGATGCGCGACGCAAAGCTCGACGTGCTGCGCGCACTGCGCCCGCTCGGCGACGAGGACATCGAGAAATGGGTCGTGCGCGGCCAGTACGGCGAGGGACTAATCGGCGGCGTTCCGGTCAAGGCCTATCGCGACGAGGAGCACATCGCGCAAGGACTCGCAAGTCGAGACTTTCGTCGCGTTACGATGCTGGATCGACAACTGGCGATGGGCCGGCGTCCCGTTTTACCTGCGCACCGGCAAGCGGATGCCCAAGCGCTCGAGCGAAATCGCGATCTACTTCAACAACGTGCCCCGAATCCTGTATAACGCAAATCCGCGCGCTCCATTGGCGCCCAATATGCTGACGATCAGGATTCAACCCGACGAGGGCCTCGCGCTGCACATCATGTCGAAGGTGCCCGGCTCGACGACCAAGCTTCAGCAGGTCAAAGTCGATTTTCATTACGTGACCTCGACGCCGGAAGCGTACGAGACCCTGCTCAACGACGTGATCGTCGGCGACCAGACGCTCTTCATGCGGCGCGACACGGTCGAGGAAGCATGGAAGTTCGTGCAACCGATCCTCGACGCATGGGGTCAGTCGCCGATGGATCCGCCGATCTACGCGGCCGGCTCGTGGGGACCGCTCGAAGCGGCCCTGATGATCGCGGCCGACGGCCGCACCTGGCGAACGCTTTGTAGGAGGAGATGCGGATGAGCGGCGGCATAACTCTCACGCGTCATATCATGACCAAAAACGCGACTGCGATTCCGGTCGCGGACCTCGCACTGATCATGGAGCGCATCGAGCTGATCGCCAAGCGCATCACGCGCGAGCTCGCGGCGGCGGGCCTTACCGGCGAGCTCGGCTACACCGGCGCGACCAACGTGCAGGGCGAGAAGGTCAAGAAGCTCGACGAATGGGGCAACCAGGTTTTCCTCGACGCTTTCGAGCATGGATACCCGGTATGCAGTCTCATCTCCGAGGAAATGGACGAGCCGCACCATTACTCAGTCAACTGCCGCGACAATAGCTACTGCATACTCTACGATCCGATCGACGGGTCATCTAACACCGACGTAAACGGTTCGCTCGGCACTATCTTTGCCGTAAAGAAACGTGCGCGTGGCCACGCTAAAGGAATCGACGACATACTCGTGCCGGGAAGTCAGCAGGTCATCGCGGGCTATATTCTATATGGGCCGGCGACGCAGCTCGTGTATAGCGCCGGCGCCGGCGTCGATATCTTCACGCTCGATCGAACTCTCGGCGAGTTCATTCTGTGGAAAGAGAACGTCAAGATGCCGCCGCACGGCAGTACCTATGCGGTCAATCAGGCCAACGCCGGCAAGTGGCACGAGGGCGCGCGCAAGTTCGTCGCGCATATTACTAGTCGCAAGGACAAACGAACCAGCTATTCACTTAGATACTGCGGCGCATTCGCCGCCGACTTCCATCGATTCCTGCTCGAAGGCGGAATCTACATGTACCCCGGTGAGGTTGCCGAGGGCGGCAACGCCAAGGGCAAGCTCCGCCTGATGTACGAGCTGGCGCCCCTCTCGATGCTCGCCGAACAGGCGGGAGGCCGTGGCTCGACCGGCAAGAATCGAATCCTCGACATCGCGGCCACCGCGATTCATGTGCGGCATCCGATTTACATCGGCAGCGCCGAGGAAGTCGCGCTCGCCGAATCGTTCAACGTCGAAGGCTGAACCGATGGAGGTTCCTATGGATGGGCTCATCCTGGCCGGCGATGTCGGTGGAACCAAAACTCATCTCGGTCTCTTCAAGCACTCAGCCGGCAATCTCGAACTCGATGCGCGAGCATCGCTATCGCGACCGCCGAGTTCGACAGCCTCGAGGCCGCATGCGCGGATTTTCTTGGCGCCAGGCGCGACGGTGAATGCCGCCTGCTTCGGCGTGCCGGGTCCGATAATCGACGGCCGCGCGACACGCCACCAACGTCCCGTGGCAACTCTCGAGCGCATTCGCTCTCGCGCGCATTGAACGGCGTGCCGGTTCGCTTGCTCAACGATCTGGCCGCGATGGCCTACGGCATGGTTCATCTGAAACCCGCCGAGTTCATCGTTTTGCATCGCGCGGAGAATCCGCCCGAGCACGGCAACATCGCGGTGCTCGCGGCGGGCACGGGTCTCGGCGAATCTCTCGCTGGTCTGGGAGGGCAACGAAAACAAATATTACGCGGTGGCGTCCGAGGGCGGGCACAGCGATTTCGCGCCGCACGGCGCCGAGCAGATCGACTTGCTGCGATTCCTCACGGGCGAATTCGGACACGTCAGCTACGAGCGCGTCCTCTCAGGTCCGGGGCTCTGGAACATTTATCGTTTTCTAAGGCGCGAGAGCCGCACCGAAGAGCCCGCATGGCTGAGCGACGAAATCGCCAAGGGCGACCACGCTGCCGCGATCAGCGAGGCGGCGCTGGCAGGACGCGACCCGGTTTGCGTTCACGCCCTGACCATGTTTTGCGATATTTACGGTTCCGAGGCCGCCAACCTGGCGCTCAAGGTCCTGGCGCTGGGTGGCGTCTATCTCGGCGGAGGAATCGCGCCGAAAATTTTGCCGATGCTGACCGGTGGTTCGTTCGTGAAAGGATTTCTGGCCAAGGGCAGGCTGAACGAAATTTTGAAGCGCATCGAAGTCCGCATGTCGCTGAATCCAGCCGCCGGACTGCTCGGCGCAGCCCACTGCGCCGCCGCGATGTTGTGATATAGAAATGCAAACTGCAATGACACTCCCGACGGGAGACAGAGGTATATGACCAAGCGAGTTCGAGAGATTCTCAGCTACTACGATTCCGATAACGGCAGCGTGCGCAACAACCTGTCGCGGATGCTCAACAACGGCAAGCTCGCGGGCACCGGCAAATTCGTCATCCTGCCCGTGGATCAGGGCTTCGAGCATGGCCCTGCGCGCAGCTTCGCCATGAATCCGCCTGCATACGACCCGCGCTATCACTTTCAGCTCGCCATCGACGCGGGATGCAACGCGTTCGCCGCGCCGCTCGGACTGCTCGAGGCGGGCGTCGCCGAGTACGCCGGCGAAATTCCGCTCATCCTGAAAGTTAATAACCACGACGTTCTCAACGACGAAAAAGATCCCGCGCCTTCGATGACCGCCAGCGTCAAGGACGCTCTGCGGCTCGGCGCCGCCGCCGTTGGCCTCACGATCTACCCCGGCTCGACGAAGGAAAAATCGATGTACGAGGAGGCGCGCGCAGTCGGCGAAGAGGCCAAGGCCAACGGCCTGCCGCTCGTCATCTGGTCGTATCCGCGCGGCTCCGGCATCAGCAAGCAGGGCGAGACCGCGCTCGACGTGGTCGCGTACGCGGCGCAAATCGCGGCGCAACTCGGCGCGAATATCATCAAGGTCAAGCCGCCGACCGCGTTCATCGAACAAGCCGACGCCAAAAAAGTTTACGACGCCCAGAAGATTCCGCTCGAACCGCTCTCGGCGCGCATTCAGCACGTCATGCAGGCCGCATTCGCCGGCCGGCGAATCGTCATTTTCTCGGGCGGCGTGAAGGAAACCGACGACTCGCTACTCAACACCGTTCGCGGGATTCAGGCCGGTGGCGGCTACGGTTCGATCATCGGCCGCAACAGCTTCCAGCGCCCGAAGGCCGAAGCGATCGCGCTGCTCAGCAAGGTCATCGACATCTATAGAGGCTAGTGGCGCGGGCCGCCGTGCCCGCGTCCGGCCGCGGAGCCGGCGGCCGGCCAGAGTGAAACGATGAAATACAGCGAGTACCAGCATCTGCTGTTCGAGCGCAGGGACGACCGCATCCTGCTCATCACGATCAATCGTCCCGAGGTGCTCAACGCCACCAACAGCCGACTCCATTGGGAGTTGAGCCGCGTGTGGCTCGACATTGCCGACGACGACGAAACCAACGTCGTGGTGGTGACCGGCGCGGGTCGCGCGTTTTCAGCGGGCGGCGACCTCGAGATGATCCAGGAGATTGCGGCCAGCGCGGACAACATCGGCAAGGCGTGGAAGGAAGCCGCCGACATCGTCTACAACATGATCAATCTCGACAAGCCGATCATCTCGGCGATCAACGGCGTCGCCGTCGGCGCGGGCTTGGCGGTCGCGTTCATGGCGGACATCAGCATCGCGTCCGAGGCGATGCGCATCACCGACGGACACCTGCGCCTCGGCGTCGCGGCCGGAGATCACGCGGTGATCATCTGGCCGCTGCTGTGCGGTATGGCCAAGGCGAAGTACTACCTGATGACCGCGGATTTCATCGACGGCAAGGAAGCCGAGCGCATCGGGCTGGTGAGCCTGTGCGTCCCGGCCGACAAGCTGATGGACAAGGCGATGGAAGTCGCGCGCAAACTGGCGCGCGGCCCGCAGCAGGCGGTGCGATTCACCAAGCGCTCGCTCAACAACTGGCTGCGCGTGGCCGGCCCCGCGTTCGACGCGTCGCTGGCGATCGAGATGATGGGATTTTTCAGCGCCGACCTGGCCGAGGGCGTCGCCGCTTTGCAGGAGAAACGCCAGCCATCCTTCCCGGGCTTCGCCAGGCCGAAACGCTAAGGCGCCGCCGCGCGTCGCGCGCTCATGCGCAATTTTCGATGTATCCATCCGACACGATCGTCGCGCCTGCCACCGCGCCGGGTATCGGCGCCGTCGCGATCGTCCGCCTGTCCGGTTCGCGCGCATTCGAAATCCTTGACGCGATCTTCCGCCCCGCTCGTTCTGCCGAACTCGCGCCCCGCACGATGCGCCTCGGCGACGTCGTCGATCCTGCGACCGGCGCCCGTATCGATCGCGCACTCGCGGTCGTGATGCCGCATCCCGCGAGCCTGACTGGCGAGGACGTCGCCGAAATACAATGTCACGGCGGTCCGTTTGTCGTCCGCCGCATCGTTGCGCTCGCGCTCGACGCCGGCGCGCGCATCGCGGAGCCGGGTGAATTCACCCGCCGCGCGTTTCTGAACGGCCGAATCGATCTCGCAGAGGCTGAGGCGGTGGCCGATATTGTGGCCGCGCGCAGCGATTCCGCACTTGCGATTGCGCTGGCGCAACTTTCCGGTGCGCTGTCCGCGCGCGTCGCCGAGCTTCGCGCGCAGGTCATCGCGATTCGCGCGCATCTCGAAGTCGAGATCGATTTCTCCGACGAAGACATCCGCCTGCCGTCGCGGCGCGAGGTCGCCGCCGAAATCGAGCGGCTCATCGCCGATGTCGCGCTTCTGCACGACAGCTTCGCGCGCGGACTCCTGATGCGCGAGGGCGTGCGCGCCACCATCGTCGGCAAGCCCAACGCCGGCAAGTCGTCGCTGATGAACCTGATGCTCGGCGCCGACCGCGCTATCGTCACCGCCATCGCCGGCACCACGCGCGACGTGATCGAGGATTCCGTTCAGCTTGGGCCGTACGCGCTCGTCCTGAACGACACCGCGGGCGTGCGCGAGTCGACCGACGACGTCGAGAAAATCGGAATCGAGCGCACGCTACGCTCGGCGCGCGACGCCGACTTGCTGATCGCGATGTTCGATTCGTCGCGGCCGCTCGAGTCCGCCGACCTCGACGTGATTCGCCTGGCCGCGCGGCCGCCCGGGCCTTGCGATCCTCAACAAGCGCGATCTCCCCGCCGCGATCGCAGCCTCCGATCTGCGCGAACGCGGCCTGACGATTCCAATTCTCCCGTTCTCCGCGATCGATCCGAAAGAAGCCGCCACTCTGCGCGCCGAGCTGATGAAAGAAATCGCCGCGCTGATCGCGCCGTCAGCACCTTCCAGCAATAATCAAATCGCGATCTCGCGCGAGCGCCATCGTGACGCGCTCTCGACCGCTCTGGAAGCCCTCAAGAATGCCCGCGCGTCGTCGCTCTCGCTGATGCCGCCGGAGATCGTCGCCGTCGACATAATGGCCGCCGCCGCCGCACTCGGCTCGATCACCGGCGAAGTCAGCGGCGAAGACATCCTCGACGCTATCTTCCGCGACTTCTGCATCGGCAAGTAGACCGCCGCGTGCGGCCGGGTATTAGCGGCGCGGCTACAGCTTGAAGGTTTTGAGCAGGTTGAGGATTCTCGCCACCAGCTGCGGATTCATCGTCGTACCCTCAAACGCCATCGCTTCGAGGATGAGGGCCACGATTTGCGGAATCAACTCGTAATCCGGGTTGGCGGAATCGGGACGCGGAAAGAGTTCCTTGAAAGATTGTTCGATGAATTGCGCCGCGCGATCGTTGGCCGCGGCCACGGACTCGCGCAGGTACGCATCGGTGCGGCTCGCCACGACCAGCTCGATAAAGGCCGTCATCAGCGGGCCGTTGGCAATCTCCCACCACAAATCGATCGCCATCGACCGCCGATCGTCCTCATCGGTCAGCTGGCCGACCTTCTCCTTCATCTCGCCGGCCACCAGCTCGAACAGGTGCTCGACGGCGCTGGTCAGCAATTCTTCCTTCTTCGGGAAATGGTAGAGCTGCGCGCCGCGTGAAAGGCCGGCGCGCTCGGCGATTTCGGAAGTGGTCGTGTTCGCGTAGCCACGCTCGATGAGGCATGAAATTGCGGCGTCGAGCAGGCGGCGGCGCGTTTCCGCCGTTTTCTCCTCTTGCGTCAGCCGCGGCCTGAAACTCGGTCGAGTTGGTGAAGAAGCTCCCATGGCGGCGCCAATATTAGCAGACCGTCAATCGGATTGTGAAACCAGCTTATGCCTCGTTCGTGCTATGAGAGTCACCATGCGATGCCGGCGGACCAGGCCGTGACCAACGGCAACCAGAGCCTGACTGGCTGGCGGCGTTCGCTCGCGCAGTACACCGATCGCCGCGTGATGCTGATTCTGCCGCTCGGCTTCGCCAGCGGCCTCCCGCTGCTGCTGACCTTCTCGACGCTGTCAGCCTGGTTCGCTACCGCCGGCGTGAGCCGCGCGACGATCGGCGCCTTCGCGCTGGTCGGCACTCCCTACGCCTTCAAGTTCCTGTGGTCACCGCTGATAGACCGGCTGCCGCCGCCGATTCCGCTTGGACGACGGCGTGGATGGGGCGTCGCGATTCAGCTCGCACTAATCGCCGCGACGCTCGGCCTCGGCTCATGCAATCCGAAGACTGACCTTGCGCTCATGGGGACGCTGGCGATCCTGGTCGCGTTCCTGTCCGCCAGCCAGGACGTCGTCATCGACGCATACCGGGTCGAGATCCTCACGCCCGATCAGCAAGGCCCCGGCGCTGCGATGATCCAGACCGGGTACCGGATCGCGATGCTGATATCGGGCGCGGGTGCGCTAATCGTCGCGGCCCGTTTCGGATGGTTCGCAGCCTACGCCACGATGGCGGCGCTGCTGGGCGTGGGGATGCTGGTGTTCATCTTCGGGCCCGAGCCGACGACGCCGCCCGAGGTGCGGTCGCGTCGCGTGCAGGGAAGATTGGACGCTTTCCGCGATTGGCTCGCGACTGCTGTGATCGAACCGTTCGCCGATTTCATGCGGCGGCCGGCGTGGCCGGCGATCGTCGTGTTTATCGTCGGCTACAAGCTCGGTGAAGCGATGGCGGGTGTGATGGCGATGCCGCTCTACATCTCGCTCGGTTTCTCGCTCAACGAGATCGCCGCCGTCTCGAAGCTGGTCGGATTCTTCGCGACCGTTGTCGGCGCGCTGGTCGGCGGCGTCGTGACGTCGAAGCTCGGCGTGATGCGCGCGCTCATCCTGTGCGGGATCCTCCAGTCGGCCGGCAATTTCTTTTACGTGTTGCAGGCGGTCGGCGGCCATCGGCTCGACTATCTCGCGCTATGCGTCGCCGCCGAGAATCTCACCGGCGCGATGGCGGGCACGGCTCTCGTCGCCTACCTGTCCGATCTATGCTCGCCCGCGTTCACCGCGACCCAGTACGCGCTGCTCTCTTCGCTGGCGGCTGTAGGGCGCACGATGGTCGCGTCGTCGGGCGGATTGCTGGCCGACAAGCTCGGCTGGGTGCCGTTCTTCCTGTTGACCACCGTCGCGACGATTCCCGCGCTGGTGCTGCTCGCCTGGATCGCCCGACGGGATCTATCGACACGCAATCCCAGGCGTCCGCCTGATAGGTTACAAAGATAACCAATCGGGTCGAATGAACCCGAGATCGCAAGCATTATTCGTTTCAGATACCAACGGGTCTGATACAGTCAGGGCATGAGTGGAGTCCGCGCATCCGGCGCCCGGAATTTGCGGGGCCTCAAGAACATCTCCTGGCTCACGACGCGCCAGCTCGACCGGCTTTCCGCCGCGCTGACGGTCAGCGTCGTCGAGAAGCGCGCGATCATCTTCGACGAGAAGCATTCACCCGATGCCGCATACATCCTGCTGGCGGGGGTGGCGCGAATCACATGCCGCAATCGCAAGGGTCAGCGCACATTGGTGATCATGGTCGCGCCCGGCATGATTCCCGGCTTTCCGCCGCCGGTTCCCGGCATCAGTTACAATTTTCGCTGCGAAGCGGTCACTCCTTGCCGAGTCGGGACGATCGATCTCGAAACGTTCGTCGAGATTTCGCTGGGCGTCGCGTCCGCCGACTTCAAGCTGCTGGCCGCCAGTTACATGGGTCGCTGGGATTTGGTTCAACTGCGATGCGCAAATTTCATGAGCTGTACTTTGGAAGAACGGTTGGCGCTGATTCTGCTCGAGCTGTGTGAAAATTTCGGCATTCCCGACCCAAAAGGAACACGGCTGACATTGCCCGCTCGGCATCGCGACCTCGCTGAACTGGTCGGCGCTTCGCGGCCGCGTATCACCGAGCATTTGATTTCGTTCGAACGCCAGCGTCTGATTTCGCGTAACAGTCGTCAACTCGTAGTCAACCGCGAACGAGTCGAAGCGTTTCTGGCGAAGACTCATATCGCTGCCGTCGATGCCAGAGTCAAAGATAGCGCGTCCAGGCGCGCCGCAAGCGGCTGATGCCCACATCCGCGTAACTTCCCCGGCTCCTGTTCGCCAGGTTCTCTGGAGTACAAAGCATTTGTTATGCCCGTGACAATGCGTTTCCTTTATTCGTTGCAAACGCGTAATGTCTTAGATCCGGACGGTGCAATTTTGAATGAAAGGAACGCTTCTCGTGACACGGACCTCGACCGACTGAGCCGACTCAAGGCTTTGTCCTGGCTTTCTCAGTCTGAACTCTCACTCCTGGTCGGCGCGTTGGCGCTGGCGAACTACCGACGTCACTCGGTAATTCTGCGCGAAGCCGCGCTCGCTCGCGATGCTCACATTTTGTTATCAGGAATTGCGCGGATCACCTGCCGCAACGCGCGCAATGAGCGGGTTACGGTCGCGATGCTCGCGCCCGGACCGATTCCTGAATTCCCTGCCCTGCCTATAAGCCAGTCCGCGTTTCAATGCGAGGCTTACAACGATTGCCGCGTCGGCACGGTGAGTTGGGTTGACTTCGACGGCATTACCGCAGCCGGGGAGTCGGCCTTCAAGCAGTTTCATCGCAACGATTTGAAGCAGTGGTATCGGCTCCTGCTGCGCAGTTCGAGTTTCTTGAACCTCGGCCTGCACGAACGAATAAGCATCGCGCTGCTGGAACTGTGCGCGGACTTCGGAATCGAAGAAGCGCGCGGCACCCTGTTGCGCGTTGCTTTCAGCCACAAGGATATCGCCAACCTGGTCGGCGCATCGCGGCCGAGAGTCACCGAGCATCTCGCGCGTCTGGAACACGAGCAATTCGTCGTTCGGCAGGGACGCCAGATGGTGGTGCGGGTTGCCAAGCTGTTCGATTCCATGAATCCGCAAGTGAGTGCGCACCTGAATTAAGCAACGGTGAGGCGGGCCGCGGGTAAACGGGAACGCATTGGAAACTCAACTCAACTTAGTCCGCATCGAGCTGATAGACGACCCGGCCACGATTGCCGAGCTTGGTTTCGAAGCGCGCTGCGAGGGCGACGACCTGGTTTGTCGTCGCTGCGGGGACGCCAAGTCGATCGCCGCGATCATGGTGGTGCCGGCGGGCGGACACGCTCGATGGGCGCTATGCGCGAATTGCTTGTTGGAGTTGCCCTGAACAATCGCCCGCACAGGAGCAAGCGATGAACAGAACTGTCGATCCACGGGCGAATCCCGGCGATCTGTTGCACGCGATGCTGGAAGATTGGATCGTCGCCGAGATCAGCGATGCAACCTCGGCTCGAACGCATCCCGAACCCCCGCTTGATTCACGCCGAAGGTCGGGAATCAAAAGTGTCAGGGCCAGCGCCGTTTCGACCTCCACGCGCCTTAGAACTTCCAAATAGAGATTCTCCCCGACAAATCACGCGCCCAAACCGAGCCGCGCGCGCGCCCGTAGATCTCGGAGCGTACCTGATATGTTAAAACAGAGCCGTGAAGCGAATAATTTTCTTGGCGATGATCGCATTTTTATTTTCGTGCGGTGGTGCGGCCAAGGCCGCGCCGGTTGCGTGCGGACCATTCGGCGATCCCTCGGCCGCGGTAATATCGGACGTCAAACCGGGCTGCGGCGAGGGCCAGATGCTCGGTCCATGGAAAGACGCGGACCAGATCGATCGTTACGCCTGCCTCTACGAGCCGAAATCCACCGACGCGAGTCGCAAGTTGCCGATGATCGTATATGTACATCCGTCGCTGTTCTCGGCCGGATGGATTACTCAGACCAATCTACTTGACCTGCAGGATTCCGTCTCACTGACCGACGATCCGAAAAATGTCGGCTACATAGTTCTGGCGCCCGAGGGACGCAAGACGACGCACTACTATCCATTTCCCGACAACACCGGCGTCGGATGGGACAACTGGTATCGGCAATTGAGCCCGGCGGGCGACGTGAAGATCGGAGACACGACCTGGCGCGAAAATGCCGACGCGGCGACGATCGATCATTTCATCGCGGCTGAAGTCGCGACCGGTCGAGTCGATCCTGCGCGAATTTACGTTTCAGGATGGTCGAACGGTGCCGCGATGGGTTTATTGTACGCGGTGAATCGTCCGAATATCGCGGCGGCAGCCGTCTATTCCGCACCCAGCCCGTTCGGCGCTTTCAATGATCCTTGTCCGCAGCAGCCGGTCGCCGGACCGCCCGCGAACAACACTCAGATTCAGATCTTTAATCCGGACGCGCGCACGATGCATGTTCACAATGCCTGCGATGTCGGCGGAATCTGTCCCAACGGCGAGCAAATGGCGACCGAACTGAACGCGGCCGGCGTGGTGGTCGACGACGTGATTCTCGACAACCACCACAATCAGGTTCACTCGTGTACGGATTCGTGCGGCACCGATCCGAAGGCCCCCGAAAAATCAACGGCCACTGTGATCGGTTCGGTAATCGGTCTCGGCAATCACATGCGATGGCCCAGGGAATGGACGACCAAAATGCTCGATTTTTTCCGCCAGCATCCGCTGAAGACTCCGCCTCAGGGAAATAGCAAGTAGCCGCGATTGTGATATTCAGAGCGTGGTCGTATCGTCGAAAAACGAGGTCGCTGAAAGCATGCAAACCAGGGTCGCCAACGAATCCGGCTCGGCGGCGCCGTCGCCGGCCGATCTGATCGATCTCGAGCGCTATCCGATCCTCAATCTGAGGAGTGCCGCGACGCGCGAATTGACCCGTCGTTGCCGCGATCAGCTCGATCGCACCGGCGCCTGCGAGCTGCCCGGATTTCTCAAGCCCGACGCCGTCGCGATGCTCGTGCGCGAAGGCGACTCGCTCGCTGCGCACGCCTATCACAGCGTCGTGACCGGCACGCCCTATCTCGCGGCGCCCGATCCCTCGCTGCCGAACGATCATCCGCGCAAATTTTTCGAGCCGACCTCGGTCGGCGTCGTGGCCTACGATCAGTTTCCCCATGACTCCGCGATGCGCCGGCTGTTCGAGTGGGACCCGCTGATGGAATTCATCGCGGCGGCGCTGAAAAAGGATCGTCTCTATCGCTACGCCGATCCGATGGGCGCGCTCAATCTCGCGGTGATGGGAGAAGGTGAACGCCTGCACTGGCACTTCGATCAGACCGACTTCGTAACGTCGATTGCGCTTCGCCCTTCCGAGGCGGGCGGCGATTTCGAGTACGTCCCGCTGATTCGCAGCGCCACCGATGAAAACTATCCGCGCGTCCAGCGTCTGCTCGAGGGTTCCGGCGAAGGCGTGGTCCGCGTCGCGATGCATCCGGGGACGCTGCTGCTGTTCGAAGGGCGCAACTCTATTCATCGCGTCACCCCAATTGCCGGCCGCACTACGCGGTTGGTCGCGCTGCTCGCGTACGACACCAGGCCCGGAACGCGGAGCAGCAAGGGGCTGCAGATGGCCCGCTATGGCCGCGTCGCGTAGCTCCGTCACGCGGCGAAGCTCGCGCGGATTGATTCGCAAAAAGTCTGCCGCACCACCCGGAACTCGCATCGAGAAAGATTTGTTGGGCGAACGCGCCGTTCCCGCGGACGCCCTGTACGGAATCCAGACTGTCAGAGCGATCGAGAATCTGAGTTTCTCCGGGCGCATCCTCGGAAATTATCCCGATTACATTCGCGCGCTCGCGACGGTCAAAATGGCTGCGGCGCGCGCCAATCGCGATGCGCACGTGATCGACGCGCGTCGCCACGGCGCGATCGAACGCGCCTGCGACGCTCTAATTCGCGGTGAACATCTTGCGCAGTTTCCGATCGACCTGCTCGCCGGCGGCGGAAGCATCGCGGTCAACATGAACGTGAATGAAGTCGTCGCGAATCTCGCCAACGAGTATCTCGGCGGCGCGCGCGGAACATACCAACCCGTGAATCCGAAGCTGCACGTCAACGCATCGCAATCGACGGCGGACGTCTGCCATACCGCCATTCGGATTACAGTGCTCAGCCGCTGGAGTGGACTGCGGCGCGTTCTGACTCGATGCGTCAGTGCGTTTCGCGCAAAGGCCGCGGAGCTGCGACCTGTCATCACGATCTCGCGGACGTGTCTGCAGGATGCCGTCGCGGGTGTCGCTCGGCGAACTTTTCGGGGCTCACGCGGAAGTAATTGAGCGGCGTGCCGGCGAGCTGGCGGATAGCGTGCGAGCGCTCGCGCGGATAAATCTCGGAGGCACTGCGATTGGCTCTGGAAGCGGAGCGCCGGCGATTTACCGGCGCATGATCGTGAAACATCTGAACGAAATGAGCGGGCACAAACTTACTCTGCGGCGCAATCTCTACGACGCGGCGCAGAACATGGACGATCTCGCTGCGGTGTCCGCGCAGCTCGCGATGCTCGCGGAGGTGCTGATCAAAATCGCGCAGGACCTGCGCCTGCTCGCCTCGGGTCCGGAAGGCGGCTTCGGCGAAATAATTCTGCCGGCCGTTCAGGAAGGCTCGTCATTCTTCCCCGGAAAAATCAATCCTATGCTGCCGGAGACCATGCTGCAGTGCTGCTACCAGGTGTTGGGATGCGAGCGCGCGACGCGGCTCGCGCTCGAGCGCGGCGAACTGAACCTGAACGTCTTCGAGGGCGCTGCGGCGGCAAACCTTTTCGACGCGATCGACATGATGCAACGATCGCTCGTGCTGTTCGTCGAGCGATGCGTTAGCGGAATCGCCGCGAATCGAAAAAGATGCCGCGAACTCGCGTCGCGCGCGCGCTACTGAGGATCTTCGACGGTTGAATTCAACCTAAAGGTTGTTCTTGTAGTCCTGCTCGACAGCACGATCGACTTGCTCGGCAAGTTCCTCTCCTCCGCCAACCTTCGCGGTCAAGATTTTGCCGAAGGAGATCTTCCTGCGCTCTGGCCACGTCTCTGGCTTCCAGAGTTGCGATCGAATGAAGGCCTTGGCGCAGTGGAAAAAGCATTCACGCACGGTGACTCGAGTCGCCAGCAGCGCTGGTGCGCCCCGGGCGCTGAGCCGAACGAGCAAATCGGGATCGTCGCTCAGTTCGGCGGCTCCATTGACGCGCAGAGTCTCGTCGGTGCCCGGAACGAGAAAAATTATTCCGACCTGGGGATTGGCCAGAATGTTCCTGAGACTGAACATCAGTCTATTCCCCTTGCGTTCGGGGATTAGGAGAGTGTGCTCATCTTCAACGACGACGAAGCCGGGCCCATCGCCCTTGGGCGAAGCGTCCTCGTATCCTTCGGCGTCGGCGGTTGCGAGCACCAAAAACGGTGATCTTCGGATAAAATCGATCGCCGACTCATCGAGTGCCGAAAAGAGCTTTTTCGGAGTCAGCGGATTCGGCTCGCCGATCAGCGCCTGGAGCTGCGCGGCCGTTTCAATTCGGTGGTCGCGGGAGTTTTCCATTTTGCGGTCCTCCGTGATAGTCAGCGTTTGATCGACGTGGACTCTCGATTCCACGCATCGATCGATTGCGCGATTCCGTTTTCCAGCGTCGAGAATGGCTCGACATAGCCGGCATCCCTCAGCGCCGAGAGCTCGGCTTGCGTCAAACTCTGATAGCGGCCCGCCAGGTTACTGGGGAACGGCACATACTCAATCGCACCCGCACCAAGCCGCGCAATTATAATCCTGGCGACGTCGTTGAAGCTGCGCGAATCCCCCGTGCCGACGTTGAAGATACCGTTGCACACCGGACCGTCGGCAATCGCCAGGTTCACGCGAACAACGTCGCCGACAAAAACAAAATCGCGGCGATGCTCCCCGTCGGCGTATCCATTGCTGCCCTTGAACAGCTGCGCGCGCCCGCTCGCCTTCAATTGCCGATAGAGCTGATACACCATAGACGCCATCTTGCCCTTGTGCGATTCGCGGGGGCCATAGACGTTGAAGTATCGCAGTCCAGCGACGGTGGTCGCGGATCTCGCCGCGACGATTCGAACGTGATCGTCGAAAGCGAGCTTGCTCAGCGCGTACAGGTTCAGCGGACGCTCGTTTTCGCGCGCCGGCGCAAACGCGCTCGACCCGCCGTACACCGCGGCGCTCGACGCATACACGAGTGGAACTCCAAGCGACAGCGCGAAGTGCAGAATCGTCTTCGAGAACGTGAAATTGTTCTCGATCATGTATCGGCCGTCGGTGCAGGTAGTGTCGGCGCATGCCCCTGATGAAAAATCGCTTCGATTCTTTGCGGAAGAGTCTTGCGCTCGATCGCTCGCGCGAATTCCTCGGGCTGCATGAAGTCCGAAAACCTCAGATCGCCAAGGTTGCGGAAGTTATCTCCCTTGCGATCGACTACCAGGATGTCGCTGACGCCCGTGGCGTTCAGCGCGCCGACCAGGTTGCTGCCGACGAAGCCCGCGCCGCCCGTTACTATGATCATTGGTTTACTGCCGACACCTTGCCCAGTAGCAATCACAGGTCACAATGAACCCGGCGTTGCGTGCCCGCAAGCATCCATAGGACTTTTCGCCCATTGCACTAACCGGCGCGGTAGAGGCGCGCCGCCTTCGCGTGGCGATCCCCAATTTCCTTTCGCAGCGACGCCGGCTTGAGCACCTCGATCCACGGCCCCATGCTCATTATCCAGTTCGCCAACTCCGTCGTACCCCTGACGGTCATCGTCATGATCGTCGTGCCGTCGCGGCGATGCGCGAAACGCTGGCTGCGATGAATCGTGCGCGAGCGCACGTACGCCTCGGTCTGTGCGCTGTGAATCTTCAGCTCGACCTTGGTCTCGACGCCTTCGACAATTCCGAAAGTCCCCTCGGTGTGCGCCGCGGGATCGAAGCCGCGCGGATAGATGAATCGCGCCTGGCTCCCGTCGGGTTGCCGGATGAATTCGACTGATCGGATTCGCTCCACCGCGAGATAAATGATCGCGCCGCTGCGATGGCTGTAACCGAGCAGGTAGAGGCCGCCGCGATACGCAATCAACGAGTACGGATCGAAGTCATGCTGCCGTCCCTCGCCGGTCAACCCGGCGTAATCGACTTTGAGCCGCGTCTGATCCAGCAGCGCTCGCAAAATTACATCGAGCTGTTCGCTGAACTCGCCGTAGTCCTTGGGAGCGTACGGCACGGCGTAAAATTTGCGCTCGAGATCGGACAGCCGCGTCTGCTGCGTCAAGCTCAGGTTCTGATAAATCTTCTCCCACAGACCCTCGACGCCTTCTTCCAACACCGTGCCCTCCAGGAACTTGAGCACGGTCAACGAAAAATACAGCAGCGCGACCTGGTACGAAGACGCTTCCGCCGCTTTCATCGAGCTGACCAGGCGAAGTTTGCGTTCGCCGCCCGCGCCGATTACCTCGACCAGCGGGCCGCCGCGCGAGTCGAGCAGCTCGCCGTGCAACACCGCTACGTACCGGGCAAGCGTGCGCGGCGATACTTCCAGGGTTTCCGCGATCGCCGTAAAACTCCAGCCGTACGGCCGCGAGAACAGGCCGGCGGCGATTCGCGCCAGCCGAATCGCGGCGCCATACGTCGGTTTTCGGCGAATTTTTTTCATAGTCACCGATCCAATCATCTCAGCCATTCGATGACAACCGTTGTCAGCACGGCGATATATGTTTCCTCCACTGAAAGGCGCGTAATAGCTCAGCCTCGATGATTCGTCTTCACTATTCCAATCGGCTCGAAAATCTGATCGCGCCACTGGCCGAGGCTGTTGCGTCGCATCAGCGCCGCGAGCCGCTCGATCCGGTCTCGATCGTCGTACCGAACCGCGTCGTCGAACAATTCGTCCGCTACCGGCTGGCGGAATCAGTCGGCGTGGCGGCCAACCTGAGATTTCCGTTCCTGCGGAACTACCTCGCCGGCCTCCTTCAATCGACCGACAAGAACCTGCGGATCCTCGACGCCGATGAGCTCCAACTGACCCTCTTCGAGTGCCTTCGAAGTTCCGCCCATCGCGACGAGTCTGATATGAAGCCAGCGCGCGACTACATTCGCGCCGGCTCCAACACCGACGCCGACGTCGAGCTCAGGACCGTCCTTCTTGCCGCGCAGTTGGCGCGGCTGTTCCGCGAATATTCGATTTCGCGCCGCCGCATGATCGAGAAATGGCGCACCGCCCGGCGATCTGACGTCGACGCGATGGGCGATACTGAGCGATGGCAGCGGCATCTATGGCAAGCGTTGTTCGATTCGCACGGCCGCGTGCGCGCGGAGTGGCTGCTCGAGCGCGATACTCGACTGATGCTGCTGCCCGACGCTTTCGAGGCGACCGATAGCCGGCTGCTCAAATCTGCTTTGCCCGGAACCCTTCACGTGTTCGGTCCTTCCTACGCGGGAAATGCTTACGCGGAAATTTTCGCGAGACTCGGCGCGCTCGGCGATACTCGGATTTACGCGCTCAACCCATGCCGCGAGTTTTGGGACGACATGGACACCTCGCGCCGCGGCGCGCTCACCGGATGGCCTCATCGTCAGGACAAAGTCGGGGAGAGACTCGCTGAATCCGAAGACCCTTTCTCGTTGAATGAATCGTCCGACCCACCGGCTCTTAGGCTCTGGGGGCGGCCGGGACGCGAATACGTTCGACTGCTCAACGAACTGTCGCAATGCGATTTCGCACCGCTCTTCTCAGATCCAATCTCCGGCGAATCGCCGACACTGCTCGAAGCTCTTCAGCAAAACATCCTCGACCGCGAACCACAGCCCGCTCTGGTAGACGCCGGCAGCGGTCGGCCGTACGACGCGCGAATCGAGTTCCTTGCCTGTCCGGGAGTTCGACGCGAAATCGAAATCGTCGCCAACGAAATCTGGGCAATTGTCCGCGACAACGAAAAACTCGCCGACACTTGCGGCGCTCAACGCATTCGTTTTCACGAGATCGCTCTGCTGATTCCCGACGCGGCTGTCGACGAGTACGCGGCCCACATCGAAACCGTCTTCCGCAAGCAACATCGAATCCCGATCGATCTCATCAACCGCGGCATCGCGGGCACCGGCCGCATCGCCGAGGCCGTCGATCTGCTCCTCCAACTGCCGAGCGGCCGCTTCTCGCGCGCTGAAATGATCCGGCTGCTGACCCATCCCGCTTTGAACGGTGATACTCGAATCGATGTCGAGATGTGGCCCCGATGGAGCGAGGCGCTCGGTATTTTCTTCGGCGCCGACGACGACGACCTGAAGGACACTTACATTCCGCGCGGCCTGTACCACTGGGATCAGGCGATCAAACGTCTCGCGCTGGGCGCCATGATGACCGGTCAGCGCGGCGACGACCCCGCATTTTACGAAACCGGAACCGCCGGTCCCGGCTACCTGCCGCTCGAAGTCGCGCAGGATGAACTCGAGACTGCCGCGCGATTCATGCGTGGCGCTCGGTCGCTGATCGACGATTCGCTCTCAATGCGCGATGCGCGCCTCACGCCTCGACAATGGTCGCGGATGCTCATCGAATTCTTAAACACGTACATCAGCCCGGAGAACGCGATCGACGAACAGATCAGGGACAGTTTCCTCCAAGCGATCGAGTCGATTGGCGAATCAAAACTGAACGTCGGTCCGATGTCTTACGAGTCGACGCGCGAGATGATCGCAGCGCGAATCGCCGATCTCGACGCGCGCCGCGGACAATACTCGGGACGGGGTGTCGCCGTCGGCTCTCTCTCGGCGTTGCGATCGATCCCGTTCAAAGTCATCTTTGCGCTCGGCCTGAACGAGGCTTCCTATCCCGAGCGCGAACAGCGCGACCCGCTCGATTTGCGAACGCTCAAGCGCGTCGCCGGCGATGTCACCCCGTCGGAGCGCGACCGTTATCTGTTCCTTGAGGCGCTCCTGGCCGCGCGCGAGCGGATTTTTTTCTCCTACATTGCGCGCGACGCGAAAACCGGCGACCCCCTCGAACCCTCATCCGTCATCCGCGAGCTGCAATTTATCTTGCGCGGATTCGTCGATGAGAAGACGCTCACGCGGCTCACCGTAAATCATCCGGTCAGCCGCTACGATCTGAAATATTTTCCCGAATTCGTCGCCGACGCGCCCGATAGCGATCCCCAATTCACAAATTTCGATCCGGACGCCCGCCGCGGTGCACGAATGCTGGCGGCGCGGCGTAAGATCGAATCTTCCAGCACATATCGTCCGCCGAATAGGGGCGAGAACTTGCTCGCCGGTCTCGGTCCGAAGGTGCGAGAGCGTCTGCAAGCGGAATTGCAAGTAGCCAGATTTGAAACACACCCGGCCGCGGCGCAACCAGCGCCAGACGATGAGGTCGCGCTTCCTATAGCCGCAATCCGAAGCTATCTCGAATGTCCGCTGCAGGGCGCTGCCCGTTATTCGTTCGGAATGCTCGACGACGAAGATCCGCCCGACGACGCCGTCGATGAACCGGTCGAGCAGTCGCGACTCGATCGCACCGTCATGTTGCGCAACGTGTTCCTGCTCGCCGGCCCCGACGGCCCCGACTTCGAGACGCTCAACAACGAGTACGCGCGCCAGGTCCGGCTCGCGCAGGCCCGCGGGCTGTCTCCTGCCGGCCTGTTCGCAGACGCCGCCGCAACTGCCGACGTCGCGGCGCTTCGTCAATGGGTCGCGCAGGCTTCCAAAGCTGGCGTCAGCGATTTCGATAAATGGAAGGACGTTCGCGTCGGACGCGCCGAAGAATTCGCCAACGTCGGCGAGATTCTCGCGCCGATCGTGCTCAACGCCAACGTCAGGCGTCACGACGGCACGACCGTGCCTCAGCGCGTCAGTCTCTACGGCACGATTCGCGGCGCGTCGCCTGCGGCCGGCGCTGCGATCAACTGCGTGCTGCACAAGAGTCTCAAGCCCAAGGATTTCCTGCCGGCGTTTCTCAATGCGATTGTGCTCGCCGCCGCCGGAATGAAATTGCCCAAAACATTCCGCGCGATCGTCGTTGGAACTGACTTGACGAAAGGAAAGCCCTGGACTCGCGAGTTCGCCACGATGGACCGCGAGTCGGCACTCAGGTTTCTGACCACGGTCGTCGGTGATTTACTTTCGACGGGCAACGACTACTTTCTCCCGATCGAGGCCGTTGCAGATGTCGTCAAGGAATTGCGCCGGCCCGAGCATGACCGCGACTTGATCGAAGCTGTCGAGCGCACCCTCTTGCTTGACTTCTATCCGTGCAGCTCCGACTACGGACCAGTGCGAAACGCCAGGGACTTCGATCCGCCGGACAAGAAAGAGATCGAGAAAATCGTCGCGCGCCGCTTCAAACCGATAATCGGAATCTTCGAATGAGCACGACCGCGCCCACAATTGACGTCGAATACTTTCGGCCCGCGATTCTCGATAAGATTCTCGGCGGCGGGCACCGAGTCATCGATGCCAGCGCCGGCACTGGCAAGACCTTTATCATCGAGCGGGTGGTCGTGGACCTGCTCCTCACCGGCGCTGCGCTGATCGATCAGATCCTGGTCGTGACTTTTACCGAAAAGGCGACCGCCGAATTGCGCGCGCGAATCCGCGCGTCGATCGAAGCCGTCCTGTCCGGCCGTAGCGCGGATCACGCGCCTCCATCCGAGCGTCGTCGGCTCGATCACGACCAACGCGAACGCCTGACCGCCGCGTTGTTTTCGTTTCATCGTTCGCCCATCCACACGATTCACAGCTTTTGCCACCGAATGCTCACCGAGCTCGCTTTCGATAGCGGAGTGCGCTTTGGACTTGACCTCACCAATGGCCGTCTTGAGTTCCACGAGGCCCTGCGCGCCGAACTGCGCGAGCGGCTGAAGTCGGACGTTCGCGTCGAACGGCTAGTCGGCGAGTGGCTCTCGGACGAGAAACGCACCTCAGATACTCTCGAGAACCTTCTCTGGAATGCTCACTCCCAGCGCTACTTGCGGACTGTCGGGCGCGAACTTAACCAGAATGCGTTGACCGATCTGGCGAATCTGTTCGATGCGAAGGCGCTGAACGACGCCCTCCAAAGCGCAGCGATCACAGATGACGCTCGGCGCGACGCGCTCGCCGCAACCGGTGAACTCGCGTTGATAATAAATCGTGCCAGCGGATCTGCCACGACGTTGGCCGAAGCTCTATGCGACTTCGATTTCGATCGCATCTGTATTCCCAAAAGCGCACGCCGCACGCGATCTGAAACGCGCCCGATCTTTCCTGACCAGATGCCAAACCGCGTTCGTGCGATCGTCAACGCCGGGCAGCTGGTACAGGCTGCACTGGCGATCGAGCAGCGTGCAGTTGACGAACTGCTTCCGTCGATAGTCGATCGGATGGACGCTCGAAAACGCGAGCGCGGAACGCTGGACTACGAGGACATGCTCGCGTGGCTCGCCGACGCGCTGGACAGTCCGCGCGGCAAACCGTTGGTCGCGACCCTGCGCGAGCGCTATCGCGCGACCTTGATCGATGAATTCCAGGATACGGACGAGCTGCAGTGGAAAATTTTTCGACAGGTGTTTGTCGAAGGCTGCACTGCCAACACGGTTTACGTAATCGGAGATCCCAAGCAGGCGATCTATGGGTTTCGTGGCGCCGATGTGCACGCGTACCTGGAAGCCCGCGAGCAACTCTCCCATTCAGACGCGTCCACGATTCATTTGCGCGAGAATTTTCGCTCGACTGCCGACATGATCGAAGCATGCAACCTGATTTTCGATCAGAACGCCGCGGCCCCGTTGTTCACCGGTAAGATCACCTACAGTCCTCCGGTCAAATGCGGGCGTCCTGCCCTGAGAGCCGTCGCGCCGAACAGTCAATCGATCGTGCCGATGACCTTCATGAAGTTTCAGCCGCGCGACGATCGATACAAATTCTCCCGCCGGATGCGCGAAGCAATCGGTCGGCAAATCGCGGATGCAATACGCCGAATCATTTCCCAACCCGATCGCGCGATTGAAATCCGCGACGACGGGCAGGCCCCGCGCAGGATTGAAGCGCGCAACGTTTACGTCCTCACTCGCACCAACCGCGACAGCGCGGAAATTGGCAAGTACCTGCGTCAAGCGGGCGTGCCGTTTGCCTTCTACAAGCAGGACGGCCTGTTCCAGAGCCGCGAGGCCGCCTACATCCTCGACGTTCTGCGCGGAATCGACGAACCCGGCCGCCGCTCCAAGCGCCTCAAGGCGTGGGCGTCGCCTTTCTTCGACGTCTACTACGACGACCTCGCGCGGCTTGACGACGAGCGCAACTCGCAACCAATGCTAGACAGGCTGTTCGAATGGCGCGCACTCGCCGAGGCCGAGCGCTTCGCCGACTTGTTCGACACCTTGCTCCATCAAAGCGGACTGGTCGAACGTCAATTGCTTTTGTCGGACGGACGACGCGAACTCACTAACTACGAGCACATCTTCGAGATTCTGACTCAACAGGCATCGCGGCACGGAATCTCGCTCGCGGAAATCATCGACCTGCTCGACGCTTAGATCACGGAGCGTTCGACTCCCGCGGGGAACGACAACGATCCGAATATTCAACGCGTCGAAGACGATCGCGACGCTGTGCAAATAATGACGATTCACAAAAGCAAGGGTCTCGAAGCGGACGTCGTCGCTCTCTACGGAGGATTTTTCACAGGCAACCAGCCCAATCCGGTCAGCGTCTACCATTGCGGAAACGAACGCCGCCTCGCGATTGGCAAACCCGCGCGCGATATGGAGCAGGCGGCGATCGCGCAAGAGCACTGCGAAGAAGATCAGCGACTGCTCTACGTCGCACTGACCCGCGCGCGCGCCAAACTGCTCCTGCCCTACGTCCCGAACGGATCGCTGAGTCGCGGTCGCGACCTCACCGGTTCCTACCGCCAACTGAACGATCGACTCTGCACTCTGGAGCGCGAGACTCGATTGGAGCCGCTCTTCACCATTGAAACTGCAGTCGCTCCCCCAACGGATTCCGAATACGAACACGAAAAGGCCGCAACCCCGCTTGATGAGAACGCGTTGCATGACTGGCTCGCATCGACGTCCCAGCCTGTCGCGCTTGAGAGCGAATTCACCGACCTTCGCGTACGGCATCCCGGCTTGATCATCGAATCTTACACCTCGCTGCACGCAGCGGATCCCGATGAATTCAAAACCAGCGTCGATGCCGTCGATGCGCGCGCCGAAAATCTAGATTTGCCCGGCGGTCGTCACGTCGGCATTTTCCTGCATGAAGTTATCGAGAACCTGGACTTCAAATCGCTTCAGGATTCCGCGGGTCTTGAGTCCTGGATGGCGCGCAACGACGTGCGCGAATTGTTCGCAAGCGCGATGCGCCGCCACGGCGTGCGCGATCCGCACTGGCTGGCCCGCGGCTGCGAGGTGGTCTTCAACACGCTCACCTCGCGAGTCGCGCTGGGCGACACTATCCTCGAGGGCGGCCTGTGCCGGTTGCCTTCGGTCCGCGAAATGGAGTTCGCGTATCCGATTCCAGAGAAACATCACACGTTGCTTGGCAACCTGAACACCTCGGATAGAACGTGGACCGTCGGACGCGGCTACATCAAGGGGTTCATCGACTTCGTATTCCGGCGCGACAACCTGATGTATTTCGCCGATTGGAAGGGCGATCTGCTGCCGTCTTATCAGCCTGCCGCAATCGCACGGCACGTCGAACGCCATTATCGGTTGCAGGCGCGAATATACTCAGTCGGCGTGGTGCGCCTGCTCGCGATCCACAACGAGCGCGAGTATGACTCGCGGTTCGGCGGCCTTCTCTACGTATTTCTGCGCGGCGTATCACCTGCAGGTAACGGTAAATCCGGATTCTACTTCGCACGGCCGTCATGGAATGAAATAGTCAGTTATGAAGCCGACCTGTCAAACCCCGAACCGGGCGCTGAGCTTCGTCTGTGAAAGACAGATACCCACTGCTGGGAATGGATACTGCTTGGCGGCGCTTCGATCAAAGTCGCGGCGGTGGCCGTTCTGCCTTCAACGACCGGATCCGTGCGCTCGAGGCCGCCGTGACCGGATTCAATCTTGCCCCTGAATCAGTCCATCTGGCGGCGGAGCTCGCGGGCCTCGAAGCGGCTCTGCAAGCTGACGAGCGAATAGCACTCATCGTGCTCATCCTCATCTCGCTGGTCGCCCTTCAGGAGGGAAGCACCCGATTTCCCATAACCGGCCCGCTCTCCGACGCGCCGATGCGTCGCATCCTCGGTCCGCTATGCGCCAACGGCTTTGGCGACAACGCCGTCCACACAATAGCCACTTCGATCGAGATGATTCTGCAAACGAATCGCGTATCTGCGGTAATCGGTCGCCATGAAGATGAATACAAACCCCTGTTATACATCGCCCCTTACATAGTCCATCATCGCATCTATCATTGCGAGGATGAACTGGCTAATCGACTTGCTAACCTACTGACTACAAAGCGAAGGCATCAGACGGACGCTGAGACACTTGCTCGCGCGCTGCAGGATGTGATCGCTCGCCCCGTGATTGTGAATGAAATGCGGATCGTGATGTCAGAAGAACAGCGCAATGTCGTCGCAGCTTCAGCGCGCGCTGGCCTGACTGTCGTCTCAGGCGGTCCCGGCACCGGCAAGACTTCGATCATCGTCGCGATTCTCCGCCTGATGGTGCGTCTCGGCATCGATCCATCGCAGATTGCGCTGGCTGCCCCGACTGGAAAAGCCGCCTATCGGATGGGCGAGTGCATCGGCGAGTCTCTGACGCGAATTGAGCAGCGCGACGACGTAGACCAGGCCCTCCTCGACGCGCATCTCGAACCGGCTACGATACATCGGCTGCTCGGTTACTCGCCCGATTCCGGCCGCTTCCGCCATCATCGGAACAACCCGCTCTCTGCTGAGGTGGTTATCGTCGACGAAGGATCGATGCTCGACGTCACCTTGATGGAACGCCTGTCTGCTGCAATTCAACCCGGAGCGCGGTTGATCCTGCTCGGCGACGCGAACCAACTGCCGTCGGTCGCCGCGGGTTCTGTCTTCCGCGATCTCGTTTCGTCTCCGGGGGACGAATCCACTCCCTTGGCTGCGGCATCGATACGGCTCGAAGTGAATCATCGGATGAAGACCGAGAGCGCCGCCGGGCGCTCCATTTTGTTCGCGGCTCGGTCGATTAACGACGGTGATACCGCGCTGCTGAATTCCAGTCGACGAATCGAATGCTCCGATCGTTGCGCGGCGGTCATCGCCGGATGCGCTGACATTCTCCGGCGTTCGAATTTTTCACGCCGCCGCGCGATCTCGGCCCGTTTCTGGATCGATGGTACGTCGATCGAATTCGAGGCGGGCCGGAAATCGCGAAATCTGATCGCGCATGTGTACGTCGAGCGCGACGGTCGCTTCGACGACGCCGACTGCGAGCGATTGCGCCGCCTGTTCGCGCACGTCGGAAAATCGCGCATCCTATGCGTTACCCGCGTCCTCGAAACTGGTGCCGAGCGCATCAACGCGCGCCTTCATTCGCGCGCCGCCGAAGCCGCGGGCGTCACCGCGGAGCGCGCCGCGTTTGTGGTCGGCGAGCCGCTCATTGTACTGCGCAACGACTACGAACGCGGACTCTTCAACGGCGACAATGGCCTCAGGCTGTGGGTCCGTCGCGGCGCCGGCGAGCAAATCCCAATGGCGATTTTTCCGCGCGGCGACAACTTCGTCGCGTTCCGATTCGACGCTCTCCGTGAGTTCGTCGAGCTCGGCTACGCGATGACCGTGCACAAGGCGCAGGGCTCCGAGTTCGATTCGATCGCCCTTGTCCTGCCCGAAAAACCGGTCGCCGTCCTGACTCGCGAGCTCGTCTACACCGCTGTCAGCCGCAGCAGAACTTCGGTCGTCATCGTCGGCGACGAATCGACGCTGAGCCTGGCAATCGCCGCTCGCGTCGAGCGATTCTCCGGACTCGCCGATCGTTTGAAACAGCGGCTCTCGCGATGACTATTTTTTCGGTGTGTGCGAGATCAGGAATTCGCGCACGCGTTGCACCGTCGCGCCAATCGGCGACTTCCAGTTCTCGACCAGTTCGGCGTTCGGCGCGAGCGCCGCTATTTCCTTTGACGTTTCCGTCGGATGATAGTCGTCGTTGCCGCACAGAATCAGCATCGGCGTTTTGCACGACCGCACGAATTCGCGCGACACGTTGAACACGAAATCGCCGCCGTACATCCGATCGCGAAATTGACGCAGCGCCGAGTCTTCGAGCTTCGGCCGGTCCAGCTTCAGCGCGTCCGCCCAGGTGTCGAACATTCTGAAGAACATCTCGCGATTGCGCGCGCTGAGCCCGATCGGATTTTGCAGTATCGCGGCGCTGACTCGATCCGGCGCAGCCTTGATGATCCCGAGGCAGTACGACCCTCCGATGCATCCGCCCATCACGTGGCATCGCTTGATCCCGAGATGATCGAGCAGCGCGATATGATCGCCCGTGTAAGTGTCCCATCCGTCGCTCGCGCCGATCGGCCCGCTCGACTTGCCGGCATTGCGCTGGTCCATCGCAATCACGCGAAAGTCAGCCGCGAGCTCTTTCGTCGGATCGAACGGGCTGTTGGCCCAGAACTCAATGCTCGAGCGCATCCCGCCGGGCGCGAACAGCAGGATCGGATACCCGCTCCCGCATTCCTCGTAGTATATCGACACGTCGCCGCGCTTGAACGTTGGCATCTTCCGACTCCTTGCGCCCGACGGTGTCAGCTATGCCACGGCTCCACCAGGATTTTCGCGTGCGTCTCCGGTGACGCGAGATCCTCGAATGCCTTCGCCACGCCTTCCACTCCCACCTTGCCCGTGATCAGCGGGTCGCCGTTGACGCTGCCCTCCGCGAGATGGCTCAGCGTCGCCGCGAATTCCTCGGGCGAGTAGCCGAGCACAAACTGGATGTTCAACTCTTTGCTGATTCCCGTCAGCGGCTCGATCTGGTCGCGCTCCATGCACACGCCCACCACCACTATCCGCGCGTTGCCCGGCGCCGCCGACATGATCCCTTCGATCACGCCCGGCACCCCGACGCATTCGAAAATCACCGCCGGCCTGACCGCCGGTCCCGGCACCCACGGCGGCAGCATCGGCGCCTTCGACGGGTCGGCGTACACCGCCATCTCGCGCCAGCTCTGGTACGGCGACTTCTCTTTCGGATCGACGACCATGTCCGCGCCCATCTTGAGCGCCAGTTCGCGCCGTCGCGGTGAAAAATCCGCTGCCACTATCGGATGCACTCCGCCGAGCTTGAGCGCCGCGATCACCGCCAGGCCCACCGGCCCGCATCCAATAACCAGCGGCGCGTCATCCCGGTCCAGCCGCGCTTTCTGCACCGCGTGATATCCGACCGCCATCGGCTCCGTCAGCGCCGCACGCTCGGTGGAAAGCCCGTTGGGCACCTCGAGCAGCAGAAATTCCGTCAGCCGCATCAGCTCGCCGTAGCCTCCCGGATTTTCGTTCGAATAGCCGACCGCCTCGACTCCGCGCGCGCTGATCAGCACCGGCATCGCGCAGACCCGGGTCCCCACCTTCAATCGCTTTTGCGTCTGCGGCCCGTAATCGACGACCTCGGCGCAGAACTCGTGACCCATCACGATGTCGCGCTTGAGATCCATCACGAACGGCGCCCCCGACTTTCGCGATCCCTCGACCATCTTCTCCGCATGCTTGAGCGCATGCAGATCGGATCCGCAGATCCCGCACGCGAGCGTTTTGACCAGCGCCTCGCCCGCTCCAGGAGCCGGCGTGGGAATGTTATCGACGACGAGTTTTTTGTCCCGCATTACGGCAGCGCGCATAATCGTTCTCCTTCCGCTCCCACTACTCTATCAGGCTTGCTCCATCGCGCGTAAACTCCCGCCCGCTCGCCATTCAACCGGTTCCCCTTCCCACAATGGGAAGGGGTTAGGGGTTAGGTTAGCGCGGTTCGATCACGAACTCTGCGGAAACGCCCCTAGTCTCTCCTGTCAGGGAGAGGCCGACACTCGTCCTCGAGTGTCGGGTGAGGGTCCAAATTCCGAGATGTCCTTCTCGACCACCCCCATCTCTTGCTTCACGAAACTAAGTATATTAGTTGAATACCTATGATGATTAGCCACACGACCAATCTCCTTATCGCCGCGGCCGCCGCACTCGCACTCGCCGCCGCTGTCCCCGCCCACGCCGACCAGCCGGCCGCGCCCGCGTCTCCCTCAACGCAGTTTCTCAAACTCGCCGGCGGACAACTCGCCTACGACGACACCGGCGGCGCAGGCCCCCTCGTCATCTGCGTGCCCGGCCTCGGCGACCTGCGCCTGCAATATCGCTTCCTCGCCCCGAGACTCGCCGCCGCCGGCTTTCGCGTCGTGACGATGGATCTCCCCGGCCACGGCGAGTCGAGCGTCGATTGGCCCGCCTACTCGCCCGCGATTGTTGGCGCCGATATCGTCGCGATGATTCGTCATCTCGGCGCGAGCAAGGTCTTCATCGTCGGCAACTCGATGGCTGGTGGCTCCGCGGTATGGGCGGCCGCCGAAATTTCCGATCGCGTCGCCGGTATCGTGCTCATCGATCCGTTCACTCGCGTGATTCCGACCTCGCCGTTTCTGCTCGCGTTCCTCAAAGTCGCGATGATGCGTCCGTGGGGGCCCTCTTTCTGGTCGACCTACTACGGCTCGCTCTACAAATCCGCGCCGCCCGCCGACCTCGACTCTTATCGCGCCGCCCTGGTTGCCAATCTCAAGCAGCCCGGCCGAATCGAGGCGACCAAGGCGCTGATCTTCGCGTCGCAGGCGCCGTGCGAGGCGCGCATTCCCAACGTCCACGCTCCGGTGCTGGTCGTGATGGGCTCGCGCGACTCCGATTTCGACGATCCCGCCGCCGAAGCCGACTGGGTCGCGACTCATCTTCACGGAAAAAAACTGCTGGTCGATGGCGCCGGACATTACCCGCACGTCGAGTATCCCGACGTCGTCGCACCCGCCGTTATCGATTTCGTCAAGGAGGCCAGCGATGGCGAAGCGCGTCGGAATTAACCTGGACGCTGTCGTCCGCGCCGCCGCAAAAATCGCCGACGAAAAGCGAGAACGGATGGGACGCGTTGACGCTCTCACGCCTCGCAAAAAAACTGCGCGTCCGCCCGCCTTCGCTCTACAACCACGTCGGCGGCCTCGAGGGCCTCCGGCGCGAACTCAAACTCCTCGCGATGCGCGATCTCAACGACGCGCTGAGCCGCGCGACCATCGGCAAGTCACGCGACGACGCCGTCCGCGGACTCGCCGCCGCCTATCGCGCCTTCGTCAAGCGCCATCCCGGAACTTACGCGGCCACGATGGTCGTCGCGCCCAAAAGCGATCCCGCCATCGAAAAGGCCGCCGGCCAGGTCGTCGAGACCTGTCTCTCAGTGCTCAGCGGCTACGGCTTCGATCGCCGCGAGGGCCTGCATGCTGTCCGCGGCCTGCGCAGCGCCGTGCACGGTTTCGTCGCACTCGAAATCGCCGGCGGCTTCGGCATCCCGCTCGACGTCGACAAAAGCTTCGACTGGCTGGTCTCGGCCCTGCTCAAAGGCCTCTCGACCACGCGCCGGCATCCGGTGCTGGCAACCGGTCCCCCTTCCCGTGCGGGAAGGGGTTAGGGGTTAGGTTCTTTGTATTATTTTCGGCGCCGCGCCCCGCGACGCACGGGTCACCGCTTGAGAAACGAGTAGCTCCTTGGCGCGTGCTCTTTAAGATATGTGCGCAGCGATTCGATACCCTGGTCCCGACCAACGGTCTGCCAACCGCGCGGGGACTTCTGGTCGACCCACCAATCGCTTTTGTCCAGCCGGATAAAGACCTTGAGGATGCTTCCGACGGTGACGCTGCCGCGATTCCCTAATCGGTCCAAACGCAGGTCGAACTCGTCGAGCAGTTCCTGCCAATAACTCCAGCTCAAGCGAGAGGCGGTCGTCGGTCCGGCGTCGGGAACATCCCGGGCCTTGATCGCGTAACGCTCCATCAGCACTTTCTGCAAGCGGTACGCAGTCTCTCTCTCTGCCGGCACCGCTCCCTGGTCGTTGCTGACCCTGCGCAACAGTTCGATCTTTCGCAGTGCGTCTTCGACGGTCATCGAAGTTCCCCCCAGGTTGGCGCCTCCACTATGGACAATACAGTTCGTTATATCGCTGTACTTGTCAAGAATCCCCATCCCGGAGACGGTATTGCTCCCCACCGTAGTCTTCGCACTGCCAGCCCCGCCAAATCGCGCCCAATCGACTCTGCCACCGCATTGCCAATGCGGGCGCCGGCATTCGGGCGAGATAAAATCCGTGATAAAATCCCACGGTCAACAACAACGTCCGCTGATTTCAGAGGAACGCGCGCCCAATCGCAGCCGGCTGGCGACGACGCGGCGACTGGTCCGAAAATGCTTAGGCGCCGCGATTACTCCTGCCCAGGGAAGTGTGAAACTCACGGCGGGTTTTCACATTCAATCTTCCATAGAGATCACGACAACAAGTCCCTTAAGGCTCTTTCACCCGATTGGTCTCTCATCTGGTTCCGTCTTACGCCGAGAATTTCCTCAAAGGATTGAGCTAACGGCGCTGATTAAGTGTTATATAAGGCACAGATAAAATGTTTGTTCCAGCCTCAGAGGAACTGCGCTGTAAGCATTTCAGATCGCAACTAACGTTTTCATCACCTTGGGAACTCAAAATGATAGCTACTCCACGGTTTTCTATAGAGATGGACCTCCATCTGGAGTACTGTACCGAAACTGCAAGCTATTACGACGAATCACGACGATGGGAACCGCGCGAACACCTGGAGTGCGAATGCTGGAGGCACTCGCGAACATTTCCTGGCTGAAACTCGACCAGCTGGCGAAAGTGGCCGACGCAATGACGGTGACCCGCCACGAAAAGCGGAGCACTATTTTCTCCGACAAATCTTCTTCTGAGTCCGCTTACATTCTGCTTTCCGGGGTTGCTCGCATTACATGCGACAATCGCAAGGGCCGGAGAACGATGGCGATCTTGTTGTCGCCCGGACTGATTCCGGCGTTTCCAGCACCCGTCGCCGGCATTACCTTTAACTTCCGTTGCGAAGCGCTTACGACTTGCCAGGTCGGCGCCGTAGGATTGAATACCTTCCTGAAGATTTGCCTCGGCGTCGGCGCGGCGGAATATAAGCAGATGACCGCCGGCTTTTTGGGTCGTTGGGACCGGGTGCACGTGCGATGCTCTAACCTCGTAGGTTGTAAGCTTGACGAACGCCTGATGCTTACGCTGCTAGACTTGAGCGAAAGTTTCGGCGTCGCCGACAAACGTGGTGGTGTGCAACTGAGCGTGCGCCTGTTCCGCGGCGACCTCGCTGATCTGGTTGGAGCCTCGCGCGCCCGAGTAACCGAGCACTTGCTCGAGTTTGCACGCAAACACCTGATTTCCTGGCGAGGCGGCCATTTGACGGTTGACCGCAAGGGGTTGCGAGCCCTTCTGACGGAGACTCATCGTGAAGGGTTCTCGGGAGAACTGCCGTAGTCAGCTTTTCCTCACATTGAGTTTCCATATCTGCCGCTACAACATTACTGTTGCGATCAGGCGCTCAGCTTGATAGCGCGCTCGATTAAATTGTCTGCGAGTGCATGCTCGGCGCTATGCCGGTCGGCGCAAGATACCTCGGAGGTGCCACGATGCCGAGTGAAGTGCTGCGAGAGCTTATACTTAAACTTGCCGAACCCGATCGGCTTGAGATCATCCGCGAGGCGGAGATAAGTGACGATAGGCCGTCGCTCCTGCGCGGAGACGCGGAGGACGGAGCTGTCGAAGAGGCCGATTCCTGGGTAGCTCAGAACGGCGCCAGGATACTCCCGCTCCTAATGCGTAGAATCGATCCTTGCGACGATGAGATGGTTCAGCTCGTTCAAAGCGGAATGGTGCCTTTTGATCGCAGTCTGCTGAATCCGCGCGAATATCTCGTTCGATTCAGCCACCCGGCGATGCGCGGTGCTGTCGACGGTGGGCTGCCACTTCCCGACGTCGCTGCCACCTCGTTGGCGCTGACCGAACTCATTACATCGCTTTTGGCCGCAAATCGCTCCTTTGGCGCCGATGCCGTCATGCCGACCGTGCGTGTTGCCACAGGCTCGGTGGACTTTCTCGCAAGGGGTCCTGGCTTGGTCGTCGCTGGCTTGAGCCTGCTCACTACGTGCGGGCTCGGTGTGATTTCTGCTCCTGTCATAGCAGGAACCGCTGTCCACACGTGTATCGATCTCACTCTGAATTGGCAGAACCGAACTTCCGAAAAGGGACAAAGCGACGCCGAGCGGGCAAAAGCCGATGCCGAGCGGGGAAGAGCCGACGCCGACAGGGCACGCGCCGACGCCAAGAAGATCGAAGCGGAGACTATAGGCCAGGAACTGGAAAATGAGATGAAGCGCGTCCGACTGGGCAACTTGCCGGCCGAGGCGGAAGCCCATCGGGCGGAGAAGCCTGAAACGCGTCCAGCGTCATTCTTCGTGCCTTTTGCGCTGATTGAGCGAAGCTGCAATGAAAATGATTTGTCGGCAGCGCACGGTGTTCATCTAATCAATCGAGGATTGCCGTCGCTATTCGGAATTCTCCGAGTAATGCCCGGACTGCAAATTACGGTAGAAAATATCGCGCGCCAATAGCGCTGCACCCAGTACTAAGAAAAGATGCGGGACAGACTTACCCTGAGTACTAGTAGGTCCATGTTAGAACTCTCCCAGGACCGGTTCCCCTTCACCTCTATGCCCGGCTGCAGTACCAAATTACCCTCGCCCGCTCCGCGGAGAGGGAACGGCGTCCGCGCCTGGGGTGAGGGAAGGGGTTAAGGGTTAGGTGTGATGTTTCAATAGGTTGTCCTTCCGGCAGGACAACCTATTGAAACATCACAGTTAGGTTCCACGCGCGTCTCGCCCACTTTGTCACCCGATCAAGCAAGCATCGCGAGCACTAATCTTGTCATCCTGACGAAGCGAGCAACGCGAGTGGCAGGAAGGATCGCGGACGCTTCGCGCCAGCGAAGCCGGCACCGATTCCGAAAATCGCGCAGCGCTCCTTTGCTGATGTCGACGCGCAAATCTGCGAATCGCCTGAGATACTTTCAGTTAGGATTTAATAACCATTAAGTCATTTTTCTCTTTCGCATCGCTATTTGACTTAAGGTTGGCGCAACCTTAACTAAACAGCCGAATCTCAACAGACCGCTGCCAAAAGGGAGGGACTGTCCGATGAGCCGTATCGCTGTTGCCGTCCGCGCGCTTCTTCTTTCCACAATTTCCAGGCTTACGGATATTTCACGCGCACGCACATCGCTGAAATTCATCGCCGTCATGCTCGCCGTGATGCTGCCGGGTAGCCTGATATTTTTCGCACCCAATCTCAGAGCTACCTCAAACATCATAACGGTCAACAATCTCACCGACCCGGCAAGCACGTCAGGCAACGGGTTCTGCACGCTGCGCGAGGCGATCAATAACGCCAACGCCGCTTCCGATACTTCAGGTGGCGACTGCGTAGCCGGAACCGGCACCGACACGATTAATTTCAGCGTCAGCGGTACGATCCCTCTGGGCAGGCGCGCTCCCAGAAATCGTGAACCCAACCGGACCGGGATTTGACGATTGATGGAAGCGGGCAGACAATCACCATCAACGGCGCCAATTCAGTCCAAGTGCTGTCGGTAAACTCCGGCGCGACCCTGAGTCTCAACGATCTGAATGTAATCCGCGGCGTTAGCGGATTCGGCGGCGGTGCGATTATCGCCTACGGCAACCTCTAATCACCAACAGCACCCTCGCAAACAATAGCGGCGGCGGAGGCGGGGCCATCAACCTGCAACAATCAGGCATTACGCTGACGATCTCCAATAGCACCTTCTCCGGGAACACAGCGGGCTCTTCCGTTTACTGCGAAGGTGGCGCTATTGCTAGCGGGGGAGGTATCGCGACGACGATCAGCAACAGCACGTTCTCCAACAACACAGCGCCTACTTACGGTTGCTTATTTCATGGAGGCGGGGCGATCTTCTTTGATAGCGGCGACACAGTCACGATTACCAACAGCACTTTCTCCAACAACAGCACCGGGGATGCTGGCGGTGCAATCATAACAAACGGCGACAACCTGTCGGTTACAAACACTACGTTCTCAGGTAATACCGCAGCTGTAAATGGCGATGTGATATGGAACGCTGGCACGGCGACGCTGACGAACTCGATTCTGTTTGGGAGCGGGGGCAGCGGGCACGTATGCGCGGGCGATACTGTCATTAACGGCGGCTACAACATTTCTGACGATGCGTCGTGTGGATTTGGGACCAGCACCGCGGCCAATGGCAAGACCATCGGCGATAACGTCAGCGAGCCTACTAATGTGGGGCTCGATCCCGGCGGGTTGGCGAATAACGGTGGGCCGACCGAGACGATCAAGCTCGAACCGGGCAGCTATGCGATCGACGCGGTGCCGCTGGCTCATCAGTGCCCGGCTACCGACCAGCGGGGCGACCCGCGGCCTGAGCCTGGCGACAACAGCGGCGCTTGCGATATAGGTGCGGTCGAATCCACGCTCGAAGGCCTGGAGAAGCTGGTAGTCAATCCCTCCCCCCCCTCCAAGATCAACTTCGGCACCGTCAGCGTCGGCACTACTAGCGCCTCGCAGACCGCTACCATAACCAGCGAATTCAACGATGACACGGTCGACTTTTTCGCGACCTTTCTTTTGGCTAACTTCGTCCAGACCGGCAGCACCTGCGGTGCTAGTTTGGGACCCCTTCAGTCGTGTCAGGTCAGCTTCGCATGCAAGCCGAAGACTACCGGCTCTCTCATCGGGGCCTATGCGTTCCTGTATAGCTCCGTGGAAACGCTTGGAGTCATGGATGGGGATGATTATCTCAAGATCGGCGTAGCCCAGTTCACCTGCACGGGCGGCTAAAAGAATCACACGCAAAATTAAGAATGGTCCCTCACCCGACGCGCGCGCGAGCGCGCGTCGGCCTCTCCCAACGAACGGGCGAGGTAAAAGAGGATCCGGGATTCTTCGCGGAGCCTGTCCTGAGCGAAGTCGAAGGGCTCTAGAATGACTCAAGGACGGAAGGATAGAAGTGCGCACAGCGGAGGCAGAATCTGGAATCGCGCGCGGAATAGCGCGCTGTACAAGGACCCTCACCTTCATCCTCTCCCTGGCAGGTAGAGGGGAAGCGCCGAAAACTTCCTGACTAAGGATCCTACGAGCACCCAGGCCAAACTCCGTCCCGCATCTTTGTCTTAACACTAAGGTGCAGGGGTTACCCCTGCCCAAGGAAGTGTGAAACCCAGGCGGGTTTCGCATATAACTCTTAGTTCTTAAGTTCTACTCTAGTGTATGGCGCCTCGCTTTGCGCGAGCGCGCCTCCGGGCCATAATCGCTGCTTCACCATGAACCACGACGTCATCATCGTCGGCGCCGGTCACGCCGGCATCGAAGCCGCGCTCGCCGCGGCCCGGATGGGTGCGAGCACCCTGATGCTCACGCTCAACCTCGACCATATCGGCCAGATGTCCTGCAACCCCGCCATCGGCGGGATCGGCAAGGGACACCTGGTCCGCGAGATCGACGCGCTCGGCGGCGAGATGGGCCTGGCGACCGACGAGACCGGAATCCAGTTTCGATTTCTGAACACGCGCAAGGGACCCGCCGTTCGTGCGCGTCGCGCGCAGGCCGACAAGGCCGCCTATCGCGCGCGCAGCAAGCGCGTGCTCGAGCGCACCGCCAATCTTCAGGTGCGGCAGGCGAGCGTCGAGCGCTTGCTGGTCGAGGACGGCGCCGTGCGCGGCGTCGAGTCGCAAATCGGCGAGGTCTTCGAGGCTCCTACCGTCATCCTCACCACCGGCACGTTCCTGAAGGGTCTCGTGCACATCGGGATGAAGAATTATTCGGCGGGCCGCGCCGGCGACTTCGCCGCGATGGGTCTCAGCGACCATCTCGCGCAGCTGGGCTTTCGCGTCGGCCGCCTCAAGACCGGCACCTGCCCGCGCCTCGACGCGCGCACTATCGACTACTCCGCGTTGGAGATCCAGCCGGGCGACGAGCCGCCGCCGCCGTTCTCGTTCCGCACCGCCGCAATCGCGCAGGATCAGATTCCATGCCACCTGACCTTCACCAACTCGCGCACCCACGCGATAATCCGCGGCGCGATCGACCGATCCCCGATGTACTCCGGCGCGATCCAGAGCAAGGGACCGCGCTATTGCCCGTCGGTCGAGGACAAGGTCATGCGCTTTCGGGACAAGGAGCGCCACCAGATTTTTCTCGAGCCCGAGGGCCGCGACACCGTCGAGGTCTATCCCAACGGCCTGTCCACCAGCCTGCCGCTCGACGTGCAGCTCGCGATGGTTCGATCGATCGGCGGGCTCGAGCAGGCCGAGATAATGCGGCCCGGCTATGCGATCGAGTACGATTTTTCAGACCCCACGCAACTGACGGCGTCGCTCGAGACGAAGCTGGTGAGCGGCTTGTTCTTCGCCGGCCAGATCAACGGCACGACTGGTTATGAGGAAGCGGGAGCGCAGGGGCTGATAGCCGGAATCAACGCGGCGCTCAAGGTCCGCGGCGAGCCAGCGCTAATCCTGCGGCGCGACCAGGCCTATATCGGCGTGATGATCGACGACCTGGTGACGCGGGGAATCGGTGGCGAGCCGTACCGCATGTTCACCTCGCGCGCCGAGTATCGGCTGCTGTTGCGCGAGGACAATGCGGACCGCCGGCTGTCGCCGATTGGCGAGCGCTTGGGCCTGCTCGACGCGTCGGCGGGAGCGCGCGTTCGCGCCAAGACTGAAGCGGTGCGCGGCGAGATCGAGCGCCTCAAGTCGGCGCTGATTCCGGCGTCCGACGAGGTCAACGCGGCGCTGGCGGCGCACGGCTCGACAGCAATCGCGCAGCCGGTGCGCGCGATCGAGCTGCTCAAGCGCCCCGAAATCGGCTACGACGCCCTGATGAAGATGTGCGGCGCCGAGTCGACTCTCAACCTCGACGAAGCGGCGGAGCTCGAGACCGAAATCAAGTACGAGGGCTACGTGCGCCGGCAGGCCGACGCGGTCGAGCGTTTCGCGCGGCTCGAAGACACGACGATTCCGGACTGGGTGGATTTCAAGGCCGTGATGGGCCTGTCGACCGAGGTCTGCGAGCGCCTGTCTGCCGTGCGGCCGCGGTCGCTGGGGCAGGCGGCGCGGATGCCGGGAATCACGCCGGCGGCGATCTCAATCCTGGCCGTCCATATCAAGAGCCGGCGTGACCGCAACGCCCGCGCTATCTGAATCACCTCGTCCCGAAAACGTTTCACGTGAAACATTTTGCGAAATAATCTAATGAATTCGCGGCAAATTTGGCTCATCACCCACGTTTCACGTGAAACATAAGACGAAAGCGCGCAGCCCCAAAAAGGCGCCGAGCACTAAAAAGAAAACGGCCTTCACGCCCGACCAGATTGGGGCCGCGGTGCGGGCTCAGCTTGCGCCCGCGATTTCGGCGACCGGGGTGATCGCCAACACGGTTCAGTTCCTGAACCGAATCGAGCGGATGGCGGCGACGCTCGCCGTGTGGGGCCCGAAGATCAATTTGACGGCGCATCCGCGGGACCCCGACGAGCTGGTCTTCCACGTCTTCGACAGTATTATCCCGGTCTCGATTGCGGTGAGCACGAAAATCCTGCGGCTGGCAAATCGGCTCGACCGCGAGCGGCGCTTCCTGGATATCGGCAGCGGCGCCGGCTTCCCCGGACTCGTGATCGCCGCCGCGATCAACGCGCAGATGACGCTGGTCGAGGCGCGTCGCAAGCGCGCCTCGTTTCTGAGCGAGGCCGCCGTCGAGATGGGGCTGAGCAACGTCCATGTCGAATGCGCGCGCGCCGAGTCGCTCAACGTCTCAGGCGGTTTCGACCTGATCACTGCGCGCGCGGTCGGAAATCCTGCGGGCATTTTCGAGATTGCCGGCCGCGGCCTGCATCCGGGAGGCGTGCTGATGATCTACGTCAGCGCCGAGCAGAAGTTCGACGACGACGCCGGCGCGATCGCCGCGGCCACTGCAGCCGGACTCGTCGACGGGACCGTCGCCGGATACGATTTGCGCCACGGCAAACAGACGATGCGCCGCGCCGTCGCCACCTGGACGCGCCGCTAGGGTAGGATGGGGAAGGGTAAATCACGTGATTGAAATGTGAAACCCGCGATGGGTTTCACACTTCCTTCGGTAGGGGGATGCACCCAGTTCAACGAAAACGTTTCACGTGAAACGTTCGATCTAAAAAATCTCTATAATTCAAGGGTTTGCGTGAATGTGATCGCGCGATTTGATCTTTTGTGATCGCGGGTATTTAATTGTGTTCACGACGTTTCACGTGAAACGTTTTGGCGCGGTTCGGACCTAGTTCTTTTTTCTTTGTTGCGAGGGTGCAGGGGCAAGTCCCTGCGGGGTTGGTCGTGGGGCGGGTAATCGCAATAGCCAATCAGAAAGGCGGCGTCGGCAAGACCACGACAGCTATCAATCTAGCCGTGGCGCTCGCAGATACGGGGCGGCGCGTGCTGTTGGTCGACCTCGACCCCCAAGGCAACGCCACTTCCGGAATCACCACGGCCGAGGACGTCGCCGCAGCGCGTGGCGAGGGCAAGACTATCTACCAGGCGCTGGTCGGCAGCCTGGCGATCGCGGAAATTTTACGGCAGGTGCGGCCGACATTGTCGTTGGCGCCGGCGGGCGACGACCTGGTCGGCGCCGAGATCGAGCTGGTCACGATGGAAGGGCGCGAGCGACGCTTGCGAGCGCTCCTGGAGCCGGTGCGGCAGGAATATAACTATGTTTTAATTGATACGCCGCCGTCGCTTGGGATTCTCACGTTGAATGCACTCGTCGCGGCGGACTCCGTGTTGGTCCCGATGCAATGCGAGTACTACGCGCTCGAGGGTCTCAGCGCTCTGCTCGGCACGATCAACAAGGTCAAGGCGGCGCTTCGGCCGGGCCTCGAGCTCGAAGGGCTGGTGCTCACGATGTTCGACTCGCGCAATCGCCTGAGCCACGAGATCTCAGACGAAGTCAGAAAGCATTTTCCTGAAAAAGTTTTTCGCAGCGTGATTCCGCGCAGCGTGCGGATGTCGGAAAGCCCGAGCCATGGACTGTCCGTGCTCGAATACGGGCCGAAGTCGGCCGGCGCCGACGGCTATCGCGCGCTGGCCGCGGAGATTGTCGCGCGTGGGGAGGGGAGTGGAACTTAGGAACTCGATTGTAGTGGAAACCCGCCGTGGGTTCCACACCTCCTTGGGCACGGGTGACCCCTGCACCCGGTGAGAAGAAAAAAGATGCGGGACTTCGTCCCTGCTAGGAAGTTGGTTAGCGGAAGAATTCTCCCCGTCTGGTTCCCCTTCCCGCGCGGGAAGGGGTTAGGGGTTAGGTTCCTATGAGTGGCGACCATGATCGAAATCAAACGAGGACAGGCACAGATGATGCGGAAACCATTGGGGCGCGGGCTTGATGCGCTAATAGGCAATGCGGCGGCGGCGCGAATCGAAAGCGGCGCGGAGGACAGTCACGCCGGGCAATTCACAATGGCCCCGGTCGGCAGTATCGCGCCCGGCGCGTTTCAGCCGCGGATAAATTTCGACAAGGAGCGGCTGGCCGAGCTTACGCGCGCGATCCAGAGCCAGGGGATTATCGAGCCGCTGATCGTGCGGCGAATCGACGCTCCTGAGGGCGACGGTCCGCGCTACGAGTTGATCGCGGGCGAGCGACGGCTGCGGGCGGCGCGCGCGGCGGGTCTGGAAGCGGTGCCGGTGGTGGTGCGCGAACTCGACGATCGAGCGGCGCTCGAGATGTCGCTGGTCGAGAATATCGTGCGCGAGGATTTGAACGCGGTCGAGGAAGGGCTCGCGTTCTTCCGGCTGGTCGATCATTTCGAGCTGAGTCAGGACGAAATCGCCGCGCGGGTCGGCAAGAGCCGGCCGTACGTCAGCAACGCGCTGCGCCTGCTCGAGCTGCCGCAGCTGATTCTGAATATGATCGCGCGTCGCGAGCTCAGCGCGGGACAAGCGCGGCCGCTGCTGGCGATAGAGTCGCCGGAGAAGCAGTTGTCGGCGGCGCGGCGAATCGCGGCGGTCGGACTCTCGGCGCGCAGCGCCGAGGAAATCGCGACAGCGAATCGTCCGCGCGGGTCGAAAAGCGCGGGCGGTCAGCGCGGGGGCGACGCCAATCTGAACGCGCTGGCCGAAGGCTTGCAACGCGCACTCAAGCGCAAGGTCAGAATTTTCAAACGGCGCGGCCGAAGTCCGGGCAGAATAGAAATCGATTACTACGACGATAACGATCTGACGGCTGTCGCGGAGATGCTGCTGGGGAATTCGCGCGCGGCCGCGCGGGCGTAGGATACGTGGGAAGGGGAAATCACTTAATTTAATTTGAAACCCCTCCGTGGGTTTCAAACTTCCTTGGGCAGGGGTGACCCCTGCACCCAGTAACAAGAGAAGATGCGGGACTTCGTCCCTGTTAGGAGGTTGTTTTTGGGAGAAGGATTTCCTCCAACCAACTTCTAACAGGGACGAAGTCCCGCGTCGATTTTAATTACCAAGGTGCAGGGCTTACCCCTGCCCAGGGAGGTGTGGAACCCACGGTGGGTTCCACATTCAATTAAGTGATTTCCCCTTCCCCGTTTCGTCCTGACCTTGGGGGCGCGGTTTCACTGCGTAGCGGCAGGACGCGCGGCTTGACGCTTCGGTAATCAATGCGAATCAGCAGGGCGGAAGGTGGAATTGCATGGTGTGGGTAGACGTGTTACAAAATGTCATTACTTTGTACGATATGTAGGGGGAGGGGAGTTGCGACAAAATGATAAATCCGAGAAGTTGGGCCATCCGCGCGCGGCGGGTATTCGCCCGGCCGGCACTGCTGACTGCGATGGTAGTCATCGGCGCCGCCCTGGTGGCTCCCTCAAGCGCGATGCAGGGCGACACGATTGCCGATCGGGTGCTGGGACAGGCCGATTTCATGCACAACGGCCTGAATATGATCGACGCGAGCGGGATGCTCAATCCGCAATCGGCGGCTATAGATTCGAGCGTGACGCCAAATCGTCTTTATGTGGCCGACAGCGCCAACAGCCGCGTGCTGGGTTACAAAAATGTAAGTACATTCGTCAGCGGCGGCGCGGCCGACCTGGTGATTGGTCAACCCGACTTTGCGTCGGGCGCGTGCAACAATAACGCGACCGTCAGCGCCGCCAGCCTGTGCGATCCGATCGGGGTTGCGGTCGATGCGAGCGGCAATCTCTACGTGGGCGACTCGGGCAACAGCCGGGTGCTCGAATACAATATTCCGTTCTCGGGCTGCGGTTCTTTCCCGTGCGTGGGAGGGTCCGCCCATACGGTCTTCGGGCAGGGCGGCAGCTTTAGCACGAACAGTTGCGACGGCTCCGGGGTGACCAAGAACAGCCTGTGCATGCCGGTCGCAGTTGCGGTGGATGGCGGAGGAAATCTCTACGTCGCGGATATCGCCGACAACCGGGTGCTCGAGTACAACACTCCGCTGACGACCGATAGCGTTGGCGACATGGTCTTCGGGCAGGGCGGCGTTTTCACTACTAATACCGCGAACAAGAGCGGGTTGAGCGCGAACAGCCTGTCGGCGCCCGACGGCGTGGCCGTCGATGCGAGCGGCGATCTCTACGTGGCCGATAACGGGAACAACCGGGTGCTTGAATTCACCACTCCGCTGACCAACGGGACCACGGCCGGCGAGGTCTTCGGGCAGGGCGGCAGCTTTGCTTCGGGCGGCTGCAACAATGCCGGTCTGAACGCGAGCAGCCTGTGCGGTCCGGTCGGCGTCGCGATCGACAGCCTCGGCGACCTGTACGTTGCGGACGACACTAACAACCGGGTGCTCGAGTACAATACGCCGCTGAGCGACACGGTCGCGAACACGGTGTTCGGGCAGAGCGGTTTCAGTTCCAGTAGCTGCAACCTGGGCGCGACCAAACCGACTGCGAGCAGCCTGTGCAGTCCGGCGGGAGTCGCGGTGGACGTCGGCGACAACCTGTACGTGGCCGAGTTTGGGAACAACCGCGTGCTGAAGTACGTCACGCCGCTTTCAACCGATACGGTCGCCGACGTGGTGCTGGGTCAATTGGATTTCGTGCACAGCGGCCAGAACCTGATCGACGCGCGCGGCTTGAACGCTCCCGGGGCCGTGGCGATTGACCTCAGCACGACGCCGAACCGGCTGTACGAGGCCGACACCAGCAACAGCCGGGTGCTGGGCTACAAGGATGTAACCACCTTCGTCAACGGCGGTGCGGCCGACCTGGTAATCGGTCAGCCGGATTTTATCTCGGGCCTGTGCAACCTCGGCAACACGCTGCCGAGCGCGAGCAGCCTCTGTGATCCGTTCGGGGTTGCGGTGGATGGCGCCGGCAACCTGTACGTGGCCGATCAGACCAACAACCGGCTGCTCGAATACAGCGCACCGTTCGCGGGATGCGGTTCGTTTCCGTGCGTTGGAGCCGCCGCTCACATGGTCTTCGGGCAGGGCGGAAGCTTTACGACCAAGTCCAACAACAAGGGCGGCCTGGGAGCGAGCAGCCTGAGCTCTCCGGCGGGGGTTGCGGTGGATAGCGTCGGCAACGTCTATATCGCGGACTTCAACAACAGCAGGGTGCTCGAATACAACACGCCGCTTACGACCGACACCGTCGCAGACAGGGTCTTCGGGCAGGGAGGCCTGTTTAACTCGAACACGTGCGGGCTCGATGGGGCCAGCCTCTGCACCCCGTACGCGGTAGCGATGGACGCAAGCGGTCATCTTTACGTCGCGGACAACGGCAACAGCCGCGTGCTCGAATTCAAGACCCCGCTGACGACCACGACGGCCGACGTCGTGCTGGGCCAGCCCGACCTTGTCTCGGGCACTTGCGACAATGGCGGGTTGACCGCCGGCAGTATGTGCACGCCGATAGCAGTTGCGGCGGACGCGCTGGGAAATTTGTACGTTGCCGACCAGAACAACAGCCGGGTGCTTGAATACAACGCTCCGCTGACGACCTTCGAGAGCGCCAGCAAGGTTTTCGGGCAGGGCAACAGCTTCGGTACCGATAACTGCGACTTCGACGGGCGCAACGGCACCGCGGACGGGCTGTGCGATCCGTCGGGGGTCGCGGTGGACAACGTCGGCAATCTCTACGTCGCGGACACCTCGAACAACCGCACGCTCGAATACGATAAGCCGCTGTTCGCGTCGCCGACTCCGACAGCGACAGCGACAGCGACTGCGGCGGCGACGGCAACAGCCACGGGCACAGCGACAGCAACGCCGACCAAGACGGCGACGCCGACCAAAACGGCGACGGCCACAGCGTCGGCATCGCCGACAGCGACCGCAACTGCCACCGCGACATCGACGGCCACTGCCACAGCGACCGCCACGCCCACTGCGACGGCAACCGTGACCGCTACATCTACGGCAACGCCGACTGCTACACCTACGCCGACCGGTGAAGGCTCGGAGGAGCTGGTAGTCGATCCCTCCCCCCCCTCCAAGCTAAACTTCGGCACTGTTAGCGTCGGCGGCACCAGCGCCCCGCAGACTGCTACGATCACCAGCGAATTCAACGACGATACGGTGGACTTCTTCGGGACCTTTGTCATGGGGAACTTCGTCGAGACCGGCAGCACCTGCGGTGCTACCCTGGGGCCGCTGCAATCGTGTCAGGTCGATTTCGCATGCAAGCCGAAGACGACAGGGTCCATCATCGGAGCCTATGCGTTCCTTTACAGCTCATGGGAGAGCGGAATTATGGATTCAGATGATTACCTCAAGATCGGCGTCGTCCAATTCACTTGCACCGGCGTGGCCGGGTCGTAGGAGGGAAACTTGATTTAAGGTGGAACCCGCCCTGGGTTCCACACCTCCTTGGGCAGGGGTGACCTCCTTCGGCTTCGCTCAGGACAGGCTCTGCACCCAGTGCTAAGATACAATGAGCGCCTCGTCGCGGAGGGTTGGGCGCGATGATCGTTCATATCGTCAAGCGGAGCGAATGGCAGCATGCGGTCGAGCGCGGGACTTATGCGCCGGCGAGCTTGCGCGCGGAGGGGTTTATCCATTGCTCGACACCGGCGCAGGCGATCGAAACTGCGAACCGGTTTTATCGCGGGCAGAAAGATTTGATCGTCGTGCATATCGACGAGTCGCGGCTAAAGGCGGAGTTGAAGTACGAGGCGGCAACGAAGCCGCACGGTGAAGCGGCGGGCGATTTGTTTCCTCATCTATATGGGGAGTTGAACGTCGATGCGGTGGTGCGGGTGGTCGAGCTACCGTGCGCAGCGGACGGGTCGTTTCGAGAAGGCGTCGTCGTTGGATAGCTGCGCAGTTCGAGATCGATGGCTCGGCTGGACGAACGCATTAAGCCTGCGCCATGCCGGAATTCGGGATCGCCTCGCGGTCTTCGACTCGGGAAGCCTGTCGCAGGAGTACGATCCACGATAGCGCATAGAACAACGCGACCAATATCAATATCGATTTCATTCCGGTCCACATCGAGATGGATTCGAGCATTCCGCCTAATAGCGCGCCGAGGAGATTCGAACCGAGTGCGGCGCTGCTAAACGCTTCGCGGGCGAAGCTGACGATAAATACGATGCCTGCGAAAAACACCGGCAGACACAAGAGCGCGGTGGAAACAAAGACCTTGGCCCAGAAGGAGCCGAGGAAAAAGGCCTCGGGTGGGACAATGTAGGCTACAACGATTGAGGCAAAGATCCCGATATAAGCCACCGTCACGCCGATAGCCGGCCGCCAATGCACAATCAGGTTGGCAGCCACAATCAGCACCAGCAGACCTGAGATCACGATCGAATTGACCATCCAGGTGGTGCCGAACAGCAGCGCCATCCGGCTGATGATCTGTGCCTCGAGCAGCATGAAAGCGGCGCCGAGAAAAAAGAAGTGCCATTGCAGCGAACCAAGTGAAGTCCCGGTCTTACCAAGGAATGCACAACAAAGAACAATCAGGACCGCCGAAATGATGATCACCGAGGCGGGAATCCCGGGTTCGTGCTGATAAAAATACGGCCAGTCGTCAGTGGTCATTGTGGCGGGTTGTGACTGTACATTGCTGTGGGCCGCAACATAGGCGGCCAGCTCCGGATCTTTCAACGCGTTAGCGATCCGTTCCTGCGAACCCAGAATCAAAAAGCGACCCCCGCTTTCGGCTCCGAATGTGTACAGGGTCTGATTGGTCTCCATCTGTAGTGGCGAACCGCCGAATACCGACTGGGCCAACTCTTGTAGGCGCCCGCCGATCCACGGCGTCAGAACGGCAAACTTGATGATCATAAGGCCGCCCGGCTTTGAGCAGAGCTTTTGTTCGGCGGAGCGCCTCCAGCGTGTAGACGTAGTTGTCAATTCGAATTGTCGAGTAGTACGAACTTGTGGTGTGAGAATCCAGCAATGAGAAAACGATGAGATCGAAGTGTCGATCCGTGTTCTGCACGTAGCTTCGAGCGTCATTTAGAGATCGCATGCACGCGCGGTGAGCTGTACGGCTGCTCGAAGTGGAGCTTCTTGCCCAATTGCAGAATCAGAGGGTCGATTTCCACCGCCGTTACGTCACTGGCGCCGTTTCGCAGCGCGGCGGCAACGTCGTTACCCGTTCCGCTGCCGAGCACGAGCACCGACGCGGGGTGGCGATAGAAGCGATACGGCAGATTGTAAGATATCCACTTTGGGTTTTCGTTCAGGAAGTAGCTTCGGATGAGCCGCCACGAAACTAGCGGACAAATTAAGGATCTGCTGGTACCAATTGCTGTTGGTTCTAATTTGCCATCTAATTATTTCGCCGGCGTCACGCACTGGACGGCACAGTCAGTTTCTGGTAAGGAGACCAGTAGACGTTGGTGTCCTGTCCGGCGGGAAGACTGGTCAGCACAACGCCAAGAAAAAATGTCGCCAGAACGGTCCATCGCAGTTTCGGCAGTTTCCAGAACAAACACCCAGCCACCACTCCAGCCACTGCGAACCAGGTTGCAGGTGGCTGAAACTCGAAGCACAGCAGGGTAAACAGAACAATTCCGGCCAGACTGGCCAAAATATTGATCGGTGTAGCCGAAGATTCCGTCGCTGGCATGTTCCAAGAGCCAGCCGACGAGCTGGCCAACTGGAATGAACACCAACGCTATTGCCCCGAAGATGCATACAACAAAGAACGACGCTGACAGGGCCGCGACCACATTTTGGGTATTGAGCGGCAAGGAGGGAACGCCCCCATAATTTACCTGCGAGACGGAGCCAACCATCTCTGTCACCAGCGGCACAACGTTTCGCAGCTCGGCGGAGGGATATTCACACAGCAGCGCGAGCGCGATGAGTGGGACGCATAGCGCCAGCAGATTGATCGGGCGCCGCGACAAATAACAACCCAGCCCGAAACCCAGATAGCATGCGACCAGCACGAAATTTTTGAAGTAGGCGAAGATCGCGATTTCCGATGAAATCCATCTGATCATCAGGAGTTCGAGGAATAACCCGAACAGACTGATGAGCGCTAGTCGAGAGTAGGAGAAGCCGCCCAGTGTCTCCGGTGAAAATTGAAATTGCGTGACCCATCGCGATAACGCGGGCCACTTGGTGACTTCGCCCGGTTTTCGGTAAAGCCAGAGGCCAAACAGATTGATGTAGATTCCAGCCAGTAAGACCAGCCCTAACCATATGCGTGTCATGCGAGTTCCCCCACTCAGTATTGCAATCGCGGCGCCGAACTGACTGTAAGCTCAGGGAAGGTCTCCTGACAACAAGAAGTTTGCGCGGGAGTTGTTGGTCGACTAAGGCTAGCCTGCTCGATTGAGGGAGGGGGACCTGTCGAGTTGAGGAGATGCGGCGCGGCGGGCGGTGTCGGCCAGTAGCAGGAGCATCGCCAGCGGTGCGACTGGAAGCTTCGCGCCGCCGGCCAGTGAGCGCGCGAATAGAGGCAGGAGCCAGACGAACGCCAGCAGCGATTTTTCCCATGGGAGAAATCCTGAGCGCCGGGCTTCGAGCGCCAGCCATGCGATCGGCAGCGCGAGGATGACCAGGTCGTAGTCCATCATGTAGGGCGTCATCAGCAGGACGGCGGTTGCGAGCGCGGCGGCATGAAGTTCGAAGTTCGCGGTGCGCCGCCAGATCCAGATGACGACTACCGCGGCGAGCAAGCTGACGGCGGCCTGAACGACGTAAGCCGTCGCGACGCCGAATCCCCACAGGCGCGCGGCCGCGAATGCGCTCTGCAGTTTCTCGAATCCGCTGCCGCCCTGCTCGAGCACGACGTGGCGGGTGAAGGCGATGCTCGAGAAAAAAGCCTGCCACGTTTGCGCGCCGAAAATTGCGAACGAGAGGGCCGCGAGCAATGCGACAGTGATCGACGCCGATATGATCGCGCGCCAGCGGCCGGTGGCGATCAGAAAAATCGGCACAAGGATGCCGTATTGCGGCTTGTAACTCATCAGGCCGAAGAATACGCCGGCGAGAATCGGGCGACGCTCGAGCGTCAGCATCGCGGCGCCGAGGATGGCGAGCGTGAGGAATCCATTCTGGCCGTTGGTCAGATTCACCAGCGCGCCGGGGAATGCGATCGCGAGCCATAGCGAGTCGCGATCCGAATCGATTTTCCACATCACAGAGAGATAGGCGGCGAATGTCGCCACCGTCCATGCGAGCAAAGACCAGGCGTACGGCAACAGCGCGAGCGGCATCACATACAGCAGGTAGGTCGGCGGGTAGTGAAAGCCGGCGAAGCCGACCTTCGGATAGGCGACGGCGACCCGTTCGACGGACCACAGACGCGCGACGTTGTAAACGGCGGACGGAGCGCCGTGGAGCGTCAGCCACGACGCGGACCATGGGTCGATGAAGTCGGCGCCGATGGGATGTCCCGCGGGATCGACGAGGCCCTTGCTGCGCATCAGCCAGGCGACGGCGCTGACGACATAAACGGCGAGGAACAGTTTCGGATAGGCGACAAGGCGCCGGCGCGAAAGCCACGGCGCGTCTCTGAAGAAGTCGAGTATCGAGCTATTGGTCAACCATCCTCCGTGCGAGCAATCCCCACCACCACGACATCGACGGGCGCGGCTCGGCTGCGAACCTCAATAGCAAACGGCGCGCGCGCGCCACAACCCGGTGCGTGTTATGCAGTGCGGAAATACTGGCCGGGGGTTTTGCCGAAGGTCATGCGAAACGCCGAGATGAACGCGCTGATGCTGTCGTAGCCGACGTCCATCGCGACGGTAGTGACCGCGTCGCCGGCGGCCAGCAGGCGCAGCGCGTGACCGAGGCGCAGTTGCTGGCGCCATTTGCCGAAGCCAAGGCCGGTTTCAAGTTTGAACAGCCGCTCGATAGTGCGCTTGCTCGCGCCCGCCAGCTTCGACAACTCGGCCAGCGATCGAGTGTCGGAGGGCTGCTTCTGCAGCGTCGCGGCAAGTCGTTTCGCGCGCGCGTCGCGCGGCAACGGGAGATGGACCGCGTCGGACTGCATCACGTGAAGATGGTCGAGCAGCACCGACACGAGGTGGGCATGAGCGGAGACGCGGAGGTTCAAGCGGTCGAGCTCGACGATGCGGAGAATCAATTCGCGGAGCAGGGGCGAGATGCCAATCACGCGGCATTTGTCGGGCAGCGAGCGGCTGAGTCGGGGGACCAGATACAGCGTGCGCATCGAGACTGCGCCGGACATCTCGATCGAGTGACGCGTGCCGGCGGGGACCCAGACGCCGCGATGGATGGGGACGACCCAGGCGCCGTCGGGCGTGCGCACGGTCATGACGCCTTGCGAGGCGTAAACGAGCTGGTGCCACGGATGCGAATGCGTCCTGATGACGTGGCCGTCGGCGAATTCGGGAACGATACCGGTGCGGACCTGATACTTGTAAGGGTCGAAAAACCAGTGACGCTTTTTCGGCATTGAATGGCAATCTAGCGCAAGACGGCCACGCGCTCAAAATGGTAAATTCAATCAGCTCGACGCGGAGGGAGGATCAAACCATGCTTGGCGATTACGAAGTGATGGCGTTCATTGGAACGACGGAGCCGGAACGAGCAAAGGCCTTTTATGGCGGAGTGCTCGGACTCAAGCTGGTTGAGGACGCATGGTGGGCGATCATCTACGAGGTGGGCGGGAGACACCTGCACATCGAGAAAGCGCGCGAAAAGTTCACGCCGGTTCCGTTCACCGCGCTCGGATGGAAAGTGCCGGATATCAGCGCGACGGTGGAGAAGCTGGCGAGGAAGGGCGTCAAGTTCGAGCGCATCCCGGAGCTGCAACAAGACGCCGCGGGAATTTGGACCACACCCGATGGAGCGGCCAAGGTGTGTTGGTTCAAAGATCCGGACGGCAATCTATTGTCCATGACTCAGTTCCCGAAGTGAGTAGTCGCGAGTGAGAGGGTAATGCTATGGCTATTCAACTCGATCACCTGATTCTCGCCGTGAACGATCGGAAAAAGAGCGTCGAGTTTTACGCCGGCATCCTGGGGCTCAAGTACGAGGGCGATCGGGAGCCGTTTTCGGTGATCCGCGTCACGCCCGAGTTCACGATTCAACTTGCGGGATGGGGCACCAAGGGCGGTGAGCATCTTGCGTTCGCGATGTCGCGCACGGAATTCGACGAGGTCTTCCGCCGCGTGATCGACGCGAAAATTGAGTACGGCGATCAGTTCGACAAGGTCGGGAACATGCGCGGTCCGGGCGACGAGACGGCGGAGTCGATCAACACGGCCGGCGGCGGCGCGCGGGGAGCGGGCAAGAATCTGTACTTCTTCGATCCGAGCCGGCACCTGATAGAGATCCGGCACTACGAGCGCTGAGAGTAGGCGCGAGGCGACTCGAAACCGGAACCGGCTTCGCTTACGCGAAGCTGTCCGAGATCCTTCCTGCCGCTCGCGCTGCTCGCTTCGTCAGGATGACAAACAGGCTCGCGTTGCTCGCTTCAGGATGACGGAGTGCGCGAGACGCGCGAGGAATTCGCGTTGCCGCCTATGGTCACGATGACAAACTGTCGTTCTTTCGCATTGGCGGTTCTACCTCCATCCAGGCGTTGATCAGGTCGTCGGCTTCGTCGGGTTCGAGGCGGCCGTCCTTGACGGCGGCTAGAATTTCGAGGACGGCGTCGTCGCGACTCAGCTTCTTGGTCGCACCGGGCGTGAATTGCGCCGACTGACTATTGGCGGTCGGCGTGTCGGCATCCGAGTGACTACTCGACTGAGTAGTGCTGTCGGCGGGCGCATGCGAGCGGTTGCGCACATCGCGGGCGGCTTCGCGAATCTTGTCGCGCATCTCGCGTGCGGCCTGCCGCACGCGATCGCGCATCTCGTGGCGCGCGTCGCGCGAGCCGCCGCGCACGGCATTCGCGACGAGGTCGCCGATTTCCTTGCCGAGCTTCGAGAGCCGCTCGCCGACGTCGCCGGGAACTTTCTCTTCGATATCGGCGATGGCGCGCTCGACCTCGCGCAGTCCTTCGCTGACGTTGCGTTTCACGTCGCGGGTAACTTCGCGGACTATCCCGCTCGAGAGTCCGCCGCTCTCGGCGACGAACTGGCCGGCGGCGTCGAGCACGCTGCGCACGAAAGCGGGAATCTCGCCGCCGAGATCGTCGACCAGGTCTTCGAATGGAGCGGAGAACGCGCCGCCGGCGCGGGAGCGGTAGCCGCGGCCGGAGAAATCGCGCTCGCGCGCGTCGGCGCTGGCGACGATGACGTCGGCGCCGCGCGTCTCGACCGCGATTTTGGTGCGCGCGCCCGCGGCCGGCTCAGGACCGACGGGGCCGTGAACGTGACTGCGGTCGAGCCATTCTAATGCGGCGTCGTCGATGCCGTAGGTGCGGATGCGGCCCCATCCGGCGGAGGCGTCGAGCTCGATGGAGGCGTTTGGGTCTACTTCGATGTTGACGCGTCCGCGGCTGGCGACGCTCCAGGCTTTGTCGGCAGGAAAGGGGCCGGCGAGATCGACGGCGCCGCCGACGTCCTCGAGATTAAGCGCGCCGCCGACGCGCGCGATGCGCGCATGGCCGCCGACGAAGCCGACAGCGACATCGCCGGCGACACCGTCGGCTGCGAGCTTGCCGCCGATTTTGCCGATCTGGAGCCCGGCGGACAGGTTCGTGGCGCGCACCTTGCCGCCGACGACGCCGGCCTCGACGTGGGCGGCGTCCTCGATTTCGAGATGTCCACCGATCACGCGGGCGATGAAGGGGGCGCGCAGACCGAACAGGCGCGCGCTGCCGGCGATTTTTTCGATCGCCACTTCGCCATCGATCGCGCGGCAATCGAGACCGCCGGCGACGTGGCTGAACGTGATCGCATTGGCGGATTCTATTGTGAGCGCGCCGCGAACTTTGACGCCTTCAATCGCGCCGGCGGCTTGCTTGATCGAGACGTTGCCGCTGACGGTGTCGCGAATCGAGAAGGCGCCGACGCGAGCCGCGTGGAGATTGCCGCGAACGCGCGAGACGACGAACGGGGTGGCGAGATCCGAGACGTCGAGGTTGCCGGCGAGATCTTCGACCTCGACGGTGACACCGGCGGGGACCGCGATGGTGGCGTTGTCGCGCAGCGTCAGCTCGACGACGCCGGCGTTGGTGGCGACCTTGGGCGCGGTGCCGGAGTCCACCTCGACGGCGGAACGATCGGTTCCGATGATTTTCAGATTGCCCGCGGCGCGCAGAACGCGGACCGATTCAACTCCTTCAAGCGTCGAGATGGCCATTGCTGATCGCCTCCATTTTTTCGATTTTTTTCACTGACTAATTGTTAATCGTCTTTCGAGTGCGGCTCGTTGAGCGCGGCGAGTGCTTGCTCGGGCGTGAGCTTGCCGCCCTTCAAATCGGCCAGGACTGAGCGGCGCCGCGAACCGCTGCTGTCGTCGGAGGTCGAGGCCTCGGGCGCGGACTTGACGGAGTAGCCGAGCGCTGCAATCACGTCGTCGAGGCGCGCGCGCACGGTCGGGTACGAGACGCCGAGTTCGCGCTCGACTTCGCGGATGATGCCGCGGTTCTTGATGAAGACCTCGACGAAGTCGATTTGCGCGCCGGTGAGCTTGAGGAGCGCGGGCGGTGCGAATTCGCCTTCGATGGAGATCTTGCAATCGGGACAGTCGAGCCGTGCGATAGTGAGGTTTCCGTCGCAGGAAGGGCATTTGAGAATTATTGGCCGCATTGGGAGTAATATTCATCTAAATATTAAGTTTGTCAAGTCTAATATTAAGATTATTGAACTTTCTGTTTGAGAATTGAAGAACCTAACCCCTAACCCCTTCCGGCGCGGGAAGGGGAACCGGTCTTTCAGAACCTCCAAATCCCCTCCCGTCGAAGGGGAACCGGTCTTTCAGAATGTAGTTCGCCGGAGATGGCTGCGCGGGTTCGGCTATCGTTTTACACTTCGCCGCGCAGTCGGTATTCTCGCTGCCGAACGACCGGTAGGTGAGACCCGCCGGAACCGCAGAATGCGTCCTCGAGGAAATCCAACGACAGCGAAAATGTCCAAGCCACTACGGAAGAGCAAACTAAAGCGCGTGCGCTCCAGGCGCAGTGCTCACGCGATCTCCGACACCTATGACCAGATTCTTGCGGTCGCCGAACAAGAGTTCGCCAACTCCGGATACAACGGCACCTCGCTGGAGGTAATCGCGCGCCGCACCGGAATCCGCAAGGCGTCGCTGTTCCATCACTTCAACAGCAAGCGCAAGATTTTCGACGCGGTCGTCCGCCGGATTTTCGATCAGCTCGTCTCGATCGGGCGGGAGACGGCGCAGATCGAGAACCCGAAGGAGCACCTGCTCGCGATTCTCATTCGCCTGCACGATTTCATCGCGAGCCATCCGAATCACGCGCGCCTGCTGATGCATCGCGTGCTTGAAGACCCGGCGAGCGTACGCCAATCATCGGAGGTGTTCATCAAACCGCTGGTTGCCGAGATGGCTCAACTGATCGTCCGCGGCGGCGAGCTGGGAGTGATCCGCAACACCGACGGCCCCATCACTATGACGCTGATCGCGCTTGCGATACCGATCCTCCCGTACTCCTTTGCGCCGGTGGTCGAAGCCTGCACCGGCATCGAGGTGTTCTCGCCCGAGAGTATTGCGATCATTCGAAGTCAAGTGCTGAGCCGGATGGACGCTCTACTAAGCCCCGGCTGAAAATTCGTTCCCGGCTTCGGGGCGCCCGCTCGTTACGCGCGGATCGGCTGGCGGCGCCAGTTCAGCCGTCGAGGGCGTCAAGTTGGCGCAGCATTTGACTTTTTCCACAACCGCTACTAGTGTCCGATTTCGAAAACTACCGGTCGGTAGGTAGGAACATATCCACTAGATCCTGGCGACGCAGGCTCTTCACAGGGAGGAATCCATGAAAAGGCAGCTTCTGTTACTAGTCGTGGCTGGCGGCCTGGCGCTGATGACCGCGCCCAATGCGAGTGCGGGTACGGTCAAGGTACCTGGCTATTGCGGACACAACTACGCGATGCTGATGACGGGATACGAACCCAACCTCATTCCAGCGAGTGGATCGGGGGCGCTAGCCGCGCCGGGGGGATATAACGGAGCGCTCACCGCCATCGTTGGCGTCGGCGTCATCCAGTTCTCCAAAGACTGTTCGACAATCGGCGGCGAACTGATTTACAACGATGGCGACCTCCAGTTTCTCGAAAACGGCGGCGTCGGCGTCGTGGGCGGCCCGGCCGCGTGCTACTCGGCGGAAAAATTACTGGTGAGTGTGCCGTGCTTCGACGGTGGCAACCATTTCACCGGTGGAAGCGTCACGACCGCGGGCGAGCCGCCCGGGTTGTCGCTGCTGCAATTCACCGCCAACTTCGGCTTTTACGACTACGGCTTGGGAACCAACACACCTCTTCCATTCGCGTTCAACATCCAGGAGACGACCGGTGACACGACCCTGGTTGGAAACACGGTTCCATCGCCGACTGCACCGGTTCTCACTTTGACGATGCAGGAGCAGACGTCGAGTCCGGTTCCCACCACTTTTGGCAAAGCTCCGTACGTGGGCAATGATGCAATCAGTTGCACCGGCAACGGCGCCAACGATGACGACCTGGTCGCCTTTATCTCCAACAATGGCTCTGGAGGAATCGCAGGCAGCTACGGCACGGCGGTAGGATCAGTGAATATCTCGTTGAACGGCCAAGCAAGCGGAATCCTCAGCTTCAATGGCAATGACAACCTCCAGATTCCGAGCCCCCCGGCGCCTCCGTCCAACAACACGGCCTGCGCATTCTCGGAGCAGCTTGATCCTTTTGATGGGCCGGCAGCATTTGCAGACGGTACCAGCAATCTTTTTATCACCCTCACCAGCCCCTCCAGCGACCCGGCGTGCACCAATGCGGCTAATACGGATGCCGGATTCACAACCAGTCAGGTGGCATGGGGCCCGAACAATCTCAATGCCTATGCGGCGGTGACCAGTCTTACCGATGTCCCTGACGCATTCGTTCCGCCGGGCGAGATGTCGACTTGCACGCACCTCTTCGATGGGCCAAAGGCTAACGGAAACCAAAACAACCCAGGCCATAGTAGCTAACACCAGCGCGGTTGGCTGCGACATAAGCACGACGCTTTGAGCCGAACAGCGGGACCGCAAAGGTCCCGCTGTTCGGCATTCTGGGGCACCGTCCGAATGACGCCTTAAGGTGCTGGGTGCTGTTGGCTCAGGCAGTGGACGGAGCCGAGGCCCCAGACCAGGTCGGTCGAGGGGATGCCGACGACGCGGCGGCCGGGGAAGAGTCGTGAGAGCGTCGAGGCGGCGAGTGCGTCGGTGGCGGCGTTGAAGGTCGGCATGAGGACGGCGCCGTTGGCAATATAGAAGTTCGCGTACGACGCGGGCAGGCGCGTGCCGTCGTAGATGACGGCCGGGGGCATCGGGAGAGTTTCGATTTTGAACGGGCGGCCGTCCTGATCGCGCATCGCGCGCAGCCGTGCGAGGTTGTCGCGCAGGACGGCATAGTTCACGTCGGCGGGATCGTCCTCGACGACAGTGACGATTGTGTCGGGCGCGACGAACCGCGCGAGGTCGTCGATGTGGCCGTCGGTGTCGTCGCCGGCGATTCCGTCGCCGAGCCACAGGATGTTGGTCACGCCGAGGTAGGTGCGCAGGTAGTCCTCGATGTCGGCGCGGCTGAGGGCAGGATTGCGGTTGGGATTGAGGAGGCATGACTCGGTGGTGAGCAGCGAGCCGGCGCCGTTGACGTCGATCGAGCCGCCCTCGAGTACGATGCCCGGCTCGATCACTTCAAAGTCGTAACGCGCACCGAGTTTTTGCGGGACGACGTCGTCGAGGTCGAAGGCGCCGTACTTTTCGCCCCACGAGTTGAAGCGCCAGTCGAGCGCGATCTGGCCCGGGCCGGTGTCGCTGGGCGCGGCGGTTGCGAGGCGGTTGACGAAAATCGGGCCGTGGTCGCGCGTCCACGCGTCGTTGGTCGGCAGATGAAATATATCAATCGGGAGAAGCGGGCCGGGCGCTTCCTTTTCCGTACGGCGGGCGGCGTCGTGAATCATCGCGCGCACGTCGTCGAGCTGCGCCGCGTCAGTGACCATCAGGCGCACGGGCTCGAAGCGCGCGATCTTCGCGACCATCTCGGCGTAAATGGGCGGGATGACGTCGAACTTGCCGGGCCAGGTGTCGAGGTTGTGCGGCCATGCGAGATAACACGCGAGATGGCGCGCCCACTCCGGGGGCATCCGGTAGTTCGCGAGGAGGCGGCGATGCTCAGGCGAAACAGGAGTCACGATCGAAAGCGGCGGGTCAGGTCGGCGTAGGCGTCGATGCGGCGGTCGCGCAGGAAGGGCCAGCTGCGGCGGACCTGCTCGATCTTCGCGAGGTCGCATTCGACGACGAGCGTTTCTTCGGCGGTGGCGCTGGCGCGGGCGATGACTTCGCCGAACGGATCGGCGACGAACGAATCGCCCCAGAACTCGAGATCGCCCTCGACGCCGACGCGATTGACCGCAGCGACGAACACGCCGTTGGCGATCGCGTGGCTGCGCTGGATCGTTTCCCACGCGCTCACTTGTTTGGGGCGGACTTTCTCAGGCTCGCCATGCCACCATCCGATGGCCGTTGGATAGAAGAGGATCTGAGCCCCGGCCATCGCAGTGAGACGGGCCGCTTCGGGGAACCATTGATCCCAGCATACGAGCACACCGATCGATCCGCGCGACGTGGGATGCGCGACGAAGTCGAGATCGCCGGGGGTGAAATAAAATTTTTCGTAGTAGCGGGGATCGTCGGGGATGTGCATCTTGCGGTAGCGGCCGACGATCTTGCCGGACTCATCTATGACGGCGGCTGCGTTGTGATAGACGCCGGCGGCGCGCCGCTCGAAGATGGACGCGACGATGATTACTTTGCGCGCCTTGGCGACCGCGCCGAGCGCTTCGGTGGTGGGTCCGGGAATCGGCTCGGCGAGATCGAAAAATTTCGGATCCTCGGTCTGACACGGATAGAGCGCGCCGAACAGCTCCTGGGTGCAGACGATTTGCGCGCCCTGCTTTGCGGCCTCCTCGATTTTGGCGATTGCCTTATCGAGATTGAGGCGCGGCTGTGCCGCACAGCTCATCTGGATGATGCCGATGACGACTTTGTCGGCGTGCGAAGCGACTTTGTCGGCGTGCGATGCCATGACAATTGTGATAGCAACCGCGCGAGTCCCACGCCATCGCGCTCGCATAACGGTACCTGCGGGCACGAAACATATTTGACTTCGGCGGTTGCATGAGCGGGGCTGTGATACTGTAATAGGGCGCGCAAACGGAAAGCGCGCTGGAGCAATTTATCGCGACTGCCCGTCGCTGATAGCCGGGTCCTGCGCAAGGGAAGGCCGCGAACCCCGCCAGGTCCGGAAGGAAGCAACGGTACCGGCTGCCACCCTGTGCCGCAGGGGTGCCTGGCTATCATCGACGGGCAGTCGCGAGCGAAAAAAATCTCGCGATGGCCGAATCCCAAACTCCTCATCTGGTGCTCGCGCGCAAATGGCGGCCGGAACGCTTCTCGGAACTGGTCGGCCAGGAGCACGTGACGCGCACGCTCGGCGAGGCGCTGAAGCGGGGCCGAATTGCGCACGCGTTTCTGTTCACCGGGATTCGCGGCGTCGGCAAAACGACGGCGGCGCGAATTCTTGCGCGATGCCTCAACTGCGAGAAAGGTCCGACCGCGGAGCCGTGCGGCGAATGCGCGGCGTGCGTCGAGATTCGCAGCGGCAGCTCGCTCGACGTGAATGAAATCGACGGCGCCACGTATCGCAAGATCGAGGACGCACGCGCGATCATCGAAAATTTGAGCTACCGGCCGGCGCGCGACCGCTTCAAGATTTACATTATCGACGAGGCGCATCAGCTGACCGATTCGGCCTTCAACGCGCTGCTGAAGACGCTCGAGGAGCCGCCGCCGCACGTCAAGTTTATCCTCGCGACGACCGAGCCGCAGAAGATGCCGGAGACGATTTTGTCGCGGCTGCAGCGCTACGACTTTCGGCGAATCCCGTACCTCAAGATTCTCGAGCGGCTGCAGGATCTCGCCGGGCGCGAGGGCGTCGAGGTCGAAGAGAGCGCGCTACGCCTGCTCGCGCGCGAGGCCGGCGGCAGCATGCGCGATGCGGAGCGGATGCTTGAGACGGCAATCGCGACGGCGTCGGGCAAAGTGACGGAGGCCGAAGTCGCATCGTCGCTGGGCGTCGCGAGCCGGACCACGGTGCTGAAGCTGGCCGACGCGATTATCCAGAAGAACGCGGCGGCTGCGCTGTCGCATGTGCGCGAGTTGGCGGCCCGCGGCGCGAACCTCGAGTCGCTGGGGCGCGACTTGCTCGAGACGATCCGAAATCTCGCGGTCGCGAAACTTCCCGCGGGCGACACAGAGAGCCCGCTCGACGATATTCCAGATCACGAAGTGGCGGAGCTGAAGCGGCTGGCCGCGGGCGCGAGCGCGCGCGACATCATGCGGCTGTTTCGCCTGATGGCCGATTCGCAGGAACAGATTCTTCGCTCGCCCTACCCCGACCTGCTGCTCGAGATGGCGGTGGTGCGGATGGCGTCGCTGGCCGCGGTGATCGACGCCGACGAATTGCTGCGCGCGATCGGATCGTCGGCGCCGCCCGCGTCCGGGAGTCCACCGGCGGCATCGGGTGGCGGGTCGGCGGACCGCGGCGCGGCGAAACCGGAGCCTGCATCGAATCCGCAATCGAGCGGTGCGCGGCGGTTGCGGGTCGAGGGCGAGGTCAAGGCGGATGCGCCGCTGCGCAACGAAATTCAGGACGACAGCCCGCGCGAGCTGCCGGAGCTACGCGATTTTATTCGCGGACGGCGCGCCGCGCTGGCGGGGTTCATGGAGCAGGGCGCGGGACTCGTGCTCGACGGCGACATTCTGACGGTCACGGCGCGCAACGACATTTATATTCGCTATCTGAGCGACAACAAGGCGGTGATCGCGGAACTCGCGAGCGAGCATATTGGCCGCGCGATTCGGGTCGAGCTGTCGATCAACGGCGCGTCGCAACCGGCGGCAAGCCGCACTACGACGACGCTCGCCGGCAACGGTCTCACGCGCGAATTGCCGGCGACGGCGGCGGCGGCGAGTACAACCAGTCCGTTCGCCGCGAGAGAACGCGCAGAGGCCGACGGCGCCGTCGAAGCCGAGTGAATCAATCAAAGGGAACGCGCCGACAATTCCGGCGACCGATGCTGCGCGACGCGCGGCGACTCCGGAAGAACGGCAGGCGGTGCTGTTGGATCCTGCAGTGCGAAGAGTGTTCGATACGCTCGACGCGCGGCTGGTGGAATTGAAGATGCCGAATCCGGTGCAGGCTTCGGCGAAGGAATCAAAGTAATACGTTGCCGCCGGGAAACCCGCGGCAAGGAGCGATCAGAGTGGCAGAAATAGATTTGTCGACATTGATGCAGCAGGCGCAAGATCTGCAGGAACGCATGAAAGAGATGCAGGAAACGGCGTCGTCGAAAACCGTCGAGGCGCAATCCGGCGGCGGGATGGTGCGCGTGGTCGCTGACGGCTCGTTGCGTATCCGCAGAATAGAAATCGACGCTGCAATCGTTGCGGCCAACGACAAGTCGATGCTCCAAGACCTGATCCTGGTCGCCGTCAACGACGCGATGGCGCGTGCGCAGAAGATGCTCGCCGACGAGATGGGAAAGCTCGGGCCGCTCAGCGGGCTTCAGATTCCGGGATTCAGCACCGAATGACGGAGCGCGCTTGATGGCGGAAAACCTGAAGCGCCAGGACGGTTTGCCGCCGGCGATGACGCGACTGGTCAAGGAACTGTCGCGGCTGCCGGGAATTGGCGAGAAGACGGCGTCGCGGCTGGCGTTCAACCTGCTCAATCGGCCGCGCGACCAGGTGATCGCGCTGGCGGAAGCACTGCTCGAAATGAAGGAGCGCGTGGGACTGTGCTCTGGATGCTTCGGGCTGTCGGACCATCCGCGATGCCAGATTTGCGACGACGAGGCGCGCGAGCGCGAAGTGATTTGCGTCGTCGAAGGGCCGGCGGACCTGATGGCAATCGAGCGGGCGCGCAGTTTCGGCGGGGTGTATCACGTGCTCAACGGCGCGCTCGCGCCGCTCGACGGCATCGGCCCCGACGACATCAAGATGAAGGAACTGATTGCGCGCGTGAGTCCGCCCGCGGTCGTGCGCGAAGTGATAATCGCGACCAATGCGACGGTCGAGGGCGAGGCGACGGCGCTTTATATCGCGCGCGTACTGAAACCGCTGGGCGTGAAGACAACGCGGCTGGCGCGCGGACTGCCGGCGGGAGGCGACCTCGAATACAGCGACTCCGCCACGTTGACCAGTGCGCTAAGCGGCCGCCGCGAACTCTAGGCCGCGCTGCTACCGAGTTCAGCGGCGCGATGCTAATCTATCTCCGTGGCTGAACTACCCGTCATTCTCACCCCGGGCGAAGACGGATTCCTGGTTGCCGAATGTCCCATTATTCCGGGATGCATCAGCCAGGGACGAACTCGCGAAGAGGCACTGCAGAATATTCGCGAAGCGATCGAGCTGTGCCTGGAAAATCGCGAGAGCGAGGGCTGGGAGTTACCCACCGAGTACGAGGTCGTTCGCGTCTCGCTGACGGAATCGAGTCCGTCCAAGTGACTCAGGCGTCCATGCCTCCGAAATCTGGCGGCATGCCTACCGTCTCGGGACAAGACTGCATTAAGGCGCTCGATAAACTCGGCTACCGGCAGGTCAGACAAAAAGGTAGCCACGTTCGCCTGGTTTGCGAGGGCCGCAATCCGGTGACTGTTCCGATGCATCCGACTCTCGACCGCGGCACCCTGCGGGCAATTATTCGGACTGTAGAAATAACGGTCGACGAGTTCGTGGCGCTGCTTTGATCGCGCTGCACGGCTTGCACGAAAATAATCCTTCGCTAGAATTCTCAAGCGACTCGATCCCACGCATCTATCCGTGCAATCAATCCCGGGCCATCCGATCAGGTCAAATATCACAACGCGACGACGACTATGGTTTGTCGGGTGCGCAGCGGCGCTAGCGATCGCAATCTCGGGGTGCGGGCCGTCGAAGCCGATGACGCCGGCGCAGCGCGGACGAATCGTGTACATGACGAACTGCGTCGTGTGCCACAACGCGAATCCCAATCTGCCCGGCAGCCAGGGACCGCCGATCGCGGGCTCGCCGCGCGAGCTGGTTTACGATCGCGTAATGTTTCTCAAGTATCCGCCCGGCTACACGCCCAAGCGCACGACTCATGCGATGCGCGCGCTGCCACAGCTCGCGAATCGAATCGACGACCTGACGGCGTTTCTGGCCGAGGCGGCGAAGAAGAACTGAGGGCGCGTATCGAGCACGGTGCTTGTGGCCGAGGAACCTAACCCCTAACCCCTTCCCGCGCGGGAAGGGGGACAAGATTTTAAGAGAAAAAGTGGAGCCGCCGATTCGGGTCGGCGGCTCTGTCGATTTGTGAGATTTTTGTTGGCTGAATTCTCTCAGCGCAGCGTCACCATGATTACGACCACCAGCACGGCCCACAGGACGGTGCCGGCGGTGATCGTGCCGCCGATCGAATCGAGCGGCTGCTTGGTCGGGCCCTGGGAGCCGACGAGACAATTTACCTCGACGATGCCAATTACGATCAGCGAGACGACCAGCCACGCCGTGATGCCGCCCGAGGTCGCCTCGTCGAACAGGTTGTAGTGACTCGCGGCGCCCATGAAGAACAGCATCGGGATCGAAAATAGCGTGTTGGTGCGCGAAGCCAGCGCTGCCCTGCGTCCGGCAGGAGCGGCGGCGGGATTGGCGGGTGCTCCGCCGGCCATCGCGGTCGCGTTGGCGATGACGATTTTCTGTTTCGGCCAGATGACGAACCAGACGTTGGCCCACATGATGAGGCCCATCAGACCGCCGGTGAAAATGGCGACGGTCCACGGCGTCATCGCGAAGTTGAGGCGCATCCCCCACCACATCAGCAGGTAGAGCAGGCCGAAAATCACCGTTCCCATTGCGCCCCATCGAAACCACCACAGCGCGCGCGGGACGAGTTTCTGAATCGCGCCGCTGCGGACCGCCGGCTCGGTCTCGCCGAAGAACGGCGTCTGCACGAGATTGAAATAATAGAGCAGGCCTATCCACGTGATGCCGAACAGGAAATGCAGCCATCGGAGAAGCATCAGGGTAGCATCCATAAGTAGTCCTCCTTCGAGTTTTCCATCCGCCCAAAAACCTGCTTCGGAGTTTCTTTTTCACAGCGTAAGTTCTTTTGCAACAGTTACCGCGGGAACCTTTGAAATTCGCGCTGATTTCAAGTCAGGCGTAAACTTCGATCACAGGTCCGAATTTCAGGACCTGTATTCATCAAAAGGACGGTACCTCATCATGGCATTCAAACTTCCCGAACTTCCGTACAGCATGGACGCGCTGAAACCGCACATCTCGGCGGAGACGCTCGAGTACCATCACGGCAAGCATCACAAGGCCTACGTCGACAAGCTAAACGAGTTGGTCAAGGGCACCAAATTCGAGGGCGCTTCGCTCGAAGAGATTTTGAAGACCGCGGAACCCGGGCCGCTCTTCAACAACGCCGAGCAGCATTGGAATCACTCGTTCTACTGGAAATCGATGGGGCCGAAGAAAGGCGGCGAGCCCAAGGGACCGGTGGCCGACGCGATCAAGAAGGCCTTCGGCGACTTCGCCGCGTTCAAGAAAAAATTCAGCGAAGCGGCGGCCGGCCACTTCGGCAGCGGATGGGCGTGGCTGGTGCGCGTCAAGGACGGCTCAATGCAAGTCGTCGCGACGCATGACGCGGGATGCCCAATCCGGCAGGGCCAGACACCGATAATCACGTGCGACGTGTGGGAGCATGCGTACTATATCGACTATCGCAACGCGCGGCCGAAGTACGTCGAGGCGTGGTGGAACCTGGTCAACTGGGATTTCGCGAACGAGAACCTGAAATAAGCGCGGAGGAAGAAGAAGCGCGGGGCGAGGAGCCCGCATTCGATTTTCTTTCGCGCGGTTAGATCTGCGCGGTGGCGGCGGGCGAAGCGACAGCGTGTAGCCGCGACCTGCGAGGCATCGCGAGGCGGTCTGCGATGATGCGGTACACGTCGGCGTTCAGACCCATCCCGACGTGACTGCCCATGACCTCGACGTTCTCTACCGTTGGCGCGCCGCTGAGATCGATGCAGCTTTCCCAGTGCACAACGCCGTCGGTGCGCGAATACACGTGCGTGGTCGGAACGTCGGCAGGCGATTCGTCGCTCAACATCACGCCGCACTGGCACTCCTCACTGAGGCATCCGTCGGCCTTTCCGCGAAGTGCGGCGACGGACTTGGCGACGACCTCGACGGCAAGGTTGGCGTGGCGGCGCGGCATCCTGATCGGCGAGCCGAGAGAAATGACGCGCTCGACCATTGCGGGCTGATCGCGGGCAATCTCGCGCGCGTAAACGCCGCCGAGACTCTGGCCGACCACTACTATCGGCTGGTCGAATTTCTCATGAGCGAGGGCGAGCCGCGCGTTCAATTTGCGCATCGTCTCGCGCGGACACTCGGAGTTCGAGAGGATACCGGCATAAACCGCGCGATGACCGAGCCATCGGCAAAAATTCGCCAACGGCGCCAGCGTGACGTCACCGGCCATGAACCCCGGAATCAGCATCACGACTTTGGCGTTATGCGGACGTACGTGCGGCCACGGATGGGTGAGCGCGCCGAGCCAGTAGATGCTGGCCTCGAGCGGAACGCGGAATTCGCCCAGTGCGTCAAGCATCGAGGGGCGTTTGGGCTGTGGTTTATTTCGAGAAGGAATTTGCGCGATACTCGGAGTCATAAGTCTCCTCGGTCGGCTGTTCGCGCGGGCAACGTATCAAACCGCAGGCATATGCACGGCGAAACCGCAACCTCATCATCCTCTGGATCTAAGATAATCATTCTTTAACCAACCGTTCAATCATTTCTAATGCACGCTTTGATGATTTCGTAGGCATCTGCGCCTTACGGCACCGAACGACCTGCGCGTTTACGCGACATTTGTCCGCGTAAGAACAAACAGGCTTAAACAAGCTCGAAATGCATTGTCCTAATTTTCGGCAGCTGCAACGCGTCGCGACGTCGCACGAGAAAGATCATGCCGCGATTTTAATCAGGGAATGGGTCGGGTCCGCACGGCGGGGGTTAGCGCAGCGAAATCAGGATGTTCCTGGAGGTCGCGAGTATGTTAAGGCAGCCGCCCGCCTCCGCTGGGAAGCGCTCCGACAGGTCATGTGGCTGCTGTCAGTGGCTGGGCCCGTTGAATCCGCTTGCGTTCTCTAGACGAGTGCATCGCCTTCCATAGGTCGCTGCGCCGCTGAACGTTGAGCCAGAAGTCAGGGCTGTTGCCGAACACGCGCGCCAGGATTAGCGCGGTCGGCGCGGTCACGTTGCGACGGTCGTTGCACAACTCGTTGACGTGCTTGCGCTGTACGCCCATCGCTTTGGCCAACGCTCCTTGCGTCAGACCCAGCGGCTGCATGAACTCCTCGGTAAGAATCTCGCCGACCGAAATCGGCTTGCGCTTTGTCAGCAACATGGATCACCTCGCTTCATCTGTAACTGTGATCGTCCAGATAGACGCCCCGGACTTCGCCACGGACACCATCCCATCGAAAGACGAGCCGCCATTGTTGGTTGACGCGGATCGCATGGAGTCCCTTCAGCCTGCCTCGCAGCTTTTCGAAGTGATTGCTTGGCGGTACTCGCAAGTCCCGATCTGTCGTCGCATCATCCAGCATCTGGATTTTGCGGAACAAACGGTCCTCCAGAGCCGATGGGATTTTCCTGGAGCGAACGTTCTCGATAAAGAAATCGCGCAACCAATCATCGCGAAAGCTCACGATCATTCCGCGGCTTCCACCATGAGCCTATGTACCACTCTATGATACAGGCGGCAAGCCCTCCGTCGTAACCTCCCGAGAGTCTTTGCGTCTCAAAACAGATCATACAAATCGGATGTTCACGACGCCTGCCGGTTTGCTAACGTATCCCTCTCAAAATCCGGTCATATCGCGAGGTACACATGGAATTTGGAATTCAGCTTGGCAATCTGGAGCCCGCACAGTATCGCGCCCATGCGCAAGCCGCGGAGGCGCTTGGCTACGACCTGATCGTTTTCCCAGACCATCTGGTGAACGAGGGTCCGGATCGGCAACTCGATGTGAAATCAAAGGCCTTCGACCACGTCGTGATGGCCGCAGTCGTGATGGAAGCGACGAAGAAGATTCGCGTCGGCCACCTCGTGCTGTGCAATTTGTTTCGTCATCCCGCGATCACGGCGCAGAGCCTGATGACGCTGGACCAGTTGAGCGGCGGCCGGCTGGTGGCAGGATTCGGATCGGGATGGACCGAGACGGAATTCAAGATGAGCGGGATTCAGTTCCCACCGATCACCGAGCGGTTGCGGATGCTCGACGAATCGATCGCATGCATCCTGTCGCTGTGGAAGAACGAGCGCACGACCTTCGACGGCGAGTTTTACCATTTCAAGGATGCGATCCTGTGGCCGAAACCGATCCAGCAGCCACATCCGCCGATAATCCTCGGCGGCGGCGGCAAAGGCCTGCTGCGCCTAGCGGCCAAGTACGCCGACTACATCAACATCATTCCAGACGCGGGCAAGCGCGGACACATCTCGATGGAGGTGGTGAAGCGCACGACGGACAAGTCGTTCCGCGAGAAGGTGAGTTTCGTGCGCGACGAAGCGAAGCGCATCGGCCGCAAGCCGGATGCGGTTAAAGTGAGCAACTTTGTTTTCGCGACGATCATTTCGGAGTCGCCGGAAGCGTCGCGCAAGACCGCCGAGATGATGGCGCCGATGTTCGGTCAGACCGCAGACGACTTACTCGCATCGCCGATGATGCTGATCGGGACGCCGGAGGAATGTATCGCGGAGCTGAAGCGGCGCGCCAAGGACTGGGGCACCGAGCAGGTGATCTTTACCGGCGAGGTCGGGCAGAACGAAAAGCTGATGCGCGATCTGAGGGAGAAAATCCTCAAGCACGTGTGAGATCGCCAAGGAGGGGCGCTATGGAATTTTCAATCTGCATCGATGTGGACGATGTGGATCGCGCGGTCGAGTTTTATGGGCGCGGTCTCGGCTTGACGGTAGTGAAGCACGAACCCGATTGGGCGCAAGCAAAGCTCGGCGCTCAAACGTTCTGGATCATGAAGATTCCGGCCGGAGTGCAGGGACAGATCTCGCGCGATTACCGCCGGCATTGGACGCCGGTCCATCTGGACTTCGCTGTTGAGGATATCGATGTGGCGGTCAAACGCGCAGTCGGCGCGGGCGGCAAGCTCGAAGGTGAAATCCAGCATGGCCCGAAGGGAGGGTTGGCGAACCTCGTCGATCCGTCAGGCAACGGAGTGGATTTAGTCTGTAGTCCGAA
>CAWDTQ010000002.1:0-330846 GCA_963805315.1 uncultured delta proteobacterium
ACCTGATGGATCCGGTTCTCCCCGTCGAGGAGGATCGTCACCTTGCCGTGGCCCTCGACCCGGGTCACGGGTTCGATGGCGATGCGGCGGAGCTTCTGCGGTGTTTGCGCAGTTTCGAGGTTGAGCATGACGCAGCCCTCAATCGTAATGCATGAGATTGTGATCGAGACGCGGCATGCGCCCCAGAATCAGATCGTTCAGATATTTCCAGATCGCGTCGGCGGACGGGGGCAGCCGGGAATGAAATAGTCGACGCGGACGATCTCGTTGACCGGATAGACCTTGTCGAACAGCAGCGGTAGCTCCGGATCGTTGGGAACATGCGATTGCGCGCCGTCCAAGTCGCGATAGACCTGGTTGAGAACATCGCCAATGTCGAGACGGTTGCGCATTGCTGGCAAGCCGCCGGTGATCGCGCAGGCGCCGATCGCGACGAGAATTTTGGCGTTGGCGCGCATTTCGCGCAACACCTGCACATTCTCGGCGTTGCACACTCCTCCTTCGATAAGTGCGATATCGCAAGGGCCACAATGTTTGATGTCGGTGATCGGGGACCGGTCAAATTCGGCGATCTTCGCCAGTTCGACAAATTCATGGGTGTAGTGAAGTTCGGGCGATTCGATAAATACATAAGGTCGATCAGCATCAAGAGCGAGCGCCGCGATTTCCAAGCTGCGCTGCGACGTGACTTCCGCAGTCTTCATCAACCCCTTTTGCTGGCGACTTACGTGCCAGAGCAACGCCGTGAAAACAGCAACCAGAACAGCGGACGCGACCGACGCTATTTCACCTGCAATAGTCCAATTGCTTTCAGGCGGACTCGGTGGCGGGGTGTAATTGAAGTTGCCGTTGTAATTGTAGGTTTCGCCAGCACTATGACCGTCGGCTTTCTCTGCGGCAGTTTGATTGATCGGCGTCGCCACTGGATCGCCGTTGGTTGCATACTCGCGGTGGCCAGCTTCAACTTTGCTTGCGTTCTGTTTGCCGCTTGGCTCGTCGCTTGCGCTTTTCACGGCGCTTAGGGGTAATGCCGACGCTATCAGGATCAATGCGAACCAGGTGCTTGAGAGCTTCATGGAACGTCAGCGGATGCAGTGAAATGGGCCTTGCTTTCGGCATAGTACTACCCTTCGCGGGAACGGCAATCGAAATTGTCCGCCCCTGTCCACAATCAGGTGACTGGCCTTGTCTGGCTGAGGCTTCCGCCAGCGGGCTGACCTCAGCATCCTGCTATCACGTCGAAGAAAATATTCGGGTTCTTGCGATTGTTGAATCGGTACTGAAACTCGGCGAGGTACAGCGGCAGATATTTCTTGCTCACATTGTGGTACGTCCCGAGGATGCCCCGTTTGAGCAACGACCAGAACGATTCAATCGTATTGGTGTGGACTTCGCCGCGAACGTACTGTTCTCGCTGTGTCATGAACTCATGCGGGAAACCCATCCGGTTAAGACTGCGATAGCGATAGCTTTCGTCCGTCGCAACGAGACTCACTGTGTAATCTACGGTCTTACGCACGAAATCATTGTAGGTATTGAAACCGGTGTCCTCGATCATCTTGCAGACAACGTTTCCCTTGCGACTGATCGCGCCGATCATTCGGTTTTATCTTGCGAAGCCCACTTCCCGCGTCCGACCTGCTTGTTGCGTTCCTTCCCGCCAAGATAGGTTTCGTCGATTTCGACTGTGCCGAGCAGCTTGGCCAGCCCATCGTCCTTCATCGCGGCGCGAATCCGCATCACCATGTACCACGCCGTGCGATAGTCGCCCGATTTGATCTGGCGATGGATTTGCAGCGCGCTGATTCCCTTCTTGCTTTGCGTCATCAGGTAAATCACCTGAAACCAAGTCGAGAGCGGATAGTTCGTATTCTCGAAAATGGTTTTCGTGATGACGCTGAAACGGTAGCCGTTGCGCTTGCCGCAATCGTCGTTCTTGCAGACCCAGTGGAACGGGCGCGCCTTCAATTCGTACACGCGCTCGCTCTTGCCGCAGCGTGGACACTTCACGCCATCCGGCCAGCGCATATCGCGCAACAGGGTTTTGCACGCGGTCTCATCGCTGAACTGCTTCATCAGTTGAGCGAGCGAGATCGACGGTTGAGTGCAAAGCGGCTTGCCAGCTTCGACTGTCTTGTTCATGAGGTAAATATAATGCTTTTGAATGTGGGTGTCAAGCCTAACATAATCCCCAACTAAGAACGTTTCACGTGAAACATTTTTCTGAAAACCCCAGCATCACAGCACCATTTTCGACCATTTCGCTAAAAACTGATCGCCATTTCGCGCGTCTTAATACTGGGCGCAGAGCCTGTCCTGAGCGAAGCCGAAGGAGGTCACCCCTGCCCAAGGAAGTGTGAAACCCACGGCGGGTTTCACGTTAAATGATAGGCTGTCCCCAATGACGCCGGCTGAGAAGACCCCGCCTTCGATTCGGCGCGTGCTGGTTATCTTTCCGGGCGCGCTTGGCGATCTTATGTGCCTGATGCCGACGCTGGCGGCTATTTCGCGGCGGCATATGCGCGCGTCGATCGAGCTGATGGCGCGGTTCGAGCTGGCACGGCTCGTGACGGGGAGGACTGTCGTCGCGCGCGCGCATTCGATAGACGCTCGCGAGGTCGGCGAGTTATTCGCTGATTCGGACACAGAATCGGCGCGCCGGTTCTTCGCGAACTTCGATCGCATCTACTCGTTCTTTGCCTCGGATGACGATCGTTTTCGCGCGCGATTGGCCGCGGCGACCGATGCTGTCGTTTCGTTCCATCCGTTCCGGCCGGACAGCGACAGCGATGGCCACGTGTCGGACGCCTATTTGCGCGCGATTGACGCTGCCGTCTCGCATTCGGATTCGCGGCTGGAGCCAAGCTCTGATGACCTTGCGGCGGCTGCTCGCGCGATTGCGGAATCGAAATGCGGCAGCTCGAATCCGGTCGTGATCTTTCCCGGCAGCGGAAGTCCCGCCAAGAATTGGCCGGCCGCCAAGTTCGCCGAGCTCGCGTCAAACCTGTTGCTTGCGAATCGCGCGAACGTCGTGGTCATTCTCGGACCCGCCGAGGTGGCGCTGGAACCGATCTTTCGCGAGGCCGGCGTACCGGTTCTGAAGAACCTCGATTTGCCGACGGTCGCGGCGATCGCTCGGGGCGGATCGGACTTTGTGGGCAACGACTCGGGCGTGTCGCATCTTGCCGCCGCGGTTGGCGCGTCCGGCGTGGCGATTTTCGGGCCTACCGATCCTGCCCGATGGCGTCCGCAGGGGTCGGGACAAATCACTGTTCTTAGGCGCGAGCCCATCGATTCCATCGAGGTCCGGGAAGTCGCCAACGCTTTGGCAAAATTTGTAGCGTCGCCTCAAAGATAATAGACTGATTAGCGTGGATCATCGGACGATGTGCATAGGTCGCGACCGAGGAGGTCTATGAGCTTCTTCAAGACGACGCTGCTGTTGGGGCTGATGACGGGGCTGTTGATGCTGATCGGCGGTCTGATTGGAGGCAGGCACGGCGTCGTGATTTTTTTCGTCATCGCCGCGGTGATGAATTTCTTCAGCTACTGGTTCTCCGACAAGATCGTGCTGCGCGCATACGGCGCGCAGGAACTCGACGCGAGCTCGGCGCCCGAGCTCTATTCGATCGTCAACGAGCTGGCGCATTCGGCGGGAATCCCGATGCCGCGCCTTTACCTGATCGATTCCGACACGCCCAACGCGTTCGCGACCGGCCGCAACGTGAATCATGCCGCCGTCGCCGTGACGCGCGGAATCATGCGAATCTGCACGCGCGACGAGTTGAAGGGCGTCATCGGCCATGAACTCTCGCACGTGACCAATCACGATATTTTGACCAGCTCGATCGCAGCGACGCTGGCGGGCGCCGTGATGATGATCGGCACGATGATTCGATGGGGCGCTATTTTCGGGCTGGGCAACCGCGACGACGAAGAAGGCGGCATCGCGGGCCTGCTGGTCGCCGGCGTGCTAGCGCCGATCGCAGCGACCCTCATTCAACTTGCGATTTCGCGCACGCGCGAGTACCAGGCCGACGCGAGCGGCGCCAAGCTCACGCATAATCCCCTGTACCTGGCCAGCGCACTGCGCAAGCTCGAAGCCGCCAACGAGCGGATGCCGCTGGACGCCAGCCCCGCGACGGCGCACATGTTTATCGTGAATCCGCTCAGCGCGGCGGGAATCTCGCGGCTGTTCTCGACCCATCCGCCGATCGAGGAGCGAATCCACCGGCTCGAGCAGATGTCGGCCGGCGGCCAGATTGCACAAGGGTGACTGTGTCGTCGATGGAAGAATCTGAAGATAAGCGCGGCTTCAAGGTCCAGGATCGCCGGCGATTCTCCGCCGAAGGCGAGGCCAAGGAGGGCGGCGACAACGACACGCCATCGGAGAGCAGCGAACCGCTGGATATAAAATCCAAGCCGGCCGCACCGGGGCCGGAGGCGATTTCCAGGCCGCAAGCCGGAGCTTCGCAGCCTGCGGCGAATCGTCCTTCGAGCGAGCCTCCCCCCGAACTGACATTCGCGGCGTTCCTGTGGAGCCTGTCGGAGCAGGCGATGGCGGCGCTGGGCGAAATACCCGACCCGATGAGCGGCAAGGTGACGCACGACCTGGTTTTGGCGCAGCAAATGATCGATATCATTATAATGTTGCGGGACAAGACGCGCGGAAATCTCGATCCTCACGAACAGGCGTTGATTAAGGAGATTCTTTCCGGTCTGCAAATCAAGTACGTTGAATTGGCGAGACAGCCGAACCGTTGAGCCGCTGTCTTCGTATTAATCACACATGACGCATAAGTTGTTTCGACCCATCGCCGTTCTTGGCGTCGCGACCGTTATCGCGACATCCACGTTGATTGCCTCCGGCCGCGAGGCACGCGCTGCCGAGACCGCGGCGCCTGCGCCCGCGCACTTCTGGACCGAGCTGGCCGACCCCGCGCACGCAGCGAAAGCGCAATCGATGCCGGACTTCGTGGATCTCGCGGCCAAGCTCAGCCCCGCCGTCGTGAACATCTCGACCGACGAACCCGACGAACCTGCCGAAGGCGTCGAGCCGCCGCCGGAAGACTCGCCGCACGGCGGTCCGCTCGCGCCGCACTCGCACAACCCTTTCGAGGAGTTCGGCGGGCCGCCGCAGCAGCATTCCAAGGCGCTGGGCTCCGGCTTCATCATCACCAAGGACGGCTACATCCTGACCAACGAGCACGTGGTCGACAGTCCGGGCAAGGTCACGGTCACTTTGCAGGACGGCCACATCTATACTGCCAAGGTTGTCGGGCATGACGAGAAGAGCGACATCGCGCTGCTCAAGATCGATGTGAAGCACGACCTCGCGGTCGCGCCGCTCGGCAACTCGGAAGATTTGAAGGTGGGGGAATGGGTGATGGCGATCGGAAATCCGTTCGGCTTCGATCACTCGGTGACCGCCGGAATCGTCAGCGCCAAGGGCCGCTTCATTCCCGGCAACTACGAAGATTTCATTCAGACCGACGCGTCGATAAATCCCGGCAACTCGGGCGGACCGTTGATCGATTTGCGCGGCAATGTGATCGGAGTCAACTGCGCGATCTACACGCACACCGGCGCGAGCATGGGGATCGGTTTCGCCGTTCCCATCGACTTGGTCAAGGAAGAGCTGCCGCAACTCAAGAGCTCGGGCAAGGTCGTGCGCGGATGGCTCGGCGTGTACATCCAGAAGGTGACGCCTGAGTTGGCCGAATCGCTCGGCCTGGCGGATTCGCGCGGCGCGCTGGTTGCCAAGGTGCTCGACGACGGACCGGCGAAGGCGGCGGGCGTCAAGCGCGGCGACGTAATCGTCGCGTTCGACAATCAAGCAGTGGATGATTCGCGCGAATTGCCGCTGCTGGTCGGCCGCACCGACCTTGGCCACAAAGGCGTGCTCAAAGTTATTCGCGACAAGCAGACGCTCGATCTACCTGTCACGATTACGCAGTCGCACGAGCCGGAAATCATCGCCTCCGAAGAAAAATCGGAAAAGCCCGACCTCGGCGCCGTTTCGCCTTTCGGCCTTCACGTCAAGGACCTGAGTCCGGACCTGGCCAAGGAACTCGGCCTCGATAACTCCGGCGGCGTCGTGATTTCGTCGGTCCAGCCCGGTAGCCGCGCCGACGAGTCCGGCCTGCGCGCGCGCGACGTGATCCTCGAGGTCAATCGCGCCGCCGTCAAGAACGTGGACGCGTATCAGACGGCGCTGAAAACCAGCGCCAAGGGCAAGATCGTTCTGCTGCTGGTCAGGCGCGGCGACAACACGATCTACGTGACGGTCAAACCGGAGGTTTGAGCCGGGGACGGATTGCCGATGTCCCCAAAACGAATCCTGAAATTCGCGCTCATCGGCGTGGGCGCGGCCATCCTGTTCGCCGTGCCGCCCGCCTTGTGGCTGTTTTTCAGCTACTACAATCAGCTCGAGAATGAAGTTGTCGCGCGGTTCTCGGGCAAGCGATGGAACATCCCGTCGCGCATCTATTCAGACTCCATCCTCATATATCCTGGGCAGAATCTGGAGGACCTGGGTTTCTTCGATCGCCTCGCGCGCCTGAACTACCATCCCGTCGATGCGGGCAAGGTGGCGAGCCGCGGCGAGTACAGCTTCGACCGCAAGCGCAACAAGCTCGACATCTTCCTGCATAGCTTCGCGTATCCGTACGGCAATTTCAGCGGCGAGTTGGTCGAGCTCAATCTCAAGGGAGAAACGATCTCCTCGATGGACGACCCGGTGACTCATAAACCGGTCTACTCGATCGAACTCGAGCCCGAACTCATCAGCGGCATCTTCGAGGGTGAATGGGAGCAGCGCCGACTGGTGCGCCTCAGCCAGATTCCACCGACAATGATCAATGCGATCCTGGCGGCCGAAGACCATCGCTTCTACGAGCATCACGGCGTCGACATCGTGCGCACCATCAAGGCCGCCTACGTCGATTTCACTTCGGGGCACGTGCGCCAGGGCGGCTCGACGCTCACTCAGCAGTTGATGAAGAACTTCTTCCTGACGCGCGAGCGAAGCTACAAGCGCAAGCTCAAGGAAGCGATGATGGCGTACATCGCAGAGCGCGATTACTCCAAGGACGAAATACTCGAGAACTATATTAACGATATCTACTTGGGCCAGCGCGGGCAGGAAGGCATATACGGTGTGTGGGAAGCGAGTGAGTACTACTTCTCGAAGGAGCCGCGCGATCTGACTATTGGCGAAATGGCTACTATCGCGGGCTTGATAAGTTCGCCGAACCGACTCAATCCGCTGCACCATCCGGACGCCGCGCGCCCGCGCCGCGACGAAGTCCTCGCCGCGATGCTCGAAGATGGATACATCGACAAAAGCGCCTACGACGCTGCAGTCAGCGAGCCGCTGCGCGCGCGGGAAGTTTATGCCGAGGGCAACGACGCGCCCTACTTCGTCGATTACGTCAAGAAAGAGCTCGCGGAGCGTTATCCTCCGCAAGTGCTGAGCGGCGAGGGTTTGCGCATCTTCACGTCGCTCGACGTGCACATGGAAAAGCTCGCCGAGCATGCAATCGAGCACAATCTCAGCGACCTGGAAGCCAAGCATCCCAAGCTGCTCCGACGCGAGGCCAAGGATCGCCTCGAGTCGTGCCTGGTCGCGCTCGAGCCGCAGAGCGGCAGGATTCGCGCGATGGCCGGCGGGACGCGATTACCGCGCGAGCCAGTTCAATCGCGTTACTCAGTCCAAACGTCAGCCCGGTTCGGTCTTCAAGCCGGTGACATACTTAGCGGCCTTCGACGAGACGTTGTCGGGCGGAGCCGAGAAATTTCTGCCGACTACCTATATCGAGGATGCGCCGTTCACCTGGCAGTACGGCGACATGAGCTGGACGCCGAATAACTATCGCGACCGCTTCTTCGGTCACGTGACGCTCGAGTTCGCGCTTGGCGAGTCGCTCAACTCGGCGACGGCGCGGCTGGCAAACAGCGTCGGACTGGATCGAATCCGCGCGATGGCGTCGAAGCTCGGCTTCGGCGACTTGCCGGCGTACCCGTCGATCGTGCTGGGCGGAATCGAAGTCTCGCCGATGCAGGTGGCGCGCGCGTACGCGGTGATTGCCAACGACGGGATGGAAATCCAGCCGTACGCCGTAACCGCGGTGGTCGATGAAAATAACAAAGTGATCGAGGGCCACGAACTGACGGCGGAGCAGGTTATTTCACCGCAACTCGCGTACATGATGCAGTTCATGCTCGAAAACGTGATCAATCACGGCACCGGCGCGGGCGCGCGCACGATGGGCTTCACGCGGCCGGCGGCAGGCAAGACGGGGACCACCAACGACGCCAAGGACGCGTGGTTCGCCGGCTTCACGCCGAACCTGCTGGCGGTGGTGTGGACCGGTTTCGATCAAAAAGAAGAGCTGGGACTGACCGGCGCGCAAGCCAGCCTGCCGGCGTGGACCGCATTTATGAAAGCAGCGACGGCGTCTCGCCCGCCGCTCGATTTCACCGCGCCGCCGGGAATCGTCGAAGAGAAAGTCGATCCGACTACCGGCTACAAGGCGACACCCTATTGCCCGGTGACGATGATGGGCGTGTATCCGGAAGAGTTGGCGCCAACCGAGGACTGCCCGTATCATACTTCTCCGACGTCGTTGACGGCCGTCGACCACAAGCTGCCTGCTGAGCCGAATCCGGTCGCCGATCCCAACGACTAGCTCTGCGATGATGCGACTTGGCGTATTAGTTCTCGCAATATTTCTGTCGATGCCGGCGGCGTTGGCGAGCGCGGAACTGCGCGAGGAATCGATTCCCGCACAGGATCTCGCGGCGCCGGCGAGTAGCGTAGCAGCACCGGCCAGCCCCGCCGTGGCGCCATCTCCCGCCAGCGACACAAATCCCGACACGGATTCCGATGACGAAGATTGGGAGACCGTGCATCCGGGGCAGGCGCCGCCGGCCGAACGCGAAGCGCCGATGGCCGCCTCGACGTCCGCCGCGCCCGCCGCGGCGCCCGCGCCCGCTGAAGTCGCACCGGCGATCGACGTCGGCTCGATCGCGACGACGCCGCAGATCAGCGACGCGTCGCTGACGCCGCTGATCGATACCGCGCCAACTCCCGCGCGCGCCGCGTCTTTGAGAATCACCGAGGCGCAGCGCGTCGAGCTCGAGCGCGGCCACACCGAGGACGCGATTCGCGAACTGGCGCATGCGATTTCGATCGATCCGAGCGACTCGTACGCGTACTTCTACCTCGGCCGCGCATACGTTGCGCGCAGGGACTACGGGCAGGCGCAGACGTTTTTCAGGCGCGCCGAGATCGGGCTCGCGTCGAATTCCGCGTGGCTCGGCGAAGCGTACGCATTCGAAGGACTCAGCCTCGAGCAAGAGGGCAAGTCTGCCGAGGCGGCCGCCGCATATCAGAAGGCGCTGGCGGCGAGTCCTGGCAACCTGACGGCGCGCGTCGGCGTCACGCGGCTGGCGGCGTTCATGCCGGCAGCGGCCAGCGCATCAGCGCCGCCGTCAGGGGATCTCGACGAGCCCGCGCCGGCGGAGCCTGAAGTTGTTCCGGCACCCGACGAAGCACCCGCTCCGCCTCCGCCCGCATCGAGACAACCTCCCACGGCGAACTGAACCAACTAATTTAATGTGAAACCCACCTGGGTTTCACACTTCCTTGGGCAGGGGTGACCCCTGCACCCAGTATTCATACAAAGTCCCGATTGGAACTTTTTTGAGTCGTCCCGCTTTTGTGTCATCCTCAAACTCGCGATGCTGATACTTGGAATTGAGTCTTCGTGCGACGACGCGGCCGCCGCGGTGCTCGAAACCAGCGCGCCCGGAATCGCCGAAATTCGCTCGAGCACCGTCGCCAACCAGGACGACATCCATCGCGCCTACGGCGGCATCGTGCCGGAACTCGCGTCGCGCAATCACGTCGTCACTATTGCGCCCGTCATCGAGCGCGCGCTGGGTGCGGCAGGATGCCGCCTTGCGGATATCGAGGGAATCGCAGTCACACGCGGGCCGGGACTGGTCGGTTCGCTGCTGGTCGGTCTGATGTTCGCGAAGGGCCTCGCACAGGCGAGCGGCATCGCGATGGTCGGCGTGAATCATATCGAGGGCCATCTGCTGGCGCCGTTGCTCGAAAATCGAATCGCGATGCCGTATCTCGCGCTGGTCGTGTCGGGCGGTCATACCGCGCTGTTCGCGGTCGAGGATTTCGGGCGCTACCGGCGAATCGGACGCACGCGCGACGACGCGGCCGGCGAGGCCTTCGACAAAGTAGCCAAGCTGATGGGGCTGGGCTATCCGGGCGGTCGCGCGATCGACGAGCTGTCGCGCCGCGGAAATCGCAAGCGCGTGCGAATCCCGCGCGCTCACGTCAAAGGCGCGCCGATGGATTTCAGTTTCAGCGGCGTGAAGACGGCGGTCGCGACGATTCTGGCGAGCGAGAACGGCCGCGCGGAACGGCCCGAGGATCTCGCGGCGAGCTTTCAGGAAGCCGTCGTCGAAATGCTGGTGAAGCCGACGATCGCAGCCGCGCGCGAACTGGGTGCGGACACGATCGCGCTGACGGGCGGCGTCGCGGCAAATTCGAGACTGCGCGACAGCCTGGCCGAGGCGGCGGCGGCAGACGGGCGCCGGCTGGTCGCGCCGGCGCTGAAATACTGCACCGACAATGCGGCAATGATCGCGCTCGCGGGCAGCTACCGGTTGATCCGCGGCGAGCGCGACGAGTTGAGCATCGACGCGGAAGCCAATCTCGCGCTGTGAAATCGGAACGAATGAAGATTGCAAGAAGATCGCGCGTCCTCGAGACGCCGGGGCGTCCCGCACCGGCGCTCGCGCGGGCAGGCGTGCGGCCGGCGAAATCGCGCGGCCAGAATTTTCTCACGAGCGGCGCCGTCGCCGATCGAATCGTCGGCGCGGCGGAACTGTCCGAATCCGACTCGGTGATAGAGATTGGTCCCGGCCTTGGCATCCTCACCGAGAAGATCGCCGCGCGGCCGCGCCGCTCGCTGACGCTGGTGGAACTCGACCCGCGCCTCGCGGCCCCGCTCCAGGAGCGCTTCGCAAACGTTCGCGTCGTCAATGCCGACTTTCTCGCGATCGATTTTGCGACGCTCGTCGACGATCCGCCGGTCAAGGTGATAGGCAACCTTCCGTTCAATGTCTCAGCGGCCATTTTGCGCAGGCTATCCGACAACTCGCGCATGATTTCGAGAATGGTTTTGATGTTTCAGCGCGAAGTCGCCGCTCGCATCCGCGCGATGCCCGGCGACGATGCGTACGGCGCGCTCAGCGTGTTCACCGCGCTGTACTGGAAAATCGATGTGCATTTCACCGTCGCCGCCGGCAGCTTCCATCCGCGGCCCAAGGTCGACGCCGAAGTCCTGGCCTTCACGCCCCCGCGCGAATCCACTGTTTGCGGCCGAGGACGAACGCGACGTGCTCGAAACCGTGCGCGCCTCGTTCTCCGCGCCGCGCAAGACGATTCGCAACGCGCTGAGCCATTCGCTCGGAATCGACAGCACGCAGACCGCGCGCGCGCTGGAACGTGCAGCGATCGATCCGGGCACGCGCGCCGAGAAGCTCGGCGTCCCCGATTTTCTCAGACTCGCGAACGCGTTGCGCACGGAACTGGCCGGCAGGATCGTCGTCCGCGATGCCTGAACTGCCGGAAGTCGAATCGTTGCGCCGGATACTGGTCCGCACTGCGGTCGGCAGAACGATTGTCAGCGTCAGAATCGGCGAGAAACGGTTGCGCCGGCGCGTCACCGCGGATTTCGGCGCGTCGATCGCGGGGCGGCGAATAGTGAAACTGTCGCGTCGCGCGAAATATCTGATCGTCGAGCTCGACGGCGACCACGTGCTACTGGTGCATCTCGGGATGTCCGGCAGCCTGACCCATCGCCACGACGGTTTTCGCGCCGACGTCTTCGATCCGCGCCACGACCATCTCGAATTTTCGCTCGACGACGCGTCGCGCCTGGTTTATAACGATCCGCGGCGCTTCGGCATGGTCCGTCTGGTCGAGCGCGCCAAGTTGGCTTCCACGGCGGAGCTGAAGGGTTTGGGGCCGGAGCCGTTGTCGCGCGAATTCAATACCGACTATCTTGCGCAGAAGGCCCGCGGCCGGACCGCATCGATCAAGAACCTGATCATGGACCAGCGAATCGTCGCCGGTATCGGCAATATCTACGCGTCCGAGATTCTTTTTCGCGCGGGGGTGCGTCCTGCGCGTCGCGCCGGCCGCGTGACGAGGATCGAGATCGAAAAAATCGCCGCGGCGGTACCAGTGATCCTGCGCGCCGCGATCGGCAGCAACGGCACCACGTTCCGCAGTTACCGCGACTCGCGCGGCCGGCCCGGGCGATTCGCCGCGCGTCTGCGGGTATACGGCCGCGAGGGAGAACCGTGCTACACATGCTCGACGCCGATCAAAAACGTAGTCGTGGGCCAGCGTGCGAGCTTCTATTGTCCGCAATGCCAGCGGTGATTCGGGGAGCATCTCAATTCATGGAGCGTCGAGTGAATTCTCTAATGCGATTGATGGCGTTCGCCGCCGCGATCGTAGCGTTGTCGGCGGTCCGCGCCTTCTTCATTCGCTCAGACCGCGCCGCAAATTGACTGGAACAAGGTCGATTCCGAAGCGCTCGACTATTTCCGCACCTATCTGCGCTTCGACACCACCAATCCGCCGGGCAACACCGCGGGCGCGATCGCGTATCTCAAAGCGATTCTCGACAAGGAGGGAATCGCCACCGAAACTTTCGAGAGCAAGCCCGGCATGGTCACGCTCGTCGCGCGTATCGCGGGACCCGCCGGGGTGAAGCCGTTGATGCTGATGTCGCACGCTGACGTGGTGCCCGCTGTGGGAGCCAACTGGACGCATCATCCGTTCGACGCCGACATTACAGACGGCTACGTGTGGGCGCGCGGCGCGATCGACAACAAGGCGCACGGGATCATGGCGCTGATGACGATGCTCGCGCTCAAGCGCAACGGCGTGGCGCTCAGGCGCGGCGTCGAGATGATGGTGAATCCCGACGAGGAGGCCGGCGGCGACAACGGCGCGACCTGGATGGTGAACAATCATTGGGACGCGATCGATCCTGCGTTCGCCTTCAACGAGGGCGGGGAGGGCGTGCCGGATTGGCTCGGCATCAAGGGCACCACGTTCCTGGTCGCGGTTTCCGAGAAGCGTGTGAACTGGCTTCACATCACCGTCCGCGGCAAGGGCGGACATGGATCGGTACCGAAGCCCGACAATCCGAACCTGATCCTGATCAACGCGCTGCATCGCCTGTTGGAAAATCAGCCGCCGATTCGAATCACGAAAATATTTGCCGACGCGATGGAATCGGTCGCGCCGCTCGAGCCGTCTCCGGCGTCGTTCCAACTCGCGCATCTGGATCAGCCCGGCAGTCGCCCAGGCCGCGGTGGCGGGCGTGCTCAGCCCGTACAATATCCAGGCGCTCATGCGCGATACGATTTCGCTCACGATGCTCAATGCGGGAGTGAAAGTGAACGTCGTGCCGACGGTCGCCGAGGCGGGACTCGACTGCCGCCTGCTGCCGGGCACCGACGCCGACGCGTTTATGAAGCATCTTCGCGACCAGCTCGGCCCCGGCGACTTCAAGATTGACTATATACAGCGGCCCGATGACGCGCCGCCGTCGCCGAGCCTCGGGCGAGGCGTGGGACGCGATCAAACGCGTCGTCGCCGGCGACTTCAAGGGAGCGCGCGTGGTGCCGTGGATGACCACCGGCGGTACCGACTCGCGCATGCTGCGCGCGAAGGGAGTGCCGTCATACGGCTTCGTGCCGGTGATTCTCGACAGCGCAGAAATCGCGCGCGTGCACGGCGACGACGAGCGCCTGTCGGTCGAAAATCTTAATCGCGGCATCAAGGCCACTTACGACTTGACTATTGATCTCTGCGGCGCGCAACGCTGACGCCGCGTATGTTATGGTGACGCGATGACGCTCGACATGCCCATCGGAATCGGCGCCGCGATTGCGTTCCTGTTCGGCGCGAGCGTCGGCAGTTTCGTCAGTCTGGTTGCCTTCCGCCTTCCGCGCGATCTTTCGATCGTTACGCCGCGCTCATATTGCGAGAGTTGCGAGCGCGCGCTGCCGTGGTGGGCGAACATCCCGATTCTCGCCTACCTTGGGCTGCGCGGGCGATGCGTGATGTGCGGCGCGCCGATTCCGTTCCGTCATTTTCTCGCTGAATTCGGCCTCGGCATCATCGCGCTGTTCCTCTACCTCGCCTTCCCTCTTCCCGACGCGATCGCGCGCTTCGTACTATGCGCGGCACTGTGGGTCGTCGCGATCATCGACTACGACTGGCGGCTGATTCCCAACATCGTGACGTGGCCCGGCACGCTGGTGGGATTCGCCGCCGCGTCACTGATGATGCCGGAGGTCGGCTGGAAGAGCTCTCTGATCGGAATCATCGTGGGTGGCGGCGTGCTGTTCGGCACTGGTTATTTCTACCAACTGGTGCGCGGGCGCGAGGGCGTCGGGCTGGGTGACGTGTGGCTGCTCGGGATGGTCGGCGGATTTCTCGGCTGGCCGGGAGTTCTCTTCACGATGTTTTTCGGTTCGGCAATCGGCGCGATCGGCGGAATCGCCTTCGCGCTCACCGGCGGCGGCGCGACTGCGCCAGCTCCGCTCGGCGAGCCCGCAACAGATCCGGAAGAAGCAGACGTCTCGATTCTGAAGACCGAAGTTCCCTTCGGTCCCTACTTGGCGCTGGCCGCTGGAGTTTTCGCACTCTTCCAGCCGCAACTGGCGCACTGGTATTTTGGCCACTAAGGACGCGCGCAACGTTCCCGTCCAGTTTAACCGATGGCAGCCGGTGTATTCATTACGCTCGAAGGCGTCGAAGGAAGCGGCAAGACCACGCAGGCCGCGATCCTTGGCGATGCGCTCCGCAAAGTTGGGCGGCGCGTAACGATCACGCATGAGCCCGGCGGCACGCGCGCCGGCGAAACGATTCGCGCGATTTTTCTCGATCCCGCAGTTTCGCTCGACGTCGCCGCGGAACTGCTGCTGGTGCTCGCGGATCGCGCGCAGCACGTACGCGAAAAACTGCGGCCCGCGCTGGCCGCCGGCGAGATCGTGATTTCCGATCGCTATTCCGATTCGACCACCGCCTACCAGGGTTACGGCCGCGGCTTCGATCTCAAGCTGCTCGGCGAGCTTAACCGGCTCGCCAGCGACAAGGTGACGCCCGACCTGACTATCGTGCTCGACCTGCCGGTCGAAACCGGACTCGAGCGCACTCGCGCGCGCGCGAAAGGCACGGGGCGCGGCTCCGACCGCTTCGAGGGCGAGCGCGCGGAGTTCCATCGCAAGGTGCGCGACGGTTTTCTCGCGATTGCGAAGGCCGAGCCCGCGCGCGTCGTTGTGATCGACGCCGACCGTCCTGTCGCTGCCGTCACCGCCGACATTCAACGCGCCGCCGAAAAGTTGCTCGCGCGCCGATGACGCGGTCGCCATGCCGATAACCGGAATCCTTGGGCATCGCGAGGTCGCAACGCGGCTACTCGCCGAATTGCGGAGCCGTCCGTCGCACGCCTACCTGTTCGCGGGCCCGCGCGGCGTCGGCAAGGCGCTGGTCGCGACCAGCCTCGTCCACGCGATGATGTGCGAGCGCGCGCCAGGCGAGAATTTCTGCTGCGCTACAGCGAATTGCCCCGTCCGCCTTGCGCCGCAGACCGAGCGCACGCGCGCGCGCGCCGGCGATGCGGACGCGCCGCGATGCGATTGCTGTTCGGCGTGCGTGCAGATCGCGACGGGCGTGCATCCGGATTTCACCTACGTCTCGCGGCCGGTCGGCCGCAGCGAAGTGCTGATCGACCAGGTGCGCGAGCTGATCGCGCGGCTGGGGATCCGGCCGTCGCGCTCACCCGTTCGCATGGCGATTATCAACGACGCCGAGACGCTCGGTGAGCCCGCGCAGAACGCGCTGCTGAAGACGTTGGAAGAGCCGCCCGGCCACGCGATCATCATCATGGTGACCGCCAGCGAGCGCGCGCTGCTCGACACAGTCCGCTCGCGGATGCGCACGGTGAGGTTTCCCGCGCTGCAGCCCGCCGATCTCGAGGCGATACTGGCGCGTCATGGCGGCACGGACAAAACCCGCGCCAGTGCGATTGCGCTGCTCGCGCGCGGCAGCGCTGCGAACGCGATCGCGCTGGCGGACGGCGATGAGCCGCCGATGAAAGAGTTGCTCGATGCGCTAAGCCATGCCCGGTCGATCGATTTTGCGCGCGCGCAGTCGCTCGCCCAGGAGTTTTTCGCAAACCGCGATGCGGCGGCCGGCAATTTCGAGCTGCTCGCAAGACTCCTCGAAGAAATACTATGCTACAAATTGCTGAAGGCCGATTTCATCGGGTTTGGGCCCGAGTCGCGATCGAAACTCGTGAGCCTGGCGGATAGTGTCGGTGTCGATGCGGTCGTGAAATGTATCGACGCCGCGGTGCGCGCCAACGAAGCGGTGGTAGCGAACGCCAATCCGCGCATGCAGGCGGAGAACTGGTGGACCATAGCCGGGCATGCGATGCGGGGTGAGTAGAGACAGTGTCAGACATCGATCCGTTTGAAGGCGCACCGTCGCCGCCGAAAATTGTCGCGGTAAGTCTCCAGCAGACGGGCCACTTGTACAATTTCCTGGCCGGCGACCGCGAGCTGCGTCGCGGCGAGCGCGTGCTGGTCGAGAGCGAGGCCGGTGCGCGAGTCGGCACCGTCGAAATAGAGCCGCACGAGCCCGCGCAGACGATCGATCTCTCCGCGCTTCGCCCGATCATCCGGATTGCGAGCGACAACGACTACTATCTCGAGCAAGAGAATCTCTCGCGCGAGGCGCACGCGCGCCGCTTGTGCGTCGAGCGCATCCGCGAGCGCCGCATCCAGATGAAGCTGGTCAGCGCCGACTACACTTTCGACGGGCGCAAGGTCACTTTCTATTTCGTCGCCGAGGGCCGCGTCGATTTCCGCGACTTGGTGCGCGATCTCGCCAACACGCTGCGCGTCCGTGTCGAGATGAAACAGATTGGCGCGCGCGACGAGACCAAAGTAACCGGCGGGATCGGTCCGTGCGGACGCGAGCTGTGCTGCTCGAGCTGGCTCCGCGACTTCGAGGCGGTCACGGTCAAGATGGCGCGCGAGCAGGGCCTGGCGCTGAATCCTTCGCGGCTGGCCGGGATGTGCGGGCGACTGAAATGCTGCCTGCGCTACGAATACGCCACTTACGTCGAACTCAAGCGCGCACTCCCCAACCTCGGCAAGCGCGTGCAATGCGTCAAGGGCGACGGCAAAGTGATCCGCCAGAACATCCTCAAGCAGACAGTGCTGATTCAGCGCGAGGAAGACGGCGGCGTCGTCGAAGTCACGCTCGAAGACCTGGTGGCCTCGCGCCCGCAGTAACGACCACTTCTTTTATCATTGGATGCAGGGGTCACCTCTGCCGAAGGAAGTGTGAAACCCACCGCGGGTTTCGCGTACAATTAAGTTGATGGCGCCGCGCATCCACATCACGTCTGCGATTGCCTACAGCAACGGCCCCCCGCATATCGGCCATGCTTACGAAATGCTTGCGACCGACGCGTTCGCACGGTTTCAGCGGCGCAAGCTGGGCGCCGGCAACGTTACCTTCGTCACCGGCACCGACGAGCACGGCGACAAGAACAAACGCGCCGCCGAAGCTGCTAGGACTCCAGCCCAAAGCATTCGCCGACAAGATCAGCACTCTGTTTCGCGAGGCATGGGCCGGGCTCGACATCAGCTATGACTATTTCGTCCGCACCACCGACCCTGTTCATCAGGCGTTCGTGCAGAAGATGCTCGCGCGCAGCTACGAATTCGGCGACATCTACTTCAAGGACTACGAAGGCCTCTACTGCGTTGGATGCGAGCGCTTCTATACCGAGAAGGAACTTGTCCCGGGCAACATCTGCCCGGTGCATAACACTCCCGTCGAGCGCATCAAGGAGGGCAACTATTTCCTGAAGCTCGAGAAATATCGCGAGACGATTCGAGGCAGCATCGCGAAAAATCCCGACTTCATCCGCCCCGAGCGCTATCGCAACGAGGCGCTACGGATGCTCGACGATCCGCTCGAGGATCTTTGCATCTCGCGTCCCAAGGCGCGCCTCGATTGGGGCATCACGCTCCCGTTCGACGACAAGTACGTGACCTACGTATGGTACGACGCCTTCTGGGCCTACGTCAGCGAGCTGCCAAACACTGACGACGCATCATTGAAGGCTATCCTGCCGGTCACCGAGCATTTCATCGGCAAGGACATCCTCAAGACGCACGCGATCTACTGGCCCGCGATGCTGCTGTCGGTTGGCTTGCCGCTCTATCGTCATCTGAACGTCCACGGCTTTCTGAATTTCGGCGGCGCGCGGATGTCGAAGAGCTCGGGCAACATCCAGGACCCGGTCGCCTATCAGAAAAATATCGGCCCCGACGTTCTGCGCTTCTTCATCCTGCGCGAATTCACCTACGGCCTCGACGGCGACTTCACCGAGGAGCGCGTGATCGACCGCTACAACTCGGACCTGGCCAACGACCTTGGCAATCTGACCAGCCGCGTGCTCTCGATGGCGGCGCGGTACTTCGAAGGCGCGATCACCGCGGCGCCAGGCGCTGGCACCGACCCGCTCGACGTGGCGCTCTCGGAGACGTTTGCTTCGATCCCGTCGCGAGTGGCCCCTCTGGTCGAGGAGCTCGCGTTCAATCGGGCTCTGGAAGCCATCTGGCAAGCGCTCGACGCGGCCAACAAATATATAGTCGCGACTTCACCGTTCACGCTTGCCAAGGATGCGGACAAGCTGCCGCGCGTCGCGCAAATCCTCGCCAATCTGGTCGAGGGATTGCGTGTCGTCGCCGACACGCTCGAGCCGTTCATGCCGATTACGTCAAAAAATATTCTCAGCCTGTTAAATGTCGACGAAAAGACTCGCGCACGCGCCATACGGACAAGGCATCCGCCGGGGCATCGCGTAAACCCGACGACGCCGCTGTTCCCTCGCATCGACAAGAAAGACCGCGCCTGAGTTATTCGGCCGGTACGAAGCTCTCTTCTCCCGGCGACAAGGAAATCTTATGCGCCGCGATTTTGCGAATCGCTATCAATTTGTAGAGAAATTAAATTCTTTGTGCGTCCCTCTTGCTTTAACCGGATTAATCAATATCTTTCTTTTCGAAACAATCCGGATGGATTGATCAGTATCGGTCGAGGGGAGGGAACGTGAAAATTCAGAATGTCGTTGAGTCGGTCTCGGCTCCGCTTGGACGACCAGCCGTCGCTCAGGGATCGCTCTGGCGCCGAATCGCGATCGCACTAACTGTGGCGCTCGTCGCGATTTGCATGGCCACGGGCGCCTTCGCGAGCCAGCTGGTGCTCAACAGCACGGGCGGAGCGATGATGATCGGCACGGACTTCGTCCTGAGCGGCGCCACCGTCGCCAACCCGGCCGGTACGCTCTCGATCGATTGTCCGATTACCTCGATAGGCAACGGAACGTATCTGGTCACCTACAATTGCAGCGGCGGCAGCTTCAGCTACCAGTCGAACGACGGGACGACCACAGTCTCTGCCAGCTTCGGCACGGCAGCTGCGTACCTGTCTGCGTCGGGCGGTGGACGCGGCGGCAACATCCATTACTACTACACGTTCTCCGGCAATTTCAGCGGAACCCAGACTGTAAACGGCGTGACCGCCGCGATTCGCGGCGAGACCAACGAGACGATGCAGCCGGTCACCTCGGCGAGCGGATCGGCCCCCGCGTGTTGCGGCGCGGCCGGGGTCAATTCGGCTTACACTCCGGTCTATATCACCAACTATTCGTTCTCTCAGCTCGTTCGCGCCGATGACCTGTGGGGCACGAACGCGCAAACGTTGGGCGGTACTGGCACCGGCGCCAAGCAATTCTATGGCCCTCATGGGGTCACCGTTGACTCCTCCGGCCGTATCTATGTGGCCGACACCTACAACTGCCGCATCGACCGCATGGACGACATCACCGGCGCGAACTGGACGACCTTCGGCACGTGCGGCAGCGGCGCCAAACAGTTCAGCACCGGCGGCCTCGCCGACCTCGCAGTCGACTCGAGCGGACGAATCTACGTCGCGGATCCCGGCAACGGCCGCATCGATCGCTTCGACGATATGACGGGAACCAACTGGACCAGTTTCTCGAGCGTTGGAGCGAATGTGTTGAGCGGGGCGCAGGGAGTCGCGGTCGATTCCGCCGGCAAGATCTACATCGCCGACACAGGCAACAGACGCCTCGTCCGCATCGACGACATGACGGGGACCAACTGGACCGCACTGACGCAATCGCCTCCGATTGGCATCTACATTTATACTTTCGGATCGCCGGCGCACGTCGCGATTGATCCCGCGGGAAGAATTGAGGTGGGCGACGGCAACAATGTGATCCGCGTCGACGACATGACCGGCGCCAATTGGGTTTCGACCAACACCGGCAGCGCTGTCCAGGGACTTTCGGTCGATGCCGGCGGCACGACCTTCATCGCAAACATATATAGCCTGGCGATGCTCGACGACGTCGCCACCGGCGCGGGCTTCAATACGTCTAACTTCGTCTCCCAGGCCGGCGGCATCTATGCGGTGCCCGTCCAGTCACCGGTGCCGGCGGTTACGGTCGCTCCTTCGACGCTGACCTTCGCCACACAGAACACCGGAACATCCAGCGCTGCGCAGAACGTAATGCTTACGAACTTTGGCGAGAGCACAGCTCGACATCTCGAACATCGCGACCACGGGGGACTTCTCACTGACCGACAATTGCGGCCCCACTTTGATTGCGGGGTCGAGCTGCACGATCGGCGTCAGCTATGCGCCCACGAAGACCGGAAAGGAGACCGGCACGTTGACGATCTCCGACAATGCTTTCACCGGCACCCAGACGGTCTCGCTGAGCGGAACGGGAACTGCGCCGGTGGCAGGCATTGCCCCCGCTTCGCTGGCCTTCCAGCCGCAGGCGATCAACACCACCAGCGGCCCGCAACTAGTATTCCTGAGCAACACGGGCACCGGTGCTTTGACGTTCTCAGGATCGGGCATCACCACGAGCGGCGACTTCGCGCAGACCAACAACTGCGGAGCCGCGTTGGCACCGCAGACCAGCTGCACGATCACCGTCACCTACACGCCCACTGTTACCGGTCCTGAAACCGGCAGCCTTACGGTAACGAGTAACGCCGCGCCGCAGACCGTCGCTCTGAGCGGAACCGGGGCGGCCGCGGCTCCGCTGGTCACCGCGTTGCCGGAGAGCCTTATCTTTCCCACGGAGCTCCTCAAAATAAGGAGTGCAGCGCAAACAGTCACGCTGAAGAACGCCGGGAAAGCGGCCGTGTCCATCGCCAGCGTGACCATCAGTGGCGATTTCACCAAGTCCGGCAACTGTGGGACGTCGCTGGGCGCGGGCAAGAGTTGCATCGAGAACGTGTACTTCACGCCCACGGCTACAGGTACTCGCACCGGCGCGCTGACATTCAACGTTTCATCGGGTGTGGTGACGGTTGCGCTCACCGGCACCGGCTCGACGGCGACGGCATTGCTGACAGTTTCTCCCGCGTCGCTGGCCTTCAACGGCTACGTCGTGGGCGACAACCCGGACCAAATCGTTACCGTCAGCAATCCCGATGGAATACCGGCCGGAATCAGATTGATCACCAAGACGGGGTCAACAGCGTTCACGTTTACCAAGACCTGCGGAACTACTCTCGCGGCGGGCGCCTCATGCACCGTTGACGTTACCTTTATCCCGACGGTCGTTGGCTCTTACAGCGGGATACTATACGTCTACGAGAGCGCGGGAACGATTCATAAGATCCCGTTGAGCGGGACCGCCGTGACGGGTAACTAGGAGGCAGTGTCAGAGGGTTTATCGCTGGTCGATACGCACTGCCACCTGGCAGACGCGAAGTTCCGCGACGACGTCGAGGCCGTGATCGCGCGCGCGTCTGCGGCGGGCGTTGCGCAGATCGTCTCGGTCGGCGCGATCGGGCCGATCGAGAACGATCGACTGACTGTCGAGATCGCCGAGCGCCACCAAAATGTCTTCGCCGCCGTCGGCGTGCATCCGCATGACGCCAGTGATTGCACGCCCGAACGAATCGCGCAGTTGCGCGAACTCGCCTCGTCGAAAAAAGTCGTCGCGATCGGCGAGAGCGGGCTGGACTTCCACTACATGCACTCGCCGCGCCTCGCGCAGGAAGCGTCGCTGCGCGCGCATCTCGCGCTGGCCGACGAGCTCGATCTGCCAATCGTGATTCATTGCCGCGAGGCAGAGCAGCGCCTGGTCGAGATTGTGCGCGAAACTGGAATAGGACCGCGCGGCGGCGTGATTCATTGCTTCACCGGCGACGCCAACGCGGCGCGCGAGTTCCTCGCCCTCGGATTCAGCATCTCGTTCTCGGGAATCATTACGTTCAGGAATTCCGCGCCGATTCGCGAAGCGGCCGCGAGCGTTCCGGACGACCGCGTGATGGTCGAGACGGACGCACCGTATCTCGCGCCCGAGCCGTATCGCGGCAAGCGCAACGAGCCGGCCTACGTAGCGCGCACGCTCGAGATGCTGGCGAATCTTCGTCACATCGACGCAGTGGCGCTCGGCGCACAAGTGATCGCGAACGCCGCCCGCGTGTTCAGGCTTTCAGCCGCGTCGAAAACGCTAGCCTAGCGGATTGCCGCCGAAGATCATCGGATGCAGCGCGACGATCGCGACGGTCAGCACTACGCCTGCACCAATCGCGGCCCACGGCATGTCGCCGCTGGCCCATTGCACACGTCCGCTGAGTAACGCCGCGAACGGCACGAACGACGTCTTCGCGAGGAACTCGCGGTAGCGATCGCCAAGATCGCGAATCTTTCGCTGGTCCTGATGCATCCCGCCGATGACGCCGAGCGCCGGGAACACGCCGAAAAAAATTACGTCACCCGCCCATCCGTTCATTAGCATGTGCGCGATTCCGAACAGGCCGAATGCGACAAAACTTGGATGCCGCGTGATCTTCAGGATGCCGCGCGGCTCGCTCCCGCCCGCCGACGGCGCCATCCCGCCTGGATTCGGATTGATGAAACTCCCGACAAACAGGACGAACGCCGCCAGCATCAGAATCCACGCCAGCCATCGAATCGGGGAGACATCGCGCAGATACCAGAGGATCGGCCCGGCGTGCTTGTTGTGCGCGAATTCGTAGATCAGCGGTCCAAGAGTAGCGGCCGCTACCAGCGAATAAATTCCGCGATAGGGTTGCTCGCCGACCGCGCCGATCAGCCGGGGTCGCACCGCGGACGACGAAATGATCAGATGACTGGCGAGGAACGAGAACGCCCACAACGCGATCCAGACTGTCGCATCCATAGACACCTCCCGCGCGATCGTTACCGCATGATCGCAGGATCACGTCCCGCGTCAATGCAGCGCGAGAATTGCGCTCGCGTGGCTCAATTCACAAATCGGGTCGAGCGGGGTTGTAGGTGTCAGGAGCATCAAAACAATGACACCGACTATCCAGATTGAAGTTGACGAGGCGCGGTTCACTGAAGTTGCGCAGCTCACCGCGGCGCATGAAATCGGCGACGGCGTAAGGATCGCGCAGGCGTGCATCGTCGAGGAAATCCTCGGCGTGGTTTTCGGCGCTATCACGCTGTGGTACTTGGTCAGTTCGATGGCCGGCCTGGCCTGACGAGCACGATGGCCACGTTCAATCTCAAGTTGCCGCCGCCGTTTGAGGAGGCGGTGAAAAGCATGGAGCGCGAGATCATGCGTTTCCTCGTGCGCTCGACCGGCGACCGCGACGACGCGATGGACCTGTTCCAGGAGACGTGGCTGCGCGCCTATCGCGCCTATCCGACGCTGCAATCGGAAGACGGATTGCGGCCGTGGATTTATCGAATCGCATCGAACCTGTGCCGCAACCGTGCGCGCGACAGGATGCGTCGTGGACGCGTGATCTCCAGCGAGCCCGCCGACGGCGCGGACCTCGCGCAGCGCGCGCCGAGTCACCTCAACGGCGGACCCGAGGGCGCGCTCCACCTGAAGCGATCGATCGCGCGATTGCCCGGCAAGCAGGGGCAGGCACTGATGATGCGCAAGTTCGCCGGGCTCGAATATGCGGAAATCGCGACGGCGCTCGAATTGCTCCGCGGAAAGCGCGCGCGCCAGCGTTTACCAGGCGCTCAAGAAACTCAGGCTCGAAGAGTGATCAAAATGAAGACCAATCGAACGGCAACGCATGCGATAGCGAATGAATCGATCGACGACCGGGTGCTCGACGCGATGATCGGGCAGACGCGCCCGCGCATCGAGCGCGCGATGAAGATCCTGCGCCGTCCGCAGGCGCGCGTCGGCATTATTCCGTCGCCGCTCGGACAATTGCTGGTCGCGGAGAGCGACCGCGGTCTCGCGGCGGTTCACTTCCTCTTCATCAGCGGTGGCGACCGTACGCTCGAGCTGCTGCGCAGGAAGTTCGATCTGATCGAGAATGAGCCGAGCGCCCGCCGGATCGAAGCGGAAATCGATCGCGTGTTCGAGGGCGGCGTCGACGCTACGGCGCGGCCCGTTGATTTGAGCCTGGTCGAGAGCGACTTCCAGCGTCGCGCTTACACGCTACTGCGAAAGGTGCCGGCCGGCGCGGTGATCACTTATCAGGGGCTGGCCGCGACGGCTGGACATCCGGACGCGCAACGCGCAATCGGCACCACGATGGCGACGAATCCCATTCCGATCTTCGTGCCGTGTCATCGCGTGATCAAATCCGACGGAACGATCGGCAACTACGGCGGCGGCGTTGCCAATAAGATCAAACTGCTGCGCGCCGAGGGATTCGAAGTCGGACGCGACCTGCGAATTCCGTCGCGCGCCGTGATGGGACATCGACGCACCGGAATCTTCTGCCGGCCCGACTGCTCGGCGGCGCGGCGCGCCGATCCAACCAGGATGCTGATCTTCGCCGATGCGAAATGCGCCCGACACGAGGGGCTCAGAGCATGCAAGCTATGCAAGCCGGCGTGAGTCAGTGAAAACTGAAAAGTGAAAGTGGATCAGCTCTGTTGAGAAACAAAAAGAGCGACGCCATGCGAAGCGCCGCTCTTTTTTTCGTCAGATCGCGCGGTCCGTTTACTCGGTTTCCGACTGCGACTTGAGCTGTTGAATTTGCTGGCGTTGATTCTCGATTTCCTGCTGTTGCGATTGCACCTGGGCCTGGGTCTGTGCGTTGGCGTTTTCCTGATTCTGCATCGAGTTGCCAACTACGTAACCGGTGCCGCCGCCCAGAACACCGCCGATAGCGGCGCCCGCGAGCGGATGCCCAACGGCGGCGCCTACGATTGCCCCAGTGCCCGCACCCAACGCCGTGCCGCCGAGAGTGCCTTCCTCACGAGTCGAGAGCGGCTGCCCCGTGCATCCTGCAAGAACGAACGTTCCCGCCAGCGCCAAACTCACGATTCCTGCCTTTAGACCTTTGCGCATAATGAGAACCTCCATCTTCCAATGACTATACGTCAGCCGGGCTATTCGGTTTCCTGTTGGCCCTTCAATTGTTGAATCTGCTGACGTTGTTCTTCCAATTGTTGTTGCTGCGACTGGACCTGTGCCTGGGTCTGCGCGTTGGCGTTCTCGTTATTCTGCATCGCGTTGCCAACCGCGAAGCCGCCCACTCCGCCTACCGCAGTGCCGATCGCAGCGCCGGCCAGCGGTGCGCCGACGGCAGCGCCGATGATCGCGCCGGTCGCGGCGCCGATTCCCGCACCGCCCAGAGTCCCTTTCTCACGGGTGGAAAGCGGGTCTCCGGAGCATCCCGCAACCAGGAAGAGCGCGGCGAAGGCCAAAACGCCTGTTACGACAGCATGTTTGCGCATGATGGTTGCTCGCCTGCTACTCCGTTTCGCTCGAACTCTTCAATTGTTGAATCTGCTGTTGCTGATTTTCGATCTGCCTTTGCTGCGAACTAATCTGCGCCTGCGTCTGCGCCTGGGCGTTCTCGTTGTTCTGCATCTCGTTGCCGACCGCATATCCGCCCAGCGCGCCGATGCCGCCGCCGATTGCTGCTCCGGCCAACGGGTTGCCGACCGCGGCGCCTATGATCGCGCCGGTTGCGGCTCCCACGCCCGTGCCGATGAACGTGCCTTTCTCGCGTGTCGATAGCGGCTGTCCCGAGCATCCCATGACCACCACGATCGCCACCGCCACGAGCAGACCCTTGATTACCGTCGCCGCGTTTGTCCGCACGAGCTTTCCTCCTTGCAACGTGAGCAGTTTTCATGCCCGCTGCCGGCCGCGGAGATCTCCCAGCCGACGGTGGGCGAGTTGGTTTATCCGCCGCTAGTTTTCTACCTTATACGTAGCCAATCAACCATTTCGAATATTGAGGTTCCGGTGAAATTTTTACCGATTTCCGATTTTAGCCCGCTACCATAAATAAATATTCATCCTGTGAGCCTGCTGCAACTGTTGCGGCAAATCATAGGCAAGACTGCAACGGATTGGAATCGGGGTTGCGGCGGGATTGACTCAAATTCGATTATTCGATAGTTATGAAAATATGAAAAAGGAGAAAACGATAGCGGCGCTCGCCGCGTTGGCGCAGGAATCGCGACTCGACGTGTTCCGGATGCTGGTGCAGAGCGGGCCGGACGGCCTGCCGGCGGGCGAAATCGGCGCGCGGCTCGGCGTTCCGTCGCCGACGCTGTCGTTCCACCTCAATCACCTGAAACACGCGGGCCTGGTGACCTGCAGGCGCGACAGCCGCTCGATCATTTACAGCGCCGACTACAAGGCGATGAACGATTTGATTTCCTACCTGATGGAAAACTGTTGTCGAGGGGACTCGGATCAGTGCGCGCCGGCGGTCTGCAAGCCCGCGCGAGAAACGAACGTCAAACCAACGGCGCCGCACAGCGGAGACCGGAAAAGGGTAAAGGTGAGCGTATGAAACGGATGCACATTCACGTCGCGGTCAAGGAAATACCCGAGTCGATCAAATTCTACTCGACCATGTTCGGCGTCGAGCCGTCGGTGGTGAAGGAAGATTACGCAAAGTGGATGCTCGACGATCCGCGCGTGAACTTCGCCGTGTCCACCTTCGGGCAGGCGACGAAAGGCCTCGATCACCTCGGTATCCAGGTCGACTCTCCCGACGAACTGCGCGAGATTGCCGCCCGCCTGAAAGCCGCTGAAGAAACCGTAGTTGAACAGCGCGACGCCGCTTGTTGCTACGCGCGCTCCGACAAGGCATGGGCGACCGATCCGAACGGGCTGTCGTGGGAAACCTTCTATACTCTCGGTCAGACCACGGTTTACGGCGAGGACCTGCGCCCCGTCAACGAGCCGAAAACGGTTGCGCCCGCATCGGCGTGCTGCGCGACGGAAGTGAAGACAGTTGCGCCGGCGCCCGCATCAGCGTGCTGCGCGAAGACGAACGCATAAGAGGCAACGTCGATGGCAAATCGGGAATTCGCCGTTCTCTTTCTATGCACCGGAAATTCCGCGCGCAGCGTCATGGCGGAATGCGCGATGAGTCGATGGGGCAAAGGGAAGTTCAAGGCATTCAGCGCCGGCAGCCATCCCACCGGGACCGTTCATCCGATGACGCTTCAACTGCTCAAGGAGCTGAACTACGAAACGTCCGCGCTGCGCAGCAAGAGTTGGGACGAATTCGCGCGGCCGGACAGCCCGGCGCTGGATTTCGTTTTCACGGTCTGCGACAAAATCGCGGGTGAGACGTGCCCGGTGTGGCCGGGACAGCCGATCACGGCGCATTGGGGCGCGACCGATCCCGTCGCATTCGCCGGCACCGAAGAAGCCAAGCGCCGGTTTTTTTTCAGAATCTATACCGAGTTGGAAAACCGCATAAAGATTTTCACCTGCCTGCCATTCGACTCGCTCGACCGCTTCGCACTGGAGCGCCGGGTCAGGGAGATCGGAACCATCAAGCCGCCGGAAGACAAGTGAGCGCCGACGTTCGCCGACTTTCGTTTCTCGACCGCTACCTGACGCTATGGATTTTCCTGGCGATGGCGGTCGGGATCGCATTGGGCGCGGCGGTGCCGGGCGTGAGGATTGTCTTCGATCGCCTGAGCGTGGGCACTACCTCGATACCAATCGCGATCGGACTCATCCTGATGATGTACCCGCCGCTGGCGAAGGTGAATTATGACGAACTTGGGGACGTCTTTCGCGCCTGGAAAATCCTCGGCCTCTCGCTGATTCAGAACTGGATCATCGGTCCGATCCTGATGTTCGCACTCGCGGTGATATTCCTTCGTGATCGTCCGGAGTACATGACCGGCCTGATCATTATCGGCCTGGCGCGATGTATCGCGATGGTAATCGTGTGGAACGACCTCGCCGGCGGCGACACTGAGTATTGCGCCGGACTGGTCGCGTTCAATTCGATCTTTCAGGTGCTGTTCTTTTCGCTCTATGCATTCATGTTCGTGACGGTGCTCCCCCGATGGCTCGGATTGGGCGGCGCCGCGGTTGAAATCACGATCGGACAGATCGCGCAAAGCGTCGGCATCTACCTTGGCGTGCCGTTCGTGGCAGGATTTGCGACCTGGAAGATACTTACCTCGCGGATGGGCAAGGCCTGGTATCGCGAGCGTTTCGTTCCGATGATCAGCCCGCTCACCCTCATCTTTCTTCTGTTCACGATCGTAGTGATGTTTTCGATCAAGGGCGCGAAAATCGTGCAGCTGCCGCTCGACGTGGTGCGCATCGCGATTCCGTTGATGCTCTACTTCACGATCATGTTCGCGCTTTCCTTTGTGCTGAGCCGCGCCGTCGGCGCAACCTATCCGCAGACGGCGACACTGTCTTTCACCGCGGCGTCCAACAATTTCGAGCTGGCAATCGCAGTCGCAGTCGCGACCTTCGGCATCGACAGCGGCGCCGCATTCGCCGCCGTAATCGGCCCGCTGATCGAGGTTCCCGTGATGATCGGCCTCGTGAATGTCGCTCTATGGTCGCGGCGCAGTTACTTTCCGACCTCGCCGGCCGCAACAGATTTGGCCGATCGGCGCGACGTCAAGAGCGCGTAGCCGAGTATCGCCGCTCCCGTCCCTTGAGCCGTTCAATTCCGTCGGAGTGTTGCCAGACCCGCGCCGGCTCCGATTAGAAACCCACCGCCAACCCGTTCGACCAGGTAGCGGAATCGAGGCGCAACCGTGAGACCCGCACGATGAGATACGGCCGAGTATGCCGACAACACCGTGAATTCGATCGCGAACGAACTCAATGCGAGGACCGCCACCTGCGAGCCAATATGGGCTCGCGCGTCGATGAACTGCGGCAGGATCGCGGTGAAGTAGATCAGGAGATTAGGGTTGGCTCCCTGCGTGATAAATCCCTGCCAGAAAGAGCGCCTTCCAGAAACGGGATCAGGCGAGGCAACCTGCTCGCCGCGCGCTTGGAATGACCGCACGATCATTCGAAGGCCAAGCCAGATCAGGTACGCCGCTCCCATCCACTTGATAGCCAGGAATGCCTCCGAGGAAACATGTTGAGCGGTAGCCAAGCCCGTGGCCGACAGCACGAAGTAGATGCAATTGGCAGCGAGCACGCCCAATGTCGCCAGCACGCCCGCCGCGTGTCCGCGCGTCAGCCCCATCGAAATGACCAGAAGCGTGGAGGGCCCGGGGTTCAGGCAGAGGAAAAACTCGGTCACGCAGAAGAACGCCCAGGGCTCGAATGTCATGCCGACGATCTCATTGCGACGTTGATTGATTCACCTCAACGTAGTTTCCGCGGCTGCGTTAAGATTCTCACGACCAGAAAGGCGACCCAAGCTGTCATCATTTCAGGCTGTCCCGCGCGATAGCTGAGGTATCCAATTACAACAAACAGTACCGCAAAAAACCACAAGTCAGATACGGTTGAGCGCCGGAAGAAGACTCGAATAGCCCACAAGATAAGACCGACGGCGCCGAATAAGACGATCAGTGCAAGCAAGTACTGGAACGGGTGTTCCACTATCCTATCGAGGCTTTTGAACCAACGGATTCATTGCTTCTTAGGGAACATCAGCTCCTCGATTCCAAGATCGCGTGCGCGTTTCCGGAGTTCCTTTTCCTTAGTATCCATGCCGTAAACGCCAAAGCCCGCGCAACCAATGAACACGCCAACTGCAATCGACGCCAAACTGGCAGGCTACGAACAGTATCCCAGGTACAGAAACGCCGCGGCTACTGCCAATATCTTCCCGCCGTCCGTTTCAAAGAGTGGCTGATCGAAATACTTGCGGCCTGCCGCGTAGGCCAGAAACGCAGCGATGCCGTAACTGATTCCGGCGTCATTGTCGGTTCGCCCAATAAAGTGCCCATAACAAATTGAGAGAAGCCCGATGAGCACCAATGCCAGGATCGTGAGGTGTTTCATGTTCGACAAACGGTTAACAAACCGTCGTGCCATCGACAAATGGCGGGTAGTGCCCCAATTTGGCTTTGATTTGGCCGACCGGGCAGCCGCACGCTTCGTCATCTGAGAACCATGACATGTGACGAGTGGTCCATTCGTGTGCCCAAACCAGCGTTCGACAATCCGCGCAGCTGCCGCTCCAATGAAAGAAAGGTTGTGCTTCCCTTGGAGAGGTGAAAGGGCCGCCACGCCTTTGATTGGATCTCGAATGCCGATGGGGGCAGTTTGCTGGGTCTCGCTTTCTTTTTCGTACTATCATCTCTTCGGCCTCAGCAAGATCAATTAATTCTTCACCAGCCGATCACTTGCGCGGGCATGACTGGTGCGGCTTGGCCGCGTGGGTCGGCGCCGCCCGAGAGCACGCCGGTCTTCGTATTCAGCTGCACACCGAGCACGTGACCCTCGGACCACGGCGGACGGACTTCGATCTTGTGGCCGCGCGCGGCGAGTGCGTCCCGCACTTTCGCAGGCACTCGATCCTCGATGCGCAAAACTCCGGGATGCTTGTCGTGCGGATAGAACGTCGAGGGAAAGTGCGGCGTCGAAAACTTGGGCGCCTCGATCGCAGCCTGCAGGTCCATCCCGAAATCAACGACGTTCAGGAAAAATTGCAGTGTCCATTGATCCTGCTGATCGCCGCCGGGCGTGCCGAACGCGAGATACGGCTCGCCGCGCACCATCGCGAGCGACGGCGACAGCGTGGTTCGCGGGCGCTTGCCGGGCTTGAGCGCATTGGGATGGCGCTCGTCGAGATAAAAAGTCTGCATCCGCGTTCCGAGCGGAAAGCCCAGCGCGTCGATCACCGGCGAGCTGGGAATCCATCCGCCGCTCGCAGTGACGGCGATCATGTTGCCGTCGCGGTCGGCCGCCGTGACGTGAATCGTACCCGCGCCCCATGGACGCGCGTCGGCTGCTGGACCGTCGCGCAACGCTCGCATCGCAACCGGATCGCCGGGCCTTTGCTCCATCGAGGCGTGGGCGGAGTCGATAAGCGCGCGACGAATCGCCGCGTAGCGATCGCTCAACAATCCGTCGAGAGGGACGTCGACGAATTCGGGATCTCCGTAGTATGCCTCGCGATCGGCGAACGAGAGCTTGGCGGACTCGATGACAGTGTGAATGTAGTCGGCGGAATTGTGGCCCATCGCGGCCAGGTCGAAGCCTTCGAGCAACTTGAGCTGCTGCAGGAAGACCGGACCTTGCGACCATGGCCCGCACTTGAAGACCGTGACGCCTCGATACTCGGCGCTCGCCGGCGACTCGATCCGAGTCGTGAAGCGCTCGAGATCGGCGGCGGCGAGGATGCCGCCGTTGGCGTCTGACCACGCGACGATGTCGCGCGCGATGTCGCCGCGATAGAAGCGCTCGCGCGCCGCGTCGAGGCCAGCCTCGCGCCCGCGATTCTTTGCCGACGACTCGGCATCGAGCACGCGCTCGAAAAAATTTGCGAGTGCGGGATTCTTGAGCACGCTCCCGGGCTGCGGGACTTTGCCGTCGGGCAGATAAACGCGCCCCGACGACGGCCACTTGGTGAGGAACCGCTTCGCGCTACCGCGAAGCGAAGCGCCCGCCCCCGCATAATAGGCTTCATCAGGAAGATTGGGATCGCCGGACAGCCCGACGTGCATCGGGAAACCCTCGCCCGCGAGTTGCAGTGCTGGCTCGAGCACGTCGGCCAGCGACCTGGTTCCGAAGTCGCGCAGCGCAGTGACGAGCGCGTCGAAGGCTGCGGGGACGCCGGCGGCAAGCAGACCGTAGCCGGGGATCAGCTCGAGGCCGAGCGCGCGGAAGTGGGCGATCGTCGCGCGCTCGGGCGCCATCATATTGCCGTTGATCGCCACGACTCGGCGGGCACGTGCCGAGTAAATCAGCATCGGCGCCTCGCCCCCGATGGTGTGCATGTGCGGGTTGACGACACCCTCGACGAATGTTGCAGCAATGGCGGCGTCGATTGCATTTCCGCCACACGCGAACATTCGTGCACCGGCCGCGGCGGAAAGGTAGTGCTCCGTCGCAATCATCGCGCGACGGCCTAATATGAGCGGGTAAATCGTAGGCATCTGAGTAGTTTTTTCCTGCGCGGCCCTTATTTTCACAGAGATCGAAACGCGAATGTTCGCGATTTGTCGGGGGCAGTCACTGCATATCACGACCTTAATCTGGCAAAAAGATGCCTGTATTCGGGCATTGCTCCTACTCAAATCGTAGCGCAGAGAACCGCGTCGATCCGCAAATTTCGTTGCAGGGACAGGAAAATCGAAGATTCGTGCGGTTTCCACAGCCTCTGGACAAGTGAAACACAAATGTTCCTCGAGCGTCTAAATATTAGGCCCGAAGCTTGCTAGAATGTAGGGCAGGATGGGGACACCGGGATTACCGGGGAGAAGCGGAGGGGTAGAAATATGTTGACGAGCGTAAGCACAGAAAGATTGATCGGAAAGCATTGCAAGCTGCAGAGACCGGTGCGCGACCACGAAGGGCGCAGTCGATTCAGCGAACAACCACGGATCATCCGTGAGGTAAATAATCTGGACCGGCGCATGTACCTGGTGCAATTCGACGACGGCGCCACCACGTTCCTCTTTCCGGACGAAGTAGTCATCCAGTAGCCGACCTGCGCCGGACGGCGCAGTGCAACGAGCGAATGGAATGGATGCGCCGTTTAGCGCGGCCTCCGGCTGATCCGAAATCGACCGCGCGATCGTGCGGCGGCTGATAGAGCCGTCCCTACTTCGGATCGTACCGCGGCCGCGGATCGCGGCCCTCAGTTAGCGCCCTCCGCCAGTAGCCCCACGGATTGTGCACGAGTTCCAGCTTCATCCCGTCGGGATCGGCGAAGAACACCGCGTAATAGTTTTCCCCGTATTGTGGATATTCGGCGGGTGCGTCGAGCACCTCGATTTTTTCGCGCACCAGGAAGTCGTGGAACGCGTCGATGTCGGCGCGCGAGCGCGCTCGAAACGCCAGGTGATGAAGTCCGACGCGGTAGCGGTCGAAGTGCGCGTCGCGATTTGCGCCTGACGCTTCGCGAATCGCAATCGTCATCTGCGCGTTGGCCCAATGTATGTAGTCGTCGCCCTCGTGTTTTCGAAAGCCGAGTTCTCCAAGCACCTTGTCATAGAATGCGCGCGACCGCGCGACATCGTTCACCGTCAGATCGATATGCTCGACGCCGAATACTTCGATTGCCACGATTGACCTCCTCAGCCGCGGCGCTCGTGTTCGAGAAAGTCGCGGGCGCGATACAGCGCGACGATTGATTTCGCATCGACGATATCGCCGCGACGGATCATCGCGAACGTTTCCTCGAACGGCACGCGGCTGACCGTGATTACCTCGTCGCGGTCGAGCTTGCCCGCTCCCGCCGACAAGTCGCGCGCCAGGTAGAGCTCGATTCGTTCGTCGCAGAAACTTGGAATCGTGATGATCGACCCAAGATGGTCCCATCGCGCGGCCGCGACTTTTGCTTCTTCGCCCAGCTCGCGCCGTGCGCACTCGAGCGAATCCTCGCCGGCATTGCGGCATCCCGCGGGAATTTCCCGCATGAAGCCGCCCATCGTGTGACGATACTGGCGCAGCATCGCGACGTTCATGTCGTCGTAGAGAGCGACGATCGCGCTTGCGCCGGGGTGGCGGATGACGGGGAGATCGACCTGCACGTCTCCGGGCAGCGTCGCGGTCTCGACGCCGAAGTCAACCACACCCAATTTGAGAACCGGACGACGATTCGAAGTCATTGTGAATCAACAATGTGCGCGCCGCGCGGGCCACGCAAGCGCGATTTGCGGCAGATGCTCGAACAGGCGATTATCGAAGTCATGCAATATGAGCCGGCTGCGGATTCCAATCTATTTCGACTACGCCTCGACCCTTTGCTACATCGCATGGCGAATCGTCAGCCCGCTCGAAGACGAACTCGGTTTCGAGGCGCTGTGGAAGGGCGTGCCGATCGCCTCGCGCGATTTTCGCGCCAAGCCCGGCCGCGTGCTGGGCGAGCGTGAGCGGCAGAAAGTGCTGTTCGTCGCGGCGGAGACGGGCATTCGCGTCGCGCCGCCGCCGAGCTGGATCGATTCGACCGCCGCGCTGCAAGGATCGGAAGTCGCGCGCGACGCCGGCGTCTTCGCGGCGTATCACGACGCAGTCTTTCGCGCGGCCTTCGACGATGGCGCAGATATCGCGGATGCGAAAGTGCTCGACGCGATTGCGGAGCGCGCCGGCCTCGATCGTTCGAAGTTCCGCGCCGCGCTCGACAGCGGAGCGATGGCCGCGCGGCTGGCCGAACACAAGCGCGAGGCTGATGAGTTTTCCGCGCTCGGCTACCCGACCTTTATCCTCGGCGATTTTCCGATGATCGGGATACAACCGATCGAATCGATGCGCCTGCTACTCGGCCGCTTCATCCGCCAACGCACCGAAGAACCGCAAGCCTAGCGCGCGAGGAATACCGGGCAGGGCGAGTTGCGCAGCACGAACTCGGTGGTCGAGCCGAGCACCATCTCGATAATCCTGCTGTGGCCGTAAGCGCCGATGAAGAGCAGGTCGGCGTCGTGCTCTTTCAGGAACTTCACAATTTCCTCGTTGGCGTGGCCCTGCAGCAGCTTGAAATCGGCCTTCGGCGTGTAGTTTTCGAAGTAGGTGCGCGCCTCGGCCAGCGTCCGCTCGCCGAGCTTGGGATCGCGCGCGCAGGTCACGACCGTTATCGGAACGCTGAGACCGTTGGCGACTTCCGCCGCCGAGCGCATCGCGCGCGACGCGCGTTCGCTGCCGTCATACGCCAGCACTGGACGCTTGACTTCGCGAAATTTATTCGGCGAGATGAACAGCTGGCGCGGCGATTTGCGCGCCACGCTTTCCGCCGTCGAACCCAGCAGCCCGGTCGAGAATTTTTCGTTGACTCCGCGATGCCCGATCATCACGAGGTCGGCGCTGCGCGCTCGATCGCAAATCTGGTTGGCTACTATCCCCATGTCGAGCACGGTCTCGACCGCGAGATTCTCGCGCTTGGCGGCGGCGGCAAACTCGTCGAGCACGCCGCGGCCGCGGGCGGTCAGCACCTCGCGCATCTTGGACGAGAAATCGAGATATGGTTCCAGCCCCAGCGAACCTGATATATCATGGAAAAACGAGCCTTCGATCGAAACGATATCGACGACATGCAATCCGATCAGCGACGCATTAAAGATTCGCCCAAAGTAAAAGGCGTACGCCTGCGCGTTGTGGGAGTGCTCGGAGGTGTCGATGCCGACGAGGATTTTCTTGATCAAGCGCGTGACCTCCGCGTCAGTTACCGCGATAACATGCCGCGCGGTTATGCCTCAAGAGGCGGCGCTATAGCAAACCGAAATGGATGCGGGGCGGGCAGGTGAAATGAGTGAACTCAGCGAAGCGCGGATGATGAGAATCGTGGACGAGCTGGCCGAGGCGGCCCAGCGCGTCGGGCTCGAGGTCCGTCGCGAGAAGATCATGCGCGAAATCGGCTACCGCACGCGCGGCGGCGCATGCCGGCTGCGCGACAAGAACCTCGTCATTATAGATCGCGATCAGCCCGCCGCCGAGCAGCTCGAAGTGATCGCCGAAGCACTGCGCTCGCGCGATCTCGAATCCTTGTATCTGTCGCCGGCGGCTCGGCGCATCGTTCATCCCGGAGACTCCCCGTCCTGAGGGCCGAGATGCCGCGCACCGGCGAAATCGCGTCGGCTGGCCACACCGTAATCGATCGCAAGCCCGCGATCAGCGCGGAACAGCGGATGCTCACCTTCCACAGCCGCCTCAAGGAGCGCGGGCTCAAGTCCACCGGCCAGCGCGACGACATCGCGCGCGTGTTCTTCGAGCACGGGCATCACATCAGCGCCGAGGAATTGTACGCCGAGGTCAAGAAGATCAACCCGCATGTCGGCTATGCGACGATTTACCGGACGCTGCGCCTGCTCAAGGAATGCGCGCTGCTGTATGAGCGCCACTTCGACGAGGGCCAGGCGCGTTACGAAGCGGTCGGCGAGCGCCATCACGATCATTTCATCTGCGAGCGATGCGGCCGGATCATCGAGTTCGAGAACGCCGCGATCGAGCGGATGCAGAATATCGTCGCCCGCGATCTCGGCGTGACGCTGACGCGGCACAAGATGGAACTGTACGGAATCTGCTCCGACTGCCGCACCGGTTAACGACGCAAATCGGAGACACGGCGATGATCAAAGCGCGCGGATTAAAGCACATCAATCTCAACGTCAGTGACATCGGTCGTTCGCTCAAGTTCTACCAGGATGCGTTCGGCCTCGAAGTAAAATTCTGGGAAGGGAAGAAGATGGTCTTTCTTCAATCACCCGGCGCCAACGACACGATTACCCTGTGCCAGGCCGGGGATGGCGATCCGGTCGCAGGCGGCGGGGTTTCGCATTTCGGCTTCTCGATCGGGAAAAACAACCTCGATGAAATGGTCAAGCAGGTCGTGAGCGCGGGCGGCAAGGTGCAAAGCCGTGGCGAGCATTCACCCGGCGTCCCGTACGCCTACTTCACCGACCCCGACGGCTACGTGATCGAGCTGGGAAATTCTTAGATAGCTACTCCGTATAGCCACTCGGCGCGGTGTAGGCATTGAAAAAAATGAAACACGCGGGACCGGACGCGCTCGACCAGCTTGAGCCGATCCTCACTGAAATTCGGCGCCTCGGCGGACTTAAGGAGAAAAAGCGGGGAGCGTTTTACTGCGGCTCCAGCGGGTTTCTACACTTCCATGAAGACCCGGCCGGATTTTTCGCCGACCTGAAAGTTGGCGACGATTACGAACGCTTCCCGATCAATTCGAAGACCCAGACGCAGACTTTTCTGCGTCGCGCCGCGGCCGCTCTCAACGCCGCGAAGAACGGCCGCCGGTAGTGCGGCCTCGGGCTGGCCGTTGGCCGATCGCGACTCCGAACTTGCTCTCAGGGACATCGCGATGGCGAAACTTCATGTCGTTGCCGCAGTGTGGACAGTTGACGTCGTTGAACTTCACGGCGCGTCCGCAGAACGGGCACTTGTAGCGGCGCCGCGCGACCCAGTAGAAGAACGCCGCCGTCAGCGCGACCATCAGCAGTCCGACGATTGTTTGCCGCACGCGACTTGCTCCGACCCTGTCAGACCACGCCTTCTTTCAGCGCCTCTTCGAGCGCGCCGATGTTGACGCGATGCCCCTGCGCCATCACGACCAGGAACGCCTTGAGCTGAGGATCCCCGACGCTCGCGACGTTTTCTTCGATCTTGCGGATGACCCATCGCTGGCCGCGATTCAGCAGCTCTAGCTTGCCGCGAAAATCTCCGACCGCGCGCACTTTCTCGACGAAATCTCCCGTCTTCGTGGATGGGCTGCCGCCCAGCCGTCGCACGTGCGCGGCCAGCTCTCCCGCATAGTAGCCTTCGTCGTGGCCGACCTTTTTGAGCATCTCGCGCAGCTCAAGCGAATGGGCCAGCTCGGTGAGTTCGTGCAGGACGCGGCCGCCGGCGCGCTCAGCCTCACCCAACACGTTGAGAAATCCTTCGAGCTGCGAGTCCAAGGGCATGCCTCCGTCGATTAGAGCATCGGCACAACCGGGCAATACGCGGCGCTGAAAATAGCGTGACCGCTGAGAGCTGCATGAATCAGCTCGATGACCGGCTCGACCAGCCGCGCCGCCGGGCGCTGCGTGATTGACGAGACCATCTTGCCGCTGCTCAACGATTGCAGCAGACCGGGCTGCGCGGGGAGTTCGATGATTCCGACCGGCTGATCGGGAGCGAGCCGCGCCAATCCTTTCGCCGCCGCCATCGCGTCATCGAGTCCGCCGAGCGAATCGACCAGCTTCAGCTTGAGCGCCTGGTCTCCCGTCCACACCCGTCCCTGCGCGACCGCGTCAGCCTGCTCGACCGTTATATGCCTGCCCGCCGCGACCTGCTTCAGGAAGTACTGGTAGTTGCGCATGATGTCGTCCTGGAACTGCTTGGACTGCGCGGGCGTGAAGTCGGTCCACATGTCGAACATCCCGACGTTTGCTCCGCGGCTCACCGCGTCTGTGTTCGCAAAAAGTTTTTGTGCGGCGGGCGAGAAGTTGAACTTTCCGCCGAGCACGCCGATCGATCCGGTGATGGTGCCGGGCTCGGCGATAATTTTCGCCGCGGGAATCGATATCAGGTATCCACCCGACGCTGCGTATCCCGACATGCTGACGACCACCGGTTTCTTCTTTGCCGTGAGATCGACTTCGCGGCCGATCAGTTCCGACGCGAGCATCGAGCCGCCGGGCGAGTTGACCCGCAGGATCACGGCGCGAACGTCGTCGTTCTCGCGCGCGGACTTGAACGCCTCGGTCATGTCGTCGGAAGTCATCGCGGTGGTACCGGGACCCGAGAACGGATCGAAGCCCTCGCCCTCGCGCTGGATCTCGCCGTCTCCGTAAATCACCGCGATTTGATCGCCGCCGCCGAGGTTGGTGAACAGGCTCGCCCGCGCGTAGTTGGCGTAGTCGACCAACTTGTGAACCGAGCCGCCGTGGTTCTTCACGCGCTCGCTGAACTCGTCCTCATATTCGAGGCGATCCACCAGCCGCGCCTTCAGGCCCTCGTCCGCATTCAACGGCGCTTGATCGATTAGACCTTTGATCGTGTCGGGACTCAGCTTGCGCTCGGCCGCGATTGCCGCGACGATCTGATCGTACAAGCTCCCGGCCAGCGCTTCGTCCTCTTCCTTTTGCGCCGGCGAAAAGTCCTTGTTGGTGAACATGTTGGCGGCGCTCTTGTACTGTCCCGCCGAGGCAAAGTTCGGCGTGATCCCCATCCAGTCGAGCGTGCCGCGCATGAACAGCTCGCGCAGCTGCACGCCCATCAGGTTGAGATCGCCCTGCGGCATCAGCGAGACTTCGTCACAGGCGCTCGCGACGACGTAGGGCAGATTGCCGAGGCCCGACTCGCCCGCGGTCTCGATATACGCGGCGGTCCATTTGCCGTGGCTCTTGAACGACTTGATCAGCGCGACGATCTCCTGCGCCTGCGCGAGTTCCATCTCGGGGTTGATGACCTTGAGTTCCAGGCCGACGATTTTCGGATCCTTGGCGCCGCGATCGATCGCGTTGCGCAGCTCGTTCATCGCCGTCTGCTGCTTGCTCAACAGACCGAGCACGCCTCCGCCGCCGCGCTCGACTACCGGGCCGTTGAGCTCGACAGCGAGGACCGAGTTGGGCTGCACGCGATGCGAGATGTAATCCGAGATCGCGACGATCGCGAACAGCACCACGACAATGAGCACCGTTCGAAGAATCCAGCGAAAAAAACGTCTGAACATTCACTCCTCCGAAATGCGAAAGCGCAACTGAACAGGCATAGCCAACCATACCCGCATCCGCGGAGCCAGTCGCCAAGGCACGAGGGCTATCGCGCCGACCATCGCTGAGGGGTGACCGTGTAAAAGCTTCCTCTGAGTTCACACCTCGATCGGGCGCCAGCGCTCTCAGGTCGGCAAATTCAATTGTAATTTCCGTGGGTATCCAAAAACCACGGACAGGTCTCGAAATTGCTTTCCTGTGAACGTCCCGCGCGCTTTGGGGTCCACGGGACAATGGAGGAGTCCGATATGGAATTCAGTCGCGCGTCGCACAATGTGGAGATTCGCAGGCCTGCGCTCGCCGTCTTTTCACTGTTCGCTGCCATCGCGATGCTTGCGATATCGCCGAGTTCCGCTGCCGCGACGGCGGCATGCGGTCCGTTTGGCGACCCACCGCAGACGCTGATCAGCAATCCTATCCCGTTCTGCCTGGGTGGCACGCGGCTGGGGCCGTGGAACGACTCCGACGGAATACCGCGCTATGCGTGCCTGTACGAACCGGCGAGCGCATCGGCGTCGAACCGGCTGCCGCTGCTCGTATGGTTGCATCCCTCGCTCGTGACGGCAGACTCGATCATCTCGACCAACATTCTCTCGTTCCAGAACGACTTCAGCCTCGCCGCCGGCACCACCGGCTTCGTGGTCCTGACGCCGGAGGGTCGCGATACGACGCATTTCTATCCGGCTCCCGACAACCAAGGCCCCGGATGGGACAACTGGTATCGACAGTTTTCCGCGGGCACCGTGACGGTCGGCGGCAATAGTTACCCTGAAAATGTCGACGCCGCGACTATCGATCACTTCATCGCCGCGGTCCAGTCGACTGGAACCGTGCTCACCGACAAGACCTTCGTCTCCGGATGGTCCAACGGATCGGCGATGTCGTACATCTACGCGCTCAACCGCCCCAACGTGCGATCGATCGCAGTGTACTCCGCGCCCGATCCGTTCCGGGCTTTCAACGATCCGTGCCCGCAAACGCCGGTCGAGGATCATCCCTCGAGCAACGCGGAAATCGCCGTGCCGAATCCAGAAATCCAAAGCTACCAGGTCCACAATTCGTGCGACATCGCGGGCTTATGCCCCAACAGCGAGATGATCATCGATCAGGTTGCAGCGATCGGCGCCAATCCGGACGACGACGTGATAATCAACTCGCTCAAGCAGGAAGTCGGATTTTGCGATCCGCTGTGCGGCACCGATCCCGACGGCTCGAGCTCCAACATTCCCGGTGTCACGCTCGGATCGCTGAATCACATCGAGTGGCCGCTCACCTGGACCGAGCCGATGCTGGAGTTCCTGGCCGCTCATCCGTGACCGACACACGCGCCGCTCACGGCGAGCTGCCCAGTGGCTTGTGCTCGACCGACGAGCTGTCGAGATACGGCTCGTCTCCGATCCACGTAACGTGAAGAGTCGTCACGGCTTCGACGCCTTGCAGCGTCAGGTTGGCCGTCATCGATTGCGTATGCGATCCGCCGGCGCTGCGGATGCCACCGGTCAGCGCTTCGGCCATCGCGCGTCCCGCTGGCGCGACGCCGCCCGGGCCGATATTCGGCAGCGTGCCGAGAATCTGCGTGATCGTCGGCGCGACGTCGATATTCGAGGTGGGATTGAAATCGACGAACCCGCGCCGGAAGTCCGGGCCGGTCGCCGCGCAAAAATTATGAATCTCGCGCTCGCCCGCCGCGCCATGCATCCCCATCCCGGTCGTGAACGTCTGGCTGGTCCCGGTGTCCGCGTACACGACTCCCTTCACCGGATGGATCAGCTCGGCGGATTTGTTGGGCGTCGAGACCTGTCCGATCTGGCCGATGAGAAACGCGGGATTACTCGCCCCCGTCAGGTGCTTGTTGTCGGCGTCGGGCTCCTCGCGAAATGAAATCACCAGGTCCGGCGAGCGCGCGGGATTGTACAGGCCGACGACGCGCTGGCTGAAGGTGCCGTCGATCCATCCGAGATACGGCTTGGGCGCGCGTTGATGCCGCCGCCGGCCGTTCGTCTCATCGGGCGAGGTAGCAGGGTCGCGCGAGAAGATCGGCCCGCACCATTCCTGCGCCTCGGCGAAGTTGACGATCTTCTGCAGCACCGCGCGGCGCTGTTCCGGCGCAGGGAAATCGGTCGGCGACAGGTAAACCAGGTCCGCGCCGCCGTTGGGCACGACGACCACGTCGGTGCTGTCGTGCGATTTCTTGATTCCCGCCGCCACCAGCATCTCGGACAGCACGACGCGGAACTTAATCGTGGCGAAGCCGTGGTCCGAGACCACGATCAGGTCGGTCTTGTCCGCGATTCCGAGCGCGTCGATCGCCGCGCGCACCCGCATCAGGTTGTTGTCGCACAGGTTCAACGCTTCCATCGCGGGCAGCGTGCCCAGGCCGGCAACGTGCTGCGTGAGATCCGGATTATGCTGCCAGAAGACGACCAGCGCCGGCCGGCCCGCGTCGGCAGCACGCTTGGCGGCCGGCAAGGCGTCTTCCACTGTCAGCCGCGCGAAATACAAATCCTGCTGCTCGTCGTCCACCGCGCCTTTCTCCGCGCTTCTCGACTCGGGCGGCACCGCAATTTTGTTTTCGTTGGCGCCCGAGGCGGCGGCGAAGTCTTCCGACGCGAACAGGTAATCCTTGTGCGGCTCGCCGACGATGTCCTTGCCGTCGACGATAGTCGCGACGCGATTGTCGAACACCGAGGTCGGCCCCTGCTTGCCGATCACTGCCGTGTAGCCGCCCTCGCGCGCGACTTCCTGCGTGATAGTGTCCAGCCCGATCAACCGTCCCTTGAATTCTGCCGCTCCGTTCAAATTCAGTATCGCCTTGGCGCCTTCGGCCCCGACGATCTGACCTTTCGGCGTTTGTGCCGACGGCTCGAGGTAGAAGTTGTTGCCCACCAGCCCGTTGACGCCCGGCGGCGCTCCGGTGGAGAGCGCGGTGGCGTTCACCATCGTGAGCGTGGGGAAAATCGCGTGATGCTTGTCGAAGCGCACACCCTCGCGCGCCAGCCGGAAAAGATTCGGCGTGTCGCGCTGCGTGACGAAGTCGGGCCGCAGTCCGTCCCACACCATCAGGACCACGATCCGGCCGCGCCCACGATGCGCCTCAGCCGGTGCCTGCGCCCTCGTGGGGATGGCCACGGACACTAAAAAGAGGATCGCGAGAATTTCAGACAACCGTCGAGTGGAGAACATTCGATCGGTCATCAAAGCGGCCCGCAACCGACCGTGTCAATCACTTTTCGTGATCGTTTTGAGCGGCGTGGTTCGCGGATGCGCCTTGAAAAATTCCCAAATGACGTCGGTCGCATTCAGACTGTCGCTCGGCTTGCCGACCCACTTTTCCGGCAGTCGATTTTTCCCGCCGGGCCAGATGTGCCCCAATCCACTGACCCTGTAGTACTCGACTTCTCCGCCCTTGGCGCAGCGATCGTAGGTGATTTCCAGCACGCCTTTGCCGCGCGCAGTCTGCACTTCCGGTCCGCAGCCGAGCATCCGTTCCCACTCCTTGAGCGAGTCCTCGATCGGCGGGACATTCTGAATCTTCTCCCACGGCAGTTTTACGCTGCCGCCGGCGATTGGGTTGAGCGGGTCCTCGGTGCCGATGATGAAGAGCAGCGGAACGGGATACGCGAGTTGTTTGTCATGGTACCAGAGATGGCCGGAGACGGGCGCTATCGCTGCGATTCGATTCGACAGGTTGAGGCCCACGCTGAACGTCATCGACGCGCCGTTGGAAAAACCGGTGCAGTAGATTCGCGCCGGGTCGGCCGCGTAACGCGCCTGAAGGAAGTCGATCATCGCGGAGATAAAGCCGAGGTCGTCCACGTTCTCGACGCCAATCGCGCCGCGGCCGGAGCCGTCGTTCCACAGCCGTGGGTTGAGATAGAACCTCGCCGGCAACATCGGATGCGGCGGAGTGCCGTCGGGGAACGCCGCGATGAAGCCCTCGCGATCCGACTTCGCGTCCCATCCCGTCTCGGTGATTGCGCCTGCGCCGCTGCCGCCCGCGCCGTGCAGCATGATCACCACCGGCACTCTCGACTTGCCGTCGAATCCCGGCGGTACGTGCACGACGAACCTGCGCGTCATCTTGCCGGCGCCGGCGCCGACTTCGAGCGACTCGTCATGATTCCCCGGCGTCGGCGTCGCGGCGGTCGCGGAAAATACCAGAGTCGTCAACATTGCGGCGGCGACGGCTGCTGCAAAAAAAGAAAAAATCGAAATCGCGAACCCGCGCATCTGGAACCCCTCCCGCTCCAGTTCAATGTACGCACCGACTGACCCGCCGTTTCAAGGTGCAACCGCATTTTTGATTTGGTAGCGTGACGTACATCGGAGGAAGACCACGTTGCGTATTGCATTGCTCGGCCAGGCCGCCTTCGCGGAGAAAGCGCTCGCGGCGCTCGTCGATCATGGCGACGAGATCGTCCACGTCTTTGCGCCGCCCGATCCGCCCGCCGGCAAGCCCGACGCGCTGGCCGCCAGGGCGCGCGCGATGGGCCTCCCGCTCAGCCAGCCCAAGTCATTCAAAAACGACGCCGCCTTCGAGCATTTCAAGACCCTCGACGCCGACCTCGCCATCCTCGCGTTCGTGACGCTGATAGTTCCCGAGCGAATTCTCTACGCGCCGCGCTACAAGTCGATTTGCTTTCACCCGTCGCTCCTGCCGCGCCATCGCGGCGCCAGCGGCATCAACTGGGCAATCATCCAGGGCGACGCGGAAACAGGAGTCACGTGGTTCTGGCCCGACAAGGGCATCGACACCGGACCGATCCTCGTTCAGAAGCGCGTGCCGATTGCGGAGAACGACACGGTCGGCTCGATTTATTTCAACACGCTCTTCCCGATGGGCATCGACGCGATGGTTGAAGCGGTCGATCTGATCAAATTGGGCAATGCGCCCGCGATCGCGCAGGACGAGAGGATGGCGACATACGAACCGCCGTGCCGCGACGAGCACGCGAAGATAGATTTCGCCAAACCGGCGCGCGAAGTCTTCAACCTGATCCGCGGATGCGACCCGCAGCCGGGCGCGTTCGCAAATGCCGGCGATAAACGGCTGCGTCTCTACGAGGCCGGGTTCTCAAAGAGCAACCCGGACGCGGGGCCGGGAACGATAGTGGCCATCGACGCGGACGGAATGAAGGTCGCGCTGTTGGGCGGCGCGATCACGATCAAGCGCGCGCGCATCGATCCGAGTCCGAAGAAGGTCGCGCCCGCAGAGCTCGCTGCTTCAGGCGACCTCAGTGTCGGCGCAAAGTTAACGTGAAAATACCCGGAAGCTTAGGCTGGCTCCGCGGTGACAAAATCAAGCACCTGAGTGCGGTCGCGGGAATGGTGCTCGTGACCAACCTGGTAAATCTACCTTCACTCCCAGCATGGGGTGCCACAACTGAGCAATGGTTATGCGGCGATTTTCGGGAGACCGAGCTACAGTTGCAACGCGATTTCAAAGGACAACATGAATCTGCACCGGCTACTTTTACCATCGCTGGATTGACTTTGAACAACAGTCTTCTTACGGACGGAGAGGCGAAGTTTGGCCCGCCAACACAAGCAAGCAGTTCTCACCCCCACGGAGGACTCGACGAATGCTATAAATCTGCGAAGTGGCCCGGCGATCCGACCGTTGTGACCTTTACAACGGGCGAGGTGACAGACTTCCATGAACTAACCGGATTTCGGCTGGAGTCTGATTCAAGTCCCGACGCGGGCAAGTGTGTAACCTCAAGTTTGGTTCGCGGCGATCTAGGGACCGGCAATGGCATTCGGCTGGGCTTGTCGCAAACCGATATGCAGAAAATCTTGGGTCCAGGAAGGCCTGGTGCTAAAGGAATTAGACGCTGGTCCTATTCGGGTGAAATCCCGGTCGATGCAGCTGAAGCGAAACGTACCGGAGAAAAATATTACCTCAAAGATTCCGGTGTAACGGCTCGATTTCGTGATTCCAAAGCCGATTGTATTTCTGTGTTTCAGGTTGAAAGCTATTAGCGCTGCAGAGGTCAACCTCCGCGTCGCCACGAGGTTGACCGAGCTCTCCCACCGCCCCTTATTTTACTTTGCTTTGAGCCGAGGGTCGTCACCCGCGACGCATACCGACTCGGCCGTCCGTTTTTTCATTTCCGACTGACTCAGCGGATGCATCTTCGCCTTCAGCGTCGCCTGCTCTGCTGCTTGATACTCGGACTCGGTCATTGGGTTCGCGATAGCATCCCGCAGAGACTCGTCGCATTGCTTTTCGGAATCGAAGCTCACGCCTTTTTTCCATTTCGACATAGGCGCGTGCGCGTCAACTTTGTTGTGGACATTGATCGGCGGAATCATCAGGTACCATGCGACGATCGCGAGCGCGGCGGTCTGACGTGGCTTCATCGAGCTTTGTGCGCGCTCAGCGCTGATGCAGAATCGTGAATCGCGCGCGAAAAATGCGCGCTGTATAAGGACCCTCACCTTCATCCTCTCCCTAGCAGGGAGAGGAAATAAAGTCCTCGCCTGCCGCGGCCGCTATTTTTGCTGGTGTCCTTTGCGCTACGATTCCGAGCGATTCGAGAGGTGAAGCGGGATGCGACTGTGCATCGGGACGGCCAAGGGGATTGTGATTCTGGATCCCTCGCGCGGTGCGACTCCGCTGATGGTGCTTGCCGATCCATCCGGCATCTGGTGCATGGCGCAGGACGCCGTCGATCCGACGCTCATCTACGCCGGCTCGACCGAGCATGTCCGCGGCAAGGGCGCACTTGCCCGCTCGACCGACAGCGGACGCACCTGGACCGACGTCACTCCCCCGCTCGCGCGCGAGGAAGAAGTCTGGTCGCTGGCCGCGTCGCCCGCCGTGCAGGATCGCGTGTTCGTCGGGACCTCGCACGCGCGACTGTTTCGCAGCGACGATCGCGGGCGCATCTTCCATGAATGCGACGGCTTCCTGAAAATTCCAGGGCGCGACCGCTGGACGTTTCCGCCGCCGCCGCACATTCCGCACGTTCGTTCTATCGCCTTCGATCCGCACGAGCCGTCCACGATGTACGTCGGTGTCGAAGAGGGCGGCATCTACCGCTCGCGCAACGACGGTGCGTCATTCGACGCGCTCAACGACGGCCTCTACACGGACATTCATACTGTCGCGGTGGACGCGCGCGATTCGCGCCGCCTCTACGCCACCACCGGCGGCGGCTTCTACCTGTCCAACAACGCCGGCAAATCGTGGGAACACGTGACGCGCGGGCTCAACCGCACCTACACCGTCCCGCTGCTGGTCAGCGGATCGGACCGCGACGACGTTTTCACCGCGGCTGCGATGGGCCCGCCGCCCACCTGGCGCGTCGGACCGACCGGACCCGACGCCGTGCTGTTCCGCAGCGCCGATCGCGGCGAAAGTTTTACGCCGATTTCGATCGAACAGAATTTCGGGCGCGGCATGGTGATGCGGCTGAAGGCCGATCCGCAGAATGGCGGATTCTTCGCGGTATGCAACGACGGCGCCTTGATGCGCGCCAGCGCCGATGGCTCGTCGCTCGCGACGATCGCGGAAAATCTCCCGCCGGCCTACGACCTCGCGACATTCCCTGAGCCACTAACAGCGGGTGCAGGGGTCACCCCTGCCCAAGGAAGTGTGAAACCCACGGCGGGTTTCACATTCAATAGAGTGATTTCACTCTAGCGGAGCTCCACCGGCGTCTGCCCTTCGACTACCCGCTTCGCGATTATCGCCGCCGTCGATCTCGGCACGATCCGGATCGCGTTGGCGCGCACCCAGTTGAACCATCCCGAGATGACGCTCGGATGCTTGCCGAGTGCGTCGAGCGCGACTCGCACCACATTTTCCGCGGGCTCGCCATGATCGGCGCCCACGCTCTCGCCCGCCACCGATTGGAACTCGGTCTGCGTCGGTCCCGGCTCGATCACGAGCGCGTCGATGCCCGTGCCGCGCAGCTCGCCCCACAGGCCCTCGCCGAACAGCAGGTCGAATCCCTTGGTCGCGCTGTACACCGCATGCAGTGGCAGCGGCTGGCGTCCCGCCACGGAGCCCACGATTATCACGGCGCCGCGTCCGCGCTTGACCATCCCGGGCATGATGCGGCTGGTCAGCACCACCGGCACCACGCAGTTGACGACCACCATCGAGCGCAGCCTGTCGGTCGCCAGCTTGTCGAAACGGCCCGCGTAGCCGAAGCCGGCGTTGTTGACGAGAAACGCGATCGGCAAATCCGCGACAGCGTCGGCCAGGCGATCGGCGCCGTCCGCCGCCGCGAGATCGACCGCGACCACGCGCGTATCGACGTGATGCTTTTGCTTGAGCTCCGCGGCCAGCGCGTTCAGCCGATCTTCGCGCCGCGCAGTCAGCACTATCGACATGCCCTCGCGCGCGAGCGCCCGCGCAAACTCAAGTCCGATTCCCGCCGACGCGCCCGTGACGAGAGCCCACTCGCCGTACTTCTCACGATACTTGCGCCCATTGTCCGCCATCGCGATTTCCTCCGAGATTTTACGCTGCCCGCTCTTCCCCTCGCCCGAAGGGAGAGGGGCCGAGGGATGACGCGTTTCCGACGATTAGGATTCTACCTCTCTGGTAGCGTTCGTCCGTCACACTCGCGATCCATGCTAGCAAGGAAAATCCCGGAACCGGAGCACTCAGATGGCAGAATCGATATCGAAGGCAGTTCTCATCACCGGATGCTCGACCGGAATCGGACGCGCCACCGCCGAGCGCCTCGCGTCGCGCGGATGGAACGTGTACGCGACCGCGCGCAAAGTCGAGTCGATCGCCGACCTCGCTGCGCGCGGATGCAAAACGCTCGCGCTCGACGTATGCGACGAAGCCTCGATGCGCGCGGCGGTGCAAACCGTCGAGCGTGCCGAGGGCGCCGTCGGCGTGCTCATCAACAACGCCGGCTACGGCCTCGAAGGTGCGTTCGAGGAAGTGCCGATGACCGACATTCGCCGCCAGTTCGAGACCAACGTGTTCGGGCTGGTCGCGATGACCAAGCTGGTGCTGCCTGCGATGCGCCGGCAGCGATGGGGTCGCGTCGTCAATCTGAGCTCGATGGGCGGCAAGCTCACTTTCCCGGGCGGCAGCTACTATCACGCGACCAAGCACGCGGTCGAAGCGCTCAGCGACGCGCTGCGGTTCGAGGTGAAAGGCTTCGGCATCGACGTGATCGTGATCCAGCCCGGCCCAATCAAAACTCGCTTCGGCGACACCGCCGTCGGCAGTATCGCGGCGCCGAAGGATTCGCCATACGCGGCGTTCAACGTCGTGCTCCAAAAACAAATTCGCGAAGCCTACGAAGGCGGCCCGATGGCCCGCTTCGCAGCCCCGCCCGAAGCGGTCGCCGAGGTGATCGAGAAGGCAATCTCGGCGACGAAGCCCAAAAACCCGCTACAAGGTCACGCTCGCCGCCCGCGTCCTGATGGGCCTGCGCCGCGTCCTCCCAGACCGAGCCTTCGACGCCTTCCTGCGCACGCAATTCCCCCCGCCTGCACCATAGGCGGTAGAGCAGCTGACTCTTAATCAGCGGGTCCGGAAGGTATGCATCAGATAGGACTTCTTTGCTGTAGCAACCTCGGAGCTAATAAGCACTAGATTGATCCGATCGTTTGACTCATTAGACTGGCTAGTGCTTTGTGGACTTTTTGCTCTCGCCTGCCGCGTCATCCGCATCGGCCGTTGTGCTGTCGGCGCGCTGGTCAGGATTTGCACGTCCCTCCGGAATGATCGTGTAGTCCACACCCTCATGCTTGAATTGTATCGTAGCCGCTTCGCTCTCTGCTTTGGTCGCATTCCCCGGTAGCTTGTAACCAGCGGGTGGGTACAACAGATTCAGGTTTAAAATTTTCTCCTTTGGAACATATAAGTTATGTCCAGGCACTGGCACCCAGAAGTCCTCGACTTTGGTGGAAGGATCCCGTTCCTTCTGAGCATCATACTCTTTGCGTCTGAAGCGAAATGGCGATCCTAGGAATATGCCGGTCAGCTCGCCGTCAGAGCTAAGAAAATAGTCTTTGACGATTCCTTGGTAGAGGTGATCTTCGATGGTCAAGACATCAGAGACCACAATTCGATTCTCTTTCCTCGGAAAAGCAGATGGAGTAAACAGCAGGTCCCATTCTGAGACAGAGCGAAGAAGCTGACTAACTATCCACCGATACACGCAAGACTTCGTGCGCCAATCCCCCCAATTGATTACAAGCACAACGAAAAGGCCAACTTCAAGAAAACAACCGATGTAGTAGATCAGAAGGAAGCTAGCTTGACCAACGAGTACTTCAGGAAACGACTTCCAAAACTGGTCTATGGACTTCTGGAACAGATCTTCGGAATAGGCAGCCTGAAAAATCTCTTGGTAATGACGCCACGAGACAACAAGAGATCCACGTACCTCCCAATAGAAACACAGCAGCGATGCCAGCAAAAAAGGTGTTATCGCAAATAGGAACGCAAAACTGATCTCCTCGGTGCGCGTTCGCTTCGAGGTCTTAAGCTCTACAAATAGTGCAGACGAGCGGAAGATGCGGCTGGGTACAAGAAGATAGACAACAACAAAATAGGAAGCTAATAGCGCAAGCACGCGCCGGAAGTCTCTTGAACGCTACTTCTTCTTGAGAGATATTTCGGATCCGCTGCCCGTAATCTTGTACTTTTTGCCGTCCACCACAATGAAGGAGACATTCTCTGTGGACAATTCCCTGTTGATTCTATCACTGTCGGATTTTATTGCCGCTACGAGCTTTCGCCCTGGCGCCGCTTCGTTGAGAGCGTCCGATAAATTTGCAATGTTGCCGCTCATGTTCGCCCTTCCTTCGTGTCTTAATGTATACACCGTCGGCGTGAATTTCAACCACCCACGGAATCAGCTTATGGATTATTGGCTCTACGCCGAAAAACCCCCGATTTATATTCAATTGAATGGGTCGATGAAACCGACCAGCGCGGTTCTGTCCAGCGAGTGCCACGTCGAAAGCGGGGTTTCGGTGTCGTAGTCGTACTGGAAGACAGGGGCATCCCAGACGGCGTTATCAGATACTTGGCAAAAGGCGGCACCATCAGGTCCCAGCCCACAAGCGGGATGGCGGCGGCGTGGCGGAGATTCATCGACGTTGAGCGCTCATTTCCAGTAGAACTCTTTCGCAAATGGATCATCCTCGAACCATTCAACAAAGCCACCTGCACGATGGAATTCGGCGATGGCTAAGAAAGCTGTATGCGTCATCGTGTGAGGAGTGCTGAATGGGGTAGGTTTGCCTACAGAGGCGCTTCAAAGCCTCGGGAATAGCAGTTGCGGTGATCAGAAACCCATAGCGAGCACCAAATACTTCCTTGTACATCTTGGCCTGATAAATATCCTCGACGGTAAGGCTCTTTTCTTTCACCTCAACCGTTATGAGGTCTTTTGAGTACTCCCTGTCAACGTATCCGAGGATGTCCGGTCTTCGGCGCAAGAACGAGAATACGATTTCCCGACCTGCCGGAATCGCCGCCTTCACCCTTTCGCTAAAACCCTTTTCTGCGCCCGTCTCCAAGTAGAAATTATCCGCCACGACAGACAACTGCTGTGCGAGTTTAGCTTCCACGGGGTCATACCAGTCCCTTTCAGCCATGAGCATGGACTCCTCTTTAGTCTGATGCACGAAACCTGAAGATCGTAACAACCACCGACAGCCACAGCTCTCGGGAGTCCTCAGTACTTGCTCCGGAAATTCGGTCCTCTAAAGTGGGTGACGAAGTCGGCGGTATCCTAGATTCTGCCAATCTATAGGTGTAGGAGGCGTGACCATAGGTCCTGTAATCGCTTCCATCTCGAGCTCTCCATGCTTCTTGAAGAGAGTCAATTAGGGCTTGCGGAATCGCGCGATTGCTATCGCGGGATGAGTGTATCCAGAACATGTAACCTAACGAGTCGCCAGCCAGCCTTGCTGGCAGCGCGTTGAAACAAATAACGTCGTCGATATCCGCTAAATCTATTTCCTTTTAGACATCTAGCCGCCAGGTTAAGGACGGCATCCGGTCCGATAGAATAGTCGCCGTCTTGCGCAAAAAACAGAACGCCGCTTGCGTCGGGCCTCTTTAACAGTTTCCGAGTGGATTTGATTTGCTCGTTGGCTTTTCTTATCCGGCGCGCTATCGGTTCTCGGTACAACGAAATGATTTCCATCGCGCAGTCCGGGGGGAGTTTGCGCGCATCAAGTACGGCTCTTCCGTAGACGATTGGTACGCCGCGCCTTCGCTCACGTATCCACTGCTGATATAAAGCGTTGCGTTTGGCGGCCATGTCCGGATTGTCGTCCTGGTCCCGTTCCAACCGCTTCAATTCACCTATAATTTCGTACCGCTGAAATATTTAGGCGGCATTGGACTCACGATTTTCATTCGGCGGAAGTAGATCGCTGACTAATGAGCCGCCGACCTTCTGGACGACTCTGGCCAACAATTCTTCGGTCGAAAACGCAGATAGTTGATCGTTAGCGGGATTGTTCATGACATCGCTCTCAGAGTCGGCAATTCCGACCGCGTGCTTAGCATATCTTAGCAGAAAAATAGGTCTGACAGCCCCGGCGCTTGAGTGATCTGTTCACAGCGGTGGGTGTAATCGGAAGCGATTTCAAAACGGTTTGACTCTCTAACGGGCCTTAGGTGCGCACCTTCGCGAAGATGGTGCGGGCCGCCGCCAAAATTTCAATTCCGCTCCGTGACTTCACCGCCTGAAGTGGGACCGGCTTCAGCCGGCGACAGCGGAGCGCGAGAAATCACTCGGTGCAGAGCCTGTCCTGAGCGAACCGAAGGAGGTCACCGCTGCTCTTGACACTGGGTGCAGGGGTCACCCGCCTGCAAACCCACGGCGGGGTTTCACTCTTTACCGGGGACAACCGTTGTCACCCGGCCATGCCATAATACCCACGATGAATGCCTCTCACCCATTCTCGCCAACACACTCACCGCGATGCGCCCCGACCCTCACGATATGCATCCACCATTCGCAGACCGGCCGCGTTCTCGCCCGCTGTCGAGATCATCTCGCTCTCCCAATCCATTCCTTCACTACGTGTCGCCCACGGACGCGGAAATGGAGGAGAATGTCAACATTGTCCCAATCTTGACAGTATGGCGAAGAAAAAGCGAAAATAGCTGTGCCGTCAAATGAACACCGCCGCCTCACTGCCCCTCTCTTCGACGCCGCTCGAAGACCTCGACGCTACTCGCGGCGTCGAGTTTATCGAGATGCCGGTGCGCCAGATTCTCAATCGATGCGACAGCCCGCGCATGCCGTTTCGATGGACGATCAACCCGTACCGCGGCTGCGAGTTCGGATGCGTGTACTGCTACGCGCGCTACACGCACGACTTTCTCGAGCTGCGCGACCCGATGGACTTCGAGCGCAAGATTTTCGTCAAGCGGATGGCGGCCGAGGTCCTGTCGCGCACGCTCTCGCGCACGCCAATCGGCACCGACGCGATCGCAATCGGCACCGCGACCGACCCCTATCAGCCCGCCGAGCGAAAGTACGGGCTGACGCGCTCGATGCTCGAAGTTTTCGCGCAGCTCGGGGGACTGGACCTCTCGATCACGACCAAGTCGAGCCTGATCGTCCGCGACCTCGAGCTGCTGCGAAAGATCAATCGGCGCTCGAAGCTGTCGGTGAACTTCTCGCTGATAACGCTCGATCGAAAGCTGCAACGAATCCTCGAGCCGCGCGCGCCGCGGCCGGGCCTGCGGCTGCGCGCGCTGTTCGAGCTGGCGCGCGCGGGAATCCGATGCAACGTGCTGATGATGCCGATGATTCCGGGGCTCACCGACGATCCCGCGGCGATCGAGAGCGTGATTCGCGGGGCGCGTCGCGCGGAAGCGTCAGGCGTGTGGTGGCGTTCGCTGTTTCTGAAGCCGGCGGCGGCCCGCCGCTTCATTCCATTCGTCAAGGAGCGTTTCCCGCATCTGGCGGAGCGTATCGACATGTTTTACGGGCACGCCGAATACGTGCCTCAAGCCTACGACGATCGGATGCGCGTGATTTTCGATCGCATCCGCGCCCGCTACGGCTTCCCCATCGACCACGAGCGCTTCATGGACTACTCCGCGAATCTCGGCGCAGCGCAGCCACCCCGACAGAGCTCACTGTTTTCTTAATACTGGGTGCAGAGCCTGTCCTGAGCGAAGCCGAAGGAGCTCACCCCTGCTGGTGCGCGGGGCGGGATTTGAACCCGCACGGTATTTCTACCACCAGCCCCTCAAACTGGCGTGTCTGCCGTTCCACCACCCGCGCATCGTGCGATTACTTGGCTGAAGACGGCGTCGCGGGGCCGGCTGGATTGTGACCGGCCGGGGCGGGCGCCGCGGATTCGCGTTCTTGGGCGCCGGCTTCGACGCCGGCATCACGCTCGATACGGGCGCCGACGAAAACGGCCGGTCGAAAATACTGCCGGTCACGCGGCGCGCTGAAGCCAATGCCAGGAAGATCGAGGTCGCGAAAAAAATTGTCGCCAGCGCCCACGTGGTCTTGGTCAGCGCGTTGCCCGCGCCGCTCGCGCCGAACACGGTCTGGCTCGAACCGCCGAAAACGGCGCCGACCTCCGCGCCCTTGCCCTGCTGCAGCAGGATAATGATGCATATCGCGACGCAGACGATCACATGAATCGAAACGACGATTGAAACCATTTTGTATTCTCAGCGGGTCCGCGCCCTGACGATCCGCGCGAACGAGTCAGCCTTTAAGCTTGCCCCGCCGACCAGAGCCCCGTCAATATCGGGCTTGGACACGAGCGAGTCAACATTCTCGTCGTTTACGCTGCCGCCGTAGATTATTCGGACCGCGTCGGCGCGCTCGCGTCCGTAGCGCTCGAGGATCGCGCCGCGGATTGCCCCGTGTATCGACTCGACCTGCTCGGGCGTTGCGGTGCGCCCGGTGCCAATTGCCCACACCGGCTCGTACGCGATCGCCACCGCGGTCACGTGCTCGTCGCCGACGTTCTCGAGCCCGCGCTGGAGCTGGCGGAGCACCACGTCCAGCGCGCGGCCGCTGTCGTGTTCGCTCCTGGGTTTCGCCGACGCACAGAATCGGTGTCATACGATGGTGCAGCGCGGCGAGCACTTTGCGATTAATCAGTTCGTCGGTTTCATGAAAGATGTGGCGGCGCTCCGAATGGCCGAGGATGACGTGGGTCACGCCGTACGCGTGCAACATCGGCGGCGACACTTCGCCGGTGAACGCGCCTTTTTCTTCGTAATGCATGTTCTGCGCGCCCAGCAGAATGGACGAGCCGGCGAGCGCCTGCGCGACGGCCGGGATCAGGATCGCGGGCGGCGCAACCATCACGTCCCGATCCTTCGCCAGCGTTGCGGCGTCGCGATCGATCTCGGCGCGGACGCGCTCGATCAGGGCGCGTGCGCCGACCGGCAGCAAATGCATCTTCCAGTTCCCGGCGATTAGTTTCTTGCGCATACGGGTCAGACCTCGAGGGCCTTTACGCCGGGCAGCTCGCGGCCTTCCAGGAATTCAAGCGTCGCGCCGCCTCCGGTCGAGATATGCGTGAACTTGTTCGCCCACGGCGCATGCGCGAGCGCCGCCGCCGTGTCTCCGCCGCCGATTATCGAAATGACGCCGGGCTGATTGGCGAGCGCTTCGCCCACGCGCATCGTGCCGCCGGCGAACGCCGGAATTTCAAAGAACCCGAGCGGGCCGTTCCAGATGACGGTTTTGGCGCGCGCGATTTCCGCGATAAACGCGGCGGCGGTCTGCGGCCCGATGTCGAGGCCCATCATCTCGGACGGAATTTCGGTGACGGTATGAGGCGTCGCGCCGGCTTCTGGAGCGGCCGCGACGATATGATCCGACGGCAGAACAATCTTGACGCCTTTGCGCGCGGCCTCGGCGAGCAATTCTTTGGCCAGCTCGACCTTGTCGTCTTCCACGCGCGAGCGGCCGATCGCGATTCCCTGGGCCTTGAGGAACGTGTACGCCATCGCGCCGCCGATCAGGATCGAATCGACTTTGTTGAGCAGATTTTTGATCAAGCCGATTTTGTCGGAGACTTTTGCGCCGCCCATGATTGCGACCGACGGGCGCTGCGGATTCTCGGTGACTGCGCGCAAAGCTTCGAGCTCGCGCATCATCAGGAATCCCGCCGCGCGCTCCGGGAGGAAGCGCGTGACGCCGACGGTCGAAGCGTGCGCGCGATGCGCGGTGCCGAAGCCGTCGTTCACGTAGACCTGCTTGTGGCGCGCGAGTTCATGCGAGAAGTCGCGGTCGTTGGCTTCCTCTTCTTTGTGGAAGCGCAGATTTTCCAGCAGGAGCGCTTCGCCCGGCTTGAGCGCTTCGATCATTTTGCCCGTGTGATCGCCGACACAGTCGGGCGCGAGCCTTACCTTCTGCCCGAGCACCTTCGTCAGATATTCGGCGACCGGCTTGAGGCTGAGTTCGGCGCTGCGCTCTTTGGGACGGCCGAGATGCGAGCAGAGCACGGCGGTGCCGCCGTGTTCGAGGATGTAGCGAATGGTGTCGAGGCTCGCGTCGATTCGCGCCGGGTCCTGGATTTTTCCGTCGGCGATCGGCACGTTGAAATCGCATCGCACGAGCACCTTCTTGTTTTGAAAATCGAGGCGCGTGATCGGTACGACGGGCATCGCGGCTCACTCACTCTCCCGGTCTGTTCGCTTGCCGCGCGGCTAGAGCTGATGCGCGACGAACGCGGCGATGTCGGCGAGCCGGTTCGAGTAGCCCCATTCGTTGTCGTACCACGAAAATACTTTCACCAGCCGCTTGCCGACGACTTTGGTCAACGGCGCGTCGAAAATAGACGAATGCGGGTTGCCGTTGAGATCGACCGAGACCAGCGGCGCCTCGCTGTATTCGAGAATCCCCTTGAGCGGGCCGTCGGCCGCAGCTTTCATCGCGGCGTTGACGGATTTCACATCGGCGTCTTTGTCAACGGTCACTGTGAGATCGACGAGCGATACGTTCGAGGTCGGCACGCGAATCGCGATTCCGTCGAGCTTGCCGTTCAGCGCGGGCAGCACGAGGCCGATAGCCTTCGCGGCTCCCGTCGAGGTCGGGATCATCGAGACGCCGGCGGCGCGCGCGCGTCGCAAATCCCTGTGCGGACCGTCCTGCAGCATTTGGTCCGACGTGTAGCTGTGAACGGTGGTCATCAGGCCGTGAACTACGCCGAAACTGTCGTGCAGAACTTTGCCGACGGGCGCGAGGCAGTTGGTGGTGCATGAAGCGTTGGAAATCACGTCGTGCTTTTTCGCGTCGTAAACGTGGTGGTTGACGCCGAGGCATAGCGTGACATCGGCGCCGTCGGCGGGGGCGCTGATGACGACTTTTTTCGCGCCGGCCGCCAGATGCATCGCGGCCTTGTCGCGCGCCGTGAACAATCCCGTGGACTCGATGACCACCTGCACGCCGAGTTTGCTCCACGGCAACTTTGCGGGATCGCGTTCCGCGAGCACCAGCAGCGGCTTGCCATCGAGGTAGATCGAGCCGCCCTCGGCCTTCACCTCGTGGCGTAGCGTGCCGTGGATCGAATCGTATTTGAGCAGATGCGCGAGAGTGGGCGCGTCGGTGATGTCGTTGACGGCGACGACTTCGATGTCCTTTTTGGTGAGCGCCGCGCGCAGGAACATTCTGCCTATCCGGCCGAATCCGTTAATCCCGACTTTTATCGCCACCGATCGAATCCTCCTGCTGCAGTGTCAGTGAAATGCAGCGACCCGAACCTTAGATAAGTCCGGGTCTGATGTACAGATTCTACGCCGGAGCGCGTCGCGAATGCAGTGGGCGCGGGTATTCAGAAAGCATGCGGCTAGCCGCGTTCAAAAAGCCAGCGCGCGATTCGTTCGCCGACGACCAGCGCCGGGACGTTAGTGTTGGCGCGCGGAATCACGGGCATGACCGAAGCGTCGGCGACGTACGCGTTGTCGAGCCCGTGAATTTTTCCGCGCGAATCGACGACCGCGGACCGATCGCTCGCCGGGCCCATCCTGCACGTCCCCACCGGATGGTAGTAGTGCTGGCAATTGGCCTTGACGAACGCCGCGATGTCGGTGCGGGTCGTGCGGGCGACTCCGGGTGAAATCTCCCTGCCCACAAGTCGCGACAGGGCGGGTTTCGAAGCCATCTCGCGGGCAACGGCGATTCCGTCGACGAGCACCTGCAAGTCCTTTCCCTCGGTATCTGACAGGTAGCGATGGTCGAGAATGGGCGCCGCGAAGGGGTCGGCGCTGGTCAGGCTTAGCGAGCCCCGCGAGCGCGGCGTCATGCACGCCACTTCGAGCGTCCATCGCCAGCCGGTCGGAATTGTGCGGTCGAGTCCGCCAACCGGATAGATATGCAGATCAAACGCCTGGGTGCATTGCGAGGAGCGCGCCTTGGCGATCGTCTGCTCTTCAGGCATCCAGTGGTCGCGCGCAAACGCGGCCATCATCGCCTCGAGCTCGCGCGTCCCCGCGTAGCTCAGTGTGATCTGCGGATGGTCGTGCAGGTTGTGGCCGACCCCGGGGATGTCGAGCATCGCAGTGATTCCGGCGGCGCGAAGTTCGGTGGGATCGCCGATTCCCGAGCGCAGCAGAATAGCGGGAGAGCCGTAGGTCCCCGCAGCCACGACTACGCGGCCGGCTTCGATGCGGGCCGGGCCGTCGCGTCCAGCTACGACGACCGCGTTCACTCGTCCCGACTTGATTTCGAGGCGGTCGCACGCGGCGTCGCCAACGATCGTCAGGTTCGGTCGTTGACGGACAGGGTCGAGATAGGCGAACGCGGTGTTCCAGCGGACGCCGTTGACGATATTCGCCGGACTCGGCGCCATCCCGAGGTTCTCATCGAGATTGTTGAGGTCGGCGACGCGCGGGATTCCGGCCGCGACGGCGGCGTCCAGCGATTCGCGCTGGTAGGGAGTGATCTCCTCCGGCGCCGGAATTCTAACCCGCAGACGCTCCGACACCGCTTGGAACAGCGGCCGGATTTCGTCCGTGGACCAGCCAGGATTTCCAAGCGCAGCCCATCCGTCGTAATCGAGACGGCTGCCCCAAATCGCGGCGCATCCGTTATGCGACGAACATCCGCCGATCACGCGCGCGCGCCCGTAGGGGATGACGCGAGGCGCGTACAGCTTCCCGCTGTTGTACCCCCAGTCGTGCGAGGTCGGGATCGCGCCGGCGTTGGTGAGGTCAGCCGGCCATCGTCCCGCGGCGAACGGACCGTAGTCGGGACCGGCCTCCAGCAGGAGCACAGACTCAGCCGAATGCTCCGCTAACAAGCCCGCGACGGCAGCCCCCGCAGTGCCGCCGCCGACTACCACCGTCTCTGCGAACTTCGGGAGCGACTTGCGGGCCGGAGGTTGATTCTGTTTTCGCGCCATCTTCGCCGAGCTTCCTTCGGTATCATCTTAGAGCGACGCGAGCAGAAGGCAACGCAATTCCCGACCTATCGTAGTAAAGGAGTGCGTGCTGGTTTTGGCTCGGCTGATACCCCTATAATAATGCGATTCTTCGGCTTCATGGCGGTTTTATGCTCCATCAGGTGAGCGGTGCTGGCGGGTTGGGGGTGGTGGAACTGGTGCTGGGCACAGGCCCGGTGGTGGCGGCTGTGTTGTGGCTGCTGGTGGCGTTTTCGGTCGGGAGCTGGGGAGTTATCCTTTACAAGCTGTTCCAGATTTCACGGGCGCGACGGCAGTCCGAAAAGTTTATCGCGATTTTCTGGGAGTCGAAGAATCTCGCAGCGATTCACACGGCGAGCGTCGGGCTCAAGAGCAGCCCGGTCGCGCAGGTTTTCCGCGCCGGCTACCAGGAGTTGCTGCAACTCACGCGCGCCAAGCGGCAGGCGGTGGGATCGGACAGCGGCTTCTCGACCGACCTGGGCGGAGTCGCGAACGTGATGCGCGCGATGAAGCGCCAGGAGAACGTCGAGCTGACCAAGCTCGAATCGGGAATCACGTTTCTCGCGACCACCGGATCGTCGTGTCCGTTCATCGGACTGTTCGGCACGGTGTGGGGAATCATGACGGCGTTCCTCGGCCTGTCGGCATCGCATACGTCGAGTATCCAGGCGGTCGCGCCGGGGATAGCCGAGGCGCTGATCACGACGGCGGTCGGGCTGGTCGCCGCGATTCCGGCGCAGATGTTCTACAACTATTTTATCGCGCGCGTGCGAGTGCTGGCGACCGAGATGGACAACTTCACTGCCGAATTTTTGAATATCGCCGAACGTCATTTCCTTTCGTAAGGGCGGCACATCACGATGGCATTCGATTCAGGTCAGCGCGGGCAGATGGTTTCGCAGATCAACGTGACGCCGCTGGTGGACGTGATGCTGGTGTTGCTGGTTATCTTTATGGTCACCGCGCCGATTATTCAGCAGGGCGTCGAGGTCACGCTGCCCGCAGTCAAGGCCGCGGCGCTGCCGGGCAAGGAAGACCAGTTCGTCGTGTCGATCACGCGCGACCGGCAGATTTATCTCAATGATACGAAACTCTCGGCCGACGATTTGAGCGGCAAGCTGAAAGCTATTGCGCAGGAGCGTCCGGACCGCGAGGTTTTTATCCGCGCCGACGACCAAGTGCCGTACGGCGAAGTGATCCGCACGATGGCGGCGATCAAGGCGGCGGGAATCGCAAACGTCGGGATGGTGACGGAGATGCCGGCGGATTCAGGCGCGAAGTGAGCGCTGGTTGTGGTATCGCCGGAACATAACGATGATGAGCAGCCGTCGCGCCTGGGATACTTCGCGGCGATTTTCGTCTCCGCGATTGGACACGCGGCGATTTTCGCGCTCGTGTTTTTCGATCGCGCCCAGATTTTTGCATCCCGCCGACGCCGCGCCGCCCGCGTACACCGTAAAGATCGTGGATAACATTCCAGCCGGCGACCTCGGCACGCATCTGCCGCGGATTAATCGGCACGCTGCCGACGAGTCGAAGGAGACCGCGCCCAAGCCGGAGGAGTCGAAGGTCAAGACCGAGCCGCCAAAAGCGGAGCTCGCGCTCAACGACTCCGATAAGAACGCGCTCAAGATAAATGCCACGGTCGAGGCGACGCCGACTCCGTCGCCCACGCCCGAGCCAACCGTCGAGCCGACGATCGAACCGTCGCCCGAGCCGACGGTTGAGCCTGCGCCGTCGCTCGAGCCAAATATCGAAGCGACGGAAGAGCCGACCGTCGAGCCGACGCCGGAACCCACCCAGCAGCCGACGAAAAGGGCGACCCCCAAACCGAAGCCGACGCCAGAGAAGGCAAATCGCAATCGGCCCCGGTCCGAATCGACGGTGGCGATGATCGCTTCGACGCCGAGCGTCGCGCAGCAGTTCGCAAAACTGAGGCGCCATCTGCTCGCCGAGCATATCAAGGAGCTCGCGAAGAACCCGCCGCCTGAAGATGAAGGGGACGACGACACTGACGCGTCCGATAGCGAGGCCAAGGGTCCGGCCGGGGGAGGACCCGTCGTCGCAAGCAACGCGACGGAAGGAAAAGGCTACGGCGTCGGGCCGGGCACGGGCAGCGCCGGCATTCTACAGGACCCGGAATTTCTGCTGTACTATAAGACGGTGCAGGATCAGATTAAGAAGGCGTGGACGTTCACCGGCGGCTCGAACGATCTGACGGCGACCGTGAATTTCGCGATCGGTCCCGACGGCACGTTGACCGGATTGAAGATTGGCACAAGCTCGAACGACACGGCGTTCGATGATTCGGTGATGCGCGCGATTCGGCGGGCGGCGCCGTTTCCGTCGCCACCGGAAAAGTTTCGCGACCAGTTTTCAGCGGGCATCAAGGCCGTGTTTCAGCTGGGCGAACTCAAGTCCTGAGGGTGGGCAGGTTGCAGGAGGTGCGGATGAACCAGGCAGCTCAAGTACGTTTCAACTCAAGGCCGTCGCAGAAAGTATGAGGCGCTCAATCTCCATTTGTGCGATCGCGTGCGCGATCGTCCTGGCCGCGTTGGGTCAGGCCGCCGCGCAGGCCGGTCCGATTACGATGCCGATCGTGGGGCCCGGGTCCCAGCTCTCGACGATCGCGGTGTCGGGGTTGAAGAACCTCGGCGGCGACGACGAGCATAGCGTGGGCAACGCGTTGGTCCGCACGCTCAGGCGCGACCTCGAGCTGTCGGGCTATTTCAGAATTATCGATCCGCACGCGTACATCGAAGATCCGCAAACGTCGGGATTCGAACTGGGGCAGTTCAATTTCGGCGATTGGAAATCGATCAACGCCGACTTTGTCGTAAAGGGTTCGGTCAACGCCTCGGCAACGGGCGTGAAGCTGACTGCGTTTCTCTACGACGTGGCGTCGCAGCGGCGGATGATGGGCAAGAATTACAGCGGCGACGCGGGCGACGTGCCGCGGATGGCTCGTCGATTCGCCGATTCGATTCTCGAAGCCGCGACCGGGCAGAGGGGTCCGTTCGACTCCAAGCTCGCGTTCGTCTCGACGCGCGGCGGCCGCTTCAAGGAAATCTACACGCAGTCGATCGACGGGCAGGACCTGTTCAAGCTGACCGGCAATCCGACTATCAATCTGTTCCCGAGTTTCGACCGCAGCACGCGCTATGTGCTGTATCTGTCGTACAAGAGCATGGCGCCGGCGCTTTACCTGGCGGACCTGAAGACCCAGCGCGAGTAGAGGATCGAGAGCCCGCACGGACGCGTGATTGGCGGAACAATCTCGCCCGACGGCGAACAAATAGTCGCCGCGGTCGAGCGTGGCGGCACCACCAACCTGTATCTGCTGACGCGCGACGGCGCCGAAATCCGCGCACTGACCGACACCTCGGGAATCAACGTAAGTCCCGCGATTTCGCCCGACGGCGCGACGCTGGCGTTCACCTCCGACCGGTCGGGCACGCCGCAAATCTACGTAATGAGTCTGGCGGGCGGTTCGCCTAAACGCATCACGTACAGCGGCGATTACAACACCACGCCTGCCTTCTCGCCCAAGGGCGACAAGCTCGCGTATCAGAGCCGCAACAGCGGCCGCTTCGACATCTGGACGATTGCACTGGGCGGCGGCGACCCGATCCAGGTAACAGACGGCAACGGCTCCAACGAGTATCCAAGCTGGTCGCCCGACGGACGCTATCTCGCGTTCAGCTCGACGCGCAGCCACGAATCGCGAATCTATATAATGATGGTCGGCAACCGGAAAATTATTTCCGCTTTGACGGAGGGTATTGGCAATGATTCCTGTCCAGCATGGTCCGGGTGGTTGGGTGAGTAGCCGTTCGGCTATCGCCAGAATAATTGCGATTGTCAGTGTCGGGATGATGCTGGCGATGGCGGGATGCTCGTCGAAGAAGCCGGCGCCCATCGGCGATACGAATCCCAACGCAAACGGAATCGGTGAAAACGGCACAGGCTCGGGCGGTGGTACCAGCCTCGAGGATTGGGAAAAGGGGACAGTCGGGAAAGGCGGTCCGCTCAGCGACATTCACTTCGGGTACAACGACTCCACGATCCAGGATCAGGACGGCCCCGTGCTAAAGTCCAACGCGAGCTGGCTGCAAGCGCATCCGCAGACCAGGGTGCAGGTCGAGGGCTTTTGCGATGAGCGCGGCTCCGAGGAGTACAATATCGCTTTGGGCGCCAAGCGCGCGCAGGCGGGCAAAGATTACCTGGTGACGCTCGGAATCGGCGGCGACAGGCTCTCGACCATCAGCTACGGCAAGGAGCTTCCGCTTTGCACTGAGCACGACGAAAGCTGCTGGTCTCAGAACCGGCGCGATCACTTTTCAGTGAGCAAATAAGGATTAGACGCGTGCGAAAAACGAATTGGGCCATCGGCGCCGTCGGCGTGCTTGCGGCAGCGCTCGCGCTGGCGGGATGCGCCAATCAGAACGATCTCGAGCAGCTCAACAAAAACGAGTTCACGCTGCGCGGGATGATCGCGGCCGACCGTCAGCAAATCGACTCGTTGAAGGCGCAGATTGCACGGCAGAACGACGCGATCGATGAGCTCAGGCACGGCGCCGCAGGCGCGGGCGGCAACGCGGCGGGGATGAACGATCGAGTCGCGAGCCTCGAGGCCGAAGTGAAGGCGCTGCAAGCGGGGATGGCGGCGACCCCCGGCGCGGCTCCTCCGCCGGGCGCGCCGGCCGACAGCGTCGGAGGGGGCGCGCCGGTGGCGTCGGTGGGAACGTCCCCGGGCGGTCCTCCGCCGCCCGCGACACCCGCCGAGATCGCTCCAACCTGGCCGAGCGAGCTCGATCAGGAAATTGCCGACGCCGCGACCTCGAACGAGCCGGGCATCAAGATTTATCGCGAAGGTCTCGACGCGATGAAGGCCGGCAAGTACCCGCTCGCAGTCACGAAATTCACCAGGCTGCAGCATTCGTATCCGAAGTCGCCGCTGAGCGAGCCAGCCGAATACTTCGCCGCCAACGCCTTGTTCGAAACCGGCGGCTACGACCAGGCGATCCTGCAGTTCAACGATCTCGTGATGCGCTTTCCCAAGGGCAAGTATGCGAGCGCCGCACTGCTGCGCGAGGCGCAGGCATTCGTGAAGCTGAATGATCGAATCGACGCGCGCCTGACGCTGCAGAAGCTGGTGACCGATCACGCCGGCACTCCGCAGGCGACCTCCGCAAACACGATGATAAAAGATCTCGCGAGCGATTGAGCGGCGCCGCGTCGCGCACGATTGAATGGAAATAATTCGCGACCTCGAGGTGCTCCCGCGTCATCCCTACCCGGTCACGGCGATCGGAAATTTCGACGGCGTCCACCTGGGCCATCGCGCGATACTGAAGGCGGCGATCGATCGCGCGCGCGCGGCGGGCGGCACCGCGTTCGCGCTAACCTTCGATCCGCTGCCCGCCAAGCTGCTGGTTCCGGCGCGCGCGCCGCGCTTGATCCTGACGCCCGATGACAAATTTGAACTGTTGCGCCTGTCGGGCATCGACGGCGTGATTGTGATCAAGTTCACGCTCGACCTGAGCCTGCTGTCGCCGCGCGATTTCGTGCGCGAATATATGCGCGGGAAAATCGGCGTGCGCGAAGTGGTCGTCGGGCAAAACTTTCGTTTCGGGCACAACCGCGCGGGGACCCCTGCCGTGATGGTCGAGCTCGGGCGCGAATTGGGTTTCGATACCGACGTGGCCGGGCCGGTCAAAGTCGACGGCATCGAAGTCAGTTCAACCAAGGTGCGCGAAGCGATCGCGACCGGCGACATGAACCGCGCGGCCAGGCTGTTGGGCCGCTATCACTTTTTGAGCGGGCCGGTCGTACGCGGACGCGAGCGCGGGCGAACGATCGGATTTCCGACGGCGAATCTCGCCTGTGAAACGGAATGCATCCCGCCCGACGGCGTTTACGCCGCCCGCGTCATCCTGGACGATGGCGCGCACCCGTCGATCACCAACGTCGGCATGCGTCCCACATTTGCGGAGAGCGCACGATCGATCGAGGCGCATATCTTCGACTTCACGCGCGACATCTATGGGATGCGAATCAAGCTCGAGCTGATCGAAAGAATCCGCGCGGAGCGCAAATTCGACAGCGCCGACGCACTCAAGGCGCAGATCGCGCTCGACCTCAAAAGAGTGCGCGAAATTCTCGCCGGGGCGTAGCTTCAGCTGTCAGCGGATTCTCGCCCGACTCGACCAGATCGCGCGCGTCGATCATTGTCTCGATGCGGATCAGTTTTCAGCCGCGGCGACGGCCGGCGCTTTCACGAACTTCAGCATGAAGCGATCGGTTTCGCCGCGATGCTTGAAGACGAACCACGTGCGATCGTCTTCGGGATGACGCAGCGCGCTCGACGCCCCGGACAGTTTGAATCCCGCCTTCTCAACGTCCTTGATCAGAAAGTCCTCGTCGATGCGATGGAGAGTCGCCGCCTGCGTGTCGCCGGTGCCCGACTTGGCGCTGTGATCGACGATCCCGTAAACGCCGCCGGGCTTGAGCGCCTTGAACACGGCCGCGTTGACGTTCTCGCGATTGAATTTGAAGCCGACCAGGTCGTGATAGTTGAGGTGGATGATGACGGCGTCGAGCGAATCGGGCGGCACCGGCAGCAGGTCGGGCGCGTCGAAGGGCTTGTTGACCTTGACCACGTTCTTGAGCGCCGGCTCTTTGAGGCGTTCGTTCCACGCGTCTCCGATTTTCTTGAACTTCTCAGGGAAGGGACCGTTCTGCGAGTAAACGGCGCCGGAGGGTCCGACCACCCGCGCGTACAATTCGGTCATGTAGCCGCCGCCGGCGAATATGTCGGCGACCTTCATACCGGGCTTGATATCGTAAAACGCCAATATCTGGTCGGGCCGGCGTCCGGCGTCGAGTGCCTTGTCGGCTGCCGGTCGCTCGGGAGAGTTGATCGCGGCGGTGATGTCGGCGGGAATCTCCGCCGCGGGAATCGGTGCGGCTTCGGTCGTGCTCGTCGCTGCGGGCTGAATCTGCGCGCGCACTGGCGACGAAGCCCACGCGATTGCGACGAACGCGACGATAGTGGAGACGATCTTGCAGGCGAGTTCCGATAGGCATTCGATTAGTCATTTCGATTCTCCGCGTTGCGTTTGATTCGGTCACCATTACCGACAGCTAACACAACGATTGCAAAACGGGCAATGCGATTTCTCGCGCCGGTCGCGAGGTTCAGCGTGAGGCGGTCGTTTTGTTTTCTGCGGGCGCCGCGGAGGCCGGCAGCTTCACGGGGGAGTGGACGGGGTATCGCGGGCGCGTCAAGATTGACGATGCGGCGTTGGCGCTCGCGATGAATCCAGAGCCAGATTCCAAATCTTCGGATGTTTCGCCCGGCTTCGGCGGGCTGCGCGTCGTCGCGTTCGAAAGCCGGATGGCGGCCGAGGTCGCAACGATGATCGAGCGTCGCGGCGGTGTCGCGATTGTCGCGCCTGCGATGCGCGAATTGCCGCTCGAGGACAATCACGCAGCGCTGGATTTCGCCGAGCGCCTGCTCGGCGGAGATTTCCAGGTGGTCATTTTCATGACCGGCGTCGGCACGCGCGCGCTGTTCGCGGCAATGGAGACGCGGCATCAGCGGGCGGCGCTGGTGTCGGCGCTGACCGCGATCACGACCGTAGCGCGCGGGCCGAAGCCGATTCGCGCGATGCGCGATCTCGGGTTCGAACCGTCGATCGTCGTGCCGGAGCCGAACACCTGGCGCGAAGTGCTCAGCGCGCTCGCGGCGCAGGTCGAGCTCAAGGGCAAGCGCGTCGCAGTCCAGGAATACGGAGTCTCCAATCACGAACTGACCGCGGGACTAGAGGCGCGCGGCGCGCGCGTCACGATTGTGCCGGTCTACAGGTGGACGCTGCCTGCGGACCGCGGACCCCTGCGCGCGGCGCTGAACGCAATTGCCGCAGGCGCGGCGGACGTCGCAATTTTCACCAGCTCGAACCAGGTCACCAACGTGATTCAACTCGCGGAGGCCGAGGGAATCGGCGACGGCGTCAAGCGCGGCTTCGCGCGGATGGCGGTCGGCTCGATCGGCCCGGTTTGCTCGGAGCAGATTCGCGCATACGGCTTGAGCGTGGACTTCGAGCCGGAGCATTCGAAGCTCGGCCATCTGATTAAGGAGGCGGCGGCGCAAGCGACACTGATTCTGATTGCGAAGCGCGCAACCACTGATCGGATTCAGGCGGTCGAGTCGCCAAATCCGCGGCGCGCCGCGATTTCCACGGCCTCGCGATCACCACTCGCCGAACATCCGATGATGAAGGCGTGCCGGCGCGAGGCGACGTCCTACACTCCGATTTGGCTGATGCGCCAGGCGGGACGTTACATGCCGGAATATCGGCGCGTGCGCGAGCGTCACGATTTTTTAGATATGTGCAAACGGCCCGAGCTGTCTGCCGAGGTCACAATCACGGCGGTCGAGCGCCTCAAGGTGGACGCAGCGATCATTTTCGCGGACATCCTGCTGCCGCTTATCCCGATGGAGGTCGGGCTGCATTTCGAAAAAGGCGACGGCCCGGTGATCGACCGGCCGATTCGCACCGAGGCCGACCTCGAACGGATTCCCGACGTCGACGTGGCGTCGCTCGGTTTTGTCGGCGAGGCGATCAAGCTGGTGCATCGCGCGATCGGTGCGGCGACTCCGCTGATCGGATTTGCTGGGGCGCCGTTCACGCTCGCGTCGTATCTGATCGAGGGCGGCTCGTCGCGGCAATACCAGGCGACCAAAACTTTCATGTACACGCAGCCCGAAACGTGGCATCGCCTGATGGAGCGGCTGGCGCGCGTCACCGCGGATTATCTGAAAATGCAAATCGCGGCGGGCGCCGACATCGTGCAGATTTTCGACAGTTGGGTCGGCAGCCTCGGCCCCGACGATTATCGCCGCTTCGTGCTGCCGCATACGGCGTCGGTGATCGCGGCGATTCCCGCGGACGTGCCCGTAATCCATTTCGGAACGGTGACGGGCAACCTGCTCGAGCTGATGCGCGAGGCGGGCGGCGACGTGATCGGCCTGGATTGGCGCGTCGATCTCGCCGACGCGTGGGCGCGGCTGAATTACAGCGTCGCGGTGCAGGGCAATCTCGATCCGATCGCGCTGTTCGCCGACGTTGCGGAAATCCGCACGCGCGCCCGCGCGATTCTCGACCAGGCGGGCGGGCGTCCCGGACACATTTTCAATCTCGGCCACGGAATACTTCCCGAGACGCCGGTCGATCACGCGGTCGCACTGGTCGATGCCGTTCACGAGATGAGCGCGCGCTGACGCGATGGCCGCGAAGGCAAAGTGCGACGCGGTGCTGATGATCGGGTTCGGCGGACCGACGCGCGCTGACGAGGTACGGGGGTTTCTCGACAACGTTTTGCGCGGACGACCGATTCCGCAAGAGCGTTACGACGAAGTCGTGCATCATTATGATGTCCTCGGCGGGCGTTCGCCGTACAACGATCTCACGATGCGGCAGGCCGCCGCTCTGCGTAAGGCGCTCGCGAAGAAAGGCGCCGGTGTGCCGGTCGCAGTCGGAATGCGCAACTCGCAACCATACATTGCCGACTCGATTCGCGCGCTCGCGGACGGCGGTGCGCGGCGCGTGCTCGGCTTCATCATGGCGGCGCATCGCAGCGAAGCGAGCTTCGAGCGCTACCAGGCAACCGTCAACGACGCGTGCGATCCGTTGGGCGAGGCGGTGCCGGAGGTCGTGTATCCCGAGACGTGGCATGACCATCCGCTATTCATCGGGGCGGTGGCGTCCCGCGCGCGCGAGGCATACGCGCGGTTCGATCCGGCGGAGCGATCCCGCGCGCGGCTGATATTCACTGCCCACAGCATCCCGCTCGCGATGGCGGATGCGGGGCCATATGTCGAGCAGCTTATGCAGTCGGCGCGGATGGTGGCGGCGGAACTCGGCATCGGCACCTGGCAATTTGCGTATCAGAGCCGCAGCGGGAGTCCGCGCGATGCGTGGCTCGAACCCGACATCAAGGAAACGATTCGGAGCCTGGACGCCAAGGCGGCGGTGGTCGTGCCGATTGGTTTTTTGTGCGATCACGTCGAGGTGCTGTACGATCTTGATATCGAGGCGGCGCAAATCGCGCGCGAGGCGGGAATCAGGATGGTACGCGCGCCGACCGTCGGGGACCATCCGCTGTTCATCGAGATGATGGCTTCGATTGCGGCCGCATACGCGCGCTGATCGATCACTCGAGGGAGAAACCTCGATCACAATTTCGGGACCATGAGCATGACGGAGGCTTCCAGAGCCGGATCTGCGGCGCATTGGCCGCGCGTGATCGCGCATGCAGACATGGACGCGTTTTATGCGTCGGTCGAAGTGCTCGACAATCCCGCGCTGCGCGGCCTGCCGGTGATCGTCGGCGGGCGCAGCGCGCGCGGAGTCGTCACGTCGGCGTCTTACGAAGCGCGCAAATTCGGCGTGCGCTCTGCGATGCCGACGGGGCAGGCGCGCAAACTGTGTCCGCAGGCGATTTTCGTGCCGGGCCGGATGGATCGCTACATCGAAATCTCGCGCGTGGTGCGGCGCGTGTTCGAGAGCTTCAGCCCGATCGTCGAACCGCTATCGCTCGACGAGGCCTTCATCGATCTGACCGGCACTGAGCGTCTGCTTGGGCCGCCGCTTGACGCCGCGCGCGATCTCAAGCGCCGGGTGCTCGAGGAAACCGGGCTGGTTGCGTCGGTCGGCGTGGCGCCGACCAAGATGGCGGCGAAGATTCTGAGCGACACCTCGAAGCCGGACGGATTGCTGGTGGTCGGACCGGAAAAGCTGCTCGAATTTCTCACGCCGCTGCCGGTCGAGCGGCTGTGGGGCGTCGGACGCGTGACGCTCGCGCGGATGCATGAATGCGGAATCAAGACGGTCGGCGATCTTGCACGGCGCGACCCGGCCGAGTTGAAGAGCATGTTCGGCTCGATGGGGCCGCATCTGCATGAACTGGCATCGGGTCACGACCCGCGCTCGGTCGTCGCTGACTGGCAGCGCAAGTCGTACGGCGAGGAAAATACCTTCGCGCACGACCTGCCGCTCGACTCGATTGAACTGCGGCGCGTGCTGATTGCGCATGGCGACGCGATCGCGCGCAGGCTGCGAGCCGACGGCGTGCGCGCGCGCACCGTGACGCTCAAGCTGAAGCTGGCGCGTCCGCTCGGCGGCGGGCGCTATCCACTGATCACGCGCAGTTTCTCGCTCGACGGCACGACCAATGACGGGCCGGAAATCTCGCGGATGGCGACGCAGTTGCTGTCGAAGGTGGGCGGCAAGGAGAAGATTCGGCTCGCGGGCGTGCAGGTGCATCAGCTGGAGCGCGCCGACAATTCGCAGCTCGGGTTGTTCGAGTCGGCACCGGCGGCGGATCGCAAGCGCGACCGGCTCAATCGGGCGCTGGATTCGGTGGCGAAGAAGTTCGGCGACGAGGCCGTCACGCGCGGACTGGCAAAGGCGGAGCGCGCCGCGCCGACGCGTCGGATCAAATGACGCTCCGCTTGCAAAGATTGCTTAACTATAGTTAATATCTTGCCTGATGCAAGCAGTTGGACGAGACCCGATCTTCCGTGCGATTGAAGCGATGTCGACGCTCGCCGAGCTGTTTGAGCGGCGGCGTGACGTACTGGCGCGCGATGCCGGAATCACGATCGAGCAGTGGCGCGTGCTCGAGGAAATCTCGACCGAGCATTTTATTCCTTCGATGTTCGCGCGCAGCCGCGACAGTTCGGCGGCGGCCGTGTCCAAAATACTGCGCCAACTGCTCGACGCCGGGCTGGTCACCGCCGCGATTGGGCGGGCTGACCGCAGAAACCGGAGCTACAAGCTGACCGCGAAGGGAACGCGGACGCTGGCGGAGCTGCGCGCGTCGCGCCAGGCGGCGATCGAGGCGATTTGGACCGGGTTCTCGCGCGACGAGCTGGCCGCATTCAGCGCATTCGCGGTCAAGCTGTCTGATCGGATCGAACGCTATTCGCGCGGGAAGAACGGGCGGCGGGCGGCGGCAGTTTGAGGAAGAGAGTTTCGCAATAAAATTTGTCACGCCGTCGATATGGCGGGAGTTGAAAACGCAATGGCCGCAAAAACCCTGTTCGAGAAAATCTGGGAGGAGCATGTCGTCCGCGAAAAGCAGCACGAGCCTTCCCTGCTTTACATCGACCTGCACCTGATTCACGAGGTCACGTCGCCGCAGGCGTTCGAAGGGCTGCGCCATTCGGGGCGCAAAGTTCGCGCGCCGCATCGGACTTACGCCACGCAGGACCACAACGTGCCGACGACCGATCGGAGCAAGCCGATCGCCGACCCCGACTCGAAGCTGCAGATCGAGACGCTGCGGCGCAATTGCGCCGAGTTCGGGCTGCGGCTGTTCGATATCGGATCGCGCGAGCAGGGGATCGTGCACGTCATCGGGCCCGAGCTCGGGCTTACGCAGCCGGGCATGACGATCGTTTGCGGCGACAGCCACACTGCGACCCACGGCGCGTTCGGCGCGCTGGCGTTCGGAATCGGCACCAGCGAAGTCGAGCACGTGCTGGCGACGCAGTGTCTTTGGGAAGAACGTCCGCGGACGTTCGAGATTCGCGTCGATGGAAAACTCGGCACGGGAGTCGGCGCGAAAGATTTGATCCTCGGCATTATCGGCCGGATCAAAACCAACGGCGCGACCGGGCACGTGATCGAGTACCGCGGCGCGGCGATCGAGGCGCTGTCGATGGAAGAGCGGATGACCGTGTGCAACATGTCGATCGAAGGCGGCGCGCGAGCCGGGATGGTAGCGGCGGACAAGACGACGGTCGAGTACTTGCGCGGGCGCCGGTATATTCCGAGCGGCAAAGAGTTCGACGAGCTGGCGGCGCGATGGCTCGAATGCCGCAGCGACGTCGGCGCCAAGTTCGATCGCAGCGTGGTGTTCGATGCCGCCACGTTTGCGCCGCAAGTGACGTGGGGCACGAATCCCGGGATGGTCACCGACGTTCGCGGGAGCGTGCCGAATCCCGCGGAGCTTGACGACAAAGAGCAGCGCGAGACGGTCGAGCGCGCACTCGCCTACATGGCGATTCGGCCCGGCACGAAGATCGAGGACATCAAGATCGATCGGGTGTTTATCGGATCGTGCACCAACTCGCGGCTGAGCGATCTAAAGGCCGCCGCCGGTATCGTCAAGGGACGCAAAGTTGCGCCGACTGTGCACGCGATGGTGGTGCCGGGATCGCAGGAGGTCAAGGCCGAGGCGGAGAGTCTCGGGCTGGATAAAATTTTCACCGAAGCCGGCTTCGAGTGGCGCGAATCGGGATGCAGCATGTGCCTGGCGATGAATCCCGACGTGCTCCAGCCGGGCGAGCGATGCGCCAGCACGTCGAATCGCAACTTCGAGGGGCGGCAGGGGAAGGGCGGGCGCACGCACCTGGTGAGTCCTGCAATGGCGGCAGCGGCGGCGATCGCAGGGCACTTCGTCGACGTGCGCGAATGGGCTAGTCGATAAGGAGAGACAGATGCAGGCATTCAAAAATTTCACTGGACTGGTCGCGCCGCTCGATCGCGCCAACGTCGATACCGATCAGATTATTCCGAAGCAGTTTCTCAAGGCTGTGGTGCGGACCGGGCTTAAGGCGGGGTTGTTTATCGATTGGCGGCGGAATCCTGACGGCAGTGAGAACAAGGACTTTGCGTTGAACAAGCCGCGCTTTGCGGGCGCGTCGATACTGGTCGCGCGCAACAATTTCGGATGCGGCAGTTCGCGCGAGCATGCGGTGTGGGCGCTCGATGACGCGGGTTTTCGCGCGGCGATCGCGCCGGAGTTCGCCGACATCTTTCACAACAACTGTCTCAAGAACGGTTTTCTTCCGGTCACGCTGAAGGCGGACGAGGTCGAGCATATTTTTCGCGCGACCGGCGACTACGAGGCGTACCGGCTGACGATCGATCTCGAAAAGCAGACGGTGACCGACGATTTCGGATGGTCGGCGCATTTCGAGATCGAGCCGTTCGACAAGAAGTGCCTGCTCGAGGGTCTCGACGACATCGCGTTGACGCTCGCACACGAGGAGCGAATCGTCGCGTACGAGAAAAAGCATCCACTGCCGCATCGCTTCGAGTAGAATATAGTCGCATGAAACCGATCATCTCTATGACAATCGTGGCGATTCTCTCGACGGCGCTGGCTGGATGCTGGTTTTATTCGAGACCCGACACTTCGACCGGCTGCCAGAAGACGACCTACGGCGTCGCCGTCGCCACGACGAGTTCCGAGAACTGCCCTCCCGCTGACGCCGGCACCCCGCCGCCGCCGAACGCACCGCCGCCCCTGCCGCCACCCTCGACGCCGTGATTGGCGCGTCGATGCGGTAAGTCACGCGCGTGATTTTGCCGACGACAATCACTGCGAGCGCTGAGCACGACCGCATCCGGCTCGACGTGTTCATTTCGATGCGGCTGGCACCGGAGTACTCGCGCTCGCAAGTGGCGCGGATGATCAAGGCGGGACTGGTGACCGTGAACGGCGCTGTCGCGCGCGCGTCGAGCGGGGTGCGCGCGGGCGATCGGATCGACGTCGCTGCGGCGCCCGCCGGCGCGATGTACGACCCTTCGAGTTACAAGGAAGGCGACGCGCCGGAGATTTCGGTGGTTTTCGCCGACGACGAAATAATCGTCGTGAACAAGCCCGCCGGCATGACCGTACATCCCGCGCCCGGGCATCCCAACGGCACGCTGGTCGATGCGCTGCTCGCGCGATTTCCCGAGCTTGCCGCGATGGCCGAGCCCGACGGCGTGCTGCGCCCGGGTATCGTGCATCGGCTGGACAAAGACACCTCGGGCGTGATGGTGGTGGCGCGCACGCCGTTTTCGCGCACCGCGCTCTCGCGTCAGTTCAAGGATCGCAGCGTCCGGAAAACCTATCTCGCGATCGTCAAGGGCAAAGTCGCGCGCGACCGATTGACGATCGAGCGGCCCGTCGGGAGGCATCCGATCGATCGCAAGCGGATGTCGGTGCGATCGCATGCGCCGCGCGACGCGGTCAGTCATCTAACGGTGATTGCACGGTTCGACGCCGCTGGCGCGGACGAAGCCGGCACGTCGTTGGTGCGGGTGAAGCCCGACACCGGCCGGATGCATCAGATTCGCGTGCATCTCGCGTCGATTGGTCATCCATGTCTCGGCGATCCTTTATATGGCGGCAAGGCGGGAGGTGGAGGATTTTTCAGAAGGCAGGCGCTGCATGCGCTGGCGCTTGGTTTAACGCATCCGCGATCCGGCGAGCGGCTCGAGTTCGTCGCGCCGCTGCCGGCCGATTTCGTCGAGTTTCTTACGCGCAAGTCATTTACGGCGGATGAGCAAGAGATGCGGCGATGGATCGAACTGGATTGAATGGCTGGGCGTCGAATGATATCACGATATCAAAAGGACAATGACGATGGCACAGCTGGTTGTTAGAAATCTGGAAGAGGGCGTGAAGGCTCGACTCCGGCGGCGGGCAAATCGTCACGGCCACAGCATGGAGGAAGAAGTTCGCGATATTCTTCGTAACGCCGTGAACGTCGAAAGCCGCGCCGCCATGGCGTTGGGCAGCCGGATTCGGAGTCGCTTCGCGAGTATTGGTCTTCAGGAGGATATCCCGGAACTCCGCGGGTATAAGCCGCGGCCAGCAGTCTTCAAGAAGTGATTGTTCTCGACACCAACGTTCTCTCCGGATTGATGGGACCCGAAGACTCGAGGGTGGTTGCGTGGCTCGACGAACAACCGCCCGAATCAATCTGGACCACAGCTGTCACCATTTTCGAGATTCGCTTTGGCCTGGCATTACTCCCGCCGGGACGCCGCAAACGGCAGCTGGGTGACGCGTTCGCGAAAGTCCTGGATGAAGACCTGCAAGGAAGAATTCTGCCCTTCGATCATGAGGCGGCCGCTGAGGCCGCAAATCGCGCCGCGGAGCGTCGCGCGATTGGCAAGACCCTCGATTTCCGCGACATCGAAATCGCCGGTATCGTGGCTTCAAGGCGTGCGAAACTGGCAACCCGGAACGTTCGGCACTTCATGGATCTCCGGATAGAGTTGGTCGATCCGTGGGCACGCCGCGGGTGAGGCCGGTGGCGATGGACGAGCATCAGCGATTCGCTGACAATAGCCCGCATGCTAACCGTCATATTGCTCTTTTGCTCGAACACCTTCATGACGATCGCCTGGTACGGCCATCTACGGTTCAGAGACCGGCCGCTGATCACGGTAATCGTCGTTAGCTGGTTGATCGCTTTTCTGGAATATTGCTTCCAGGTTCCGGCGAACCGGATCGGCTACGGCGAGTTCACTGCCTACCAGCTCAAGATTATCCAGGAGATCGTAACGCTGGTCGTATTCGCGGTCTTCGCCTTTTTCTATCTCGGAGAAGTGCCGCGCTGGAACTATATCGGATCGTTCGCATGTATCCTGGGCGCGGTCACGTTCGCGTTCTGGGGACGAGTTTAGAATTTTCGAAATGACCGATCGCTGCAGCGTACCCCGTTGACAGCGCGGCATCGCGCGGGTAGCGTTTTAGTTGAGCTTCCGCACTGAGGACGCTGAGACGGGCTGGGTGGTCAGTGGTCAGATGAATCCCGTTTCCCTGCGGTCCGTAATTCCGAACTCGAACTCAAGGCGTTAGTTGTTCCGAATCCCGACCGCTTGAGCACTCAATCTATAATGGTATCCCCGTTGTGGGGGCCTGTTCGAACAAACGTTCATAACCTGCGATAGACGCGCGTGTAAGCGCCGCCGAATTGCAGCAGTCAAGAATGGAGTCCAGGTTGCGGGGAAGGCATATGGGCAAGGGCAGACACGTGGCGAAGAGCGAGGAGGGTCGCTTTGACGACCCGCGTTCGTCGAACGGAACACCGCGGCAGGTAAATCTCGACAGCAATCCGAATCTTCCGCCGCCGGCGCCGGTGATCAGCGAAGAGGGGGTGCTGAACCTCAAGTCGCTCAAGCGGGCGAAGATTACAGAGCTGGCGCAGATGGCGCGCGACTTCAACGTCGACGGCGCCACCAACATGCGCAAGCAGGAGATGATCTTCGCCGTCCTGCAGGCGCAGGCCGCCAAGAACGGGTCGATCCTCGGCGAGGGCGTGCTGGAAATCCTGCCCGACGGCTTCGGCTTCCTGCGCGCGCCGGACTACAACTACCTGCCCGGCCCCGACGACATTTATATTTCGCCGAGCCAGATTCGCAAGTTCAATCTGCGCACCGGCGACACGGTCTCCGGCCTGATTCGTCCGCCGAAAGAAGGCGAGCGCTACTTCGCGCTGCTCAAGGTCGAATCGATCAACTACGAGGATCCCGAGAAGGCGCGCGACAAGATCCTGTTCGACAACCTGACGCCGCTCTATCCCGACGAGCGCATCAAGCTCGAATACAATCACGAAGATTTGACCACCCGCGTCATCGATTTGATCGCGCCGATCGGAAAAGGCCAGCGCGGACTCATCGTCGCGGCGCCGTTTACCGGCAAGACGATGATGCTGCAGGCGATCGCGAAAGCAATCGCGCACAACCATCCCGAGATCGTGCTGATCGTGCTGCTGGTCGATGAGCGTCCCGAGGAAGTCACCGACATGCTGCGCTCGGTGCAGGGCGAGGTGGTCAGCTCCACCTTCGATGAGCCCCCGACGCGTCACGTGCAGGTGGCCGAGATGGTAATCGAGAAGGCGCGGCGGCTGGTCGAGCACGGCCGCGACGTCGTCATCCTGCTCGATTCGATCACGCGGCTCGCGCGCGCCTACAACACCGTGGTGCCGCCGTCGGGCAAGATACTGTCGGGCGGCGTCGATTCCAACGCGCTGCACAAGCCGAAGAAGTTTTTCGGCGCCGCGCGCAATACTGAAGATGGCGGCAGCTTGACGATCATCGCCACCGCGCTGGTCGATACCGGCAGCCGGATGGACGAGGTCATCTTCGAAGAGTTCAAGGGCACCGGCAATCAGCAGATTGGGCTGGACCGGCGGCTGCATCGAAAAGCGCATCTTCCCGACGATCGATATCCAGCGCTCCTCGACCCGTAAGGAAGAGCTGCTGCTCCGCGCGCCACGCTCAATCGGGTGTTCATCCTGCGCAGAGTTGCTGTCGCAGTTGAATTCGGTCGAGGCGATGGAATTCCTCATCGACAAGATGGAGAAGACCAAGACCAACGAGGAATTCCTCGATTCGATGAACGCCTAAGGATACTGGAACTGGCTGCCTTCCTCTGACTATCTCTCCGTGCTGGAGAGGCACGGCTTCAGCTCTGGAAGACTGAACGGCGTCGGCTCCTGCGCGACCTGATTGGAGGGGCGATGAAGCCTCGAATCACCATCAGTTTGCAGGCCCGATGGAGAATTGGAGATTTTCCTCAATCCGGAAGGACGAGCGCTATTCGTCGAGGCGTTGCAGAACCTCGACGAGGGAGACGAGCATTTTCACATGGGTACGCCGGACGAATATTTCGAGATGGAACTATCGTCACCAGCTACGATAGCGAGGACATCTGCGAGACGGCGCTCACGGGCGTTCAGAACAGCGAGCAGGACCCCGCTGAGCTCGACAAAACGGGGAAACTCCGGCGGTATCAGAAGAACCCGCCTGACGCCGCATTGGGAAAAGCGCGCGCGCTCAACGCTGCCTGCGTCGAGAGCGACGACGTCCGCCTGAAGGGGCGGAAATAGCAGCGCTTTCTTAGCGCGGCGCAGCCTGATAATGCTTAAAGATTGCCCCGCGTCCGGGGCCAAGAGGCAAGGACAAAATTCTATGACTGAAATCAGTATGAAGCAGCTTCTGGAGGCCGGCGTTCACTTCGGCCATCAGACCAGCCGCTGGAACCCGAAGATGAAGCAGTACATCTTCGGCGCCCGCAACGGTATTTACATTATCGATCTGCAGCAGACCGTGAAGATGTTTCGCGCGACCTTCGACTTCGCGCGCGACCTCGCGGCGGCGGGCGGCACGATGCTGTTCGTCGGCACCAAGAAGCAGGCCCAGGACATCGTCAAGGAAGAAGCCGAGCGATGCGGCATGTACTACGTCAACAACCGCTGGCTCGGTGGGATGCTGACCAACTTCCAGACTATCCGCGCGTCGATCGACCGGCTGAAGAAACTCGAAGAAACGATGGCGGACCCGGAAATGATTCGCGCGCTCACCAAGAAAGAGATGAGCGACAACGGACGCGAGCATGAGAAGCTGATGAACACGCTGGCCGGGATTAAGAACATGCGCAAGCTCCCGGACGCGCTGTGGGTGATCGACACCAAGAAAGAAGATATCGCAGTGGCGGAGGCGAACCGCCTCGGAATCCCGGTCGCGGCGGTAGTCGATACCAACTGCGACCCCGACCTGATCGCGTATCGGATTCCAGGCAACGACGACGCGATTCGCGCGATCAAACTGTTCACGGCCGCGGTGGCCGACGCGATTATCGAAGGCAAGCAGATCGCCGAGGAGCGCGCCAAGGGCCAGCAGGATATTCGCTCGGACGCCGGCGCGGTGGCGGACGCGGGAGCCTCGGCCCCCGATTCTCCAAGCGCGGTCTAGTCGATAAACTCGATCTTCAAGTCCGAAACGGAGCCGGTTAGCGGTGGCGGTCGCTTGCAGTTGCGCGACCGGCCAAGAATACTAGCTCAACTCAGGAATTGTGATGGAACTAAACGCAAATCAGGTTAAGGAACTGCGCGACAAAACCGGCGCCGGCATAATGGATTGCAAGCGGGCGCTGTCGGAAACGGCCGGCGATCTCGAAAAAGCCGTCGTGTGGCTGCGTGAGAAGGGAATCGCCGCGGCTGCGGGTCGCGCCGGCCGGGTCGCATCCGAAGGATCGATCGGTTCGTATATTCATGCGGGCGGCAAAGCTGGGCGTGTTGATCGAAGTCAATTGCGAGACCGATTTCTGCGCCAAGTCGGAAGCGTTCCAGGCGCTGGTGAAGAACCTCGCGATGCAGGTGGTGGGTTCGCCTTCGACGCGGTGGGTGCGGCGCGAAGAAGTGCCGCCGGCGGTTATCGAGCAGGAGCGGCAGATCTACGCCTCGCAGGCGGAGGGCAAGCCGGCCGCAGTGGTCGCGAAGATCGTCGACGGCAAGATCGAGAAATTTTACAAGGAAGCGTGCTTGCTCGAGCAGACCTATCTTCGCGATCCCAACAAGACCGTCAACGATCTGATTGGCGAGGCGACTATCCAGATGCGCGAGAAAATCGACGTGCGCCGTTTCACGCGCTACCAGTTGGGCGAGGCGCTCGAGGGCACGGCTACCACGGCGGCCGCCTGACGCGGCGCATTCGCAAACGGGGCGGGGCTTCAACGGGGGCATAGACGGGAGCTTCGAGAGATGGCTGAAGTTCAATGTGCGTCGCACGGCAAGCCGCGCTTCAACCGTATCCTGCTGAAATTGTCCGGCGAGGCGCTCGCGCCCGCGCACGGCTCGGGACTCGACCTCGACGCGCTGGCCGAGATTGCGCTGGAAATCAAGGAAGTTGCGGCGCTCGGCGTGCAGCTCGCGATGGTAATCGGCGCCGGCAACTTTATCCGCGGTAGCGACTACGAGACGCGCGGGATGGATCGCTCGACCGCCGACCAGATGGGGATGCTGGGGACCGTCATCAACGCGCTCGCGCTGCAGAACGCGCTCGAGCATGTCGGCGTCGTCACGCGAGTGCTGTCCGCAATCGAGATGCAGGCGCTGTGCGAGCCGTACATCCGTCGCCGAGCCGTGCGCCATCTGGAAAAGGGACGCGTCATCATATTCGCGGCCGGCACCGGCAATCCCTATTTCACCACCGACACGGCGGCGAGCCTGCGCGCGATGGAAATCGGCGCCGAGGTAATCCTGAAGGCGAGTCATACGGTGGACGGGGTTTACGATCGCGATCCGATGCGCGAGCCGGGCGCCAAGCGCTTCGAGCGGCTCACTTATATCGAGGTCCTGCAGAAAAACCTGAAGGTGATGGACTCGACGGCCATCTCGATGTGCATGGATAATCACCTGCCGATCATCGTGTTCAATTTGCGCAAAGCGGGTAATATAAGAAGGGCCGTGATGGGCGAGCAAATCGGGACCCGGGTGGAGAGCGCACCGTGAGCATGCTTACGGACACGATCGAAGACGCACGCAAGGAAATGGACAAGACCGTCGAGGCGTTGCGCCACGAACTCGCCCGCGTCCGCACCGGCCGCGCGTCAACCGCGCTGGTCGAAAATCTGCAGGTTAATATACTACGGCTCGAAGACTCCGCTGCGGCAGTTGGCGGGGTTGGCCGCGCCGGAGCCGCGCCTGATCGTGATCACGCCGTACGACAAGGGCGCGATGCACGACATCGAAAAAGCGATCCAGACTTCCGACCTCGGCCTGACGCCGATGAACGACGGCAAGATCATCCGGATTCCGATTCCGGAGCTGACCGAGGAGCGGCGCAAGGATCTCGTCAAGCACGTCCGCAAAATCGGCGAGGAACACCGCGTCGGCATCCGCAACCATCGCCGCGACGCCAACGACATGCTCAAGGAACTGCACAAGGAAAAGCAGGCGACCGAGGACGAGATGCGCGCTGGGGAAGCCAAGGTGCAGACCTATACGACGGAGTTCATCGAAAAAATCGACAAAGTGCTCGCCGCCAAAGAAGCGGAAATCATGGAGGTCTGAGCTCGCCCGTCATCATGTTCCAACGGCGCGCAACCTCAGGTGAAGACTGAACCGCAAGTGGCCATCTCACTTCCACTAAACGATTTCCCGAACCTGTCTTTGGATCCATCGCGGATGCCGCGTCATGTGGCGATCGTGATGGACGGCAACGGCCGCTGGGCGAATCGGCGCGGGCTGTCGCGCCACGAGGGCCATCGGCGCGGCAAGGATTCGGTGCGGGCGGTGGTCGATGCGGCGCGCGAGCTCGGCATCCCGTACCTCACCTTGTACGCATTTTCGAGCGAGAACTGGGGCCGTCCGACGACCGAAGTCAGCTTCCTGATGCAGTTGTTCCATCGCTATCTCATCACGGAGACCAAGCGCCTAATGAAACGCGACATCCGCGTGCTGGCTCTGGGAGACACCGAGCGGCTGCCGCCGCGGGTGCGCGACGCGCTGGCGGAGACGGTGGCCGCGACGCGCGAGAATCGCACGATGACGGTAGCGCTGGCATTGTCGTACGGCGGCCGCCAGGACATCGTCAACGCGACGCGGTCGATCGCGCGCGCGGTGGCCGACGGCGTAATTTCACCCGATCAAATCGACGAGAACTTGGTGGCGCGCGAACTGACTACCACCGGCCTGCCGGATCCCGACCTGCTGATTCGCACCTCGGGCGAGCTGCGCGTTTCCAATTTTTTTCTCTTTCAACTCGCGTACACCGAACTCTATTTCACCGACACCTTGTGGCCCGATTTCCGCGAGCGCGAGTTCCTGAGCGCGATTGCCGCCTACCAGCTTCGCGAGCGCCGCTTCGGCGCAGTCTCGAACGGCTCCGACACCCGGCTGCGTGCTCAGAACTAGGCTCCTGACAGCGGCTGTGCTGCTGCCGGCGGTCGGGGCGCTGGTGCTTTTCGCGCCGGCCTGGTTCTTCACGATTTTCAACGCGGTCGCCGGATGCTGGGGACTCTACGAAATCGCGGCGATGACCGGCGCGTTGCATTGGGTGGCGTTGCCGCTGTTCGCCGTCGTCGGCGGCGTGCCGTTGTTCGGACTGCTCTACGGCGGCGACGTGGGATGGGTTGGATGGCTCGTGCCGGTGCTCGTAATCCTCATGATGCTCGGACTGGTCGTCCGAATCGAAGTTGCCGGCGGTGGCGAAAGATTCAGGGGTCCGCGAATTGTCTTCATGGGCGCGGCGTACGTCGGAGTCCTGTTCCCGTACTTCGCGCTGCTGCGCAATAGCCCCGGCGGCATCTACACGCTCATGCTGGTCATCTTGCTGGTGGTGGTCAGCGACAGCGGCGCGTATTTCGTCGGCAGGTTCACCGGGCGAACGAAACTCGCGCCAAGCGTCAGCCCCAACAAAACCGTCGAGGGCGCAGCGGGCGCGCTGATCTTGACGACGGTAGCGGGTTGGCTGCTGTTCAAGATGATTGGCGGGACGTGGGACATGGGCTCCGTGTTGCTATTTTCGGCTATAACTTCCATTCTTGCGCAGCTTGGCGATCTGGCCGGATCGGCACTGAAGCGCGCAGCGGGAGTCAAGGACTCGGGTTGGATATTTCCGGGGCATGGCGGCCTGCTCGATCGGACTTGTTCACTGGTCTTCGCGGTGTTTTTCGCCTACTATTGGTTTCGGTGATGCGGCTTCGGGAGCCGCATTTTTGCGCTTGAATACTTTCCGCAAACTTCCGGGTAGATCCTAAATGATAGCTTCGATCTTTTACGCAGCACTGGTTTTCGCCGTGTTGGTGGTGGTGCACGAGGCGGGACACTTTGCGATGGCGAAGAAGGTCGGGGTTCGGGTGCTGCGATTCTCGATCGGCTACCCGCCAAAACTATTCGGCATTCGGCGCGGCGAAACCGAGTACTCGATCGGCGCGACTCCATTCGGCGGCTACGTCCGAATGCTGGGCGATGAAGTCGGTGAGAAGCCCACACCTGAAGAACTGACCTTGTATCTTCACGAAATCGGACTCGACCTGATTGGCGCAGCGCGCGAGCGCGGCGTGATTCATGCAGGGTCAGGATTCGACGACAATTTGCGCGTGGTCGCCGACCGCCTGGGAACGGAGCGCGCGTCGATTCCGGTACAGTCCGGCAACGCTGCGGCGCTTGCGGTTGCGCTTGGACCAGTAAGCGTCATCGGGCGCGAACTCAATCCCGACGAGGCGCTCCTGCTCGACGAAGTGCGGCGGAATCCCAAGGTTGACGACGCGATCAAATCGCTGGCTGAGCATCCCTCGCCCGCACTGGTTCAAGCGTTCTGCAAGCGCGCGTTCCCGACACAGTCCCTCGGCAAGCGGGTTCTGATAGTGCTGGCGGGACCGCTGGCAAATATAATCTTCGCGCCGATTCTGCTCACGCTCGTTTTCATGGTCGGCGTACCGACGTTGTTGCCGGTAGTCGGCAAGACCACGAAAGATCTCCCCGCCGCCAAGGCCGGACTTCAGACCGGCGATCGGATTCTCACAGTCAACGGCCAACCGATGGAAACCTGGGCCGATTTTTCAAAGACCGTAAAGGCGGGAGACGGCAGTCCGATCAAACTGGAAATCGGCCGGGAGGGTGACAAATCCGCGCGCAGCACGATTGTTATCACGCCGACCCGGCTCGATCAGAAGACCATTTACGGCACCAACGCGACCTCCTGGGTAATCGGCGTGCAACCGCGCGGCGATGAGATAACCAAGAAATTCGGTCCAATCGGCGCGGTGGAAGAGGCGTGCGAAACCTCGGTCGAGATGAGCGTCCAGATGGTGGTCGGAATCGCGAGCATCTTCAGTGGCAGCACTCCCATGCGCGACGCGCTCGGCGGACCGATCATGATAGCGCAGATGGCCCGCGAGGAGGCGCATCGGGGGTTGGTGAACCTCGCGATGTTTACCGTGATGCTGAGCCTCGAACTGGGCATCATAAATCTGCTGCCGGTGCCGCTGCTCGACGGCGGTCATCTGCTGTTCTTCGCGTTCGAGGGCGTGCGTGGCAAACCGCTCGAACTTCGGTATCGCGAGGCGATGCTCCAGGTCGGACTGTTTTTACTAGTGGCGCTGATGGCGTTCGTAATCTTCAATGACATCTCGCGTATTGTGCAGGGTTAATCGGCTGCTCGAAGAGGCGGCTGCAACACGCCCGGTCCTGGGACTCGACACTTCCAGATCAATCGCAAGCCTTGCTCTGATTGCAGGCGGCAAAGTCGCTACGGCTATCGAGCGGCCGGTGATCTCCCACGGCGCCGCGTTGCCGGGCGCAATCGACGAACTTATCAGCGCGGCGGGACTGGCGATTAGCGAGGTCGGCGCGATCGCGGTCGGCACCGGACCGGGATCGTTCACCGGACTGCGAATCGGGCTCAGCTACGCCAAGGGCATCGCGATGGCGTCGGGATGCGCGCTGGTGGGAGTGCCGGGATTCGACGCGATGGCATTAGCTGCGCTCGCGCGTAACAATATTGAAACAGGACGGCTGGTCTGCGTGGTTGTGGATGCACGAAAAGGCGAAATCTACACGGCCCTTTACCGGGTCGTGGTCGATGGGCTAGAGAAATTGGCAGAGGAGTCAGTAGTCGCGCTGGAACACCTGGCATCGCGCATCACTGAGGACGTCATGTTCGTCGGTGACGAGAGAGCGAAGGATGCGGCGGCCCTTGCACAATCGCGGGGCCATAGGGTGGCGGTTCTCGAAACAGGGATGCTCGATTTGCGCGGGGTCTGCGTCGCGGCTATTGGCGGGGCGCGGTTTGCCCGTGGTGAAACGGACCGGGCGGCTTCGCTGGAGCCGCTCTACATCAGGACGCCGGAGGCTACGTTCAAGCCCACTTCGAAAAATCCGGCGGGCATAGGCACGGAGGGCGTATGGAGCATCGAGAGGAAGAACTCATTCGGCAGCATCTGACCCATGACGAGGAACTGAGGTCCCTCTACACGGAGCATCAAGAGCTCAAACACAAACTCGAAGTCTTTAGAAATAAACATTACCTGACCAACGAAGAGGAAGTCGAAGAAAAGCGGATCCAGAAGCTCAAGCTGGCCTCGAAAGACCGCATGATGGCGATTCTCGGCCGCTATCAGCAAGAGGCTCGCTGACGCCACCAGGTCCGGGCCATGAGCGCGCGCACTCCACCGCATGACAAGTCATACGATATCGGTTCTGGTTGAAAACGAATTCGGCGTGCTCGCACGCGTGGCCGGACTGTTCTCGGGCCGCGGCTTCAACATCGAGTCCCTGACCGTCAACGAGGACCCGCTCGATCCGACGGTCTCGCGGATCGTGCTGGTGACCACCGGCGACGATCAGATCGTCGAGCAAATCAACAAGCAGCTCAACAAGCTGGTGTCGGTGATCAAGATTACCGACTTCAAGGACGTCGAGACGATCGATCGCGAGATGGTGATCGTCAAGGTTTCGGTGGACGAGCGGACCCGCTCCGAGCTCGACTCGATCGTCGCCGCGTTTCGCGCCCACGTGATCGATATCGGCCCGCGCGCAATCACCGTCGAGCTGACGGGCGACTCGGAAAAGATCAAGGCGTTCATCGCGATCGTGCGCCCGCTCGGAATCAAGGAAGTTGTCCGTTCGGGCAAGGTCGCGATGGCGCGTGCAGTCCAGCTCAATCACGACAATCATCAAAAGCCGCCGGCCGCGCGAAGCTGAGTAGTCTGACAGCAGGAAAATTCAGGAGATCACTCTGATGAAGGTTTACTACGACCGCGACGCGGACTTGTCCGCGCTCAAAGGCAAGAAAATCGCGGTCATTGGCTTTGGAAGCCAGGGACACGCGCACGCGCTCAACCTGCGCGACAGCGGAATGGAGGTATGCGTCGGGCTCAGCGCAAAATCGCCGTCGCGCGAAAAGGCCGCGAAGCAGGGATTGCCGGTGTTCGACACCGGTGAAGCCGCCAAACGCGCCGACATCATCATGGTGCTGGTACCGGACGAGATGGGCGCTGAGATTTACGAGGCCGAGATTGCGCCTCATCTTAAAAAGGGCAAGTACCTGGCCTTCGGTCACGGCTTCAACATCCATTTCAAATTCATCAAGCCGCCCGCCGACGTGAATGTCTTCATGATCGCGCCCAAGGGCCCCGGTCATCTCGTGCGCTCGGAGTACACCAAGGGCCGCGGCGTGCCGTGCCTGCTCGCGGTGCAACAGGATCCGTCGGGCGACACCACCAGGGTCGGGCTGGCGTACGGCAGCGCGATCGGCGGTGGCCGCGCGGCGATTATCGAGACGACGTTCAGAGAGGAAACCGAAACCGACCTGTTTGGCGAGCAATCGGTGCTGTGCGGCGGACTGACTGAACTGATTCGCGCCGGCTACGAGACGCTGGTCGAAGCCGGTTACGCGCCCGAGATGGCATACTTCGAGACACTGCACGAGGTGAAGCTGATCGTGGACCTGATCTACGAGGGCGGAATCTCGAACATGCGCTACTCGATCAGCAACACGGCCGAGTATGGCGACATGACGCGCGGCACGAAGGTTATCGGTAAGCAGTCGCGCGAGGCGATGAAGCAGATCCTCGCGGACATCCAGTCCGGCAAGTTCGCCAACGAATGGATCGGCGACTACAAGGCCGGGCTGCCGCGTTTCCGCGAGCTGCGCAAGGAAGCCGAGAAACATCCGGTCGAAGAAGTCGGGCGCAAGCTGCGCGCGTTCATGCCGTGGCTCGCGAGCGATCGTCTGGTCGACAAGTCGAAGAACTAACGGACCGTGGCGGGCGAAACCGACAGCGGGCGCCCGGCGCCGGGCGCGGTCCTCGCGCGCGTCGCGGGCGCGATCGGAATAGCGACCGAAGGCGCGGCGCTGTCGCTCGGATTGGCGATTTTTGGAATCATCCTGATTGCGATCGGCCTCAAATCGGTCGGCGCGATCGTAGTCATACTCGCGATCCCGATTGCGCTCTTCTTTCGCGATCCCGATCGCTATCCGCCAAGCACCGAAAACGTCGTAATCTCCGGCGCCGACGGCAAAGTCACCGACATTTCCGACGTGTCCTTTCCCGGCTCGACCGGCCGGCTCTACCATCGAGTGTCGGTGTTCATGTCGCCGCTGAACGTTCACGTGAATCGCGCGCCAGTGGGCGGCGAGGTGACGATGGTCGAGCACACGGCGGGCGAATTCCGCGCAGCGTTTCGCGACGACGCCAGCGAGCACAATGAACGCAACCTGATTGCGATGACCGATGCGTCGGGCCGCATGTTCGGGATGCTACAAGTGGCTGGATATCTCGCCCGGCGGATAGTTTGCCGGCTCCGCGCGCGTGATAGAATACAGCCAGGTCAGCGGATCGGCCTGATTATGTTCGGAAGCCGCGTCGATCACTTTTTTCCGCCCGACTACCGGGTCACGGTGTCGATGGGACAACGCGTTCGCGCTGGAGAATCCATCATCGGAGCAATCGAGCAATGAGCCGCAATTCCCGCCGCTCGCGCGAAGAGCGCCTCCGGATGGAGCTGTATTCGGGCCAGGCTCGCGAGCCGGGCGTCAAAACCGACGGCGCCATTCGCCGCGGAGTTTTTTTACTGCCTGCAACGATCACTTCGATCGGCTTGCTCTCGGGCTTCTACTCGATGGTCTCCGCGGTGAGCGGGCATTTCGAGGTCGCCGCCGTGATGATCGTGATCGCGTTCGTCTGCGACGGACTCGACGGACGCATCGCGCGCGCGTCGCGCACCTCGAGCCAGTTCGGCGTCGAGTACGACAGCCTCTCCGACGTAGTCGCGTTCGGCGTCGCACCCGCGATGCTGGCCTATTCATGGGCGCTGAAACCGATCGGGTCGCTAGGGATCGGCGTCAGCGGATTGTTCGTGCTGTGCTCCGCGCTGCGCCTGGCGCGCTTCAACGTGCAGACTGCGACGGCGGACAAGAGCCGCTTCGTCGGCCTGCCCGTGCCCGGCGCGGCCGTGATGATGTCCGGGCTCGCGCTTGCGTACAGCTATTTCGAAATCGACTCGCCGCGAGCGTTGTGTACGTTTATGGTGCCGGTGACGCTCGCGCTCGGCGGTCTGATGATCTCGCGCGTGCCCTACCCCAGCTTCAAAACGGTCAAGCTCGAAAAGCGCGCACAGGTCGAACTCGTAATCACGATGATGGTGTTTGCAGCGATGCTGTTCGCGATGCCGCAGCTTACAGCCTTTCTGCTTTCGACCGCGTACGTGCTGTCCGGCCCGTGGCTGATGATTCGCGGTGAACGGCTGAGCGCCAAGGTCTCGGTGCTGCGCCCGGTTGCGGCTGCCAAGTCCAGCGACGCCAATGGGAAGGCAGGAGAATCCGATCCCGCCCGAGGCACCCGCAGCCTCCGCGACCATCAGCCCCTGCAACGCTAGCCGGCTTGACTGACGTCTCCGCCGCCGCTTAGAATCCGTACACGATGTATTGCAACCTGCTACCGGAGCTGCTGCTGAGCCTGGCCCTTACAAGGGCCCACGCCAGGCGCGCGTCCGGACAGGTCTAACGGCCTGATTAAACTGAGACACACGCCCCGGGCAGTGGGCCGATCGAAGCCGCCCGGGGCGTTTTCTTTTTCACCCTTTGACGTCCCTCCATGGCGAACGATCGGCAGCTGATCCCGCGGCGATGATGCGGGAGGAATGACGATGGCAGACGCGAACGCGAAAACGGTCTCGAACGACAGCACCGACTACGTTCGAATCTTCGACACGACGCTGCGCGACGGCGAGCAGTCGCCCGGCTGCACGATGAACGTCGAGGAGAAGATCGCGCTCGCGCGGCAACTCGAACGGCTCAACGTCGATATCATCGAGGCGGGCTTCGCCGTTTCTTCGCCGGGCGATTTTGAGTCGGTGAGCCGCGTCGCGCAGGCGGTCACCGAGCCGGTCGTGCTCAGCCTGTCGCGCACCGGCGAGAAGGAGATGTCGATTCGGCGCTGCGCGCGGTCGACAAAGCCGCACATCCGGGGATTCACATTTTCATCGCGACCTCGGAGATCCATCTCAAGTACAAACTCAACATGAATCGCGAGGACGTGCTCGACGCCGCGACTTGGGCCGTCACGCGCGCGAAAAAGCATCTCGACTACATCGAGTTCTCATGCGAGGACGCTTCGCGCTCCGACTGGGACTACATGGTCGACGTTTGCAGCGAGGTGATTCGCGCCGGCGCCACCGTGATCAATCTGCCCGACACGACCGGCCACGCGATCCCCGAGGAATTCGGCCGGATGTTCGCGTACATGCGTGAAAAAGTTCCCGGCGCCGACAAGGTCATCTGGAGCGCGCACTGTCACAACGATCTCGGGCTGGCGGTCGCGAATTCGCTGGCGGCGGTGCGCAACGGCGCGCGTCAGATCGAATGCACCATCAACGGAATCGGCGAGCGCGCGGGCAACTGCTCGATGGAAGAAGTCGTGATGGCGATGAAGACGCGCCACGACCTGATGGGCGTTCAGTCGCGCGTCAACACGCGGCAGATCTATCCGGCCTCGCGCCTGCTGTCGCAGGTCATCGGACAGTCGGTGCCGGCCAACAAGCCGATCGTCGGCGACAACGCGTTCGCGCACGAAGCCGGAATCCATCAGGACGGCGTGCTGAAGTACAAGCTCACCTACGAGATCATGAAGCCCGAGGATATCGGCATCCCGTCGAACAAGCTGGTGCTCGGCAAGCATTCGGGGCGTCACGCGTTCACCAACCGGCTCAAGGAACTTGGCGTCGATATCGACGACGTCGACGTGAACAAGGCGTTCGCCGAATTCAAGGCGCTCTGCGACAAAAAGAAAATCGTGTACGACGACGACATCCTGGCGCTCGTCACCGAGAGCGCGCGCCGGACCGTCGATCACTTCGAGCTGGTCGATTTGAAGGTGCGCGCTCGTCGAGCAAGAGCACGCCGCACGCGGAAGTCACGCTGCGCGTCGAGGGAAAAGAGTGCTCGGCCGAGGGCGAAGGCGACGGGATGGTCGACGCGTGCTACAAGGCGATTTACAAAATCGCCGCAATCAATCCGGCGCTCGAGCGCTATGCGGTCAAGGCGATCACCGGCGGCACCGACGCGCTCGGCGAAGTGAGCTGCATGATTCGCGAAAACGGTGTGACCGTCGCCGGCCAGGGCGCGCATAGCGACATCGTCATGGCCAGTGCGCTCGCGCTGGTCAACGCGCTCAACCGGCTGAAGGCGCGCAAGCACGCGCCGCTCAAGCCGACCACCGACGTTCCGTGAGTCGCGTATGGGACTTGCCGCAACATCATACTTGGGCTAGTGCTTTGAGGGCTTGAGTTTGAACTTGAATTCGCTCTTCACCCTGCGCGATGTGCGGCTTTCGGCGGCTCCCGCCATTGTGGCGAGATTTGCTACAGCGCAGTCGCGCCAATCTGCTGCTCCTAATTTTCGAGGCTATACACTGACGGGTCGAGACTGTCCGACGCTCCTCCCGATCATTCACGTCCAGGCGTTCAGCGCTTTCGCATGGCCTATAAAATTCTAGTTCTGAAAGGTGACGGCATCGGCCCCGAGGTCGTCGGCGAAGCCCTGCAGGTTCTCAAGATCATCGCGCGCCGATCGGCCGTCGATCTCGAGTTCAAGGAGGGCATGATTGGCGGTCACGCGCTCGACACCAGCCGGCACTCCGCTGCCCGATGAGGTGCTCAAGCACGCGCAGGACAGCGACGCGATTCTGCTCGGCGCCGTCGGCGGACCGAAATGGGACAAGCCCAACGCCGAGAAGCGTCCCGAGCAGGCGCTGCTCGGACTGCGCAAGGCGCTGGGACTGTTCGCCAACATCCGGCCCGTCAAAACCGTCAAGGAACTGATGGCCGCGTCGCCGCTCAAGGCCGAGGTGATCAACGGCGTCGACTTGGTCGTCATTCGCGAGCTGACCGGCGGCATCTATTACGGCAAGCCGAGCGAAAAGCGCGCGGCGAAGGACGGCCGCGAGGCGGTCGATACCTGCTTCTACACCGAAGCCGAGATTGCGCGCGTGCTCAAGTTTGGCTTCGAGCTGGCGCGCGATCGCCGCAAGAAGCTGACCTCGGTCGACAAGGCCAACGTGCTCGCGACGTCGCGCCTGTGGCGCGAGATCGCGACCGAGCTGAGCGCGGAATTCAAGGACGTCGCGTTCGAGAATCAGCTGGTCGATTCGATGGCGATGCATCTGATGCGCCGCCCCAAGGACTTCGACGTGGTCGTCACCGAGAACATGTTCGGCGACATCCTGACCGACGAGGCCTCGGTGCTCGCGGGCTCGATGGGCCTGTTGCCGTCGGCGTCGCTTGGCGAGGAACTCAACAGCGCCGGTTTCCGCGTCGGACTCTACGAGCCGATTCACGGCAGCGCACCGGATATCGCGGGCCGCGACGAAGCCAATCCGCTCGCCGCGATCCTGTCGGCCGCGATGCTGCTCGAGCATTCGCTCGGGATGCGCTCCGAAGCCGAGCTGATTTCGCAGGCGGTCGATTCGGTCGTGCGCGACGGCTATCGCACTCGCGATCTTCACGGCGGCGCCGGCACGCAGATCGTGGGATGCAAGGCGATGGGCCGTCTGGTCCGCGAAAAGATCGAAAGCACTGAAAGCGAAGGCGAATGAGTATTTCCCGCGAGCCGAGAGTGGCGGTTGTCGGCGCCACCGGCGCGGTCGGCAACCAGCTTATCGAACTGATCGCCGCGCGCGGCTTCCAGCTCAGCGAACTGAAGCTGTTCGCCACCGAAGCGGGCGCGATGCAGACGGTCGACGCCGGCGGCGAAGAGCGGCTGGTCGATGCGCTCGAGAGTCCCGCCGATCTTCGCGACTTCGATATCGCTTTCCTCGCGATTCCCGCGCCGCGCGCCGCCGAAATCATTGCCGCGCAGCCCGGACCGATTCTGATCGATCTGAGCGCGGCGAATCGCCCGCCCTCGGACGTGCCGATGGTCGCGCCCGGACTCACTTCGCGCGAGGCGATCGCGCAAATGCGCAACGCCAAGGTCTTCGCGACTCCTCATCCCGCCGCCCACGTGCTTGCCACCTGTCTCAAAGCCCTTGGCGCCCACAGTGGATTCGTCGCCGCGACTGCGATGCTCGGCGCGAGCGCCGGCGGCATGGAAATGCTGACCGCCACCGTCGATCAGACCACGGATCTTCTGAGCGCGCGCCTGGAGCTCGACGACGACGAAGTCGCAGCGCGGCTTCAACGCCTTCATGCGCGAGCATGAGCGCTCGGTCGCGACCGCGATCACCGCGCAAGTCGCGACGCTGCTCGACAAGGCGCCCACGCTGTCGGTGCAGGTTGCCGCGATTCCCGTCCTTCACGGTTCTGCGTTGACGGTCGATATCCAGCGGCCGCGCGCCATCAAAGGCAACGGCGAAGACGCGGTCGAACTGCTGCGCGTCGCGCCCGGCATTCTGATCGCCGAAGAAGGCGAGCCGCTCGGCGTGATCGACGCGGTCGGGCAGGAGGCGATCGTCGTCAGCGTCGAGACGCGCGCCGACTCGCTGTCGCTGTGGTGCGTGTTCGACAACACGCGCCTGGCGGCTCTGGGAGCGCTCTGGATCGCCGAGACTCTGGCGCTCAGCTCGCCGACGCTCGCCTGATCCGAGCGCGCGATGGTCCTCAAGCTCACGCTCGAGTACGACGGCAGCAACTATTCCGGATGGCAGCTTCAGCCGCGCCACGATTCGATCCAGGGAAGGATCGAAGCCGCGCTCGAGCGGATTTTCGCCGCGCCCGATGCGCGTGTTCGGTTCGGGCCGCACCGACGCCGGCGTGCACGCGCGCGGGCAGGTCGCCTCGATTTCGATTCCGCGCCCGTTCGACCTCGCCGAATTGCAGCGCGCGCTCAACGCGATGCTGCCCGACGACATCGTGATCCTCGACATCTCGTCTGCGCCCGACGACTTCGATCCGCGCCGCGCCGCGCGCTCGCGCGTGTACGAATATCGCGTGCTGAATCGCAAGATCGCGTCCGCGTTCGAGTATCGCTACAGCTGGCTGGTTCGCGACCAGCTCGATCTCGCGGCGATGAACGGCGCCGCGCGAATCTTTGTCGGCGAGCACGATTTCGCCGCGTTCCGCTCGCTCGGCACCGAAGTGAGGACCACGGTCCGCCGCGTGATTTCGAGCGAATGGACGCGCGACGCCGACGTTCTGCTCTACCGCGTCGAGGCGAACAGTTTTCTGCGCCACATGGTGCGCGCGATGGTCGCGACGATGGTCGATGTGGGACGCGGCAAGCTCACGCCTGACAAAGTCGCGACGATTCTCGCCGGACGCGATCGTCACGCGGCTCCCGCCAACGCGCCGCCCGGCGGTCTGTACCTCGTCGAAGTCCGCTACTGACAGCGCGATCGTGCAGGTCTGCACGATCGCTCGCAGCACAAAACCCTTGGGGCTCAATGGCGGATGCGACGGGCCTGTGCAAAAACCATCACGATTCCTAGAAAAAATCGCGATTTTCGTGCCGTCCGCCCTTGAAATTCGTCGCGCTACTCGTTCACCCTCACTGAAAGCCCGAAACCCGGGACGCAAGGAGGAGGATGATGACGCAGTCGCAGGTAGCAGCCTACATGGCTGAAAAGCTCGGACTCACCAAGAAGCAAGGGAAGACCGTGCTCGAGGAACTCAACGCACTGGTCGTCCGCGAGCTCAAGAAGGAAGGATCGCTGCGGCTGGCCGGCCTCGGGATTTTCCGCAAGCGCAAGACCAAGGCGCGGATGGGCCGCAATCCGGCCACCGGTCAGGAGATCAAGATTCCGGCGCGCACCCGGCTGCGCTTCACCGCCGCCAAAGCGCTGAAGGACTCGGTTCTCGGCGCGAAATAATCTCTCGGCCTGACTTTTGTGAACCGCGGGAACGGACGCGACTCCGGTTCTCGCGGTTCGCTTTTTTCCTGTCAGTCTTTCCCGCCCGGCTTGCGCCGCGACGTGGGCTTGCGCGCCTCGCGCGCGCGCGCGAGAAACTCGCGGATCCGGGTTTCGTAGCCGCGCTCGGACGGCTCGTAGTAGATCTTTTCGCCGAGTTCGTCGGGCAGGTAATTCTGCGCGACCAGCGCGCCTTCGAAATCGTGCGGATAGCGATAGTCCTTGCCGTAGCCGAGTCCCTTCATCATCGGCGTCGGCGCGTTGCGCAAATGCAGCGGCACCGGCAGCGCGCCAAGCGTTTTCGCATCTTCGCCCGCCGCGCGCATCGCGCGATACGACGCGTTGGATTTGGGCGCGCTCGCCAGGTAGGTCACGCCCTGCGCGAGCGGGATCACGCCTTCGGGCATGCCGACGAAGTCCACCGCCTCCTTGACCGCGATCGCGATTTGCAGCGCGCGCGGATCGGCGTTGCCGACATCTTCGGACGCGAAGATCACCATCCGCCGCGCGATGAACAGCGGATCCTCGCCCGCCTCGACCATCCGCATCATCCAGTAAACCGCGGCGTCGGGATCGCTGCCGCGCATGCTCTTGATGAACGCCGAGATGACGTTGTAGTGCTCCTCGCCGGCGCGATCGTAGAGCAGAGCCTTCTGCTGCGCCGACTCGCGGATGTGTTCGGGCGTGATCATCGTCGCGCCCGCGTTCTGCGCGAACTCCGCCGCAATCTCGAGCGTGCCGAGCGCGCGGCGCGCGTCACCGCCGGCGTAGCGAACAATCTCGTCGATCGCGCCGACACCCAGCTTGAGTCCGCAGTTGCCGAGTCCGCGCTCCTTGTCGGCGAGCGCGCGATGCACCAGGGTCGCGACGTTTTCTTCCGAGAGCGGATGCAGCACGAGCAGCCGCATCCGCGAGAGCAGCGCCGAGATGACCTCGAACGACGGATTCTCCGTCGTCGCGCCGATCAGCGTGATCAGCCCGCTCTCGACGTGCGGCAGAAACGCGTCCTGCTGCGCGCGGTTCCATCGATGGATCTCGTCGATGAAGACCACGGTGCGCTTGCCTGCTTCGAGATCGTGGCGCGCCGCCTCGACCGCCTCGCGCAGATCGGCGACGCCCGACGTCACCGCGGCAAGCTTGCGGAACACCGCGCCCGATTGCTCCGCGAGCACGATCGCAAGCGTCGTTTTGCCCGTGCCCGGCGGGCCCCACAGGATCATCGAATGCAGCACGTGCGCCGCGACCATCTGGCTGAGGAACTTTCCCGGGCCCAGCAGATGCTCCTGGCCGACAATTTCGTCGAGCGTGCGCGGACGCATCCGATCCGCCAGCGGCTGGCTGAGCGGCGTGCGCGGTGGAAACAGACTCTGCGATGAATCGGCCTTGCGCCGTGCCATTTTCGAAACGTAGCACAGTAGCCGGGTCCGGCTAAGGCGGCCTTCGACCCCTGCCAGAGCGTCGTTGCGCAGATGGCTGCCGCTGTTCTAGCTTCAATGACGGGCTGGACAGGAGCCGGCACCACCTATGATCGTTGGCATCGATATCGGCGGCTCGACCACCGACGCCGTCATCCTCGAAAATGGCGGTCTGCACGTCGTCACGATCGAGGCCAACGACCCGGTCGCCGCGGCCGCGGGCGCGCTCGGCAAACTCGTCGCGCGATTTCGGCATCAAACTCGAAGACGTCGAATGCGTGGCGGCCACCGGCGCGGGCTCGCGCGTGCTCACCAAGTCGCTGCTCGGCGGCCGGTGGTCAAGGTCAACGAGTTCACCGCGATCGGAATCGGCGGCACCTCGCTGGCCGGCAAGGAAAGCGCGCTGGTGGTCTCGCTCGGCACCGGCACCGCGATCGTCTCGGTCACGGGCGACAAGATCGCGCACTTCAGCGGCACCGGAGTCGGCGGCGGCACGCTGCTCGGACTCGCCAAGCACATGCTCGGCGTTTCGACGATCGAGCGCGCTCGAGAAGATGGCGCGCAAGGGCGATCTGCGCCGCATCGATCTCAGCGTTCGCGACATCGCGGGCGGCCCGATCGGCGATCTGCCGCCGGGCACCACGGCCGCGAACTTCGGCAAGATCAGCGCCGACGCGACGCCCGAGGACAAAGCGCTCGCGATCATGAACATGATCGTCGAAGTCGATCGGCGTGCTCGCGCTCGCGAGCGCGCGCGCCTGCGGCCAGGAACGATATCGTGCTGACCGGCAAGCTGTCGCGACTGTTCCGCTTCATGCAGGAGATCGAAGCGCAGCTCGACATTCTGTTCGGCCGCCGCTTCGTGATTCCCGAGCACGCCGATTACGCGACCGCGATCGGCGCCGCGCGCCACGCGCGCTCAAGAATCGCCGAGTCACACTCCCTGAGCTGTTTCCAAACTCATCCTCGCCGCGGATTAGAATGCGCGAGACTCGGCGCGCCGTGCATTCGTGCGCGCCAGTTCCGCGAGAGTTGAGTGACGATGGCCATCAGAGTTGCTCAAGGGATTTCGGCTGCTCGATCTGACCGACGAGAAGGGCGCGTTGTGCGGCAAGATGTTCGCCGATCTCGGCGCCGAAGTGATCAAGGTCGAGCCGCCCGGCGGATGCTCGACGCGGCGCATCCCGCCTTATCTCGAAGACAAAGCCGACGCCGACCACTGCCTCTATTCGATCGCCTATCACGCGGGAAAAAAATCCGTGACCGCGAATCTCGACACTGACGACGGGCGCGCGCTCGTCGCCGATCTCGCGGCGAAATCCGACTTTCTGGTCGAGTCGCATCCGCTCGGCTATCTCGATTCGATCGGGCTCGGCTACGACGCGCTCGCGAAGAAGAATCCGCGCCTCATCTACGCTTCGATTACGCCGTTCGGCGACACCGGTCCCGGCAAAGATTACAACTGGGCCGACATCATCACGTGGGCGGCCGGCGGCATGATGTACCTGATGGGCGAGGAAGGAAAGCCTCCGCTTCAGATGAGCCTGCCGCAAGCCGGATTGCACGCGGGCGGCGAGGCCGCGGTCGCCATGATGCTCGCGCACTACCCGCGCCAGACCGACGGCCTCGGCCAGCGCATCGTCGTCAACATGCAGGCCTGCATCGTGTGGACGCTGATGAACGAGCAGGCGATGCCGTTCCTGCACGGCAACCATCTGTCGCGCACCGGAATTTTCGTGGGCTCGGCCGACGCGCGGCGCAAGATGGTGTACGAGTGCAAGGACGGTCACATCTCGATCCTGATCACCGGCGGCACGACCTTCGGCAATTCGACCAAGGCGCTGATCGAGTGGATGCGCGAGAACGGTTTCGGCTCCGACTGGATGCGCACCAAGGACTGGATTTCGTGGATGCCCGGCATGTTCATGAAGCATGACCGAGCAGGATCGCGAGCAGATCGACGATCTCGAAGACCACCATCCAGCGCTTTCTTCATGACGATGACCAAGCGACGAGATTTACGCGCAGGGACTGAAGCGCCGCATCTTTCTCGCGCCGGTCGCGACCGCAGCCGACATCGCCGCCGACGAGCAGCTCAAGGCGCGCGACTTCTGGATCTCAGGTCGCCGCACGACACGCTCGGCCGCACGCTCACGATTTCCGGGGCCGTTCGCGAAACTGTCGCGCGACGCCGATCGGATCGACCACGCGCGCGCCGCGAATCGGCGAGCATAGCGACGAGATTTATGGCGAGCTGCTCGGCCTCAGCGCCCGAGCGATTGAACGAGCTGCGCGCGACCGGCTCGATTTAGCCGGGAGAAATTCGAGATGAGCCGTTTCGCACTTGAAGGAGTTCACATTCTCGACTTCGCGTGGGTCGGCGTCGGCCCGATCACGACCAAGTATTTCGCGGACAATGGCGCCGACGTGATTCGCGTCGAGTCCGCCGCGCGCCCCGACGTGCTGCGAATCGGGCCGCCGTGGAAAGACGCGATGCCGGGCCTCAACAGCAGCCAGTTCTTCGCCAGCTACAACACCTCGAAAAAAGGAATCACGCTCGACTTGAGCAAGCCCAAAGCGCGCGAACTCGCCAAGCGCTGGTGCCATGGGCCGACATCGTGGTCGAGAGTTTCACGCCCAAGGCGATGCGCAACTGGGGGCTCGACTACGAAAATCTGCGCGAGCTGCGCCCCGACCTCATCATGCTCTCGACCTGCATGCAGGGGCAGACCGGACCCAACGCGCTGTACCCCGGCTTCGGCCAGTTGATGGCGGCGCTGTCGGGCTTCTACTACATCTCCGGCTACGGGCCGGGCTCATGCACGCCGCCGTACGGCGCCTATACCGATTTCATCGCGCCGCGCTTTTCCGCGTTCGCGCTTCTCGCCGCGCTCGACTATCGACGTCGCACCGGCAAGGGCCAGTACATCGACATGTCGCAGTACGAGGCCGCGATGCAAAATCTCGCGCCCGCGCTGATCGACTACTACGCGACCGGGCGAGTGCTCGGGCCGCGCGGCAACGCGTCCGCGCGTTACGCTCCGCACGGCGCGTATCGATGCGCCGACGAGGACGGCAACGAGCGCTGGATCGCGATCGCCGTCGCGGACGACGAGCAATGGCGCGCGATGCTCACGGCACTCGCGGCAGATTCCACCGATGCGCGCTTCGCGACCGCGCCCGCGCGTATCGAGAATACTGCGGCTATCGATCAGTTCGTCGGCATGCTCACGCGCACTCACAACGCGCACGATCTCACGACGAAGTTGCAGGCCGCCGGGGTGGCGGCCTACCCGGTCGAGAACTGCGTCGACATCCACCAGGACGACAACCTCGAGGCGTTCGGTTTCTGGCATTGGCTCGAGCACAAGGAGATGGGCCCGTCGCCGTACGAAGGACTCGAACATCGCATGAGCCGCACGCCCGGCACGCTTCGTTCGGCGGCGCCGATTCTCGGCCAGGACAACGACGAAGTCTTCAGCGGAATGCTCTCGCTCAACGCCGACGAGATCGAGCAGCTAAAGAAAGAGAACGTGATATTCTGAGCTTCACCAGTCTCGCTGATCCTTGTGCGATACGAACTCAAAATTGCGCTCCGCTACCTGCGCGCCCGCCGCAAGGACGCGTTCATTTCGATCACGACGATTTTTACCGCCGTCGGTGTCATGATCGGCGTCGCCGCCCTCACCACGACGCTTTCCGTGATGGGCGGCTTCGAGCAGAGCCTCAAGGAGCGCGTGCTCAGCCTGAGCCCGCAGGTGCAGATACTTAATTCGCAAGGATCGATCGACAACTACACCGAGATCGAGAAGAAGCTTACCGGCGTGCCCGGCGTCAACGGATCCGACGCGTACATAATTGGACAGGCGATGCTCAGTTCGGGACGCGGTATCGGCGGTGTCGTGGTGCGCGGCGTCGAGCCGAACAATCCGGTCGTGCGCGATCAATGGGGCCGCTACATGACGGCCGGCAGCCTCGACAATCTCTCGCGGAGCTACTCAATCCCTGCGAGCGCCGCCGGCCCGGCGGTGACAACGGGCGGCCTCGCTATCGGCGTCACGCTCGCGAAAAAACTCAAGGCCAAAACCGGCGACGCGGTTCGGATGGTCGCGCCGATTATTTCTCCCGACGGATCGCTCTCGACCAAGAACGCGCAATTCGTTATTGGCGCGATTTTCGACTCGGGGATGAACTTTGTCGATACCAACATGGTCTTCATGGACCTTGCTCACGCCCAGGATTTTTTCGGCCGCGTGGCCAAAGTGGACGGCGTCGATATACATCTCGCCAATCTCGACCAGACCGACGCGGTTACCGACGCGGTGGGCAAGCTGTTCCCGAATCCATACCGCGTCCACAACTGGATCGAGTTCAACGAATCCGCGGCAGCCGGCTTCGAACTGCTCAAGCGCGTGTATGCGCTGGTGCTCGTGATGCTCATCGGGGTCGCCGCGTTCAATCTTGTCGCGACGCTGATCATGGTGGTGATGGAGAAGCGCAAGGACATCGCCGTGCTGATCGCGATGGGTGCGACGCGGCGCGACGTGCGCCTGATTTTCGTGCTGAAAGGACTGATCGTCGGCGCGGCGGGAACCGTCGCCGGATTGATCCTCGGCGCCGCCGGATGCTTCGCGCTGGCGCGTTACCAGTTCATTCATATCCCGCGGGAAATTTACGGCATCTCGACGCTGCCGATCGCCGTCGCGCCGTCGAACTTCGCCGCCGTCGCGATTGCGTCGATGGTGCTCTGCCTGCTCGCGACCGTATATCCGGCGCGCCAGGCTTCACGCGAGATGCCCGTCGAAGTCTTCCGCTCCTAGCTCCTCAGCCCGACCAACCCCACCACTGCGGCGAAATTATTGCTGACTACTGATTATTTGGTGTGTGATTCGTATTCGTGGGTGGCTTGCCGGCGAGCTTCGTTTTGCGTACGACCAGGGTCTCATGACCGCGAACCTTGATCGTGCGCGCGGGTTCCGACGAAAAATTCTGGCTCGGTCCATCGGAATGCCGTGGCCGCGACGAAGTGCGCTTGCGCCGCCAGTTGCTGAGCTCCTTCGACAGTTTTGAGGCCAGCGAATCGTTGTCCTGGCCGTCGTCGGTCGATTTTCCGTTATCCGTGTTGAGGTTGCCGTTGCCCTCAAACTCCCCGGAACTCGTTTGCGTTCTCTCTTCTTGTGACGTGGATTTGTCCTCCTTGTTTAGGACTGTTTGAGAAACAGAATTTTAATTTCGAAAATCGATGTACTGAGAGTAATCGGCGCTTAGCTTTCGCGGCAGCCTGGGATCGTTAAATCAGTAGATAAGATTGTGTCTCGACTGCATACCGACGCTGAACACTATCGGCGCGTTTTGACTTGGAATGATTTTTGTGTGGGATACTTTCAGGCAGATTTTCCGCCGACCGGGGTAGATGTAGATCGCCCCGGCCGGCGTTTAATTCATTGGTGTCTTCGATTCACGGGTTATGCGAACAGACTCTGCATGCGCAGTGCGAGTCCCATGTCACCCGCGATTCGCAGTTTGCCGCTCATAAACGCGACCTGGCCGTTGAGCTTGCCGGTCGTCATGTCGACGTAGTCCTGCGCCGTCATCGAAATCGTGATGCTCGGGGAGGCGGCTGGTCCTTCTTTGACCTGGCAGGTCTCATTGTTGATTACTACGTGCCACTTGCCGCCGTTATCGCCCGAGAGGTCGAACTGGTACGTCGCATTCAAACCTTTCGCTGCGTCTTTGTTGAACCTACTCGGCATCGCCGCGAAGATTTCTTTAGGTGTCGTGGGTGCTGCGTCAGCCATGGAAATTAGAATCCTCCTGGTGGGGGCGGCCTATGCCGCGCTCTTTCCGCCATATAAGCGTTCGGCCCGAACCGTGTCAATAGTATCACGGCTCACGGGTTTTAACCACGCCCGGCGATTTCGTCGCGGACGCCAAATCAGAATCCGAACATGTTTCCGGGCACCACTGTGATGATATTCCCGCGCACATGCACGGGCGACGCGTTCTCGGTGATCGACACTGCCTGCTGCTTTTGTGCTTCGGTTTTGACCGTGCCGCTGAGGTACGCGTCGTGCCCAATCACCTTCACCACAACGCCGCTTAACCCCGCGCCGTAAAGCTGCGACGCGATCGCGGCCTGGCGCGCCGCCCACTCGGACGTATCGGTGGTCAGCGAATCGATCACGTTGCCGACGCCGGGTACCTGGCGCACGATCTTTTCCGCGTACAGCTTGGCATCGACGTTGAACACCTTGCCGAAAATCGTCACGGTGCTGCCGTTGGTGTAGCAGTTCACGCGGCGCGTGCGTGGATTCGACGACAGCACCTGCAGGACGCGCTGCTGCAAGGTCAGCGTCGGCGGCTTCGGCGGGCGCGGTGCATGATGCTTTCGCGGTGGGGGCGGAGGCGCGGGCGCGACCGCCTCCATCGGCGGCGTCTCGACCGGCGCCGGAGTCGGGTTCACCGCTTCCGACGCGGCCGGCGACGCGCCTGGCGACGGCGGCGTGCTGGCAAATTCCGGCGGCTCGGTCGGGCTCAGTCCCGCCGCCTTGGTGCTGAGTTGCGACTCGAGCGCGTCCCTGGTTGCCGGATCGTTGGTGAAAACGACGGGGTAATCGATTTCGACTTCGCTGCCGCTGAACGCTGGAAAATTCCAGGTCGAAACGTCCTTGACCACTTCGGCGTCGAACGCCGGATTCGGATTGGTCGAGGTCCGCACCGACGCCGCGTCCACGGCGCCGGTCGGCAGCACCCTGACTCGCACCATCATCGCGTTGCGGAGCGTGCTGTCGCCGGCCAGCGCATGCTCGTAGCTGTCGAGTAGCGGAGTCTTGTGATCTTCAAAAAACTGCCGCGCCGTGTTCTGGCTGCGCTCGGGCGCCGTCGCCGATTCCCCCGTCACCTGCACGCCTATCGAGTTCGCCAGCGCTACCAGCGGCCCGGTCGGGATCGGCGCCGCCACCGACGCAACAGCGGACGGCGACGCATTAGCCACCGGCGCCTCCGCGCCTCTGCTGCTGAGATGAAGTGCGAGCCACGCGCCTCCTCCCAGCGCGATTATTGCGGCAATCAGGTATCCGACGACGCCGAACATCCCACGGCCTTTTTCGTTGCCTTCGTTGTCGTCATCGGGCATCTGGCCGGTGATACGCCTGGACGGTGACGGACCGGGCCGCAGCGTCGTCGCACCTCGCGAGGGCGGCGGCGGCTGTGCGTACGGCTCAGCGGCTTCCACCCCGAGTCGCGCGCCGCAGAAATTGCAGATCAACTCGCCGGGCTGCGCTTTGCCGCCGCAGACCGGACACTCGATTTGCTGGCTGACGTCATCGCCGGCCGACGCACGTCCCGCGCCTTCGGCAAAGGCAGGACCCGACTGCACCAGCGCGGTTCCGTCAACCTCGCAAAACGTTTCCGAGTCGGGGTAGCTTTTTTCGCAGCGGGGGCACCTTTTCATGATGATGAGCAATCCTCCGGCGCAAGTTTCGATGATATCCGCAGAAATTGCGACAGGCTAATCAATTCCTCGCAATCACCTCGGCGCCGAACTTTTCCATCGACGCCAGATGCTCCCGCGTCGTCGCAGCGGGAGCGGCAATTATTCGCGACACGCCCATCGCGGCGAATCGCTCGATGTCATCGGGCTTCAACTGCTCGCGCAACCGGCTCACGGAAATTTCCAGCGGCGCCGTCCGATCCGCCGCGCGCTCATGCTCACGCAGGCGCTTGATCGTCGCCGCGATCTGGTCGTTGCCCTCCGCGATTCCGTACCAGCCGTCGCCGAGTTTCGCCGCGCGTTTGAGCGACGGCTCGGTGTTGCCGCCGAACACGATGGGCGGATGCGGTTTTTGCGCCGGCTTCGGCATGAACTTGAATCCTTTGACGCTTACCGTCTTGCCGTGATACTCCGGCGAGTCCTTGCTCCACAGCTCCTTCATCAGCGCGAGATATTCGCGCGTGCGAAGCGCGCGATCCTTGAAGTTCATTCCGACTCCTGCGAACTCCTCTTCGAGCCACCCGATTCCGACGCCGAAAATAAATCGTCCGCCGGAAAGCACGTCGAGGCTGGCGACCGCCTTGGCCGTGGTGAACGCGTTGCGAATCGGCAGCACGAAAACTCCGGTCGCCAGCCGAATCCTGGTGGTGACTCCGGCGACGTAAGCCAGCGCCAGCATCGGATCGTGCAGCGGAGTCTCCGGCGGCGCGCCCATCCTTCCACTAGATGAATACGGATAGGGCGAGCGGTACGTTACCGGCAGGATAATATGCTCGGGAATCCACAGCGATTCGAAACCGCTCTCCTCCGCTTTGCGAGCGACCGCCGCGATACTGTTGGGCGAGGTCTGATACAGGAATGTCCCGAACTTCATTGGGTTCAACGCTCCCGCGGATGAAAGTTTTACAATCCTAGTCAGTTTCCAGCTTCACCGCTAAGACCGCCGGATCCTCGATTGTGCGCAAATCGAGCAGGAAAAAATCGTCGGCGACCCGCCCGATTATTCGCGCGCGACGAAACATCGCCGCGATCGCATTGGCCGATTTATCCGGATGACTCACGCGAATCGCCACCGACTTCAGCTCCTCGACCGGCATCGCGCCTGAGCCGACCTGCGAGGCCGTGTCGACAATCTCGACCACGTATCCGCTACCCAGCCGCTCGGCCACGATTTCACGCGCGCGCGGCGCGATCGCGCCAATCTCACTCGCGCTGCGTCCCAGCATTCGCAGCGTCGGCAGCTGCTCATCCAGCTCGGCCGAGCGAAGATACAGGCGCATCGTCGCCGCGAGGGCAGCCAGCGTCAGCTTGTCGCATCTGAGAGCCCGCTTCAGTGGATCGCGCTTGATTCGATCGATCGCCGCGCGCCGACCGACGATCACGCCCGCCTGCGGACCGCCGAGCAACTTGTCACCCGAGAACGTGACGACTGCAGCGCCCGCCGCGATTCGCTCGCGCACGATCGGCTCGCGCGGAATTCCATACTCGGTCAGATCGATCAACGCCCCCGCACCGAGATCTTCCATCACGTCGATTCCGCGCGCGCGCCCGATTTCGACCAGGTCCTCGAGCGTCACCTCGCTGGTGAAACCGACGACGCGGTAATTTGACGGATGAACTTTCAGCAGCAGCGCGGTCTCAGTCCCGATCGCGTCGGCGTAATCGCGCGGATGAGTCCGATTGGTGGTTCCGACCTCGCGGATTATCGCGCCGCTCTTCGCCATCACGTCGGGAAGTCGAAACGATCCGCCAATCTCGATCATCTCGCCGCGCGACACTATTACTTCGCGCCCCTCGGCCAGCGAGTTGAGCGCGAGCACGACAGCGGCGGCGTTGTTATTGACGACGGTGGCAGCCTCGGCGCCGGTCAGCGCGCAAATCTCGTCCTCGACGATCGAATCGCGGTCGCCGCGCGCGCCGGTCTGGAGATCGTATTCGAGGTTGACGGCAGATCGCGCCGCCATCTCGACCGCCTCGATCGCCGACTCCGCTAAAATCGCGCGTCCCAGGTTCGTGTGCAGCACAACGCCGGTCGCATTGACCACCGGCCCGAGCATCGGCTCGTCCGCGGCAACTGCGCGCGCAGCGGCGCGCACGACAGCGTCGATCATAGCGGCGCGATCGCGCGTGTGGCCCGCTTCCGTCCCGCGTCCCGCAAGAATCGCGGCCCGCAATTCCGATTGCGCCCGCTGCACCGTCACCTTGATGTAAATTCGGCTGAATCCGGCGAGCGCCGGATTCGCCTCCGCAGCCCTGATGCATTCGTCGACGGGCGGAAGCGCACGAATCAATTCGGAGCGAGCGTCGGCGTCCGCATCCTTATGTTTCCTCGAATGTTTCGGCACGTCGGGAAGATTATCAAAGACCACCCCGCTTCATAGCACCCTCATCTATGCCGACTGTGCGGAGCGGGCAGCGCTATCGATGCGAAAGAACCTAACCCCTAACCCCTTCCCGCGCGGGAAGGGAAACCGGTCGCGGGAGAATTAATACTGGGTGCAGGGGTCACCCCTGCCCAGGGAAGCGTGAAACCCACGGCGGGTTTCACATTCAATAAAGTGATTTACCCTTCCCCTTTCTCCGCTATCCCGTCCTGCGCGTCGGCGATCAACTTCAACTTCGTCAGCAAAATAAATCCGCATAGCAGCGAGAACGACGCGCAGAACAGCACCGCCGTGCGCGGGCTGAAATGCTCCCCGATATAGCCGACCGACAGGCTGCCCAGCGGCGCGGTGCCTATGAACGACAGCGTATAGATACTCATCACGCGCCCGCGCAGTTCGTCCGACACGAACAACTGCAGCAGGGTGTTGGTCGTCACCATGTGATTCATCAGGCCGACGCCGATAAACAACTGTGCAAGCAGCGAGAGCGACATCCAGGTCGAGACGCCGAAGCCGGCGATTGCGATTGCCATGCAGAAGATCCCGAACACCAGGTTCTGCCGCAGCGCTTTGGGAGCCGTCGAGCGCGAATTCATCACGATCGCGCTGAGCACCGCGCCCAGCCCCTGCGCGGCCAGCAGCAGGCCGTAGCCATGCGCACCGACGTGCAGCAGGTCGCGCGCGAACACCGGAATCAGCACCGAGTACTGCATTCCAATACCCATGTTGATTGCCACCAGCACAAGCAGCCACAGAGTCGGGCGATGCCGCCATACGTACGTCAGCCCGAGCCGCACTTGGCGCATCATGGTCGCGCCGAATCGCCGCCGCTCGCGCCGCGGCAGTTCCATCTCGAGCAGGCTCCAGATGACGGCGAGATAGCTGACGCCGTTGAGCATGAAACAGCCCGTAACTCCGATCACCCCAATCGACAGGCCCGCGATCGCCGGCCCGATCATCCGCGCGCCGTTGAAGATCATCGAGTTCATCGCGATCGCATTGGGCAGGTCTTCGCGCCCCACCATCTCGACCACGAATGCCTGCCGCCCCGGCATGTCGAATGAACTAACCAACCCGTTGAGCGCGGCGAGGACGATCACGTATTCGACCTTCACCACGCCCGCCCACGTCAGTATTCCGAGCGCGAACGCGCTGATCATCAACAAGGTCTGCGCGCCGATTATCAGGCGGCGCCGATCGACGTGATCGACCACTACGCCCGCGAACAATGCGACCAGCACGATCGGCATGAAGCCCGCGAACGAGACGACGCCAAGCATCAGAGGTGAATTGGTGAGCTTCAGCACCAGCCACGATTGCGCGACCATCTGCATCCAGGTGCCGATCAGCGAGATTAGCTGGCCGACGAAGAAGAGCCTGAAATTGCGATGCCGCAGAGCGCGGAACGCCGTCAGACTGCCGCTCCAGCTATCCTGCGCGGGAACGTCTCCGCCCGCCTCGTCAGCCTCCGCCGCCTCTATCTCAGGTACCGTGTCGATGACTGTGTTCCTCGCTCTCGATTGTTCCCATTTCCGTCGAGCGAAGAAAGCAATCTAACGGACCGCCCGTTCTTTTTCACTTTTTCACTGCGAAACTTCGGCGTCGGAGGTACGTCTTAGAGACAGGAGTCTGGCGTTTAACCTTAACTGGAAAGCTGCGCCTGACCGGATAATAATCGAGTACCGCCAATGAAACTGACCAGTCTCAAGAATACCGCGTGGATGCTCGCGATTGGCGCGGTAGCGATCTTCTCCGGTTGGTATTTTCTTACCGGAAGCACGGCGGCGCCGCGAATCGTCACCGCCAAGGTCACTGAAGGGCCGATCGTGCGATCGGTCACGGCGACTGGAACGGTGAATCCGGTCATCACGGTGCAGGTCGGCACTTACGTGTCCGGGCCGATCACGGCGATTTATGCGGACTACAACGCGCCGGTGAAGAAGGGTCAGGCGATTGCGAAAATCGACCCGCGGCCGTACCAGGTGACGGTCGATATCGCGCATGCGACGCTGGCGAACTCGAAAGCGCAACTCGGCAAGGACACCGCCGACCTCAACTACAAGAAGGTTACTTACGAGCGCAACCTGGCGCTGTTCAAGGCCGACGCGGTCTCGAAGGACGTGGTGGATTCGGCGTATAGCGCGTGGCAGATGGACGTCGCGCAGGTCAAGCTCGACCAGGCCAATATCCAGCAGCAGACAGCCAACGTCGCGGCGGCCGAGGTCAACCTCAACTATACGAATATCGTATCGCCGGTTGACGGCACGGTCGTTTCGCGCAACGTCGACGTGGGCCAGACGGTGGCCGCCAGCTTTCAGACGCCGACGCTGTTTCTGATCGCGCAGGACCTGACCAAGATGCAGGTGGATTCGAACGTCAGCGAATCGGATATCGGCTACGTGAAGGCCGGGCAGAAGGCGACGTTTCGGGTCGATGCGTTCCCCGACCGCGATTTCGAAGGAACAGTCAGCCAGGTTCGGCAGGCGCCGATCACGGTTCAGAACGTAGTGACGTACGACGTGGTGGTGAGCGTGGAAAATCCCGAGCTGCTGCTGAAGCCCGGGATGACGGCGAATGTAAATGTCGTCACCGCGTCGCGCGCCAAGGTCGTGCGCGTGCCGATCGACGCGCTGCGCTTCGCGCCTCCCGGGCAGCCGCCGGCGGATTCGGCGGCGCTGGATGGAGCGCCGGGCCAGCAAACCCGGGTCTGGGTGCTCGACGGTCGCAAGGTCTCGCCCGTCACTATGACTACCGGGCTCAGCGACGGGACCTGGGTCGAAGTCGCCGAGGGCGACTTGCAGCCGGGAGAACGCGTGGTGACTGACGAAGTCCGGAGCGCCGCGGCGCACGGCTCGGGGTCGCACGGCGGCAGCCCGATGACTGCGATGACGCACATGCCCCACTAGCGGCACCGCGATGAACACCGTCATTCAACTGGTCGGCCTCACCAAGACCTACGTGCTCGGCGAGGTCGAGGTTCACGCGCTGCGCGGCGTCAACCTGACGATTGAGCGCGGCGAGTTTGTGGCCGTGATGGGTGCGTCGGGGTCGGGCAAATCGACACTGATGAACATGCTCGGATGCCTGGACCGGCCGACCAGCGGCCGTTACATCCTGGAGGGCGAGGACGTCGCGCAACTCAACGAGTCGGAGCTGGCGACGATCCGCAGCCGTCGAATCGGGTTCGTTTTTCAGAACTTCAACCTGCTGTCGCGAACCTCGGCGCTCGAGAACGTCGAGCTGCCGCTGTTCTATTCGGCGTGGACGGCGGACGGAGAGAATCGCGCGGCCGACCTGATGAAGGTAGTGGGGCTGGCGGGGCGTGAGCAGAGCCATCCGAATCAGCTCTCGGGCGGGCAGCAACAACGCGTCGCGATCGCGCGCGCGCTGGTGAATCGGCCGTCTATTCTGCTCGCCGACGAGCCGACCGGAAATCTCGACTCGACCAACTCGGCCGAGATAATGGACGTGCTCACCAACCTCAATCGTGAACAGGGAATCACGGTGATAGTGGTGACGCACGATCCTGACGTGGCGGTGTACGCGGACCGAACAGTCACATTTCGCGACGGCGTGATCATCTCGGATACCCGCAAGGAAAGAAGCGGGGTGCGCGCCGGCGCCAGCACCAAGCAGGCGTTGAACTTGTCGGAGCAGCAGAAGACGACGTCGATGCTGGACGAAGCATGGACGTTCGCGAGCATGGCGGTGGTCGCGGCGGGGCGCGCGATCAGGCGCAACAAGCTGCGCGCGGCGCTCACGATGCTGGGAATTTTCATCGGGGTCGCGGCGGTGATCACGATGGTGGCGGTCGGCGACGGAGCAAAGTCGTCGGTCGAGGCGCAAATCAACAGCCTCGGCTCGAACCTGCTGATAGTGGTGCCGGGCGCGACTACGGCCAACGGTGTTCGCGCGGGCCTCGGCAGCAACTCGACGCTGACTGTAGGCGATGCGCAGGCGATCGCGCACGGCGGCGGGCCGGTCGCGCTGGTGACGTACATGGATCGGCAGGTGTCGCAGGTGGTATCGGGGAATCGCAACTGGAGCACCAACATCCAGGGCACGACGTCGAACTATTTCGCGATCCGCGACTGGCAGCCGTCGATCGGGCGCATCTTCACCGACTCGGAAGAAAAAGCGGGCGCCGCGGTATGCTTGCTCGGACAGACGGTCGTGAACAATCTATTCGGCGAGGGACAGAATCCGGTCGGCGCGACGATCCGGGTGAAGAACTTCCCGATGAAAGTGATCGGCGTGCTGGCCGTCAAGGGACAGTCGAGTTACGGGCAGGACCAGGACGACGTGGTAATCGTGCCGTTCAACACGGCGGAGCGCAAAGTGCTTGGCGTGTCGGCGCCGACCGCGCAGTCCTCGCCGGCGGCGGTGGCCACGGCGAACGCGACGAATCCTTACGCGTCGGTGCCGACGACCAATTCCGTTTACAGTGCGAGCGAAGCGACCAACCCGTTCGGCGGCGCAAAAATCAACGGCGTCGTCAACACCATGTTCGTCAAGGCGAGCAGCGCCGACGAGGTGGACAACGCGGTCGCGCAAATCACGCGCACGCTGCACCAGCGTCACCACATCCAGGCCAAACAGGATGACGACTTCACGGTGCGCAATCTGAGCGAGATAGCGGCGGCATCCGAGAGCGCGACGCAGGTGATGACGATGCTGCTGCTGGCGGTGGCGTCGATTTCGTTGCTGGTGGGCGGAATCGGAATCATGAATATCATGCTGGTGTCGGTGACGGAGCGCACGCGCGAGATAGGAATCCGCATGGCGATCGGCGCGCGGCGTATCCATATCATGCTGCAGTTCCTGGTCGAGGCGATGCTGCTGTCGGTGATGGGCGGGTTCGCGGGGATCGTGCTCGGGTATACTGGTGTCGAAGCTGATTTCAGCCCTGGCGCAATGGCCGACGCTGGTCTCGCCGGTGGCGGTGGTGGGCGGGTTCGTATTTTCGGCGGCGGTGGGAGTGTTCTTCGGCTACTACCCGGCTCGCAAAGCGAGCATGCTGCACCCGATCGACGCGCTACGCTACGAGTAGCTTGTCCTGCCCGCTCGACGCTCGCGTCAATCGTACATTTCTGATGCAATATTGAACGCTTAGCCCATTAACGAAAGATGGTTCCTTGCATTACTTCTGTTTATGTTCACTGACTCTGGTTGAAGCAAAAATTATCTTTAGTTCTTGTCTCCGCGGAACATATGTGATGCGCTGTTGGCTAGTATTCTGTCAGGCCTGCCTTTCGCAGTCGCCAGGAGGTTTCACCAGCATGTTTTTTCGTTGTACCCGTGTGGCATTGAGAGCAGCGGGTGTCGGCGCGCTCGTCATGAGCATCGGTTTGTTCGCCGCCACCGCCCAGGCCGGGGTCAAGCCCGGAGACGTTATCACTCCGCAGAACGCGTCTGAGGTCAAAGACCTCGTGTCGCCGGGCGTTTACTACATGGTGACGCACGGGATGCAGATGGATATTGTGCCCTCCGCGCGCATCGATTGGCCGCCTCCGTACAAGGACGCGACCGAAAAGTATTCCTCGCAGGTCCGCCTGACCGACGACCATCGCTCGCTGGTCGGCTACGTCGCGGGTCAGCCCTTTCCACTGATCGATACCAACGATCCTCACGTCGCGACCAAGATCATGTGGAACAACGTGTTCCGTCCGATCAGCACCGACGACTACGACCTGCGGTTTTTCGACTGCCAGATCGAGTACGTCAACCCCGGCCATGAGCAGAGGATCGTCAACGACATCCAGGTCGGCCACTATGCCGGTTACGATCTGGTCGGCCGCACCGAGGTTGAGCCGATGCCGATCGATCCCGATTTCAAGAAGACCAACCGCCTGTGGCTGTTCGGTCTTTATCCAATCCTCGCGCCGCAGGATGCGCGCGGCCAGGGTCTGATTCGATATCGCTACGCAGCGCCCAAGCAGGGTGACGACACCTGGGCGTGGAATCCGGGCAGCCGTCGCGTGCGACGCCTCAACGAGTCGCTGAACAGCACCGCGACCGGAGCACAGAGCTTCGACCCCGATCATTACTCGGGCTTCAATCCCAAGACCGAGGAGTACAACTACAAGTTCCTTGGCGAAAAAGAGATGCTCGCGGTGGTTCATGCGAAGCATTCGCCGGAGGTTACCTGCCCCACCGACGGCGGCGCTTCGGCGTGCCCCGAGGATTGGGAGATGCGGCACATGTACGTGGTCGAGGCGACGCCGAATCGCGACATCGGCCAGGCGGGCAACGTGCTCGACAAGGACACCGTCGTGTACATGGACTCCGAAGTGTGGTTCGAACCGTACGTGGACGGCTACGATCAGAAGGGCGCGCTGTGGCGCACCAACATCTTCTGGGCGGCGTACCGCGATCGTCCGGTGCCGGATGCGAAGGTGGCAATCTACCCGTTCAAGCGCGAGTTCATCGTGGGCTCGGCCCGCTATGACGTACAGTCGGGTTTCGCGACAATGTGTTATCTCCCGGGGCAGAACACACCCGAGCGCGAATGCTGGTACATCAACATGGGTGCGGTGGACAAGGATTTCTTCACCACCGAATCGATGGTAAAGGCGGCTCCGTAGCCGGATTACCTTTATAAATCAGGGACTTAAGGTCCCTTGGAGAACAGGCGGGGCGGCGCAGCGGGAAGGCTGCGTCGCCCCGCACTTTTTTGGCATGGCGATAATCAATATGTAGAATTAAGGAACAATTTGACGATATCTGGGCGTAGATACTTGACTCCGCAAAATTTCGCGACCCAGAATTGGAATCTCTAATGTCGGAGGGAGGTGCTACCTGATGGTCAGGCATAGTTTGGGGAAAACGATGCTAAGCGTGGGGACGCTTGCTATGGCGTTATCTCTGGTCGCGGCTGCAGCTAACGCGACGGTCAAAGCCGGCGATGTCATTGCTCCTTCGAATGCGGCGCAGGTCAAAGACCTGGTGTCGCCCGGGGTGTACTACGCCGTCACCCACGGGATGCGGATGGATATTGTTCCGACGGAGCGCGTCGAGTGGCCGCCTCCTTACAGGGAGGCGACGGAAAAGTATTCGCAGCAGGTCCGGCTCACTAACGATCATCGCAGCATGGTCGGCTACGTCGCCGGGCAACCATTTCCGCTGATAGATCCGAACGATCCTTACGTGGGTACCAAGATCGTTTGGAACAACGTGTTCCGGCCGATCTCGAGCGACGACTACGACCTGCGCTTTTACGATTGCCAGAGCGAATACGTTCGTCCGGGTCAGGACCAGCGAATGATCGACGACATCGAGATCGGCCACTACTCCGGATACAATCTCGTCGGACGAACCGAGGTTGAGCCGCTACCGATCGATATAGATTTCAAGGAGTCGGGCCGTCTGTGGATGTTCGCGCTGTACCCAGTGCTGGCGCCGGAGGAGGCGCGCGGAACCGGACTGATCCGCTATCGCTATGCCGATCCGAACCGCGGTGACGACAGTTGGGATTGGACCCCGGCACCCGTCGAGTTCGTCGGCTGAACGAGTCGATTCTCTCGACCGCCACCGGTGCGCAGAGCTACGATCCGGACCACTATTCAGGCTTCAACCCCAAGACCGAGCAGTACAACTACAGATACCTGGGCGACAAACAGATGCTCGCGACCGTGCACGCGGAGCATTCGCCGGAAGATACCTGCCCCTACGACGGCGGCGCGACTGCATGCCCCGAGGCTTGGGAAATGCGCCACATATACATCGTCGAGGCGACCCCGCGGCACGACACCAATAGCGGTGCGCTCGACAAGCTGACCAACATCTACATCGACTCGGAAGTATGTTTCGAGCCTTACATCGATACCTACGACCAGAAGGGTCATTTGTGGCGCACGCACATCTACTGGCTGGCCTATCGTGACCGCCCGGTGCCGGATGCGCGCGTTGCGATCTACCCGTTCAAGCGAGAGTTCGTGGTGGGCGCGGCTTCGATCGACACGCAGGGAAACTTCTCGACGATGTGTTACCTGCCCGGCCAGCATACGCCTGAGCGAGAATGCTGGTACATCAACATGGGTGCGATCGACAAGAATTTCTGCACGGTGAAGGCGATGGTGGCGGCAGCTCCCTGAGCGCTTGCCTGACCAGCCTGATCGATTGCTGAAACAGGCGCGGAGCAACGCGGTTAGTCGCCGCAGCGCTCCGCGCCTTTTTTTTCGATTCTCCATTTTTCCACAGGCTGCCGGCGGAACCGTTTTACATCTGGCGGTTTGCGGAATATATTCTGCCGCGTATCGCGTGATTGGGTTTTGCACGCCAAGCGCGATCGCAAAACAGGTCCCGTTGTCCGACGCCGACGCGGACGCGCCTCGCAGGTCCAACGAGTCGCTCTGCGTCGGCACTTTTTTCGGCCGCCGAGTTTCCCGACGCCGCAGATGGCGTGCACAGGGCAAGCTTCCGATCGCTTCCTCGTACTCTCCCCCAACCTCAGAGCGAAAGCGCGTCCTCGCGATTTCGCGCTTCTCCGGACACTGGGTGCAGGGGTCACCCCTGCCGCCCGCCGCGCAGGCGTCCTAGACCTTGAAGCGGATGTGAATCATGTCGCCGTCGCGCATGACGTAGTCGCGGCCCTCGAGTCTTAGCTTGCCGGCCTCTTTGACCTTGGCGTCGGACTTATGGATCGCAAAATCCTCGTAGCTGACGACTTCGGCGCGAATGAACCCGCGCGCGATATCGGTGTGGATCACGCCCGCGGCATCGAGCGCCGACTCGCCGCGGCGAAGCGACCATGCGTGCGCCTCGGGCTCGCCGGCGGTGTAAAAGGTGATCAGTCCGAGATGCCTGTAGAGCGCGCTGATCAGCCGTTCACGGGCGGGCGCGTCGAGTCCCGCGTCCTTGAGCATTTCCTTTTGGCCGGCCTCGTCGAGTTCCCATAACTCCGACTCGAATGCGGCCGCGAGCCTGAACACCTCGAGTCCGTGCGCGCGGACGGCAGCGCGCTCGGCGTCGGTGACGTCACGGGCGGCACGCTCCATCTCGCAGTTGACGGTGATCAGCGCGGGCTTTCGCGAGAGAAACCCGAAGCTCGAAAACGCCTGCGATCTCCTGCGCGGTCAGCTCGAGCAGTCGCAGCGGTTTGCCGTCGCCCAGCCATGCGATCACTTTCTCGAGCGCCGCGCGCTCGAAGTCGCTGCCGCCCTTTTCTTTTTTCAAGCGCTCAAGGCGGCGTTCGGCTTGATCGAAGTCGGCGAAGACCAACTCACCCTCGATGCTATCGAGAGTCGCGACCAGGTCCTGTTCCATGCCGGCGAACTGCGGAACGACTATCAGCAGCGCGTCCATGTCGCGCACCAGCGGCAGCAGACTCGGGTCGAGCGCCGAGCCCTCCTTCTGCTCCTTGGGATTCGGCGCGAAGTCGAGGATGGTGAGCTCGACGGAAACCTTCTTCTTCGATCCGTAGGCCGATTCAAGGAAGTCGAGTCGCCGATCCGCCACCTTGATTTGTCCCGGGCGCGCACGATTGCGGCCCTCGGCTGTGCCCGGAATCGGCGCGAGTCCTGTCAGTGCGTGAAATACAGTCGATTTCCCGGCGCCGCGCGCGCCTATGATTCCGGTCTTCAAATTGATCCCACCTCGATCTCGGGGATTCTACACCACCGAGCGAGATTCGCGCGAGGCGAGTGTCATTCTCTGCGCTTGATTTTCGGGTTCGAGTGCGGGAAATCGAATCATGCCCATCGCACCCGGCGACTACCAGCTCCGGTATCCAATCGATTTCGGTGACATCGATCCCTCGATTCGCCAACGGCCCGTGCAGCTCTACGCTGCCGACTTCGGCAAATCGCGCGGCATCCTTTATATGCCGGCCAAAGGCAAGCCGCGCACCGTCGTGATCATGGCGCATCCGCGCGCCGACTTCAGCACGCACTATTCCATTCCGTTCTGGGTCGAGGCCGGCTTCGCCGCGTTCGGTTTCAACACGCGCTACCTGAACAACGACGCGATGATGATTCACGAAAACCTGCTGCTCGATCTGGCGGCGGGAATTCGATTCCTGCGCGAAGAGGAAGGGTTCGAGAAGATCGTGATGCTCGGAAATTCCGGCGGCGGCTCGTTGTTCGCGTACTACGATTCGCAAGCGCGCACGCCTGCCGGCAGCCGCGTGAAGACGCCGCCAGGAGGCGGCCCGCCGGATCTTAACAAGTTCAATTTGCCGACCGCCGATGGATATATCGCGCTCGCCGCGCATCCGGGACAGGGTATGGTGCTGATGTCCTGCCTCGATGCGGCGGTCGTCGACGAATCCGATCCGCTTGCAAGCGATCCGGCGTTGGACATGTACGACGAGTGCAACGGCTTCAAGGCGCCGCCGGCCGAGAGTCACTACGCAGCGGATTTCGTCGAGCGATATCGCGCGGCGCAGATTGCGCGATGCGCCCGAATCGACGCGATCGCGCGCCGTCACATCGCGGAGGCCAACTCCGGCCGCGCCGCGATGCGCGCGCCGGACTTCGCCGCGTCGAGCGCGGACAATCGCAACTACCTGGCGCGGCGCGCGATGGCGCCCTACTACATGATCGTCTATCGCACGCAGGCGAACCCGAACTATCTCGACCTGTCGCTGGATGCGTCGGAACGCGCCGTCGGATCGATCATCTCGCCGCGGCCTGACCTCGCCAACTACTCGCCATTCGGTCTTGGCCGAATCGTGACGCCCGACGCGTGGCTCTCGACGTGGTCGGGCCTGTCATCGTACGCGAAGATGGCGTCGAATCTGCCGAAGGTGACCGTGCCGACGCTGGTGGTGGGCGCGAATGGCGATCAGGACATTTTCATTTCCGACGTGCGCGCCGAATTTGAAGCGTCAGGCGCGAGCGACAAGACTCTCGCCTTCATCGAAGGCGCAGATCACTTCATGCGCTGCGGCGGTACGAAGGCGCATCTCGGCGACCCGCGGCCGCGCCTGATGAAGGTGCTGACGGACTGGACTCGCGATCGTTTCGGGAGTTAGCGGATAGCAATGAAGGAGAAATTTTAATGCCGACTCATCCAATTCGCTTCGGACTTCAAACCGGTCAGCAACTCGTGGAATGGAATGAACTCAAAGATCTGTGGCGTAACGCCGACAGTTGGGGCTACGACTCACTCTGGACCTTCGATCACTTCTATCCGATTTTCGTTCCCGACCCGACCGGACCGTGCCTGGAAGGATGGACCACGCTCACCGCGCTCAGTCAGCAGACCAAACGCGCGCGAATCGGCGCGATGGTGAACGGCAACACCTATCGCAACCCATGCATCACGGCGAAGATGGCGGCGACGCTCGACCACGTCAGCGACGGGCGCCTCAACCTGGGTCTCGGCGCCGGATGGTTCGAGCTCGAGCATCGCAGTTTCGGAATCGACTTCAAGACGATTCCCGGCCGCCTGCAGGCGCTCGATGAATCGATCCGGATTATCAAGGGGATGTTCGAGCAGGAAAAAACAACATTGCACGGGCGTCACTACAACGTGACCGACGCGGTCTGCAGCCCCAAACCTCTGCAGAAACCGCATCCACCGATCATGATCGGCGGCCAGGGCCAGAAAGTACTGCTCAAAATTGTCGCCAGACATGCCGACATGTGGAACGTTCCGAACGCAAGCGCGGAGCGATACGCGGAACTGCTAAAGGTTATCGAACGCCACGGCGATACTGTCGGCCGCGACACCGATCAGATCGAGAAGACGATCATGATGGGCCTGTGCTATCGAGCGCCCGCCGAGCGCGAAAAGGCCATGCTCGCGAGAGTCGCAGCGATGTCGGGCACGTCGGCCGAGCAGGCGCGCCGCCAGGTGATGATCGGCTCGCGCGAGGAATGCCTGGCGACGATCGATCGCTACCTCAAGGTGGGAGTAACGCACTTCATCTTCACGCTGCCACGGCCGTTCTTTCCGGATGAAGTGCAGCGCTTTGCCGAAGAGGTGATCCCGGCGGTGCGCTCGAGCTAGCGCGCAGTGATAACTACGCAGTCGCCGGCGTCGGCATGGGCGGTGTCGAATGGCGCTGCGATTCGCGCGAATGCGCCCGCGTCGAGATCGCGCTCCAGCTCGGCCAATCCGTGCGCGATTCCCGCACTCGCCAGCCGTCGAAAGCCGGAGGTCGAAGCGCGGAAACCCGAATCGAACAACAGATGAGGCCGCGTGCGCGCCGCCTCGAACGTGAGGTCGCCCCGGCCCGAGTAAGATACTTTCGCCGTCGCGACGCGCGTAAATCCAGCATGAAACATGGCCGTGATCAGACTCCCAAGCGTCGGATGAAGCGGCAGAAGCGCGTCGTCGATCTCCGGAAAATAGTGTCGATACCAGAGCGTCTCGAGATTCTCCCGGACGACCGCTTGCAGCACGGCGCCTACGCGGGCGACGCGTCTGAACTCGGCGAGCGCAGCCGCCAGAACGGAGAGATGGTGCAGCACGTTGACCCCAACGATCGCGTCCACCGAGCGCGTGCGAAGCGCAATCGCCGACGCATCCGCGAGAATCCAGTGCGCCGACGTTTTGTGCGCACCGATTTCGACCATCGCGGGCGAACGGTCGAGAGCGGTAACCGAGAGTCCGCTCGCGGTCAATGCACTCGTGTAGTTGCCGGTGCCTGCGCCGATTTCGAGCACGGATCGAGCGCGCAACGAGCGGAGGCCTTCGACGAGGGCCACGGCGATCGCGGGCTCGACGCATCGCGAATTGTCATATCGCGCGGCAACTTGGCGATAATCGATGGCGGTCGGAACTGGCATCGCAGGGAACTCAACGGTGCGCTTAAGATAGACGATGCGCCCGCCGCAGGCGGGAGGCAAACAGCACCACATCGGCGAAATTGTGAATCGGCGAGCGCGACGAATTTGTGATTTGGTCGAAGAGAGCCTTTCTCGCCAGCGCGAGCTTCGCTAATCTGCTGATCCGGTCAGCGATGCATCGCGACGGAACGCCACCCTAGCTCAGTTGGTAGAGCAGCTGATTCGTAATCAGCAGGTCGCCGGTTCGAATCCGGCGGGTGGCTCCAGAAACCCTGGCTACCAGATCGCGCGATACAGCTTTTGGATTCCTGCGAAGCCCTTGAGGTGCTTCTCTCCGACTTCGACGTAGCGAAGATCGGCGGCAGTCTCTGTAAGGTCGCGCATCGTTGACGAGACCAGGATTTCGCCGCCTCGCGCGAGGGCCGCCGCGATCCGCGCCGCGAGAATTACCCCTTGCCGAAGAAATCTGCCGACTCGTTAATCGTCTCGCCGACGTGCAAGGTCGATTCTGACCCTGATCGGCAGATCGCGATGCTGCTCGCAGTAGTCGGCGAACGCACGCTGAATTCCGATTGCGCAGAGCACGGCCCGCCGCGCGCTGGAAAACGCGACCATGAAGCCATCGCCCATCGATTTCACTTCGAAGCCCTTCTGAAGAGTTATCCGCTCGCGGATCATCGCATTGTGACCGCGGATAGTCTCATTCGTGCCTACCACAGGCGGACATGAGGGATGGTCGCCGAGATGGCGCGCTATCTCGACCGCCTCGTAGGACAGCGACGCGACTCGCTCTGGCACACCGGCCCAGTAGAGTTCGTGCGCGAGACGCGCAAGAACTTCAGCCCTGAGCGGGACGTTTTGCGTTGCCAAGTTTGGCGGCCGCGGTTTCAAGGATCCTGACCAATTCCCAATCGACCACGCTCGAATCGCTGCGGCAGCGGCCGAACTCGATTGCGCCGCGGGACCGCTCGAGCTCGGGGTCAGCCGGCGAAAATGGTTTCGCCTCGGTCTTCATGCCGAATATCTCGCAGATATCCGGAATTACCTGTCCGACGTTGACTGAGCGAGCTGTTGACCGTTGGTCGTGTTGCCCGACGCCTCTGAAAACCTGAATCCACGGCCAGAAGGCGGGCGCGTTGCCGCCGTCCCAGCATCGCCCCACAGCACGGTCGCGCTGCGGTTGCGAGCTTCAACGGAAATCTGGTCGGCGAGACGAGTCTTCCCGATTCCCGGCTCTCCGGCGACGAGGAACAACCGGCCCCGCCCTGCCAACGCCTCCAGCAAACCCGCGCGCAACTCGGCGAGTTCACTGTCTCGTCCGATAATTGCGGTTCCGATCTCGGTCGCCATATTTTACTTGTGAAGCGTCAGTGTGGTACTCACTCCAACGGTCCCACGACGATAGCAACCAAGTCGAATACAGACTCGACAGCAATGCGAACCAGGAAGGCGGGTCCGTGGCCCGACGAAGCAAACGCGTCTGCCGGCGACGAAGTTAGCGCCGCGAAGCAGGCGAAGTTGCTCAGAGCGGTCTTCACGGAACGCGACGCATTTCAGGCGGCAGTTCAAGCTATTCGAGGTTCGGTTGAAGAGTAGGAGATTCGCTTGTTCGTCGATGATCGAGCGGGAAGTGCAGCGAGCACATGGACCCTAACGGAAAGGTGGCGTTAATCACAGGTGGCGCGCGGATCGGACAGGTCGTCGCGGCGGCACTGGCAAAACGTGGATGCTCGCTGGCTCTCACCTACCGCGGCTCGCGCGATGCCGCTGAAGCGACTGCGGCGGCGGCAAGAGCTGCGGGCGTCCGAGGCCGCGGTGCTTCGCGCGGACGCGACAGACGAGAGCCAGATCATCGCTGCTGTCGCCGACACGGTGAAGTCGCTGGGGCGTCTCGACATTCTGATCAACATGGCGTCGATCTATCAAAAGACTCCGAATCCGGACGGTGCACGTTGGTCTGCGATTCAGGATGCGAACGCGAAGAGCGCTTTCCTGTATTCGATTCATTCGGCGCCGATCATGAAGCAAAGCGGTGGCGGGCGAATAGTAAACTTCTCGGACTGGCTGCCGGTGACCGGCCGTCCCCACTACAAGGACTACGTTCCGTACTATGTATCGAAAGCCTCAGTCGCTGCGCTGACAGAGGCTTTGGCGCTGGAACTCGCGCCCGAGATTCTGGTCAACGCGATCGCGCCGGGACCAATTCTGGCGCCACCCAACCTGACAGCCGAAGAAAATGCGCAGGTGATCGAGGCCACACCGCTGGCGCGATGGGGAGGCGCGGAGGAAATCGCGAAGACGGTGATGTTCTTCATCGAGACCGATTTCGTCACTGGCGAATTCATAAGGGTTGACGGCGGCCGGCATCTTTTCTGAAAAATCGCAAAAGCTACCCCAAACTTCCCTTGCGACTTCAACCACCAACTCGAGCTTGGCGCGCTGATCCGCCGCTGAGATGCGATTGCCGGGCGCGGTGCTCGCAAATCCGCATTGCGGGCTTAGCGACAGCTGGTCAAGGTCAATGAATCCGAGCGGCCTCGTCGATTCGGCGCTTGAGCGAATCCTTCGATTCGAGTTCGGGAAATTTGCTCGAGACGAGCCCGAGCACGACGGTCTTGTTTTTTGGCACCAGCCGCAACGGTTCGAAACTTCCGGCACGCGGCGTGTCGTATTCCAGAAAATAAGAGTCAACGTCGATCCGGTTGAAGAGCGTATCCGCCACCAGGTCATAGCCGCCTTCGGCGCTCCAGTGACTCTGATTGTTGCCGCGGCAAATGTGCATCGCGAGATGCAAGTTCGCCGGCCGTCCCGCAAATGCGCGATTCATCACCTTCGGGTAGGTATCGAGCAACAGCGTGCGCGCGTCGTCTCCGCGCTTTCGCAAGGGCTCCCAGATTCGTTTGTCGCTCAGCGATGCGAGCGTGGTTTCATCGATCTGCACGTACCTGCAACCGGCGTCGGCCAGCACCTTCAACTCCTGGTGGAATGCATCGACGATATCGTCCCAGAAAAGTTCGATGTCGGGATACGCAGCCTTGCTGATGTTCTCGCGGCCGGCGCGAAAATGAATGATAGTCGGCGATGGAATCGTAATTTTCGGCGTACGCGAGGTCGCGGCGCGAAGAAATTTGAAGTCGTCCACGTGAATCGGACCGCGCCAGCGCATCCGCGCCTGCACGTGCGGAACCAGGAGCGGAAGCTTATGGCCCTCGCGGTCGATGAAATAGACTTCGTCGATCGACGATGGATCATAGGCGACGGTGCCGCCGCCAAGGCCGCGGAAATAAAAGTCGGAATAGAAAATCTCGCGGCGATATTCGCCGTCGGTGATCGACTGGAGGCCGACGCTTTCCTGAAACGCGACCGCCTGGCGAATCGATGAGTCTTCAATAGCGCGCAATTCCTCGGCGGAGATTTTCCCGCTTGCGCGATCGCTGCGAGCCTTCAGCAATTCGGGCGGGCGCAGCAGACTGCCGACGTGGTCGGCGCGAAACGGCGGATTATGCGGAGAATCGCTGGGCATCAAAGATAACCGCTAGTCGAGCGCGGCGACCCGCGCGACGACTCGATCGACGAAGGCGCCGGCCGATCCGAGGTACGAGGCTGGGTTAGTTAGCCGAACAATATCGGCGTCGGTCAGATGCGGCCGCAACTCAGGATCGATCTGAAGAATCTTTGCCAACGGCACGGCCTCGGCGATCGATCGGTCGCAAGCGCGCGCGACCGCGGTCTCGGCGGCGGCACGTCCGATCGAGGGAACGAGTGCGGTCGCAATTGCTTCCGCCATGATCAATCCGCCGGCCAGGTCGAGGTTGCGGCGCATGCGCGCGGTGTCAACTGTCATCGCCTGCGCAATTGAGAGCGCGTGGGCCAATGCGCCCGCGGTGAGGGCCACGCATTGCGGTATTGCGAGCGACTCACTTTGCCACGGTCCGGTCGCGCGCTCGTGATCCGCGACCATCGCCCCAAGCATCACGGGCGCCAACGCGTGCACGGCGCGGGTCGCCGCCAGGATGTACTCGCTCGCGATCGGATTGCGCTTCTGCGGCATCGTGGACGACCCGCCACGACCCTCGTCGTGCGGCTCCGAGACTTCGCCGACCTCGGTTTGCATCATCAAGGTTATGTCGAGCGCGAATTTCGACAGGCTTCCGCAAATCAATGCCAGCAGTGCGGCGGCCTCGGCAAAGCCGTCGCGCCGAGCGTGCCACGGCAAGTCCGGAACGCCGAGCGCGAGTTCGCGCGCCAGTGCTTCAACGACAGCAGGCCCCTGTGTGCCGAGCGCCGCCAGGGTTCCGGCTGCACCGCCGAGCTGAACGACGAGAATTCGCGGCGACGCTTGATCCAATCGCTCGACATGCGTGACCAACGGCGACGCCCATACCGCGCACTTGAGACCGAACGTCGTAGGGACTGCGTGCTGGAGATGAGTGCGGCCGGCGATCGGCGTGTCGCGAAAGCGCGCCGCGCGATCGGCGAGAGCACGCGCGAGCGCGATCAAGTCGCGGCGCACGATGGCAAACGAGCGATCCAGTTGCAGGACGAGCGCAGTGTCGAGAATGTCCTGCGTGGTCGCGCCGAGATGGATGTAGCGAGCGGCTTCGTCACCCGCGATGCGGCCCAGTTCCTTGACGACCGCGACGACAGGATAGCCCACGCGGCGCGTGCTTTCGGCGATGTAGTCGAGATTCAGGTTTTCGACTCGCGCCGCGCGGCCGATCGCGTCGGCGACATGCGCAGGAATCAAACCAAGCTTCGATTCGGCTCGGACCAGGGCCGCCTCGACATCCAGCATGAACTGCAGGTGAGCATGGTCGGAGAATATCGCGCGGATTTCGTCTGTGCTGTAGAGCGCTCCGAAAATTTGAGAGTCAGCCGGATGGATGCTCATACGTCGAAGAACACCGTCTCGTGCTCTCCCTGCAATACGATGTCGAAGCGCAACAGGTCGGTCGGCGTTCTCGATTCGCGCGACGAGCGTCGAACGCCGCTCAGGTGCGACGGCGTTCAGCACCGCGTCGCCGGCATTCAGCGGCTCGCCGGGAAAATAAATCCTCGTGACCAGACGCTTCAGCAGGCCGCGCGCAAAAATGGATACGTCGATATGCGGCGCCTGAAGGACATCGCCGAAGCCCGGAACAGCGCCGGGCTTGATCGTCTGGAAACGAAACTGCCCGCTCTCGTCCGTGGCGGCGCGGCCGAATCCGTGAAAATGGGGGTCGAGCAATTTTTCTTGCGCGTCGTCCGGATGGTCGTAACGGCCGTCGGCGTTGGCCTGCCAGAGCTCGATCATGGCGTCGCTCACGCCCGCGGCGTCGCCGTCGAGAACACGGCCTTCGATCGTGATGCGCTCGCCGCGGGACTTCGCGGTGACCAGCAGTGCCAGTCCGGAACGGATCAGCGCGGGTTTGAAGAAGGGGCCGACAGTCTGCGACGGGGTTTGCGGCAGGCTCATTTCAGCCAACCGCTGGAGTGGCGTCCCGGCCGCGCAGCACAAAGTCGAATCGATAGCCGAGAGCATATTCGGGAATAGTAACTTCGATATCGAAAGTTGCTATCAGCCGCTCGCGAGCGGACGGTTGGGCACGCTGTTGAAGATCGGATCGAGAGCCAAAAGCGGATCTCCCGGAAAGTACATCTGAGTAATGAGGCGCGTGGCGAAGCTCGGGCCGAACAGGCTGAAGTGAATGTGATTGGGCCGCCAGGCATTGTGATGATTGCGCCATGGATACGCGCCCGGCTTGACGGTCATGAAGCGATACGCGCCGCGTTCGTCAGTGATCACTCTGCCGATGCCGGCGAAGTTGCGGATCGAGCGGAGCTTCGTGCCGGTCGTCGGCGTGAGCATAGCGGCCCGCAGCATTCGCCTGCCAAATTTCGATCATGGTGTGCGGAATCGTCCGGCCATCTTCGTCGAGCACGCGGCCGGTCACGACGATCCGCTCGCCGAGCGCTTCGCCGCCGCCCAGGTGCGTCATATCGTTTTCGCCCGGCGTGAGATCCTCGCGTGAAAAGCGGGGTCCGGTGATTTCCGACAGCGTGTGCTCGAGACGTACCGGCGCATGTCGCGGCGCTCGCTTGTGGGTGCTCGCATAAGCGGGGTGATCGTACGGCGGATGCGCGCCGGAGGTCTCGCGCCGATAGCCGGCGGGAAGATTCATTGCGCGCCCTCTTTCTTCATTTCTTCGAGCGCGGCTTTTGCAATGCGGAACGCGGAGTTCGCCGCAGGAACGCCGGCATATACTGCTACCTGCAGCAGTACTTCCTTGATCTCGTCGCGAGTCGCACCCGTGTTGCGGGTGGCGCGAACGTGGAGGCTGAGTTCTTCATGACGGCCGCCAGCAGCCAGCAACGCGATCGTTATGAGGCTGCGCGTTCGAAGGTCGAGACCGGGCCGCGTCCAGATATCGCCCCACGCGTGGCGCGTGACCAGATCCTGAAACTCCTCGTCGAAGGCGGTCGCGCTCTCCAGGGAGCGCTTCACATGCGCATCGCCCAGAACGCGACGCCGAACGGCCAAGCCTGCCTCGTATGCCGGATCTTTCATGACGCCACTCCTGGACTAGCGAGGTTCGAATGCCAGAATCAATCTGAAAGCTATCGCGCGGCGGCCTGTAACGTCAAAAGGGAATCGACGGGGCGATTCAATTTGTAGTATTGCGCACTAGAGGGCTTGAGAATCGCGGAGGTACACCGCTATGAGGCGCGAAGATTTTTCTTTCAACAGCGAGGATGGACTCGAGATAGCCTACTATCGATGGCGGGCGCCGGGCCGGGCGGCGGGAATCGTGCAGATTGCCCACGGCATGGGAGAGCATTCGCTGAGGTACGCGCACGTCGCGGAGTCTCTCAACCAGGCCGGGTTTCATGTCTATGCTAACGACCATCGCGGGCACGGACGCAGCGTGAAGGACCCCGATTCGCTCGGCGATTTCGGAACCGGCGGATGGAACGGATTGGTAGCCGACATGGTGACGCTGACCCGGCTGGCGCGCACGCGCGAAGGCAGGTTGCCGCTAATCCTGCTCGGCCACAGCATGGGTTCTTTCGCCGCGCAGCAGTACGTGCTCGACAACTGCGAACTCATCGCGGGCCTCGTGCTGTCGGGGTCGGCGGCGGTGGACAAGCTGGAAATCGACTCGTCGCGCGATGCGGACCTGACCGCGTTCAATCGAGCGTTCGAGCCGGCGCGCACTCAGCACGACTGGTTGAGCCGCGACCCGGCCGCGGTGGATGCGTACGAAACGGATCCGCTTTGCGGCTTCGGAATTAACAAGAAGGCGATGGAGTCGATGACGGCGTCTGTGCGCCGCCTGGCCGATCCTGCGGCACTGGCAGGAATTCGCAAAGATCTGCCGATCTACATTTTCGCCGGCGACAAAGACCCGATTAATCACGGGCTCGAGTGGCTGACGCCGCTGGCCGAGCGATATCGCGCGGCGGGGATCGCCAACGTCAGCGAGAAGTATTATCCGGATGGCAGGCACGAGATGCTGAACGAAACGAATCGCGATGAAGTGATCCGCGACCTCGCGAGCTGGCTGCAGAAGGCTATCGCGAAATGATCGCTGCGTAGCGATCAGCCGGCGGCGATGCGACGCCGGATCAGATCATCGATTGCAGCGTCGCCGTAACCGAGCGAACGCAGGATCTCGCGAGTATGCGCGCCCACATCCGGGGCGGGCTCGGGCTTTCGCTTATCGTTTCCCGCAACGAATAACGGACTGTCGATAGTCTCGATCGTGCCGTGCCCCGGACAATCGAGTTCGACGAAAGCCCCGGCGGCGCGCATCTGAGGATCGCTCACCACGTCGTCGAGCGTCACCAGCGGCGACCACTTGATGTCGTGCTGTTTGAAGGCTTTGCGCAAATCTGAGAGATCGCTTCGATTCGAACTGCGATTGCAGAATCCCGTACAGCTCGGCGGCATGTTCGGTTCGGCCCGCGTCGGTCGCAAACATCGGATCGGTCGCAAGTTCGGGCGCGCCGAACATCCGGCAAAGGCGCGGGAACTCATGCTCGGGATCGAGTTGAATGAGCAGAAACACTTTCGCGTCGCGCGTGACGTACGCCGCCGAGAGGGGATTCAACGGATGCGAGCCCGGAACCGGCTGGGGGAACGTCGCGCCGAGCATGCGCGCCTGCAAATCGCAGGCATGGGCCCACGCACCGCTCGCCATCAGCGAGGTCCCGACTTTCGATCCGCGTCCCGTGCGTTCGCGGTTGTAAAGGCCGAGCATGATAGCGCCGAATAGCGCCATCGCAGTTGGATGATCGCCGATTCCCGGCCGCGGCGCCGACGGAGTTCCGTCGCGTCCCGTCACACTGGTCATCAGGCCGGAACGCGCCCAGTAGGCCAAAGCGTCGAAGGCCGGCAGATCGGCGTCGTCGCCTTTTTCGCCGTAGCCGGTGATATGCGCGAAAATGAGCCGTTCGTTAACGGCGCGCAATTCGTCCCAGGTCAGGTGGAACCTGGTCAGCAGTTGCGTCTGATAGTTGGTCACGAAAACGTCGGCAGTTTTCACGAGGCGGATAAGAGCCTCGTAGCCTTCGGGACTCGAGAGATCGAGTGCGACGCTTTTCTTGTTCCGGCCGGTGAGCATCCAGGCGTAGTTCAGTTCCGACTTCGGAGTGCTGGGCAGATGCGGAAAGAGTCGCCACAGGTCTCCACCGTCGGGGCGTTCGATCTTGAAGACCTCGGCGCCAAAATCCGACATGACAGTAGCCGAGGCAGGACCGGCGATATACGTACCGCAGTCGATCACTCTGATACCCGACAAGATTCCGTTTTTCTGCATCGCCAAACCCCAGCGAACGAGATGGCAGACTCGTCGTTAGTACAGCGGACCATATTCGGCAATCTCCAGGGGAGCTTGCGACGGCAAAAGAGAGGTGCTCCGGCTTTGGGCCGAAGCACCTTGGTTGAGGACTGAGGTGGGCTTACAGCGGGGCATCGGAGCCCCGCTTGATAGCTTCGTCTTATGGCTGGATCGTCGTCACGGACATGACGGCAATGAGCCGCTGCTGCCGCCGGCCGTCACGGCCGCATTCAGCGCCAGAGCTCGGCCATTCAGCGTTGCTCCACTGTTCATCGTGATCGAGGTGAGCGCCAAGATGTTTCCCTGCATCACGGCCCCGACGTCGATCGTCGCCGAACTACCGACCTGCCAGAAGATGTTTGATGCCTGGGCGCCGCCGGCCAGGGTGACCTGCGTAGTGACATCGAGCGCAGTTCCGATTTGGAAGATCCAGACCGCGTTCGGGTCTCCTTGCGCGTCAAGGGTCAGGTTGCCCGACGTTACGGCCAGTGTCGAAGGGGCGGTGTAGATGCCGGGGAAGAGCGTCTGGCCGCCGATGTTTCCGGCGACGGCGGCTCCCGGGGGCAGCGCGAACAAGGCGTTGTAGGCGTTCAGCAAGGAAGCATGGGCTGCCTGCGCGGCGGGATCGTTGATATCAGTGGTCCCGTTCACGACTGCCGGCGGGAAGCCGGTGATTGACGTGCCTGGATACAAGCCAAGATTTCCGTTCACTACAATTGCGCCAGGAGCCGTAACCGTGGTGGCCGCCAGAATCTCGTAACTGGTAGCTGCGCCGAGATCCACCGGCGATTGACCGGAGCTGGCCGCGTTGGTCGTGAAGGTCCATACAGTAGTCGCCAGCGCATTGCCTGACAGATCCATCGCGCCATTTGTAATCGTGGCAGTGAACATGGTGTTGGTTGGGAGGGTGCTGGTCGGGGTGAACGTCACGATGTTGTCGGGAACATCATAGGAGACTTTGCCCGCTACGACAGTTGCGCCAGGGCCGGTCACGGTGAAAGTGGCGGGGTTGAGAGTCGAAGAGTCCATCGATTCGTCGAAAGTTGCGTTGACTGAAGTGTCGATACCCACACTGATGGCACCGTTAGCCGGGTTGGTAGAGGTAACAGTAGGAGTGGCGGTGTCGGTAGTGGGGCCGGTCGTGAAGGTCCACACATAATTATTCGCCAGAGCGTTACCCGAGAGGTCGGTGACCCCGGTCGTGATGGTCGCAGTGTATAGGGTGTTGGGTGCCAGGGCGCTGCTCGGGCATGAGGGTCGCGGAGGCGCCAATCGTCGAGTAGGTCACCGGGCCAAAAACAGGCACTGCACCTGGGCCGGTCAACATGAAGGTCAATCCGATGGTCATGGAATCCATCGCTGTGTCGAAAGTCGCCACGATGTTCTGGTTGGTGGGCACACCGACTGCGCCATTGGCAGGATTTGTCGAGCTTACCAACGGCGGGCTTGTGTCAGGGCCTGCGCCAGTTGTAAAGGTCCACACATAGTTACTCGCCAGCGGCAAGAGTCCCACACTTTCGGCCGCGGTTGTGACGGTAGCGGTAAATGTGGTGTTGGCGGCGAAGGTTCCTCCGGTTGGCGTAAACGTCTCGATATTGTTCGTCACATCGTCGGTGACGGATCCCGGTACGGGAGTCAGGCCAGGGCCTGTGACTGTAAAGGTTCCCGGCGCGAGGATCGACGCAGCGTCCATCGGCTCACTGAAAGTTACCGTGATTTTCGAATTGGTCCCCATTCCTTGTCCGCCGCAGCCTGTGACCGCCGGGTAGGACGAAAGCACGGTGGGTGCGACGGCGGTAGGCGTTGCGGTAGGAGTTGCGGTCGCAGTCGAGGTAGCAGTAGCCGTAGGAGTGTCGGTTGCGGTGGCAGTGGCAGTGTCGGTTGCTGTTGCGGTGGCAGTGGCAGTGTCGGTTGCTGTTGCGGTGGCGGTGGCAGTGGCTGTATCGGTTGCAGCGGCAGTGGCCGTATCAGTTGCGGTGGCAGTGGCAGTATCGGTTGCCGTTGCGGTGGCAGTAGCAGTCGCCGTGGAGGTCGCAGTCGCAGTGGGAGTAGGAGTGGCGGTTGCGGTTGGCGTCGCGGTTGCCGGAGGTCTGCTGCCGGAACCTGTGGTGAAGTTCGATCCGAATTCACCCTTCATCATTCTTCCGTCGAGAGCCTTGACGGTTCCGTGAATGATCACGTTGTATCCTGTGTTGGGAGCCAAGTCTGCCGTCAGCGTAAGAGTCGCAGTGCTACCACTGCAAGTCACGCCAGCCGCTGGGACGCGAACCAGGTTGCCCCGCCTGCCAATCACCTTGAGCAGGAATGTGCCTGTATTTATCGATTTGCATTTCATCGGCAGGCTGAAGACGGCGGTGACAGAAGTATTAAGCGGGACATTGAAGGCGTCTTCAACTGGATTGATAGACAACACCACGGGCCGAGGTCCACCTGGATTCGCAGCCGCGGCGGTTCCCGCCATCCCTACGATTACTACCAATGCTGCGAGTGAGATTGCACTGACTATATTCCTGAGCATCATCGAGCCCCTCTTAGTTGACGACATGGCATTCATTTCCTCGTTTATCTGCTCCCGATGAAGCTCGAAGCGACGTTGTGGATTGACTATTCCGTTACGGGCGTATGTGAGCTGAATCGACTGGATATGTGCACCGGCGTGTGGCGCATCTGCTCTGACCCCTCATGCGCCAGGTACGCGCCGCTGGCAGCCCCGGCGGCCGCTTTGAAAGCTCGACTGATGCCGGCGTATCCGGCTGCGCCGACGACGAGCACCAGCATGAGTGTCAGGCCGCACATCGCCGCAACATATCTTTCGAATTCCAGGCTGGGGCCTCGACTGTTAGTTAACGCGGACGGCCGGACCCGATTGCGTTTGTTGAAGGTCCCTAAGCCAGACACGATTTCATTTCTTTCCACCCTTCGAACACTCACTTGCTTCACCCCTCTTTTCGACGAATCCCGGGCTGCAGAAGAAAAACTTCTGTAGTCGGCGCAAATCCGCCAAACACACCAATCGCAAGTTCCGTACCTCTGAAGGATTTGGCGAATACTGTCGTTCGGGCGCGTCGGGTAGCGGCGAGTCTGGTGGTCAGAAGCTCAGGATTGGCTCCAAAGCAAGGCGTGGGCGATAGACAGTCGGCCTGGCGGCATCGCAAGAGAGTCCAGTTATTGCCGTCGACGGACTACCACGGCAAAAAAATGGCTACCGGGATTGGTGCCGCGCGTGTCCAACATCAATGGACTTCCTGATCAACGGATTTCGGTGGCTACTCGGCCGAGCCGATCGTAGGTGCGGCTTCCTGTCACACAGATCGCCAGCCAGCAATCCGCCAAGCGCAAATCCGCCGACGATCGCGCTCAGCGCCAGACCCGAATAGAGACCCGCCAGCCCTATCAACGCCACGATGTAGAGCGCTCCCACCACGCTCAGCGTTTGTAGGCGCCAGCTTCCGGTGCCGGCGACGAGCATGTAGCTGATAACTCCGTACGCCGCCGTGGACGCAGTCAGCGCGGCGCTGGGGAAGCCGGCAAACCCGTTTACCAACACCAACTCGGGTTGATGAGCGAGTGCTTCGCAAACATTGCCTGCAGCCCGTATGCAAGTGCGTAGGCGCCGCCGAGGAACAGCAGCGGCGCGACGGACAGACTCGCTTCACGTCGACGAGCATAAGCAATCGATCCGATTCCCACGATAAAGACCAGCCAGATCGGGTTCGCGAGCGCCGCAACGACGCTCACGGCCGAGTCGAGTCCCGCCGTGCGCTGCGCCGCGACGAACAGCGCCACCCTCCGGTCCAGTCCGCCCAGCGGGCCCTGGTCCGAGATAATGTCGACGATACCGCCGAACAGCCACGCCAGCGCCGCGATCGCGATCAAGCCGGTCGTCAGATGCAGACCCAGGTAACTGCGCGGTGAGAAGCGGGCGCGGACGAAATTGACGAATGGAGTCAGGTCGAAGCCGTAGCGCCCGGTCAGATGGCGATTCCATGCCGCGACGATCTGAGTTTGGCGCCGGACAACCGATCGCCACAGTCCGATCATCACGCCGGTCAGGATCGCCAGCACGACAATTCCGGCGCTGAGCGACTTGAGCCATTTCTCGACCAGTCTCCAGTTGGAACCCAGCGCGTAGCCGAGGCCGACTACCATCGCGGCCCATACCAGTCCTCCGACTACCGCGATCGGCGCGAATTTGCGCAATCGCATGCCGGAGAGACCCGCGGTGAAGGGAACGAAAGCGCGTCCCACTGCAACGAAGCGGCCGATGAACACCGTCTCGCCGCCAAGTGCTCGAAATAATATTCGAGGCGCTCGCGATACTTTTCGTAATGCCGCCGCGCGAACGACCATCGCGTCAGCACGGCCTGTCCTTTGCTGTGACCGATCGCATAGCCGGTCAGGTCGCCAGTCATCGCGGCGACGGCTACCACTGCGAACGCGGTCCACGGCGAGAAGAAATTGTCGGACGCCATCGCGCCCGCGATCAACGCCATCGTCTCACCGGGAAAAATCAGACCCAGGAAGGCCGACGACTCAAGCACGATCGCGACAAAGACTACGAGCAGCGACCAGGGTCCGGCTTGACCAAGGAAGCTTTCAACCGCGGCGACCATCGATCGTAGTTAACATGAAGCGGCCTCGCCGTCATAAGGACCGGCGAGGCCATTCGATCTGAGTGTCGCGCGACGCGCCCTCTCAGGCCGTATCGCGCGAGCGACTAGTTCTTCGCGTGGCCGTTCTGGTGACCCGCACTCGCCTGCTCACGCCCTGACGGCTGGCGAGACGATTGCTGCTGATGACTCGGCTGCTGGCGAGACGATTGCTGCTGATGACTCGCCTGCTGATGGGCGGCCTGCTGCGGACGCGCCTGCTGCTGGCGAGACGACTGCTGCTGATGCGTAGCCTGCTGCTGCTGATGAGTCGCTTGCTGCTCGTTCCGAGTAGCCCGCTGCTGGTTGTGAGTTGCTTGCTGCTCATTGCGAGTAGCCTGCTGCTGGTTGCGAGTGGCCTGCTGCTGGCGATTCGCCTGGTTCTGCTGCTGCTGACGCGACGCCTGCTGTTGGCGGGTCGCCTGCTCGTTGCGAGTCGCCTGGGTTCTGCTGCTGTTGACGCGACGCCTGTTGCTGGCGGGTCGCTTGCTCGTCGTTGCGAGTCGCCTGGTTCTGTTGCTGCTGGCGCGTCGCCTGCTCGTTGCGAGTTGCCTGGTTCTGCTGTTGCATTCGCGCGAGGCCTGCTGGCGATTCTGGACACTTCCCTCGTTCACGGTCCGCATCACGGCCCGGTGATCATTTGGCTCCGTGTGATTCGCCCAGTTCTGTGTTGGCTGATCCAGTTGGGATGATTGGCGGAAACCCAGTTCGGGTTCTGGTTGTACCACCATTGGCCGTAATGCCAGTTGTGCTGCGCGTCGTAGGCGCCGTCCTGGTTGAGCCACTGCGGATCCCACGAAATCCAGTTAGGATGATTGGCGTAAAAGAAATCGGGATCGTTCTGATGCCACCAGTAGGCATCTCCCAGTTGCCGTTGCTCTCGTAGTCGCCATCCTGGCTGGCCCACAACGCGTCCATCACGGCCCATTCCGGATGATTCTGGTAGAACCACATGATGTCGTGCTGATGCCACCATCGAGCGCCGTGCCAGATGTGATTATTGTCGTACGCGCCCCATCCGGCTTGTCCGGGTCCGCCGTAATAGCCTGGGCCCATATATTCCTGGCCGTTGTAGCCGGGGCCGGGGCCGTCATAGCCGGGTCCTGGACCGGGTCCATATTGCGCGAACGATGGCGCTGCGATCGCGAGCGCGACAGGTGGCCTGACAGGGCGATCGTCTTGCGCAGTTTGTTTTTATAATCTGATTTTCATAAGCAGTAAATACCGTGAGACTGGGTCGTCCCGTGTGGACCTCCTCAAGCCTTGTTCTGTGAAGATTTGCGATGGTCTAGCGAAACGTGGTCGAAGGCGAGCGGAAAGACCACGGTCGGGCCGGATCAGAGTCGGACTCGAATCCTATATCGATTCCAACTAGTTGATACTAGACTGGCTAATGTGGGAAGTCAAAACTGGATAGTCCGGGTAACATCAATGGGGTGCTCAGAAGCACGAATTGACTGGATATTTTCAGGTTACTCATTTTACTATTCCGACGATTACTCATATCAGCCAAGTACAATACGCACTCGATGTGTGACGCCGTCGTCGGCGAGCGCGATTTGCGCCGGTCGTTGCACAAGAGCCTTGCCGTCGAGTTCCACGCTGCTCACGCCGCGACTAACGCCGCGTGGGTTTTCGACCGCGATCTCATAACGCGTCGAGCCGTGTCGATAGGCAATCTCGAAGCCCGGCCATTTGCCCGGGATGCACGGATCGATCAGCAGTGTTTTGCCGCGGACGCGAAAACCCAATAGCCACTCGAGACCCGCCCGATACATCCATCCCGCCGATCCTGTATACCAAGTCCATCCTCCGCGCCCGACGTGCGGCGCGGTCGAATAAAGGTCGGCGCACATGACATACGGCTCAACCTTGTAGCGCTGGATTCCGGCGCGGGAATTCGCGTGGTTGATTGGGTTCAGGAGCGAGAACAATTCTTCCGCCTTGTCGCCGTCTCCAAGCATCGCAAACGCTATCACAGACCACACGGCGCCGTGAGTGTACTGGCCGCCGTTCTCGCGGATGCCGGGCGGATAGCCCTTGATATAGCCGGGGTCGAGCGGGGTGCGATCGAAGGGCGGCGTGAACAGCAGCACCAGGCCGTCCTCGCGGCGGACCAGGTATTCATCGACTGCGGCCATCGCGGCTGCGGCGCGGACGGGACTCGCGGCGCCCGAGATCACGCTCCATGATTGCGCGATCGAATCGATTCGACACTCGATATTGCCGGCCGAGCCGAGCGGCGTGCCGTCGTCGAAGTAGCCGCGCCGATACCAGTTGCCGTCCCATCCCTCACGCTCCAGCGAATCCTTAAGCGCCGTTGCGTGACTGCGCCACGTCGACGCGCGCGAATCGTCGCGGCGAATATCCGCCAACGGCGCGAACGCCATGAGCGTCGTGTAGAGGAACCATCCGAGCCAGATGCTTTCGCCCTTGCCCGCCTCGCCCACACGGTTCATGCCGTCGTTCCAGTCGCCCGACCCGAACAGCGGGATGCCGTGGGCGCCAACCGCCAGGCTCTGGTCGAGCGCGAGCGCGCAGTGCTCGAAGAGGGTGGCGCGATTCTCGGCGACCGTGGGCTGGAAAAACGACTCAGTCTCGCCGGGATGCAGCTCGGGACCGTCGAGGAATGGGACGGTTTCGTCGAGGACGCCGAGGTCTCCCGTCACCTCGATGTAGTGAGCCGCCACGAACGCCAGCCAGACGCGATCGTCGGCGACGCGCGTGCGAATTCCCTGTCCCGCGGGCGGAAGCCACCAATGTTGCACGTCGCCGGCGACGAACTGTCGCCCGGCGGCTCGGAGCAGTTGCTCCCGCGTCAGAGTAGGCCGCGCTACCGTCAACGCCATCACGTCCTGCAGCTGATCGCGAAAGCCGTACGCGCCGCCCGCCTGGTAAAAGGCGGATCGGGCCCACACGCGGCAGGCCAGCGTCTGATAGAGCAGCCATCGATTGAGCATGAGGTCCATCGAACGGTCTGGAGTCTTGACGGCAACGGTGCCCAGCAGGTCGTCCCAGTAGTGCGTGACGGCAGACAAAACCGCATCGAGGTCGGCGTCGCGATATTTTTTGATCGAAGCAATCGCGTCAGTCCTGCTTGCCGCCTCGCCGAGAAGAAAGACCACCTCGGTCTCAGCGTTGGGCCGCAGAGATACCGTCGTTTGCAGCGCCGCGCACGGATCGATCGCGGCTCCTGCTCTGGCGGACAGCGGCCTGCTGGTGGCGAGCGCCGCGGGATTGTCGAGCGTGCCGTTGCGGCCGAGAAACCCGGTTCTGTCGGCTGTCCACGAGACTTGCTGGCCGCGCAAGTCCGCGAATGCGATCCGATTTCCATACTCGACGCTGAAAGAATTGCGCGCGAGCACCGCTCGCGTCTCGGGCTCGATCTCGGTGACGATATAAGGGGCGGACGCGCCGCGCGTAATTCCGAGCGCCCATTCCACGTACGCGGTAACCGACAGACGGCGGGCGCGCGGCGAGATATTTCGAATCTTCAGGCGCGAGATCTTGATCGAGTCGTCCAGCGGCACGTACTGCGTCAGCTCGAGTGAAATTCCATGCGAGCTATGCCCGAAGACGCTGTAGCCGGCGCCGTGACGAACGACATATGGCGCGGTGTCCTCGCGAATCGGCAGCGCCGCCGGTCCCCACAGCTCGCCGGTATCGAGGTCGCTGACGTAGAGCACCTCGCCGGGACGGTCGCTCACCGGATCGTTTGACCATTGCGTAATCTGATGCTGCTGGCTGTTGGTCGCCCAGGTGTAGCCCGCGCCCTCGACCGAGACCTGGAAGCCGAATGAAGGATTCGCGATCACGTTGATCCATGGCGCCGGCGTCCATTGTCCCTCGCCGAGAACCGTCACGTACTCGCGGCCGTCCGCGGCAAACCCGCCAAGCCCGTTGAAAAATTCGATGTCGCGCCGCGGTATCAGGACATCCGCCCGGCGTATCGCAGGGATTCGGCGCGGTGGCGGGCCTTGGGCCGGCTCGAACATCTCGAGCCGTCTGACCTGCTCGGACAAAGTGCCCCGCCGGCTCAGCAACACCGCACGCGCCACAGTCAGGAGAACGCTTCGCAGCTCGGCCGAAACCAGGTCGGCGCGCAGCACGAAAACCTTGCCGCAGTCACCCTGCCCGTCGGCGGCCGATCGCGCCGGGACGGTCCGAACCAGGCCCTCGAGCGCACTTTGCAATTCCTGATGGTATGAAGGCGGCCGCTCGTTTAGGATCACCAAATCGACGCACAGCCGTTTCATCCGCCAATATTCATGGGCGCGCACCAGCTCGCGCACGATCTCCAGATCCTCGGTCTCGTCGATTCGAACGAGCACGATAGGCAGGTCGCCCGAAATCCCGGCGGGCCAGAGCTTCGATTGCCCGCCCTCGCCGCGCCGCAGCAGGTCGGATGAAGGCCGCAGGGTCGGGTCGGAGTAGAGCACGCGATTGGCGATGCGCTGAAAGAGATGCGCTTCGTCGGCGTCGACCCGCAGGTGATGCAGTTGCACTTGCGCCTGCGTCCACGCCAGGGTCACCGCGCGCTCGAATGCGCTCGGGTCGTGATGCTTGTCCACCAGGTCGAGCGCTTCGGCCCGGGTCGGCGCGACGATCGTCCAGAATGCTACGCGCGCCGTCCCTCCCGCCGGTATGCGCAGCCGCCGGCGAACGCTGAAGATCGGATCGAGCACGGTGCCGACGGTATCCGAGAGCGGCCGCCCGTCGATCACCGAGATAGCATCGCGGATGTCGCGGCCGCGCCCGAGAAACCGCGCGCGGTCGGTCTCGAACTGTATCTCGCCTACGGACTCTCCTTCGGCCACGGCCAGGTGCGCCGCCCAAATCGGCACTTCGGTGGGCGAACGGAGCCGCCGCGTCGCCAGTATTGCGCCGACCTCGGTATCGAACTCGGTCTGCACGAACATCTTGGAGAAGGCCGGATGCGCAGTATCCGCAGAGGCGGGCGCCAGCACGATTTCGGCGTACGAAGTCACCTCGACCTCGCGGGCGCGGCTGCCGAGATTGGTAATCGAGACGCGCCGTACTTCGGCGTCGTCCTCGGCCGAGACTGCGACGTCGAGCGTGGTCGTCATGGTGCCGTCGCGGCGCACGATTTCCGCGCGGTCCTCGGAGAACTCGACTTCGTAGCTGTCGGCCTCGACGCCTGCCGGCTGAAACCCCGCCGACCAGACCTTGCCGCTGCCCACATCGCGAATGAAGATGTACGCGCCCCACGAATCGCAGGTCACGTCCTCGTGCCATCGCGTGACCGCGAGGTCGCGCCAGCGGCTGAAGCCCGAGCCGGCCGCCGTGATCATCACGGTATACTTGCCGTTGGACAACAGATGCGTGCGCGGGATCAAATCGTGCGGCGAATGGAACCGGCGAACGGTCGGCTGCGCGCTCTCGCGAACGTTGGCTTCCGCTTTGGCCTCTTCGGCACGCGGGCGCGCCACCGCGACGTCACGCGGCGTTCGCTCCTGCAGCAGCAACTCGGTCGCCTGGATGATGGGCTCGGCGTGAAAGCGCGCGCGCATCGCGCCATAGTTCAGCGCGTCGTCAATCGCCACCAGCGTCATCCCCTGGTGATGCGCCATGTATGCGCGCACGATTGCGACGTTCTCGCCTTCGGGAACGCGCGACGGTGTGTAGTCAAGCGCCTCGTACCAGCCGAAGCGGCCGAGTCCGCCGGCGGCCCGCAGCTGCGAGAAGTTTTGCGCCGCGGCCTGCGGATCGACCATTGCGGCCAGCGCCGTGGCGTAAGGCGCGATTACCGCATTCTCGCTCAGCCCGCGCTTGAGCCCGAGTCCCGGCACGCCGAAGTTCGAGTACTGATAGGTCAGCTCGAGGTCGCGCGCGTTAAACGCGGACTCCGAGACGCCCCACGGTATTCCAAGCTCGGCGCCGTACTTTATCTGGCGGCGCACCACCAGCCGATTGGTCTGCTCGAGCAGGCTGCCGCCCGGCGCGCGCATCACCAGCGACGGCATCAGGTACTCGAACATCGAGCCCGACCACGAAATCAGAGCCGAGCCGCGATCGACCGGCGTCATCGCGCGCCCCAGCTTGAACCAGTGCCGCGCCCGGACTTCCCCTTTGGCGATTGCGACGAAACTCGCAAGGCGCGCCTCGGACGCAAGCAGGTCGTAGCAGTTGGTCTCGAGACTCCCGTCGGTGACGCGGTAGCCAATCGAGAGCAGTTGGCGCGCGGGGTCGAAGAGAAAGTCGAACTTCATCGCATCGAGCATTTTGCCCGCGGTCGCGGCCAGTTCCGTCAGCCGCCGCTCGAGCGCCTTGGCTGCGTCACTTGCCCGCGCATCCGCAGCGTGATCGCGCGCCGGGTCCCGGCTCGCCGCATCACTGTATAGATCCGGCAAATCGCTCAGCGTCGGTATCGAATCGAACCGGCCGTCGAGCGCGCCGGTCTTGACGCGAGCGCGGGTTGCCCACGGTCGCAGCAACTCGGCGTCGCGTTGATGACTGCGGATGCACGCTTGGAGCGCTTGCGCCCATTCGAGCACGTCGCTCGCAGCAGGGTCGCCGCGCTCGAGCGACAACGCGCGCGCAATGTCAGTGACGGACGCGCTCTCAGCCGCAAGTTCCGTCAGCCACGCGGTCAGTTCCACCAGGTTGCGTGGATCCGACTGGATCAACGGCGCCATGGCGTCGAGCCCTTCTGCGAGTTGCCTGGGCGTGACAGTGAGGCTCCGTCGGTCCGACGGCAGCGCGCTCAGCGACTCGCGAACCAGAGCGATCGAGTCTGCGATTCCCTTGAGCCATTGCCGATCCACGACCGGCCGCGCGACCATCTCGCGGCACGCGTTGCCAAGCGCAATCAGATGTCCCGCCAGGTTGCCGCTGTCGACCGACGACACGTACCTCGGGTCCAGCGGCCGCAGGTCGCGCGTGGCGTACCAGTTGTAGAAATGCCCGCGGAACTGCTCCATCCGTTTCATCGTGTCGAGCGTCGCGCCCAGCCGCTCGGCGGTTTCATGCGTTCCGATCCAGCCGAAGTCGTGCGCCGCGACGGTCGACAGAAGGTACAGTCCGAGGTTGGTGGGCGATGTGCGATGAGCCAGCACGGGCTTCGGGTCTTCCTGAAAATTGTCCGGCGGCAGCATGCTGTCTTCCGCCGTCACGAACTTCTCGAAAAATCGCCAAGTGCGGCGCGCGCTCAGACGCAGCGCCGTCGTGTCGGCCGCCGAGAGCGCCTTGGTGCCGTTGATCGACGGCGGCAGACTTGCCCGCCGCGCGAGGTCCGGCGACAGCATCCACAAAATCACGAACGGAACTGCGAAGATCGCGCCGCCGCGGCCCGCCCAGGCGACGACAATCGCCGCAGCGGCCGCCAGCGCCAGGCCTCCGGCCATCATGCCGTAAAAGCCGCGCACGTCGGGTCGAGCCGTCTGCTTGGCCTGCGCCGCGGTCCTCCACTCGAGCAGCAGCCGATGACTCACGCACAGACGGTAGAGCGTTCGCGAAATCGCGTCGGTCATCAGCCACGCCTGATGCGCGAGCATCGTCAGCATCATCGCAACCTGCGCGAGCCCAGCGGTCAGGTCAGTGATAACCGCGCGGATATGGCTGCGCTTGGAGATGTCGCGCCGGCGAGGGACGATTCCAGTCACAAACGGGAGCATCGGCGCGGTCGCGACGGTCGCGACAATGAACGCCGTCCAAACAGCCGCAGCGGCGGTCGGCAGCGTCCAGCCCGCAACCAATGCCAGCAGCGTCAGCGGGGCCGACAGCGTGCGGCGAAGGTTGTCGATCATTTTCCAGCGGCCCAGAGCCGGAATCGATGAACGACCGTCACGCGTCTGCGAGGCAGCCGGGTCGGTGTTGGAACCGTGCGCGCGGCCCAAAATCCACGGCAGCAGTTGCCAGTCGCCGCGTGCCCATCGATGCTGCCGGGCGGCGGCGACGTCGTAGCGCGACGGAAACTCCTCGACCAGTTCGACGTCGGACACCAATCCCGAGCGCGCGAAAGTTCCCTCAAAGAGATCGTGGCTCAGCAGTGTGTCGTCGGGAACGCGGCCGTTAAGCGCAGCCTCGAACACGTCGACGTCGTAAATCCCTTTGCCGCTGTAAGAGCCTTCATCGAGAAGATCCTGATAAACGTCGGAAACGGCGAAGGCGTAAGGGTCGATTCCCGCGGCGCTCGAGAAGATGCGCTGAAATACCGATCCATCGCGCCCGGTAGGCAATGAAGCCGTAATCCGCGGCTGCAAAACTCCGTGACCTTCGACCACGCGCCCGACCTGCTGGTCGAATCGCGGAGCGTTGAGCGGATGCGCCATTTTGCCGACCATCCGCCGGGCGGCGCCGCGCGGGAGCCGCGTGTCCGCATCGAGCGTAATGACGTAGCGCACGCCTTCGGGAACCTCAGGCGCGCGCCCATCCCATGCGACAAAGTTGGTGTTGGTCTCGCCGCGCAGCAGACGATTGAGCTCGTGCAACTTGCCACGCTTGCGCTCCCAACCCATCCACACGCCTTCAGCTTCGTCCCAGACGCGCCGGCGATGGAGCAGCATGAATCGCGCGCCGGCGGGGCCCGGTCCATGACGCTGGTTGAGGCGCGCGATTCCCGCCTGGGCGGCGCCGAGCAATTCGTCGTCGCCGGGCGCGGTCTCTGTCGCCGAATCGGCCCAATCGGAAAGCAGCGCAAAGTACAGCTCACCGTCAGGACTCGCCAGGTAATGAACCTCGAGCCGCTCGATCTGCTCGTCAACCTCGGCGGGCGTGGTCAACAGGGTCGGCATCACGACTATCGTGCGCAGACTTGGCGGCACGCCGTCGTGCAAGCTCGAGCGCGGGAATCGTGTTAGGACCGATGACCGTAGTGACGGCGCGATTGACCAGCGTGACCGCCGCTTCCATCGCCGGGATTACCGCGAGCATCGCGAGCACGAAGCAGGCCCATCCGCCGATGTGCGCGTCGTCGATCGCAAGCAAGCCGCACGCCACGATGATTGCGCAGACCACGGCGATCGTGCCGAGGTAACCCTTGATTCCGGCAGCGGTGTTGGCGCGAGCGATCCAGTCGCGGACCGGCGCGCGAAATCCCAGTTGCGCTTCGAGTGCGTGACGCCCCTCTGAGATCAGGTAGTAGCCCGGATGATGCTCGCGACGCGCCCTGACGCCGTCGCCGCTTGGCGCTTCGGACGCCGCGCCTTTGGCCGCGGCAATCGCGCCTTGTGCGACCTCGACTTCAGTGTGACCCGAACCCAGCGCAAGTTTTTCGATCGCATGCCGGTAGCGATCGCGCGTGGCAAAATCCATCGCGGCAAAGTCACTGTCCGCCCGCAGCACCGCATCGACGACGCTTACGCTCTCGAAGAAATCCGCCCAATCGAGCGCGGACATCAGGCGCATGCTCGTGATCACGTTGCGGACCGTCACGTTCATCGCGCCCTGCTCCTGATGAACCTGGCGGACGACATCGTCGGCGGTGGTGCCGTCGGCGGCCAGCCGCTGATCGAGCCAATTCAGCACCGGCGTCACCGCAGGATCCTGGTCGCGCAGGCGCTGAACCATCTGCACCGCGAACGCAGGCGCGATAGGCGACTTGTCGAAATCCTTGAGCACGGCATCTGCCGGCTCGGCGCCGTGGCCGTCTGCTCCGAGGATCCTGTCCGCCAGCGCGTCGGCGCGCTGACGTTGAGCGCGGCTGTGGCCAATCTGTTCAGCGGCTCGCCGCAGGTTTTCGACGAGCACGATGCGCAGCGTGATCGCGACCGCCCACAGCTCGCCAATAGTCAGTTGCTGCACGCGCTGATACGCCTGCACGAACCGCGCGAGTGTCTGCGGGTCGAAGTGGCTGTCGGTGTGCGCGACGTAGGCCCATGCGATCCCGAACACGCGCGGATGCCCTTCGAGCGGACCTTCGGCGAGCTTCGGCAGCTGCCGATAGTATCCGCGCGGCAGGTCGTCGCGAATTTCGCGAATCTGCTCTTCGACAACGTGAAAATTGTCGACCAGCCACTCGGCGGCCGGCGTGATCGCGCGCTCCTCGCGGATTGCACCTGCGATGCTGCGGTACGCCTCGAGCAATACGCGCCCGTTCTCGCGCACCCGCGCCGCCATCGGCCTTCCGCGGCCCGGGCGGTCGGTGACGCGCTGCGCAACCGCCAGCGTCTCGCCATGCTGTTCCAGGCGCTCGACGCTGAACAGTTCCGCCCGGATGGGCTCCTCGGTATGCGCAAAACCGGGAGCCGGTCCTTTGGGCGCGCGAAGAAATAACAAACTCAAACTTGCCTCTCGATCCGGGATGATCCGGCCACGGGAATGGACAACGCGCGAGCTGCGCCAAGCAAGAAATGCGCAGCAGATGCGACTGAACGATCGCCTTCGTGCGTCGTCCCGTTAGCTACTATATCAGAAATGCGCGGCTTGAGACTCGGCTTGCGGGAACAATCTTGCCGCTTTATCGATAGTGGGCGAACATATTGCCGCCATGCCGACGCGTGACCGTCAATTCAGCGTCTCGTCGCGATGCGAACTTCTGCCCTACTTGCTCAGCACTCCGCTTGGACTGTCGCGCAAGCAGGCGAAGGATCTGATTCGCTTCAAGGCGGTGACCGTGAAGCGAGTGACAATCGTCAGGCACGACACCCAGTTGGTGCCGGGCGACGTTGTGACTATCGCGGCAGGCAGACAGATCCCCGCCGCATCGATCGAGCGTCATGGCCTGAAGATAGCCTATCTCGACGATGACATCGTTGTGGTCGACAAACGAGCGGGGCTGCTCTCGATGGGATCGGAAGGCGAGAAAGAAAGAACCGCTCATCGGATTCTCAATGAACATTTGAGGGCGCTCACAAAATCCCCGGTGCAACAGGCCTTCATCGTGCATCGACTCGATCGCGAGACCTCGGGCTTGATGATGTTCGCAAGAAGTCGCGCGATCCAGGCGGCCCTTCAGCAAAACTGGAAAAACGTCACGAAGAAATATCTTGCGATTGTGGAGGGCGCGCCTGCGAAGTCCGAGGGAACGATTCGCGACAATCTTGTCGAGAGCAAGTCATTCAAGATGTATCGCGTCGAGCGCGGTGGCGAGCTGGCGGTCACTCACTATCGCGTCTTGAACACTGGACAAAAACATTCGCTGATAGAACTAACGCTCGAAACCGGCCGCAAGCACCAGATTCGAGTGCAGATGGCCGGCTTGGAGCATCCCATCGTCGGCGATCGCAAATACGGCGCGACGACCGATCCAGCGCGGCGACTCGCGCTACATTCCAGTGAGCTGAAGTTTCGTCATCCGGTATCGGGCGCCTCGATGGATTTTCGCAGTGCCCTGCCGAGCCGCCTGATGGCGCTGATCGAGCGACGCGGAGTCATCGGCGCAAAGAGCGCCTGTGCGAAATCGCGTAGCGGCAAACAAATGACATAGCGGTGCAATTCTGGCGGCTCGCGAGACTGGCGGATCGGACCCGGATCGACACACAAAAACCCGGCATTGATTCATCCGGCGCGAGTCTGACCGCGGCAGCCAAACATTGACGACGCCAGTGACGATTCGCGAGGCGGCAGCGATGCCGAGGCACGCAACTTGAATTGATCAATCGGGAATGAGCACCGAAAACGCGAGCGTTCCCGCGATCGACATGCGCGCGATTAGCCAGTTGGCCGAAGGCGATGACGCCGGCGATCAATTCATCGCCGAAATCATCGAAGTATATCTTGCCGACTTGAGCGAACGCGTGCGCAAAATCTCCTTACAGATGAGCGAGGGTGACAGCTCCGCAGTCGCCGCGACCGCACATGCAATCAAAGGCAGCAGCGGTCACTTCGGCGCGGTGAACCTGATCGAGTTGTCCCGTGAGATAGAAGATCGGGCGCGGCGCAAACAGACCGATGGCCTTCAGGCGAATATCGATTCTTTGATCGAGGAGGCCGAACGGGTCCGCGCCGCGCTGGAAGCCTTCCGATCCAGCCATGGGTCGCGCTGAGCGGCTATCCGCCGCGGGATCACGCAGTCGCGGTTTGGGTGGTTGCGGATCCCCCACCGCTTCCACTGCTCAGCGCAAGCATCACTTCAGTCCAGCCGTCGAAAATCATATCGATGCCGATGAACAGGCCGATGACCCACAACCCTGAAATCGGCCACGAACTCATAATCGAAACTCCCAGGAACAGCGAAATTGCGCCGTTCAGGATCAGCCATCCGCGATGATGTAACGGAGTCGAGAAGGCGACAAAAATTCTAAAGGTGCCGGCCACGATGAGCAGCATCGCGACCATCAGGGTCAGCGTCACCGCTGCCAGCCCCGGATGCGTGACCATCAGCAGACCTGTAACCGCATAGAGCAGCCCGCCCATGAGATTGACGAAGAAGCCGCCCCAGGCGCGCCGGGCGAATCCGTGTACTACCTCGAACAGACCGCCGAAGATCAGTAGCCATCCGAATAGCATCACCGAGACCATCGTCATCAGCTCGGCGCTGCCTATCGCGATGGTGCCAAAGATGATCAGCGCCACACCCATAAACAGAAACCAACCGCGATGCGCTCTTACTTCTTCGATTCCCTGAACCGGTACAAGTAACGCCATGACGGTCTCCTTGGCTGCCTGGTTTAAGCGTCAAAGGTCGGGCGGATCTCTCGGTGCAAAGGCCGCCGCTGGTTCTTCGGTGAAATGGACAGCGGTGCCCGAGCATTCGAAGTATCCGTTCTCGGTGTAAGGCTCAAAAGCAGGAGAGCTGTCATCCGAGACGAACCATATGCTGGTGTTCACGATCGCATCGACCTGGCCGCCATACTTGCGGTAGGCGGCTGCTTTGAGTCCGTCACCGTGGACGATCCGGCCACCGGTGGAATCTGGCTGGTTGAAGCAGTAGCCCTCGACACGGCCCAGGGTGGTGTACTGTGGATTGCCCTTGACGTTTACGCCCGGGACTACCTTGATCTTCTTGATCGCGGCGCTTAAGGCGTCTTGTTTCTGCTGAAGCTGGGACACATCCTGCTTAACGCTGGAGCATCCCGAGAGAGCAACTATCGCAACCACGAGAACAACTACCTGCATAGAAGTCGCCTCATGCCGATCGGCATAACCAACTCGCGCGCCCGGTGTAAGCTAATTTTTCTGCGAGTCGGTTGAACCTGCGCTACATGCCCTTCTTCCGTCGCTCCGCCCAGCGCTTCTTCATCGCGATTGACAGCCGTCTTCTACCCTCCGGCGTGAGGCCTCGGCGCTTGCGCCTCTTCGACGTACTTCCCTTGGGTCTGCCGCCGCGCTTCCTCCCGCCCTGTGATAAGGCGTTTCCGATGAGTGCGGAGATGGCGCGACCGAGTCGATCCCTCTCCTTCTTCAAGTCCGCTACCAATTTTTCCAAGTCCAAGGTTGGCTCCTATAACTACGCGTGCGTACACGCATTCGAATTCGTATCAACGCAATACCTACTCTTTATATTGGCTCAAGCCAATGGTGCATCACACACAGAATTTTCGGCAGGCGCCTACGCCTTCCGGCTATGGTTGATAGAGGCCGGGGAAGTCCTTCTGGAGCCGCTCGAGTTTCGGCAGGTCATTGTAGACGATGTAGGGCTGATCGGGATGCAGCGCGAGGTAGTTCTGATGGTAGTCTTCGGCCGGATAGAACCCGGTGAGCGGAACTACCTTGGTTGCTATTGGCTTGGCGAACGAGTGCTTCTGTTCGAGCTGCGCGATATAGTCATCCGCCATCTTCTTCTGAGCGTCGTTCTCATAGAAGATCGAGGAGCGATATTGAGTTCCTGAATCCGGGCCCTGCCTATTCACCTCTGTCGGATCGTGAGCGACGAAAAAGAATACCTTCAGCAGATCATCGTACGAGACCTTCGACGGATCGTAAGTAACCTGTACCGACTCGGCATGCCCGGTCGTTCCCGAGCTGACGGTTTCGTAGTGCGCGGTGTCTGCGGCGCCGCCCGCGTATCCAGAGACAACTTTGCTCACCCCCTTCACGTGCTTGAAGACGGCGTCCACTCCCCAGAAGCAGCCGCCCGAAAAAACCGCGCTCGCGCGATCGTTGCCCGGGGCCTGCGCCAAAGCGTCGGTCGACGTCAGGCCGTATGAAACGCATCCGACCAGCAAGAACGTGAATATCCAGTTCATTCGCGTTGTCATTCTACCTCTCCAATATCAGAGAGCACTTTCCTGATGCTCATCTATATTAGCAACGCTGGGGACTTGGGTCCGGTTCCCGACGCAGGTTGAATTTGACCGTCGGCACCGAACTCTGAGCAAAATCCATCCATGCGGTTTGCGCCAATACTGCTTGCCCTGGTCACGCTCATTTCGACCGGTTTGGGCGGGACGGCTGCCATCCGGCTGCGCGATCGGCTCCATTTGCTGCTCGGCTTCAGTTCCGGCGCCGTGCTGGCCGTGGCCCTGTTCGACATACTGCCGGAAGTCTTTGCGTTCGACCATGGCGCATCGTACATGCCGATCACCGCGCTCGGTTTCCTCGCCTTCTTCGGGCTTGAACGTTACACGGCGATGCACCGCGCCCGCGAACATCCTCACCTGGTGGGAGCGCATGAGCCGGAGCTGGGCGCGATGTCCGCCGCCGGCCTGGCTTTTCACAGTTTCCTGGACGGCGTCGCAATCGGGGTCGGATTTCAGACGAGCGTTGCGATCGGGCTCCTAATTGCCTTCGGCATAATCGCGCACGATTTCAGTGACGGGCTGAACACTGTGACCGTCGTGCTTGCTCATGGGAATTCGCGCCGCAACGCCATTTTCTGGTTGACAATCGACATGCTGACGCCGGTCTTCGGTGCGGCGTCGACGCTGATGTTCGATTTGAGGGGACTCCTGCCGTGGCTGCTTGCATTCTTCGCGGGCTCCTTTCTATACATCGGCGCCTCGGATCTGCTGCCGGAAGCTCGCGAGCACGACTCACCGCTGGTTGGCGTAGCCACTTGCATGGGCATGCTTGCAATTTATCTGATCACCCGCCTGCTGCGCGGCTAAGACTGACGGCGAGTTCGACTGTCGCGTGCTTGCGCGGGGCGGTTGGCCAAAAACGGCGTACATATATATTGTCGCCATCATGGAAAAAAAGCTGGCGCTGCTGCACGTTGTCGTTCAGCTCATCGGGCTCGCTTTGGTTGTCTTCGTTGTTTCCGTGGCCATCGTTGGATGCGGTCTCAAGGAGGAGGAGGCACCCGACTCGATTCCCGTCCCGGCGCAGACCGTGTCGATGGCCAGTGGGGAAAGGGGCGGTTGAGGCGGGCAGTATGTGGGCGCGATGTCTCACAGAGCCTTCGATAAGGTAAGACTATGGACTTGCCAGGCGGACGCCACTCTCGTCGCTTTTCGATACTGCCGAAATGGGTTTTACAGTACGAAAGAGGCTGGTTGAGGCTGGATGTTGTTGCTGGTTTGACCAGTGCCGCCGTGGTCATTCCGAAAGCAATGGCGTATTCGACGATTGCGGGCTTACCGGTAGAGGTCGGTCTCTACACTGCGTTCGTGCCGACGATCGTTTACTCGCTGCTCGGAACGTCCCGGCCACTCAGCGTGAGCACCACTACTACGCTGGCAATCTTGACTGCGACGGAGTTCGGGCAATTGGTCGTGAGCGATCCCGCCTCTCTGATGAGAACTTCCGCCACACTAACTCTATTGGTGGGAGCAATCCTAGTTCTGGCTTCACTGCTGCGATTGGGGTTCGTCGCTGATTTCATCTCGGAGCCCGTACTGGTTGGTTTCAAGGCAGGGATCGGGCTCGTCATTGTGTTTGACCAGATCCCAAAAATCCTAGGGATACACTTTTCCAGAGGGACTTTCTTCCAGAATCTACTGTCGCTCTTTCACGGGGTGCCCAGCACGTCGCCGACCACCTTGTTGTTGGCAATCGTCATGATCGCGTTGTTACTTGGATTCGGACGGTTTGCACCGCGGGCACCAGCTCCGTTAATCGCGGTAGCGATCGGGATCATCAGCGTGAGCCTTCTGAGACTGCAGGACCATGGCGTGGAATTGGTGGGCCAGATTCCGCAAGGTCTACCATCGATCGTTAAACCGGACCTTCCGTTGGTCAATGTGCTTTGGCCGGGCGCCTTAGGCATTGCCTTGATGAGCTTCACGGAGACCGTTGCGGCAGGGAGGGCATTCACTGCGAGTGGAGAGCCCTCGCCCGAAGCCAACCGAGAGTTATTGGCAACTGGCTTGGCAAATGCTGCGGGCGCTTTCATCGGATGCATGCCCGCCGGCGGTGGGACGTCGCAAACGGCCGTCAATCGCCTTGCGGGAGCGCGTACTCAGTTGTCAGAAATTGTCGTGGCCGCTATCGCGCTATTCACGATGCTCTTCCTGGCCCCGCTTCTCGCGTTGATGCCTCAGGCAACTCTTGCCGCCGTCGTTATCGTATATTCGATAGGGCTGATCCAACCATCCGAGTTCCGAGCGATTCTCAATATTAGAAAAACAGAATTCACCTGGGCCCTGGCTGCCTTTGCCGGCGTAGTAATTTTGGGAACCTTGGAAGGTATCGTCGCTGCCATCGCGGTATCGCTTTTGGCTCTCGCATACCAGAACGCCGATCCGCCAGTATACGAGCTGAGGCGTAAACACGGCACGAACGTATTCCGGCCTCGCTCATCCGAGCATCCTGAAGACGAGGAATTTCCGGGCTTATTGTTGCTCCGCCTGGAAGGACGTGTTTTCTTTGCCAACGCGGGACAGATCGGGCAAAAGATGAATTCGCTGCTCGATAACGCGAAGCCGCTCGTGGTCGCTATAGACCTGAGCGCAGTGACTGATCTCGAGTACACAGCGCTCAAAATGTTGACCGCGGCGGAGGAGAGACAGCGCAAGCAAGGTGTATCGCTGTGGCTAGTTGGTCTCAACCCGGTGTCTTGCAAACCGTCCAAAGGTCGGCTCTGAGCCATCTCCTAGGACTGGACGCATTACAGTTCAATCTTGAGCTAGCTGTCGCAAAATTTCAGTCTTCTTCTATCTCGTTGGTTGGCGGAAAACGCTGACTGTGCAGTTAGCCGACGCGAGCCTGCGCATGCTGGCTAGGCCGTCACGGCCGGGGGTTCGCATAAGGAGATCGCGGTTATGAGAGATAATTCGCCGAAACGAAAAATCAAGCGCAAACAATACGAGTCCGAACTGCGCAAGCTCCAGGCTGAGCTTTGTAGGTTGCAGGAATGGGTGAAACACAAAGGCTTGCGCGTGATAATCGTGTTCGAGGGTCGCGATGCGGCTGGCAAGGGCGGAACGATTAAAGCCATTACCGAGCGCGTCAGCCCGCGCGTATTCCGCATCGCCGCTCTGCCTGCGCCGTCCGACCGCGAGAAGTCGCAGATGTACATGCAGCGTTATGTGCAGCATTTCCCGACCGCCGGCGAAGTCGTGATCTTCGATCGGAGTTGGTACAACCGAGCGGGGGTGGAATATGTGATGGGCTTCTGCAGCAAGGAGGAGCATCGTCGGTTTCTCGAACTGTGCCCGACGGTTGAAAACTATATCGTGGACGCTGGCATTCACCTCGTGAAGATCTGGCTCGAGGTCAGTGATGAGGAGCAAAAACGTCGCTTCGAGGCACGCCTTGACGATCCGCTACGTCAGTGGAAACTCAGTCCCATGGACCTGCCTTCGCGCAGTAAATGGTTTGAGTATTCGCGCGCGCGTGACCTGATGCTTGCGGCCACGGATACGAAACACGCGCCTTGGTACATCTTGAACTCCGACGACAAGAAGCGCGCACGACTGAACTGCATCCGTCACATCCTGAATTTGATTCCCTACAAGGACGTTCCGCGCGAGAAGGTGAAGGTGCCGAAACGTGCGACCAAAGACGCGTACGACGACAAGTCCTCGCTGAAGGGGAGCAAATTCGTGCCGGAGAAATATTGAATGATTGCGCGAATGCATCACTTCTGCGCCCGATACTGGAAGCGGAAGGGTTGGCAATGTCCCGTCATCCAGCTACATTCCTGCCGAGTTCACGCAACGCCCACGAATAACGACCGCAGCGGGACAATCGGCACTGACGTGACCTCCGCAGGTAACGGAATTGACGGGTCAATCGTTGCCATCGGGCCCGTAACTGAAGGCATATATGAGCTTGCTCGTTCTCACGCGACGCAGTTCTGAAGCGAAAAGAGAGTCGGCGCGACTGCTCCTCAATGTTCGACTCGTCGCGCGCGCTTTCTTCCTGCTCGTTGTTTCCATTGCGATCCTTGGATGCGGTCACAAGCAGGAGGCGGCGCCCGACTCGATTCCCGTCACGGTGCAGACGGTGGCGATGGCCATTGGGGCGGCGGGCGGAGCCTATTCGGCTAACATTGTCGCGGATACGCAGGTGGACGTTGCCTTCAAGGTCAACGGCTACGTGCAATCGATCCTGCAGGTGAAAGGTGCTGACGGCCGGCCGCGCAATGTACAGGCGGGCGACGCCGTGAAGGCGGGCGCGGTGCTCGCGGTGGTGAAGGACGACACCTATCGCAACAGCCTGACCAAGGCTCAATCCGATTTACAAAACTCGCGCGCCACGCTGACCAAAGCGAAGGCGGATTTCGCGCGCTACACGCATCTGCTGGAGGAGCGCGTCATCTCGAGGGCCGACTATGATGCGTCCAAACAGCAGTACGAATCCGCGCAGGCGGCGGTCGGCGCGTCGCAGGCCGCGGTACAGCAGGCGCAGGTCGATCTCGACGACTGCAAACTCAAATCGCCGATGAGCGCACTGGTACTCGATCGCAGGATCGAGGTCGGCACGCTGGTCGCGCCCAACACCGTCGGCTTTCAAATTGGCGACACCGGCAAGGTGAAGGTCGTGTTCGGCGTGCCGGGATCGATCGTCGGTGAGTTGAAACCCGGAGCGGAGATTTCGGCCACGGTCGATGCCTTCCCGGGCCAGACGTTCAAGGGCGCGATTTCCAAGGTCGCGGCCGTCGCGGATCCCAACACCCGCGTGTTCGACATCGAGGCTACGATTCCAAACTCCGACGCGCGCCTGCGGGTCGGCATGATCGCCGCGCTCCATCTGCCGGCCAGCACACGAGCGAAGAGCATCCTGGTCGTGCCGACGCGAGCGATAGTGCGGCCGCCCGACGATCCAGAGGGTTACGCGGTGTACGTTGTGGAAAAGGACGCCGACGGCAAGCTGGTCGCTCAGCTTAAGAAGGTCGAGATAGGACCGGTGGTGGGAGATCGGGTTTCGATCGAGTCGGGAATCGACGCGGGCGCGCAAGTGATAGTCAGGGGCGCGGACATAGTCTCCAACGGCGCCGGCATCAACATAGTTCCATAGGCGCGATCCAATGGCGCATCGACCTGACGCTGAAATAATCGCGACTACTCACAACACGGCGCGCTTCTTTACCGAGAACCGGCAGATTTCGTGGGTGGCGCTGCTGATCGTCATCGCGTGGGGCATCTACGGCTACGACAAAATGCCCAAGCGCAAGGATCCCGACATACCGGTGAAGGAAGCGCAGGTCGTGTGCGCATGGCCGGGCGTCAGCGCCGACCGCGTCGAGCAACTGGTCACCCGCAAGATCGAGCAGAAACTCGGCGAGGTCTCAAATGTGCGCGCGCCCTCTGCCGAGGAGTATTCGATCAAATCGCTGACGCTCGACGGAGTGTCGGTGGTCAACGTCCAGGTCGATTACACCGTCAATAACCTCAAGCCTGTCTTCAACGAGATGGACTTGAAGCTGAGAAGCATCACCGACCTGCCCAAGGGCGCGGGTCCGATCCAGTTTTTCGCCGACTTTGGCGATACCGCAGCGCTGATGCTGACGGTGGCGAGTCCGAAGGAAAGCGAGGTCGCGGTCTCGCTTCGCGCCAGAGAGATAGCGGCGGCAATCAAGGCGGCGCGCGGCTACGAGGGCCGATGCGGCGAAGCGCGCAACCGTGGTGGTTGCGTTTCCGATGGGTATCGACGCACCGAATATCGGCGAAAGCGTGAGCGGGGTTCTTGGGCCATGCCTTTCGAAGAGCGGAGCGCTCACCGACACACGCCCGATCGTGGGCAAAGGCTTCGTCGGCCTCGACGGTGTCGCGCAATCCGACGACCAACTGCAATCGGCATTCCTCGCATGCGTCGAGCAAAAATACGGCTCGGCGTCATTCGATCCGGACATCTGGCAGCCGGTCGTGGTTCGCAATCCCGACGACGCGCAGGCGCGGCTCGATACGGTTGCGGGCGACAAGTACAGCTTCCGCGAGCTGGACGACTTCACCGATCTGATCAAGCGCGGGCTGACCGGAGTGCCGCAGGTATCGAAGATCTTGATCTCCGGTGATCTGCCGCAATGGATCGACCTGGAATATTCGCAGTTCAAACTCGCGGCCTACGGAATCACGCCGAGCAAGATCTCGCAGGTGTTGGCGGCGCGAAATATCGTCTCGCCCGGCGGTTCGATCGAAACCAACGGGCGCAACCTGATCGTCCTGCCGTCAGGCGAGTTCAAGAGCGAGAAGGCGATTGGCGACGTAATCATCGGCAAGTCGGCGACCGGCACGCCGCTCTACCTGCGCGACCTCGTCACTATTACCCGCGGCTACCAGGACCCGGCGCGCTACCTCAATACCTACACCGTGCGCGACGCCGCCGGCGGCTGGCAGACGCATCGCGCGATCACGATTGCCGTGCAGATGCGTTCGGGCGAGCAGATTCATCTATTTGGCGAAAACGTCGATCATCAGATGGCGTTGCTTCGCCGGCAACTGCCGTCGGATCTGATCATGGCCCGAACTTCGGACCAGCCGCGGCAGGTCGAGGAAAACATCGAGCTGCTGAATCATGCGCTGGAGGAAGCGATCGTGCTGGTCGTGATAACGGCGCTGATCGGATTCTGGGAGTGGCGCTCGGCTTTGTTGATGGCGGTATCGATTCCGCTGACATTGCTGATGACGTTCGGGTTCATGGACCTGGTCGGATGGGACATCCAGCAAGTCTCGATCGCGTCGTTGATCATTGCGCTGGGTCTGTTGATCGACGACCCGGTCGTGGCCGGCGACGCAATCAAGCGCGACCTGGACTCCGGGCATCCGCGGATCATCTCCGCGTGGCTGGGACCCACCAAGCTGGCGCGCGCGATCCTGTACGCCACGATCACCAACGTAGTCGCGTACTTGCCGTTCGGCTTACTCACCAAGGACACCGGCAAATTCCTGATTTCGCTGCCGGTCGTGATGACGGCGTCGCTGATCGCATCGCGCCTGGTCTCGATGACGTTCATCCCCATGCTCGGTTACTACTGGCTGCGCCCGGCGAAGAAGAAACCGCTGCCAATCGAACAGCAGCGCGTTCAAGGCTTTAGCGGTTACTACTATCGCACGGGACATTGGTGCCTGGAGCATCGATGGCTGACGCTGGCGGCCTCGATTGTGTTCCTGGTGGCGGGATTCAAGCTGGGCGGTATGTTGAAGTCGGCGTTCTTCCCGCTCGATCTCCAGTTCCTGTCCACGGTCGATATTTTCCTGCCCAACGACAGCGCGTTGACCGAGACCACCGCAGCGGCCGCGAAGGCACGCGAAATAATTCAGCAGCAGGCGCATCAGATCGACCTTGCGGAATCGACGGGCGACGAGAGTGCGCATCATATGTTGAAGTCGCTGACTACCTTCGTCGGCGGCGGCGGTCCGCGTTTCTGGTACTCGCTGGCACCCGAATCGAAACAGGTCAACTATGCGCAAATCGTCATCGAGATTGACGACCGGCGCGCGATGTCGCAGTTCGCCAAGGTGCTGCAACCCGCGCTGACGGCCGCGATTCCCGGCGCGTACGTCGATGTGCAGGAGTTGCAGACTAACGGCTCCAAGAATCCGATCGAAGTTTTCGTCAGCGGCCGCGCGGAGTCCACGCTCAGCGGCGAAACCGAGGATATCGCGACGCTGCGCAAGATCGCCGGCGAACTCGAGGGCATTCTCCGTGCCGTTCCCTATGCGCGCCGGGTTCGCAACGATTGGTTTGGGCAAACGATGGTCGCGCGGCTCGAAATCGATCCCGATCGCGCCAACCTGGCCGGGATTACCAACGAAGACGTCGCAGCTTCAACCACTGCCAGCCTTAGCGGCACGCCGGTGGCGACGCTGCTCGAAGGGGACAAGCAAATTCCGGTCGTCGCGCGCCTTTACCGGCGCGAGCGCGCTACCGTGCCGGATCTGGAAAATCTTTACGTCTATCCGTCCAGCGGGGGCCAGCCGATCCCGCTCAAAGCGATCTCGTCGGTGCACTACGAGCTCGAGACTCAGCGAATCCGCCGCCGCGCGCACTATCGCACCATAACCGTCGCGGCCTTCACGGCGCCCGGGGTGCTGGCTTCGGAAGTCCTTAATGCGGCGCTGCCAAAGATCAAGGAGCTGCAAGCTACGATACCTACCGGTTACAAAATCGAGATAGGCGGTGAGTACGCCAAGCAGCAGACCGGGTTCGGAGAGCTAGGTGTAATCTTGTTGATCTCCTGTCTAATGATCTACGTAGCACTGGTCATCCAGTTCAATAGTGCTATCAAACCGGTGCTGGTATTCGCGTGCGTGCCATACGGCGTGGTCGGGGCGCTGCTGGCGCTGCTGGTTATGGGAACGCCTTTCGGCTTTATGGCATTCCTGGGCATAGCAAGTCTCATAGGTGTCATTGTCAGTCACGTTATAGTGCTGTTCGATTTCATCGAGGAGATGCATGAGAAGGGCGAACCATTCATGGAGGCGGTGCTCGACGCGGGCATCGAGCGGCTGCGTCCGGTGCTGATCACGGTCGGCGCAGCGGTGCTGGCATTGGTGCCGCTTTCGATTCGAGGGGGTCCGCTATGGGAGCCTCTATGCTATGCGCAGATAGGAGGTCTTAGCGTCGCCACTTTTATCGAATTGCTGCTGGTGCCGGTGTTTTACGGAATATTCGTGTTCGATTTGAAAATTATCAAGTGGGAGACTCTACACCCCGAGACCGCGCCCGGCACGGTAATTCCACTCCGCGGGACTGCGGAAGACTGAGTCTGAATGATAGGATACCTTTCCGTCGATAATGATGCTGCGGCAGTGGCGGCGGCGGTCGCGGTTGCGATGGTTGTGGGCTGGCTGGCGGGACGCTGGCGCGGCCGCCGGCTGCGCGTCGTATTGGAACGGGAGGGAAAAGCTCGCCGTATCTAAATTCGTCGATGCAAGTCTCGCGGTTCTTGGATTGCTGCTTGCCTTTACCTTTTCAACGGCTCTTAGCAAGCACGACCAACGACGGCTGATGGTTGTCACCGACAGCAACGCTATCGGCGACTTCTACACTTGTGCCAGCCTGCTTAAGGAACCCGTGCGAACCAAACTACGGACTGTCATCCACGATTATGCGGCTCTGCGGATGGACGTCTCCAAACGTGCCGATAGTTCGGGTGCTCTCGAAAACGCACTCAGCCAATTCCAGCAGATGCACGACCAGATGGTCGAGCTGGTGTCTGAAGCGCTGGCGGATGGCACACCTATCGCGGTATCTCTGACCAACACCCTCAATGGAGTAACCAGCAGCCAAGCGACACGCTTGGCAGCAGTCAGGGATCGATTGCCCGCGAGTATAGTGTTGCTGCTACTTTTATCCGCCGTAATTTCCGCGATGCTCGTTGGAAGGGAGCAAGGAGCGTCCGACGAAGCCGACATCGCCGGCACCGTTTGTTTCATCCTGCTTATCAGCTTTGTGATCTACGTTACATTAGATCTCAATCAGCCGAGCCGCGGCATCATTAGACCGAGCCAGGAGCCGATCGAGCGGTTGCTATCGACTATGTCTCAGTGAATTGACAGGAGATCGTTGAGCTATGGCATCGAAAGATCGCTCGAACGAACCACCAAAGACTGTGGAACCCTCACCAGCCACGAGCAAGGCCGCGAGTCCGGACACCGAATGGCCCAAACTTCTCGCGCGCGTAGTTGAAGGAATAGTCACCGCCGAGTTGCACGAGTTCGAAGACAACGTGATGGAATTCCTGGATTCCGCCGTTGCGGACGCCTCTGCGACCTTCATCCGAGTGTGCGCGTGGGTCATTGGCGCCGCCTTCCTGCTGACCGGGCTGACCCTGTTTGCGGGAAAGTGGATGGAATGGTGGGCGGCCTTTGCGTCGGTCGGCGTGGTAGTCATCGCGCTGGGTTCTATTGCTGGCGCCAGGCGTCGTCGACGCAGGCGCCGATCACGCCGATAGCACGACTGCAAAGTGAGCCTCCGCGCATCTCGATCTAATTTAACAGATAATATAAATCGACAAGTTCGGAAGCGGGAGGCGAGAAGATGCCACATTGGTACGAGGATAATTCACGATCGATCGGACACACGCCGCTGGTGCGGCTAAATCGCGTCACCGACGGCTCGCCGGCGATAGTTTTCGGCAAGATTGAAGGACGCGGCCCCGCGTACTCGGTCAAAGACCGAATCGGCGCCGCGATGGTTTGGGACGCAGAGAAGCGCGGCCTGCTCGGTCCCGGCAAGGAGCTGGTCGAACCGACCAGCGGCAACACCGGGATCGCGCTCGCGTTCGTCGCGGCCGCCCGCAATATCCCGCTGACCCTGACGATGCCGGATACGATGAGCCTCGAGCGGCGCAAATTGCTGATCGCCTACGGCGCGAAGCTGGTGCTGACGGAAGGCGCGCGCGGCATGAGCGGAGCGATCGCGAAGGCCGAGGAAATCCAGGCGTCGGCGCCGGAGCGCTACGTCCTGCTGCAGCAGTTCAAGAATCCCGCGAATCCCGCGATCCACGAGGCCACTACCGGACCGGAAATCTGGAGCGACACTGACGGCGCGATCGATATCTTCGTGTCGGGCGTCGGCACCGGCGGCACTATCACCGGAGTTTCGCGGTACATCAAACGAACCAAAGGCAAAGCTATCGTTTCGGTGGCGGTCGAGCCGACTGCGAGTCCTGTCATCACGCAGCAGCGGAGCGGACAGCCCCTGAAGCCGGGGCCGCACAAGATCCAGGGCATCGGCGCGGGCTTCGTGCCTGAAAACCTGGACCTCTCGCTCGTCGATGTGGTCGAGCAGGTCAGCAACGAAGAGGCGATCGAGTACGCGCGGCGGCTGACTCGCGAAGAAGGAATTCTGTCGGGCATTTCGTGTGGCGCCGCCGTCGCGGTGGCCGCCCGCATCGCCAAGCGTCCGCAGAACGCGGGCAAGACCATAGTCGTCGTGCTGCCCGATTCCGGTGAACGATACCTGAGCACGGCGCTGTTCGAAGGTATTGCCTAAGGCCACGTGTCCAGCGTGAGTAAGCTTTTAATTAACCCGCCCGCTCTGAACGGGTCGCATTGGGGCGCGTTCGAGCCGGTCGTGGTCGACGGACGCGTGACGGAAGCGCGGCCCTTCTTGAGGGATCCGGATCCTTCGCCGCTGCTGCTCTCGATTCCCGATGCGCTGCATCATCATAGCCGCGTGACGCAACCGGCGGTGCGGGCGGGATGGCTCGAGCACGGCCCCGGCGGCGTGCGAGATCGCCGCGGCGCCGATCGCTACGTGCCGGTCAGCTGGGGGCGCGCTCTCGACCTGATCGCCGATGAAATCAAGCGCGTGATTCGCGAGCGCGGCAATCAGGCAATCTACGCCGGCTCATACGGATGGGGCAGCGCCGGCAAGTTTCATCATGCGCGCACGCAGCTACAGCGCTTCCTCGGCGGAATCGGCGGATTCACGGGAGCGCGAGACACCTATAGCAACGCGGCGGGTGCGGTGCTCGTGAAAAACGTTCTCGGCAGTCTGCAAGCGATGAACGGTCCCGGCACCAGTTGGAAGAGCATCGCCGATCATGCGGACCTGGTCGTGATGTTCGGCGGATTGCCGACGCGCAATACGCAGGTCACTCCGGGCGGAGTGGGCGAGCACACAACGCGCGGCTGGCTGGAAACGGTCAAGGCTGCCCGCGTCGAGTTCTGCAATATCAGTCCGATGCGCGACGACGCGGCCGCGTTCCTCGACGCGGAGTGGATCGCGCCGCGGCCGCATAGCGATACCGCACTGATGCTGGCGCTCGCGCACACGCTGATTGTCGAAGGACTGCACGACGCGGACTTCCTCGCGCGCCACTGCGCCGGATTCAATCGCTTCCGCGATTATCTGCTCGGTGACGAAGACGGCGTCGCGAAGTCGGCCGATTGGGCGTCGGACTTGAGCGAAATATCGGCCGACAGGATTCGCGGTCTGGCGCGAAAGATGGCGACGTCGCGAACTTTCATCAACGTCAACTGGTCTTTGCAGCGCGGCGATCACGGTGAGCAGCCGATATGGGCGGCGATCGCGCTAGCCGCCGTGCTTGGCCAGATCGGCTTGCCTGGCGGAGGTTTCGGCTTCGGTTACGGAAGCATGGAAGGTCTCGCCGGCATGCTGCAGGAGGCGCCGATTCCCACTCTGCCGCCCGGTCGCAACCCGATCCGCAGTTTCATCCCGGTGGCCAGAATCGCGGACCTGCTTCTCAACCCGGGGCAGCCGTTCCAGTACGACGGGCGCGACCTCGTTTATCCCGATATCGACCTCGTCTATTGGTGCGGCGGCAATCCGTTTCACCATCATCAGGACATCAACCGTCTGATCCGCGCGTGGCGGCGGCCTGCGACGATCGTTGTTCACGACCCGTGGTGGACCGCGACTGCGCGCCACGCCGATATCGTGCTGCCAACGACGACGACGCTCGAGCGCGACGATATCGGCGCCAGTCCGCGCGATCGATTCATCATCGCGATGAAGCAGGCGATCGCGCCGGTCGGTGAGGCGCGCGACGACTTCGCAATTTTTGGCGAACTCGCGGAACGATTCGGAACGCGCGAGTCGTTCACCGAGGGACGCAGCACAATCGAATGGTTGCGCCACATCTACGACAAGGCGCGCGAGCGCGCGAATCCCCGCGTGATCGAGTGGCCCGTCTTCGACGAGTTCTGGCGGCGCGGTTATCTCGAAATTCCCGCAGCGTCGACGCCGCACGTGCTGTTCGAGGAATTCAGGATGAATCCGGACGCAAATCCGCTGCCGACGCCGTCAGGACGAATCGAAATCTTTTCAGAAAAAATCGCCAGCTATAACTACGCGGATTGTCCCGGACATCCCACCTGGCTCGAGCCCGCTGAATGGCTGGGCAGCGAAGCGGCGCGCGAATTTCCTCTGCATCTCCTGACCACGCAGCCGCCTACGCGACTGCACGGTCAGATGGATATGGGGCGAGTCAGCCAGCGGAGCAAGGTCGCGGGGCGCGAGCCGATGCGCATCAATCGCGCTGATGCCGACGCGCGGGGAATTCGCGACGGCGATGTCGTGCGGGTTTTCAACACGCGTGGCGCGATCCTGGCCGGAGCGATTCTCAACCGACGACATTCGTCCCGGCGTGATTCAAATCTCGACCGGCGCATGGTACGACCCGGTCGAGCCGGGTGCGATTGGCAGTCTCGACAAGCACGGCAACCCGAATGTGCTCACGCTCGACAAGGGAACGTCGCGGCTTGCGCAAGGCCCAAGCGCTCAGACCACACTCGTCCAGGTCGAGAAATTCGTCGGCGAGCCGCCTCCCGTCAGCGCCTTCGAAACGCCGACTATCTGATCAGCTCCCGACTGCGTCGTTGTACTTCGGTGACGACGCCTTCATGAAGCGCAGCAGCATCCTCATCTCTGCGACGCGCTTGCCGTCCGCTTCATTCAGCGCGGTTTCGAACCACATGTATTCGGTCTTGGGACTCTGGCCGAGCGCCACGATACTCCCACCCACGCGATACGGATGTTCGACCATGACCGGTCCGTTGATGTTGCGCAGTTCGATCGCGCCGAACAGTCCCACCGCCTGGCCGAGCTTGCCGCGCAGCGTCGCGATCGATTGCGAGTAGAGCAACTGCACCATCGTCGCCGGAGTGGCGATCGCACCACCCCACGGCGAGGGCTTTGCGTACCATTCGATCGGTTCGGTGATGACCTTCATCCGTTCGCTCATCGCATCTTTCGTCAGAAACGCGCCGCACTCTTCAAACTTATCGCCGACTTTAAGCCCGCCGAGGATCCGCAGCTGCCCCGCGTCGAATCGATCGAGCGGACGCCGAAGCAGTGCGCTCGGCTCCCCGGGGCTTCCGACTGACGCGGTGCCTTCCGCAACGCGCATGCCGTCATCGCGCTCGATCCAGATATCGACCTGTGCGTCGGTCGCGTCGGCGGGCGGCTCCTTGAGGAACGCGCGTATCGCTTCGCGATCGGTCGTCGCGTTGAGGAAGTACATCGAGATCGTGCCGCGCTCGAACCATCGCTTGCCGAACGCCTTCAGCAGGATCGGCGGGAACAACTCAAGGTGGATCGATCCTGCGACGGTGCCTCCGCGAAAGCCGAGCTTGGTCGCCGTCGCGTCATCGTGGATGCTGCCCTTCACGTTGCGGGCGTTGTTTTGAGATCGGCGCAGCGGGCCGACGAACACATGATCGCGCAATTCGATTTCCGAATTCATGGTGCCGTCCTGAAGCCGATTCAAGCAGGTCTTGCCGTTATCGGCAAACTTGACGACGACGGCATCATCGTCGTGTTGTCGGAATAAGGCTCTGCCACCTGAGTCTTGCCGATCTCAGTTCGGCGACCGGACCCGCCGCACAACGTTCAAGCGTGGCCGGCTCGGGATTTTTTCCGCGCGCGATCAACGATAGCGACGCGGCGCCGCGAAGAGTTCCGGTCTCGTCCGTGGAACGAAACACTGGCTGTGGCTCGCGCAGCGCCGCGAGTGCGGATGCGAACGCGTCGTTGGACGCAAGTCGTCCTTCCACGATGATATCGCCGCGCGCCTCGAGCATCGTGATGCAGTAGTCGGTCATCAGCGCACAATACATCGCCGCCAGTGCCGCTCGATGGCGCGGGGCGTCGGGAACGTTGCCCACGATGTGGCCGACTTGCGCGCGGAAGGGACCGCCCTGGTCTGCGAACGAAGGAATCGGCAACGCGCCGGATGCGAGAACGAAGTCCAGGTCGTCCACGGACGGCGCGGCCACGACCGAATCGGCGCCGCAAATCGCCTCGTACTCGCGACCTCCCATGAAACGCGCCGTCGGCACCGCGTTGCCGAACGCATCGACGTTCGCGAGCGTGTCCGTTTCCTCGCGCAGCACTTCAAGCGGGCTGCCATTCGCCATCGCGACGATCCAGGTGCCGGTCGAAACGACGCAGAAAGGTTGTTCGCGAGTCGCACGATGCGCGAGATACGACGCGTTGCTGTCATGGATTCCAGCGAGAATCCTGCACTCATCGGAAAGACCGGTGGCGGCGGCGACCTCCGGAATCGGAGGTCCAAGGGAAGTCCATGCGCTCGCGCGTCGGCCGAATCGCGAGTCCCATCTCATCGTCTTCGCGAAGGGAGAGAAGTCTCCACGTTCCGGATCCCAAAGATCGGTGTGGCAGCCGAGCGAGGTGGGCTCCCAGGCGCGGACGCCGCACAGGCGCGCCGCCCAGTATTGCGGGTACGGAACGATCGTCGCGCGGCTGAATTCTCGCGGAAAGTGCCGCCGCTGCCAGAAGAGCTGCCGCCCAAGGTTGAGACCCGCCGGAAGCTTGGGCGACGCCGTCCGCGCAAAGTCGCGCGCGAGCGCATCGTAGTCAGCATCGACGTCGAATACGCCGCGAAATTCGTAGTCCATGATCGGCAGCACCAGCCCGTCGTTGTCGACCAGCGCAGCGCACGCACCATGAGTGACCGGCACGACGGAATGAACTTCGAAGTCGCGCGCGAGTGCCGCAAGCCCGTCGATTAGCCACGCATACAACGCGTCGGAGTCGAAGTGCGGATATGGCGGTGAGCTATCGACAAAGTTCCGGCGCTCGAGAGTGGCCATCGCGACGCCGGAATCGTTGACTGCTGACAGCCGCACGTTGCTTTTGCCGATGTCGAGGACGGCAACAGCTTCGGGACGTGCCTTGTTCACCTTCGCACCATTACTCAATCGGCCGACTTCGCTCAATTGAATTACAGTGCCGTCGTGTTACGATCCGCGCGTGACAAGCGACCGATGGAATGACGCTGAGGCAAAGGCGCTTTCAGAGCCCGAGTTGCTTTTGTACCGCTCTCACTTGTTGGGCGCGGACCTTGGTGTGACCAATTTCGGCGGCGGCAACACCTCGGCAAAACTCGCGGACGTCGATCCGCTGAGCAACGAGCGCGTAACGGTTCTGTGGGTGAAAGGATCCGGCGACGATTTGGGCTCGATGGAATTGTCCGGCTTCGCTAAACTTTATCAGGACAAACTCGTCGCGCTGGAGAGCCGTTTTCGCGGGCGCGAGTCACGAAGATGAACTGGTTCCATACTTCGACTATTGCGCTTTCGCTTCCGCGGGCAGCGCGCGTGCCGCCAGCATCGACACTCCCCTCCACGCGCTGTTACCGTTCGCGCATGTCGATCACGTTCATCCCGATTCCGTCATCGCAATTGCGGCGGCGCGCCGCAGTGAGGCTCTTACGCGCGAGGTTTTCGGCGGCGAGCTTGGATGGCTGCCATGGCAACGACCGGGCTTCGACTTGGGCTTGCGGCTGCGCGACGCGGTCCGCGCGAATCCGAAAATTCGCGGAGTGATTCTCGCGGGCCACGGGCTCGTAACCTGGGGCGATACGTCGAAGACCTGCTATCGCAATACAATCGCAACGATCCGCCGCGCCGAAGGATGGCTGGCCGAGCGGATCGGAACGGCGCCTGCGTTCGGCGGAGAGCGGATCGACGTCGCGGGCCACGAATGAGCGGAGCGCAATCGCGTCGGAGTTGATGCCGGTTCTGCGCGGGCATCTATCGGGCGCGCAACGCAAAGTCGGTCACTTCGCCGACAACGCGCAGGTGCTCGAGTTCGTCGGAGCGCGGCGATTCGAGGAGCTGGCCGCGATCGGAACGTCGTGCCCCGACCATTTTCTTCGCACCAAGATTCGACCGCTGGTGCTGCCGCCGGATCCGTCCGTCGCAAAAGCGAGCGCCGCCGAAGCGATCGCGCGCTACAGGAGCGAATACCAGGCCTACTACGAACGATGCCGCAGACCCGGCACTCCGCCGATGCGCGATGCGAACCCGGTGGTGATCTTGATGCCGTCGGTCGGGATGTTCACCTTCGCCAGGGACAAGGCGACCGCGCGAATCGCGAGCGAGTTTTACGGCAACGCGATCGGCGTCATGCGGGGCGCGTCCGGCGTCGACGAATATCTTGGGCTGCCCGAGCAGGAAGCATTCGACATCGAATATTGGGCGCTCGAGGAGGCCAAGCTGCGCCGGCAACCCGCGCCCAAGCCGCTCGCAGGACGCATCGCGATCGTAACCGGAGGCGCCGGCGGAATCGGCGGCGCGATTGCGCTGCGATTGTTGGCCGACGACGCATGCGTCGTACTGCTGGACAATGACGGAGACGCGTTGGAGCGCGCAGGCGCCGAGCTTGCGCTGAAGTTTGGCAAGGATCGGACTCGCGTGACGCGATGCGACGTTACCGACGAAGCGGACGTGGCGCGCGCGTTCGCCTTCGCGGCGCGGGAATACGGCGGCGTGGACATCGTCGTGTCGAACGCTGGAATCGCATCTGCGTCGCGCTTCGAGGAAACGACCGTCGAGACGTGGCGTCGCAACATGGACGTGCTCGGAACCGGCTACTTCCTCATCGGTCGCGAAGCGGCGCGGATGATGAAGGTGCAGGGCACGGGTGGATCGATTGTGTTCGTCGTCAGCAAGAATGCCCTCGCCGCATCGTCGGGTACCGCAGCGTACAGCGCCGCCAAGGCAGCGGAGCTTCACCTGGCGCGATGCATGGCGCTGGAGCTGGCCGGCGACGGAATTCGCGTGAATGCGGTAAATCCGGACGCCGTGCTGCAAGGCTCGCGGATCTGGTCGAGCAGTTGGCGGGCAGAACGCGCGCGTGCTTACGGGATCGATCCGTCGGAGCTCGAGAAATTTTACCGGGAACGGAGCCTGCTGAAACAAAACGTTACGCCCGAGGATGTCGCCGAGGCGGTGCATTTTTTTGCGTCTGATCGATCGGCAAAGTCCACCGGCAACATCCTCAACGTTGACGCCGGCAACGCCGCCGCATTCACGCGCTAGCGCGCTCGCGAGGTTTTTATGACACCACGCACGCCAATCGATCCCGAATTGATCGCAAAGCACAACGCGCGCCTGGAGAAGGACCTGGCCGCCGACTACGAGCATCTTGGCGCAGTGCTGGCGCGGCGCGGCGTCGATCTCGAAGCGATCACCGCGCGCATCCAGCGGTTCGCGGTGGCGATTCCGAGCTGGGGAGTCGGCTCGGGCGGAACGCGGTTCGCGCGCTTTCCGGTGGCCGGCGAGCCGCGCAACGTCTTCGAGAAGCTCGAGGACTGCGCCGTAATCCAGCAGCTAGGGCGCGCGACGCCGACAGTGTCGCCGCACTTTCCGTGGGATCGCGTCGACGACCTCCGCGAGCTGCTCGAGTTCGCGCGCTCCTATGGGATCGCCTTCGACGCGATCAATTCGAATACCTTCGAAGACCTGTCCGGCCAGTTGTCCTACAAGTTCGGCAGCCTGACCCACACCGACAAAGCCGTTCGCCAGCAGGCGATCGCGCACAACCTCGAGTGTATCGAGATCGGCAAGCAGCTCGGCTCGCGTGCGCTGACGGTGTGGATCGGCGACGGCTCGAATTTCCCGGGTCAGCTCAACATGACCAAGGCGCTCGAGCGGTACCTCGACAGCATGCGCGTGATCGTCGCGGCGATTCCCGATGGATGGCGCGCGTTCATCGAGCACAAACTCTACGAGCCGGCGCTGTACTCGACCGTGATCGCGGACTGGGGCACGAGTTTCATTTGCGCGACGCAACTCGGCGCGAACGTGCAGTGCCTGGTGGATTTGGGTCATCATGCGCCGACGACGAATATCGAGCAGATCGTTTCGCGCCTGATTCAGTTTCAGCGCCTCGGCGGTTTCCATTTCAACGATTCAAAATACGGCGACGACGACCTGGACACCGGCTCGGTCAATCCGTTCCAGATTTTCCTCGTGTTCAATGAGTTGGTGGACGCTGAGTTGCGCCGCGCGCCCGGCTTCGCGCCGGCTTACATGCTCGATCAGAGCCATAACGTGACCGACCCGATCGAAAGCCTGCTCGAGAGCGCCGTCGCGCTGCAGCGCGCTTACGCGCAGGCGTTGATCGTCGATCGCGAGGCGCTGAACGCGGCGCAGGAGTCGAACGACGCGCTGATGGCGAATCGCACGCTGCAAAACGCGGTGCGGATGGACGTCGAGTCGGCGATTAAAATGGCGCGCAAGCGAAACGGCGGCGCAATCGACCCGGTCGCGGTATTCAGGGACAGCCGGTATCGTCAATGCAAGGCGTCGGTGCGTCCGCAGGATCTGACCGGCAAGTCGGGAATCGTCTAGCGCGCGGAGCCTTAGTTGACCTATCGCCGGAGGTGCCAATGTCTCGGTCTGATTTCTATTTCAACCCGTTCGATCCCGACTTTCGCGCCAATCCCTATCCGCACTTCCCCGCACTGCTCGACGGTCCTCCGCGACAGCTCAACCTGTTCATGCCGACAACGCTGATCGCGCGCTATGACGACGTCGTCGGTGTGCTGCACGACCACGAACGCTTCACCGTGCGCCGCCCGGAAATTCCATTTCGCGAGCGCATCGATCCGTTCGGTGGCGCGCCGACTATCCTCACTGCCGATCCTCCGGTGCATTCCCGTCTTCGAAAGCTGGTCAGCAAGGCCTTCACTCCGCGACGGGTGCGCGAGCTGGAGCCGCGAGTTCGAGAGATAACGACCGAGCTGCTGAGCGGTGCGGCGGAGTCATCCGAATTCGAAGCGATGGCCGCGCTCGCCAATCCGTTGCCAGTGATCGTAATCGCGGAGCTGCTCGGAGTGTCGGCCGGCGATCACGCCCAGTTCAAACAATGGTCCAACGATATGATCAGCTCATTTGGCCAGGACATGGCCACCGGACCGTCGCCCGCCGGCATCGCCGCCAAGGATGAACTCCGGCGCTATTTGGCCGAGGCGATCAAGCAACGCAGCGCGAGTCCCGCCGACGATCTGATTAGCGCGCTCATTGCCGCGCGCGACGAATCCGATGCGCTAAGCGAAGATGAGCTGCTCGCATTCGTTGTCTTGCTGCTGCTGGCCGGCAACGAAACGACCACCAATCTCATCGGTAACGGTCTGCTGGCGTTATCGCGCCATCCCGAACAGCAACAGCGCCTGCGCGACAACCGCGAGCTGATCCCGAAAGCGATCGAGGAGATGCTGCGCTACGACCCTCCCGTCCAGATGACGCTGCGGATACCGACCGCGACGACCAACGTCGGAGGCACCGAGCTTGCCGCAGGCAGCCTCGCGTTCGTACTGCTCGCGGCGGCCAATCGCGACCCTGCGCATTTTCCGCATCCGGAAAATTTCGACGTCGGCCGCGAGCCCAACGAGCACGTGTCCTTCGGCGAGGGAATCCACTTTTGCCTCGGAGCACCGCTGGCGCGGCTGGAAGGCGCGATCGCGATTGAATCGATGCTCGAGAAATTCCCGCGCCTTCAGCTCGCCAACCCGTCGGCCAAGCTGGAATATCGCGGCTCGATGGCCTTGCGGGGCCTGAGCGAACTGCGGCTCTCAGCGCGGTAGATATCGCGCCTAGCGACTCTTCATCAGCGCGTCGAGCAACAGATCGAGCGTCTGACGCGCGCGAGACACTGACAATTTCTGCTCCTTTCTTAGCCGCCGCCAGGTCTCGAAGCTCAAGAGCAGGTCGAGGGCCTCGAAGAAGCTGGCGTCCGCCCTTCTGTCGGCCGGGACGGCGCGGACCAGCGCGTTCCGTTGCTCGTGGGTCATCTCTTGCGCCTTGCGGGCGAGGAACGGCGAGTGATGGCGATGCACGTCCGCGGCGATTTTGAAGGGCATGATGCGCTCGAAGATGCGAACGCGGCGATCCACCATCTCGCCCAGTTGCCCGCGCCAATCGGGACTGCGGAATGGCTGCTCCATCACGGGCAGAATCTGGGCGGTCATCGCCGCGTTAATTTCCTGGTAGAGCGTTTCCATGTTTTCGAAGTGGCGGAAGACCGTGCGCAGGCCCAGCCCCGCGCGCGCGGCGACAGTTTCCGCGCCTGGCGAGACATCGCCGGCGCCGATCAATTCGAGCATCGCCGCGACGATTCGCTTGCGGCTGGTTTCGCTGCGCTGGCGGCGGCCGTCGAGTTCATCGGGGGCAGACAGATTCGATCGCATGAGGGTCATTCAATTGCGCGGACGGTTGCTCCCGCGATCAATTGACACTATGATTGTCATATTCTCCGCCGCCTGGGAAGGCCGCGGGCCAGGCGGAATCGTCGAGGGTTCAATGAAGATCGGCAGAACCGGCAAAATCGCAATCGGCTCAGCGGTCGCGATGCTCGCGATTGGCGGCTACCTGTTCTCGCAATACTGGTATTACCTGCCCGGTCTTGTCGCGAGCGTCCGCGATCCGATCCAGCCGAATCGCCCCGTGGTGTGGCAGGCTGGACCTGCGACCCCGATGGCGGTTTCCAGCGAGCGTCCGCCCAACATCATACTCATCCTCGCCGACGACCTCGGCTACAACGACATCACTCTTAACGGCGGCGGGGTCGACGGCGGCGCTGTCCCCACGCCGAGTATCAATTCGATCGCGCACGAGGGCGTGATTTTCACCAACGGCTACGCCGGCAATGCGACCTGCGCGCCGTCGCGCGCCGCAATCATGACCGGCCGTTACGCGACCCGCTTCGGCTTCGAGTTCACACCCGCCCCGGTCGCGTTCATGAAGCTGGTCTCGACGTACTACAACGGCCCGCACCCGGCCATCTTTCATTCCGAGCGCGTGAGTCAGACGCCGCCGGTCGCGCAGCAGTCGGTGCCGACCAGCGAAATCACGATGGCGCAGCTATTGAAGACGCGCGGCTATCACACGATCTTTCTTGGCAAGTGGCATCTGGGCGAAACGCCTCAGACGGCGCCGAATGCGCGCGGCTTCGACGAAGCGCTCGGCTTTTTGGCGGGGGCGTCGATGTACCTGCGCAAGAACGACCCGCAGGCCGAGAACTCCTACCAGGACTTCGATCCGATCGACAAATTTCTCTGGGCGAATCTGCCATTCGCGGTCACCAATAATGGCAGCCGGCGATTTTACCCGTCCGAATACATGACGGACTATCTCGGCGACGAGGCGGTGAAGGCGATCGATGCGAACCGCAACCGTCCGTTTTTTATGTATCTGGCATTCAACGCGCCGCACACGCCGTTGCAGGCGCTAAAATCCGACTACGACGCGCTGCCGCAAATCAAGGATCACCGGCTGCGAGTATACGGCGCGATGGTCCGCGCGCTCGATCGCAATATCGGTCACGTGCTCGACGCGCTCCGAGCCAACGGCCTCGAACAAAACACGCTGGTGTTCTTTACCAGCGACAACGGCGGCGCAAACTACATAGGGCTGCCGGATATCAATCGGCCGTATCGCGGCTGGAAGGCGACCTTCTTCGAGGGCGGAATTCACGTGCCTTTCTTCATCAAGTGGCCGGCGAAAATCCGTCCCGGCACCACTTACGCGCTCCCGGTCGCCCACGTCGACATTTTTTCAACCGCGGCGGGAGCGGCTGGTGCGCAAGTACCTTCGGATCGTGTGATGGACAGCGTCAACGTGCTGCCCTTCATCCTGGGGGATGCCAATAGTTCGCCTCACCGCACACTCTTCTGGCGCTCGGGCCCGTACAAGACGATTCTCGACGGCGAGTGGAAGCTGCAAATAGACGACAAGCCGAACAACACCTGGCTCTTCAATCTGAAGGACGACCCAACCGAGCACCACGATTTGGCCGAAAGCAATCCGCAGAAGGTGAAGGAGCTGATGGAAGTGCTCGATCAGATCGACAGTCAGCAGGCCAAGCCGCTGTGGCCGTCGCTGCTCGAAGGCCCGATCGCCATCGACCATCCGCTGTCGTACCCGGAAAACGCCGGCGACGATTACGTGTTCTGGTCTAACTGAAGATTGCGCGCACACAGCGGCTTTCGCCTTGACGGTCGGGCTAGAAAATGACATTAGTTGTGTCAATACATTATATGAAAGTTTTCAGAACCCCCGACGATCGATTTGCCAACCTTCCCGACTTCCCCTTCAAGCCGCACTACCGCGAAGTGAAGGATGCCGACGGCACCGCGCTCCGGATTCATTACGTTGACGAAGGCCCGCCGAGCGCGGCGCCCGTGCTGCTGATGCATGGCGAGCCGTCGTGGAGCTTCCTCTATCGCAAGGTGGTTGCGGCGCTCGCGGCGAAGGGGCATCGCGCAGTCGCTCCTGACCTGGTCGGCTTCGGCCGCTCCGACAAGCCCACCGAGAGATCCGACTATACTTATGAACGCCACGTCCGCTGGATGAGCGATTGGCTGACCTCACTCGACCTCAGAAACATTACGCTCTTCTGCCAGGACTGGGGCGGGCTTATCGGCCTTCGGCTGGTGGCCGCGTTCCCGGACAGGTTTGCGCGCGTGGTCGTGGCGAATACGGGACTGCCGGTCGGTGTGGGCTTTTCGCCGGCGTTCGGGCAGTGGCTCAACTTCAGCCAGACGGTGCCGACGCTGCCGGTCGGAGAAATCGTGAGCATGGGGACTGTGCGCAAGCTGTCGCCGGCCGTGATCGACGCCTACAACGCACCTTATCCTGAGGAATCGTACAAAGCGGGCGCGCGGCAATTTCCCAAGCTGGTGCCGATTACGCCCGAGCACGGTTCGGTCGCCGAGAACAAGCGAGCGTGGGCAGCGCTCGAAAAGTTCGAGAAGCCGTTTCTCACGGCTTTTTCGGATTCCGATCCGGTCACCAAGGGCGGCGACCTGATGTTTCAGGAGCGGGTGCCGGGTGCGAAAGGACGTCGCCACGTTACGATCAGCGGCGCGGGTCACTTCCTGCAGGAGGATCGGCCCGAAGAAGTGACGCGAGTGCTCGAGGAATTTGTCCGCGGAACTCTCTAAAGAAGGAAGACGAACTTGAAAGTCGAAAATGCAGTGTACCCGACCAGTGCACAAATCGCGGCGCTCCAGAGCGATCTATCGCCGAAACCCGTCGTGATGCTGAATCTGCTCAAATTCCGCGCGCGCGCGCAGTATGCCGATGGGCGCAAGACCGATCTTACGGGAGCGCAGGCTTACGGGATCTATGCCGAGGCGATGCAGAAGGTCGTCGAGCGCGGTGAGGGAAAATTTCTCTTTGCCGGCGACGTGAAATACCTTCCGGTCGGCGAAGTCGAAACACTGTGGGACATCGCGGCGCTGGTCGAGTATCCCTCAGCGGCGGCATTCGTGAAGATCGCGACGTCGCCCGAAGTCGCTGAGATTGGAGTGCATCGCGCGGCCGGCCTCGAGGGCCAGCTTCTGATCTGCGTCTCGCAGCGCTGACCCGCCCGCGTAATCTGGGTCGGACGCAGCCGCCATGAACGACATCTGCGTTAAGTTTCTTTCATGGAACCTGCACGGACTGGCGTGGCCGCTATCGAAAGATCCAGGCGGCCGCATGGATCGGGTTAGCGCAAAAGTGCGGGAACTGTCGCCGGACGTCGTGCTATTGCAGGAAGTCTGGCTAGGCTCGCATATCGAGCGTCTCAGCCGGGCACTGAATCCCGATTGGATCCCGATCTGCGTCAGGGGCCGGGGCGGTGGCCCCAGGGGCGGACTGCTCGCATTCGTCAACGCTGCCGTGGGATGGCGCGCGCGCTCCGCGCCGGAGTTCCACGCTTTCACGGCGAGCGCTCCAGTATGGAGAGTGTGGGAGGGCGACGGACTTGGCGGCAAGGGCGTCCTGACTGTGGAGCTTAAGCTCGGCGAGCTGCGAATGTGCGCCGTGAACACTCATCTGCAGTCACAATATTCGGGGATCGCCTATGCCGAGATTCGCGAGGCGCAGTTGGTCGAGCTCCGCGATGTCGTCTCGGACCTCGGGCCGTCGCGGCCCGCGATAGTTGCCGGAGATTTCAACACCGACTCGCGCGAGTCCCTGTATTCAATTGTCGCGGCACTCGGGACCGATCTGACTACTAAGGCGCGCGAGCTATGCAATAGCGGAACGACTGCCAACCCGCGTGAGGGTCGCCCAGAATGGATTGACTACATCGTTGCAGCCAACTCACAGACCTACACTGTTTCAGCGAACCTCGAGTTGATCGCGAACGAGAGCGCCGACGTCCCCTATTCAGATCACAGCGGTCTCTTCTGCACTATAAGCTTCAGATCGAAACCGGAAGCGGGCGGCCGATGAGCTGCTCTGTCGTCGGGCACGAGGCCTTCATGTGGCGCTCGAACTCCGTGCGTTCCATCCGCGGCGCCAAGAAGCGGTCTCGCCCCCAGTTCGTCAGCATGAAGTAGCGCTCGATCGCGTCCTCGCCGCGCGGCACCACGCCTTGATGGAACAGGTAGCGCCAGGTGAGCACGTGGCGGGCCTCTTCGGGCTTGACGTTGTGATTCACCTGGTCGATGAGCTGGCCGGACAGCGGATGGCTCCATCGCGCGCACGCATCCAGCACCAGCGGAAAGGCGCGTTCAAGCGCGAGCGTTTCGACCCCGCCGAGGACCGCCATCATGTCGAGCACCTTCTGCGTGTTGATCGCGGGATCGGCCACCGGCTGGAGAAAGTCGCCGCCGTTGTTCAGCTGATCCTCGTCGAGCAAGGCCGGGGCTACGCCACCCATCTCGTAGTAAGCGGCGCCGAAGACCTTGTCGCCATGGCCGGCCTCTTCCGCAGACTGCTGGTTGAGCGCGACAAAAGCGGCGTCACGCGCGCGAGGCGGGAGGTCGGAGGCGATCGCGACGCGGGCCGCCTTGTAGGTCGGGTCCTGGCCGGCCTTCTCGGTCACCGAGTACGCGCGCAGCATCAGGTAGAACTGCGCCACGCTCATCGGGTTGCCTTCGTAGTCGGTTCCCGATGATCGGGCGCGGATCGATTCCGCGATCGCCGAGGCGTCCGTTGGCCGCCGGCAGCTCCGCGAGCATCTTCTGGCGGATAAGCTCGTTCATCCGCTCGCGTTCGGCGCGGATATTTTCGCTGGCGAATGAAGATTCCATGGTGCCGTTTCGTTCTGCCATTGTTCCCTTACCTCGGATAACGGCTTGCGCCGACCTAACAGACGTTAGCCTGAACTCTGAACTTAGCGAAAACAGCGCTCGCGAAGCAAGCGAGCAGAACGACGAGAACTCACGAGCCGAGAGCTATCGCGGGATAGTAGATTCCCTGCTGCTGCCGCACCCACCATGCGCCGGTTTTTTCTTTTTCTTCAGGACTGGAGTAGCGATAGAGGTAAAGCTCGGCGCGCACATAAGCGGGCGGCTTGTGAGGAAACGGATTGCTCCCGAGCAACGCGGTCACCTCGGGCGAATTCTCCAGCAAGCGCTCCAAAAACAGTGAGATCCAGGGATTGTCCGACGCCGTCCCCAAAGCGGCAAACCACATCTGCCAGTCGAGACGCGGCTGGTGCGGAGCGTTCCATGGCGGCCGACGCATGACGTCGCCCGGTTTGTATTTGAATGCGTATTCGCTCCAGTGAACACCATCGTCAGAGCCCTCGACAATGATTTCCGGCCGGGTGGTCGTCATCACGGCAAACAGCCCGTAGGTATTGACGAGATGCAGTGGCTCGATTTCATGGTTGACCCACGCCGCCGTGAAGGAGATTCGGCCGGTGAACACCGCGCGAAGCTGTGCAAGGCTGACTGACACGATCAGCAGCGCGAAAGCTCCGATAGCATAGGAGACGATCTTTTGCGGCCGAATTTCGTGGGCGTAGCGTTGCGCAAACCGCGTCACTCGATCCGGAAGAACCTTGCGCAGGGCAGCATCGTCAAATAGCACCAGGCACAAAGCCATCGTGAGTAGATTGAAGAATGCGTAGTTGCCGGTGAGAAGGATCACCACTTGCAACAACAGAATGCCGAACGCCGCGACGAACCTTAGTCGTCGAGGGAAAAAAATCAAAAACGGCAGCCCCAGTTCTATGACAAAGGTCGCCACTGTACATGCTTTGAGTAGGTCGGGCGGCAGGTGATGGGCGTACCACGCCAAGGGTGTCGGTAGCGGCTCGGTCTGAAAGTAGTAGGAGAGCGCGGACAGGTTAGCCCACGTGGGATCGCCGCTCAGAAGCTTGACCGCACCCGAAAGTAACATGAAACGGAACATAAGCCAGCGCAGCAGCCAGATGCCGGACCTGGTCGCGATGCTCAGGACCAGCGCAAGGACGCCAGTTTCCAGCAATAGGACGTCCCACTGAAAGCCCATAAAAATCTGACCGGCGTAGAAGAGCGAGAGATAGAAGACATAGAGAAGGAACAAGGTCGACGCGCGGCAGGACATTGAATATCAGCATCGCCGATAGGACTGCTCCCGCCCAGCATACGGCCGCGATTGCGAAATCGCTGTGGTCGATCCAGAACACCATCGGCAGTCGCCAGTAGCTTTCGACGCCGAGCTGGCTACGCGCCGCGTCGAGAAATTCGGATAGCGGCAGGATACCGTGGCTTCCGATCAATCCCGACGCTTGCACGCCAAAGGAAATAAACGCGGTAAGATAAATTACGCCCATCGCCCGCAGAAACAACCATGCAACCAGGTCGAAGCGCGGCGGCTCGTAGTCAGGACCCCATAGCCATCGGCTCGGGAGATAGAAGGCGGAGCGATTTGATGCGACAAGCGAGTAGATGCTCTCAGCGATTGCCGCGAAACCGGGAAGGCGCCGATATAGGGTCAGCCAGAAGCCCTTGCCGCCGGCGTGACTTAGAGTAAGAAGACAGGCCTCGGCGCCGCTGGCGATTTTTCCGTCGGGCGCCACGTATTGAACGGCGCGCTGGAACTCAGTCCTAGGAATCTCGGGATATTGTGCGCCGACTTCCTGGTACGGCGCATAGGTCACGCGCGGACCGGTTAGGTGCTGCCAATAACGCACCCAATACTTGCAGAATCCACAATCGCCGTCATAGATGAGAAGCGGTTGGCGGGAGGAGGTGCTTGGTGTTTGCATAACGCCGGATTGTGGCTATTAGGCACCTCGTTTACTGGCGCGTCATGGCGGCGCGGACTTGCGCGTCGATCTCGCGATCCTGCGGTCCGGTCGGCAATTCAAACACCGCGCTCAGAATCCGTCCCGAGTAATTGAACGGCGATTGATAGTCCGCGTTGATCGGCGAAAGACTGCGCCCGAGGTCCATGCCGGTGCTGGAAAGTATGCGCAGCAGGTTCGCTATTTGGCCTTCTCCAACCTGAATGCCGTCGATCAGCAGCGCCGCGCGCGCGGCTACCGAAGCCTTGTCGGTCTTGTCGATCTTCACCGCAATTTTGTGGCGGCCAGGAGCTAGGCGACTATCCGACTCGACAATGGTGTGCTGATGAAAGCAGTTGTAGTCGAACTTCACACGGCCCTGTTTCACGTACAGCACGAATCCGCTGTTGCTGCTGCCTCGCGATATCAGCGCGCCGTCAGCGTCGGGCGACGGGTGATCGAGTTCGACGGTCATGGTCCAACCACGCGCGGTGGATGGGCACGCGTCGGCGACGATGTGTGAGATGGGTGGATAGTAAACGAACCGCCGGCGCGAGGTCGGCAGCCCCGGCCGCATCGCGGCGCGGAACAGCATCGCGGCCCCGCGATCGTCGAGCGGCAGCACTCCGTTGCGTTCCGCCTCGGCCCACCACAGATCCACCATTTCCTTGAGGCGCCTCGGTTCGGCGACGGCCATGTCATTGCACTCCGAGAAATCCTCGTCGAGATGGTAAAGCTCCCACTTGTCGTCGTCGAACGGCGTGCCCATGTCGTGATGCGTCACCGCCTTCCATCCGCGGTGCCATATTCCCCGATGTCCGAGCATCTCGAAGTACTGAGTAGTTCGCGCCGTCGCCGCGTTCGGATCGGTCAGCGCAGGTGCGAGACTGACGCCGTGAACCGGCATTTGCGGGACTCCGGCGACCACGCTTGGCGGCTCGATCTTCAGCAGATCCATGACAGTCGGCGCGAGATCGATCGCGTGGCAGAACTGGTGGCGGATTTGTCCCGGCGCTCCGAGCTTCGCGGGCCAGTGAACAATCAGCGGATCACGAACTCCACCGCCGTGAGTATTCTGTTTGTACCACTTCAGCGGCGTGTTACCCGCCTGCGCCCATCCCCACGGAATGTTGCAGTGGCTATTCGGTCCGCCGATGTCGTCCAGCCGTGCGACCGCCGCGTCGAGATCCTCACGCATGCCGTTGAAGTAGCGCATTTCGTCGAGCACGCCGGTCGGGCCGCCCTCCTGGCTGGCGCCGTTGTCGGACATCACGATGAACAGGGTGTCGTCGAGGAGGTTGAGCTCCTTGAGAAACGCGACGAGGCGGCCGATCTGCGCGTCGGTATGGTCCAGCATCGCCGCGAACGCTTCCTGCAGCCGCGCAGCGAACAATCGTTCCTTGTCCGACAGATCTGCCCACGGCCTCACACCCGGATTGTGCGGCGCGAGTCGCGTGTCCTTGGGCACGATTCCGAATTGTTTTTGGCGGGCGAACCATTCCTCGCGCGCGGCGTCCCATCCGGCGTCGAACCGTCCGCGATACTTCTCGAGATAGTTTCGCGGCGACTGATGAGGCGAGTGAGTCGCACCGAAGGCCAGGTAGAGAAAGAACTGTCGCTCGGGAACCAGTGATTTGGCGTCGCGAATGAAGCCGATCGAGCGATCGACGATATCCTCGGACACATGATAGCCCTCGGCGACCGTGCCGGGCGTATCGACGAAGTGATTGTCTGACGTCAGCTCGGGATAAAACTGATCGGTTTCAGCCTGCAGGAAGCCGTAGTAGCGATCGAATCCGCGCTGCAGCGGCCAATTGTGCAGCGGTCCCGCCGCGGTGCATTCCGCCATCGGCGCCAGATGCCACTTGCCGGCGGCGAACGTCGCGTGACCATGATCGCGCAGAATCTCGGCGAGCGTCGCGGCCGAGCGGGGGATCGCGCCGCGCATATTGGGAAAGCCGGTGTCCATGTTGGAGATGGCGCGCATCCCGACCGCGTGATGATTGCGTCCTGTAAGCAGGCACGCCCGCGATGGCGAGCACAGCGCGGTCGTGTGAAAGCCCGTGAAACGCAGGCCCGCAGCGGCGAGCCTGTCGATGTTGGGCGTTTCGATGGTCGAGCCGTAGCAGCCGAAATGCGCAAAGCCGCTGTCGTCGAGCACCACGATCACGACGTTTGGCGCGCCGTGCGGGAGCTTCGGCTCAGGCCACCACGGCTTCGACTCCGCGACTGTGCGACCGATAACGCCGCCAAATTCTTCGCCCGACGGATGCTTGTACGACATTGGCCCTTCCTTCCCGGATGTTCTTTCTGCGATGTCCTATGACTATCAAATACCACGCTACTCCGTTAACGGACGCCGGCTATTCGAAACGTAGTCGCACGCGCTTGATCGCGCCGCATGGGCATGACTAAACAAGTGCTCAGGAGCCAGTCGCACAGACGGCTCACCACTGGAGAAATTTTCGATGCTGCATACGCCGATTTGCGATTATTTTGGAATCAAGTATCCGATCCTGCTCGCCGGAATGGGCGGCGTCGCGATGCACAAGCTGGTTGCCGCGGTTTCCAACGCGGGCGGGCTCGGCGTTATCGGCGCCGCGTCGCTCAGCCCGGACGATCTGCGCGCGGAAATCCGCAGGACACGCGAGCTCACCGACAAGCCGTTCGCCGTCGATCTGCTCGCGCCGATTCCCGACATGATGCGCCCGCACGTGCCCGTGATGATCGAAGAAAAGGTCAAGGTTTTCGTCGCGGGACTTTCGGTGCCGGATGAATTCGTCAAGGTGATGCATGACAACGGAATGAAGATCGTCGTGATGTGCGGCAAGGTGCATCACGGCGTCAAGTCGCAGCAGGCCGGCGCCGACGTGGTCGTCGCGCAAGGCACCGAGGCGGGCGGGCATACCGGCGAAATCGGGATGCTATCGCTGGTGCCGCAGATGATCGACGCGGTGAAGCTGCCGGTGCTGGCCGCGGGAGGAATCGCCGACGGACGACAGATCGCGGCGGCGCTGACCGTCGGTGCACAAGGCGTCGTGATCGGCACGCGCTTTATCGCGACGCCCGAGGCGCAGGCTGCGCCCGGCTATCGCGAGGCGATTGTCAGGGCGCACGAAGATTCCACCTTGCGCACGCGCGCGTACACCGGCAAGACCTGTCGCGTCATCCGCACCGAGTATGCGCTGGAGTGGGAGAAGGACCCGTCGAAGATTCAGCCGTTCCCGCAGCAGGCGATGACTTCGACGCGCAACGGCGTCATGAACTACACGGGACGCGGCGGCGCCGACGTCGATCCGAATCGCACCTTCATGCCGACCGGACAGGGCGCGGGATTGATTCACGAGATCAAGCCGACGGCCGAAGTGTTCGCGGATTTGTTGCGCGAGACCGAAGCAGCACTGCGAAAAGCGCAGCAGTTGCTCTCGGGCGATCCCGTAAGGCAGCATTCAGCCGCGCCGACTCGTTGAGAACCGAAAATGCGGCGCAGTTCCTTCGCCTCTTTTCCTAATTCCCTCCCACGTTCGTCGGGGGAGGGTTAGGGAGGGTACAGACCGGCAGGATGGGTAACAGAATAGACCGGCAGGATGGGTAACAGATTGAATGTCACGGCAGGAGGAGCGAGGCGATGCCGTGGCGGTTACCGATCATGCCGGTCTAAACTGTTACCGAGGATACTGTCTTCGAAATTGAAGTCCCTTCATCTGGTGGCGACGCAGGCGCGACCATAGCTTTTGTTCGGCTTCGGTTTGATCGCGTCTCAATTTGCGAGCCGTGTCGCGAGGAAGTGTTGGTTCGAATGGCATTGCTACGCCCGTGGCCGTATGCGGCGCGCCAGGCAATCGCGCCGCATAATGTCCCCCACCCTAACCCTCCCCCGACGAGGGAACCAAACGTCACCGCCGAAAATGCATCGCGACGACGATCGCGAGCGCGAAAAGAACGATTCCCCGGCGCTACGCCAGCTCAGCCTTCGGGCGCGAGCATCTTGTCTGGCCGCACCAGCCGGTCGAATTGCTCTCCCGTGAGCAGCTTCAACGCGATCGCCGCCTGGCGCAGCGAGATTCTTTCCGCGTGCGCCTTCTTGGCGACCTTGGCCGCGTTGTCGTAGCCGATAGGCTCGCTCAGCGCCGTCACCAGCATCAGCGAATTTTCGACATTGCGGCGGATCTGGTCGCGATTCGGCGCGATCCCTTCGACGCAGTACTTGCTGAACGACGCGCACGAATGCGCCAGCAGCATCGTCGAGTGCAAAAAATTGTGGATGATGAGCGGCTTGAAAACGTTGAGCTCGAAATTCCCCTGCGAACCCGCCATCGTGATCGCAACGTCGTTGCCGATCACCTGGATGCAAACCATCGTCATCGCCTCGCTCTGCGTCGGATTCACCTTGCCCGGCATGATCGACGAGCCCGGCTCGTTCTCCGGCAGGATCAATTCGCCAAGCCCGGTGCGCGGTCCCGAGCCCATCCATCGGATGTCGTTGGCGATCTTCATCAGCGAGACCGCCAGCGTCTTGAGCGCTCCGGAAGCCGCCACCAGCGCATCGTGCGCCGCCAGTGCGGCGAACTTGTTCGGCGCCGACTTAAACGGCAGGCCGGTGTAGGCCGCGATCTTTGCCGCTACGCGCTCGGCAAACTCGCGATGCGTATTGAGCCCGGTGCCGACGGCGGTGCCGCCAATCGCCAGCTCGAGCAGGTCCGGCAGGGCGGCCTCGATTCGCTTCAAGTCGTAGTCGAGCTGCGCGACGTAGCCCGAGAATTCCTGCCCCAGAGTCAGCGGCACCGCATCCATCAGGTGGGTGCGGCCTATCTTTATGATGTCGGCGAACTCTTTGGCTTTGCGCGCGAGCGCGTCGCGCAACTTGCGCACCGACGGCAGCAGGTCGTGCGTGACTTCCTCGGCCGCCGCAATGTGCATCGCGGTCGGAAACGTGTCGTTCGACGACTGCGACATGTTCACGTCGTCGTTGGGATGGATTGGTCGCTTGCTGCCGAGCACGCCGCCGGCCATCTCGATCGCGCGATTCGAAATGACCTCGTTGGCGTTCATGTTGGTCTGCGTGCCGCTGCCGGTCTGCCAGATGCGCAGCGGAAAGTGATCGTCGAGTTTGCCCGCGATCACTTCGTCCGCGGCCGCCGCTATCAGCCTGGCCTTTTCGGGAGGCAACTTGCCGAGATCGCGATTAACTTCGGCGGCCGCCTTCTTCAAAATCCCAAAAGCACGGACCACGGAGCGCGGCATCCGATCGAAGCCGATGGCGAAGTGCAGCAGCGAGCGCTCGGTCTGCGCACCCCAGTAGCGGTCGCGCGCGACCTCGATCGCACCCATGCTGTCGGTTTCCAGTCGCCCGCTGGTCCGCGGCGTTTTGCTTGGGGTGGGAGCTGCGGGAGCCTTGGCCGATACGGGGCGCGAGACGACGGTGGCTTTGCGCGTCTTTCGCTTGAGGGTCCGTGTCGCTTTGGCCGCTTTGGGAGCCTTGCGGGACACCGCGCGCTTGGCGACCCTGGCCTTGCGCGGTTTCGATCTCGAGTGTGATGCCATCTTCTATATACCCGCTGTGTTTCGGACACTCTCGCGCCGACTATTCTAACCCGCCCGGCCCCCGATGAAAGCGGCTCCCCGCCGTCGCGATTTGACCCCCGTGTTGCCCTTTTCTAAGGCGCTGTGCCGATATAGGTTATGGCGCGTGCCCAGACAAGGGAGCGCGAATCTAGCGAGATTTATAAAGACTGGATTTTAAGCGAGGCTGCCAACCATGCCCTGGACGATCACCCGTCTTTGCCGCGACTGCGTTGACACTGGATGCGTCAGCGTGTGCCCCGTCGATTGCATCTACGAATACGTCGGCGCCGACAAGGTAAAATTCCCCAACCAGCTCTATATCGATCCCGACGAATGCATCGATTGCGGCGCCTGCGAGCCCGAATGTCCGTGGCAGGCGATTTTCGAGGAGCCGGCAGTTCCGGAGGTCCTCAAGGACGATATCGCGCTCAACCACGCACTGCTCGAAATCAAAGATCAGTTCAAGGTGATGCCGTTCAAGAAGGTCGAGCACCCGACGCCCGAGCAGGTCGCCGAGAACAAGAAAAAGTGGGGCGTCGATCCGAATAGCTGAACGCGTGCGCTCTCAGCCGGCGTGCACGACGCGCCCGCTTCCTTCGAGATAGCTGCGTCCAAGGGGAGACAGGTCGACCAGCAGTTCGCTGCCGGCTGCATATCTTCGGGCGATGAAGCCTCGATCCAGCGCGTCTTCCCAGACCGTGAGCCTCGGGCATGACGTGCGCCAGGCGTCCATGACCTCGGAGTAGGGTCGCGGGCGCGCGGCTATCCACTCAAGGAAATCCAGGATGAGAGGTGCGAGCGTGTCGGTCGTCATCGGTAACTCCGATGCTAGCGCCGGTCCGCTTGCGTGACAACGCGACTACACGGGCGAGGTATCAGACCGCTTCCTCAATCGCGGCCAGCAACGACCCGAGATCGAACGGCCCGTCGTGACGCGCACCGTTGATGAAGAAAGTCGGGGTGCCATTAACCCCGCTCCTGACGCCACTGCGGAAATCCTCGCGCACGCGCTTAACGTAATGATGAGCCTCCATCTCCTTGACGAATCGCGGCACGTCGAGTCGCAGCGCTTTTGCATATTTCAGCAGGTCGTCGTCCTCGAGCGCATCCTGATTTTCGTAGAGCATATCGTGCATCTCCCAGAACTTGCCCTGGGCGCCGGCAGCCTCAGCCGCTTCCGCGGCATGCTCAGCGTGCGGATGCGCCTCACCTAGCGGGAAATTCCGAAACACAAAGCGCACTTTATTTCCGAGGCGTTCCTGCAGAGCCTTCACTATCGGATAGGCTTCGCCGCAATAGGGGCATTCGTAGTCTCCGTATTCGACTATCGTGACCGGCGCCTTCGCCGACCCCTGGATGTGATCGTTCGCGCCGACGGGCGGTTTGAGTTTGCCGGTCGCAGTTGGACTCATCGCGGTGCGCCTCCTACTTCTTCGACGCGAGCGCTTCCAGTGCGTCCAGTATCCCGTCGGCCCCCGGATTGACGCCGACCGGTGACAGGTAGCTCCAGCTAATCGTCCCCTTCGGATCGATCACGAACAGCGCGCGCTCGGTGACGCCCTCCTTGTCGCGATAAGCGCCGTACCGGCGCGCGACCGCGCCCTTGGGCTCGAAGTCAGCCAGCAGTGGGAAGTGCAACTTGCGGTCTCTTGAGAAAGCAGCGTGGCACCACGAGCCATCGACCGAGATACCGACGATAGCAGCCTTGAACTTGTGAAACTCGGGCAGCACTTCATTGTAAAGCGCCATCTGATCGCCGCACACCGGACTCCAGTCAGCCGGATAGAATGCCACGATCAGTGGAGCGCCGCGGAAATCGCTCAACGACACGAGTTGGTCGGGCGTGCTATGCAGTGAAAAATCCGGGGCCGCAGCTCCCGGCGCGAGTATCTTGTTCGCGTTTTCAGCCATGATGAGATAGCCCTCCTGAAATCTTCCGATAGATCCAAAACTGGTGCGCGGATCATCGATGCTAATCGCGATGAGCGGCTATGACAAACCGACTGGAGAAGCCAGAGCGGATGGACGAAAGGAAAACTAGCTACTGCGTGATCACCATCGCCGCTGTGCGGGTCAGCGGGATTGTGACTGACGAGACAATGCTGGTCAGGGGCGGGAAGTTGTAGCTGACTGCCACGGTGACCACGCTGCCGGGCTTGTTGTTGGGCGCCCAGGTCGTCGTGACGGTCAAGGAATTTGTGTTCAGCACGCCGGCGACGAGAGTGTTGACGTAGGTTTGAACGTTGGCCGCGGACACTACAGTCGGCGCGGTCGAGCCATGGACGGTCGCATAGCGCACGGCCTGCTGGGCGCCGTAGCAGACGAAGTCGTAGCAATAGAGCGCCAGCGCAAAGTTGATGATACCGAAAAACAGCGCCAGGCACGGCGTCAGCACCAGCGCATACTCGGCCATCGCCTGCCCGGGATGCCCACCGGCGATCGCATCGCGCAACTGCCGGCGAAATATCTTGATGCTGTGCAACTTCATCTGACTATTGAGCGACCCGCATAATAGCTTTGCCGGGCACCGTCATCGCCGGCAGGATTCCCATGAAATTGATCAGCGGCGAGTACGATGCGCTGGTGTTGACCTGCGTGTACACCAGCCGATGGCTGCCGACGCAGTCGGTCGCCAGGCAGGTCGAGGCGCTGCCGTCGGAGCACTGACAGAAGTGGGTCGCGACTGCGGTCATTCCGACGATGTTCGGCGCGTCGTTGTCCGCCGCCGCCTGCATCCCGGCGTTGTCGTTGGCGGTCGTCAGGCTCTGCGAGCCGTACTGAACGCCGGCGCGCGCCGCGTTGGCAACTGAGATCGCGATATAGAACGCGCGGCCGGTTTCCACCACCACCAGGAACATCATCAGCAGCAACGGCAGACTGAGTGCGAGCTCCACCGACGCTTGCCCGCGCGCCGGCAGGCAACGTCGCGTCCAGCCTGTCGCGCGCATTGACTCATGCCCGGTGACTTTTCGCATCGTACTCACTCGGCCAGGATTGTTGATTTTATCGGTGAGCCGCCCGTCAAGGAGGAATAGTTGGTGCCGAGCGACGCGTTGCCGCTGAGCGACAACTGATTCGCCACGACGATACTGTAGCCGCTGGCGCTGCTGTTGCCGTTGAAGCTGAGGGTAGTAGTCGCGAAGTAGAGCGCCCCGTCGAAGGTCGAACTCGAATTTCCGCTGATAGTGCTACCCGCCGCGGTGCCTGGAATCGAGCGATCCTGAAAGAACAGGATTCCCACCAGTGGACCTGAAGTCGGCGCACTTAAATTGGACTGCGAATTGCCGCTCAGCGAGATTGCCCCATAACCGCCTGTCCCCGTCGTGTTGTAAAAGGTTACCCCGGTGCCGGTCATCGTGGTGTTGGCGCTGTCGGACATTCCGCCGCCCGCGAGCACGTAAGTTCCCGCGTTGAAATGCAGCCACGCATTGCCATGGACCGTGATCCCGCCGCAATAGGTGCCGGCATAGAGTTGGTAGGGACTGCCGCTGCTCCCGTTGTTCCCGTTCAGCGAAAAATTCGTATGCGCGCATGAGCCGACGGTCGGCGCCTGCACGTACGCCAGCGGATCGGAGGCTGCAATCACCCCGGTCTTCGGCGTCGGCGTAAGACTCGAGTTGCCACCGGCGCTGTATCCCCCCACGACCCCGATGCTCGGTGCCGTGATCGTGACGTTGCCGACCAGAGACATACCGCTCGACGAGCTCGAGTCCACCAACAGGCCGCAGCCGCTCGATACGGTGACATTGCCGTTCGCAGACATCGCGCCCGAGGCCGAGGGATTCATCACGTAGATGCAGTTCGGGCCGTTTCCCTCGTATGCGACCGCGCGCGTTGACACGGTCATCGTGCTGACCCCGAGCGCGCGCAGAAAATAAGTCGGCTCCGGCTTGCTGACGACCGCCTCAACGTAAGCCGCGTTGCCCACGTTTGGTCCCGAGCTCGGTGGATTGTTTATCGACACCGTGACGCTGCTTTGTCCGTTGGTAAACCCGTTGCTTGCCGCGTCCGCGTTGCCCGCCGCCACCGCGTCGCCGTAGCTGAGCTCCTCGGCGCCGGCCATCGCCGCGCTGTCCGCTGCCGTCTGCATCATGTTCCTTTGATGCTGCATGAAGCTGAAATCGGCGACGATTGCGATCATGCCGACCAGTGCGATCAGCGAGACGCAGATCAACACCATGACCTGGCCGCCCGCGCCGGCCGTCGCACCCAGTCGGTTGCTTGTATATCGACGCTCTACCCTGAAACGCGCCGCTGGAATCGTGCTCCTCATTGTCACTTCGCTCCACCGTAACAGAGCACCGCCCGTGCCATCGGATTAGCCCGCCGACCAGCGCGATGTCCGCGACAATCTGTCCTAAGCTGACTACAAGAACGTCCGGTTATGACGCGGTGTGAGACACTGACGGCGTGCGCGCCAAATTTCGCACAGATCGAGCGATCGCGCGCAGCTCTAATAGAGACGAAGTCCGGGATCTTTTCTTAACACTGGGTGCAGGGGTCACCCCTGCTGAAACCCAGCGCGGGTTTCACATTAGATGAAGTAGTGTATTGGCCCGCGACCGGGCTAGACGATCCGCTTTTGCCCGTGCTTGAAGCCGCCCTGCTCGCCGATCGCTTCGTTGCCGCGCTCCGGCTCTATGCGCTGCGTCTCGCGCTCCTGCTGACGCTCGCGATCGCCCTCGCGCCGGCGGCCGCGTCCACCCGGTCCGTCGCTGCGCGGTTGCGGACGTCCGCTCTCCGTCGGGACTATCTCGATCGATCGCATTACGCCTTCACCCGCCGAGCGCGTCGTGATCATCGGATCGCCCTTGAGCGCCAGATGCACCACGCGGCGGTCGCGCGGCGCCATCGGCTCGAGTCGCACCGGCTTGTGCTCGCGCTTGGCCTTCTCGCCCATCGACAGCGCCATCCGATGCAATTGCTGGCGGCGGCGCGCGCGATAGGATTCGGTCTCGAGTGAAATCGGCGCCGCGTCCTTGATTCGCCGCGCCAGGATACGATTCACGATGTACTCGAGCGCGTCCAGCGTCTGGCCATGCCGCCCAATCAGGATTCCCGAACCGTCGCCCTTGATTTCGAGCTCGACTGTCTCCGCATCGACTTCTATCTGGCGCACGTCGGTCTGCTCGCCCATTTGCTCGAGGATCTGCTTCAAGATAACGGTCGCCTCGCGCCGCTGCTCCTCGACGTTCGCGCTTTTGCGCCCGGCCGCGCCGCCGTCGTCGTCCGACGCGGCCGCATTCTGCCGCTGTCGATTCTCGCGCCCGCGACCCCGTCCGCCGGGCCCGCTATCGCGCGTGTTCGACGCTTCCGCCGCAGCTTGCGGACTCGCGACGTTGCCCGCGGCGTCCGCGCGCTTGCGCGTCACCCGCACCCGCGCCTGACGCGCGCCGAGACCGAGCACGCCCGCGCGCGGAGTCGCGAGCACTTCGATCGACACCTCGTCCTCGCGCGCGCCGAGCTGTTCCAGTGCTTGCCTGGTCGCCTCTTCTACCGAAGCGGCCTCTGCTTCTATCGAATCGTTATTGCTCATGTAGCCGGTGTGTATTGCTGGAATTCGCGGTTGAGAAAGTATTGCTGGACAACGCCCAGCAGGTTCGACGAAAAATAGTACAAAGCCAGGCCCGCCGGAAAGTTTATAAACATGACTGTGAAGATCAGCGGCGTCAGCATCATCATTCGCTGCTGGTTCGGATCCGGCGTGGTCGGCGTCATGTATTGCTGGACGAAACTGGTCACGCCCATCAGCAGCACCAGCACCGGCAGGCCGTGGCAATGCATCAGCGGAAGTTGCGGCAGGCCAGGCACGTGCAAACAGTCGGGCGTCGACAGGTCGTTAATCCAGCCGACAAACGGCGCATGACGCAGCTCGATCGAATTCAGCAGCGCCTCGTACAGCCCGATAAAAATCGGCAATTGCAGCGCCATCGGCGCGCATCCGCCCAACGGGTTGACGTGATTGCGCTTGTAGAGATCCACCATCTCCTTCTGCAACTGCTCGTTGTTGTCCTTGTGTTTGTCGCGCAGCCGCTGGATCTGCGGCTGCAGGCGCTGCATCTTCATCATCGAGCGCTGGCTTCTGATCGATATCGGCAGGAACGCGATCCGGATCGATACCGTCAGCAAAATGATATCGACCCCGTAGTTGGGCGCGAGGTAGTGAAACAGTTTGAGCGTGCGCAAAAAGACGATCGCCAGGATTCCGAAAAATCCGAAATCGATCGCCTTGTGCAGCGCCGGATTCACCCCTTCCAGCGCTTCGAGCAGCTTCGGGCCCATGTAGATTTCACTGTGGACTCGAGCCGCGCCGTCGAACAGCAGCCGCGCGATCGCCTCGTCGCCGTTATAAGCCATCGCAAGCTCGCCGGTCGTCGGCGCCGAGGGTAAAAATACCGCGAGGAAATACCGATCGCCGAAGCCCGCGTAAGTGATCGGCCCCGCGACCGTCGCGTCTTCCTTCTTTATGGTCTTCAGCGCCTTCTCGTTCTTGGTGATCACCTTGTCGGCCACGTCGGCCTGCAGCTCGGGGATATCGTAGTACCCCTGATGCGCCGTCAGCGGCTGGCTCATCGACACCCCAAGTTGATTCAGCGCCGGACCGCCGGTCGTCGCCACGTCCATCGAAAACACGTAGCTCGACGGCTTGAACGTGAAGGTCTTGGTGATCGTGGTGCCGTCCGCCGTGTGGGCGACAAAACTCGCCGTCGCATCCGATCCCGTGGTCGCCTTGATTTGCGCGGGCGCGGTCGTCTCGTAGCTGAGATCGCTGTCGTCGAAGACCTGCCCGCCGCGCGTCATCACGGCGCCGAGCGGCAGATGTCCTCCCGGCTGCACCTCCACCATCTCGTAGCGCGGACTGTCCTTCGCCGCCGCCTGCCGGTAACGAGTCAGAACAAAACTCTTGAGGCGCGCGCCATGAGTCGTGAACACGGCGACGTAAAAGTCGGAATCCACTTCGACGGTTTTTTCAGGCGCGCCCGCCGCCGCCGGCGTGATGGGCGTCGATTGCTGTCCCGTGGCGGATGCGCTCGCGGCTGCTCCTGGAGCGGCCGTGCTCGCGCCGGCGACTACTGTCGCTGCCGCGCCCGGGCTGGCAGGCAAGGCAGTCGCCTGCCCATTGCCGAGCGCCTGGGCCTGCGCAGCCTTGGCCGCCTTCTCCTGCTCGGCAGCCTGCTGTTGCTGCTGCTCGGTAGGCGGTGGAAAAAATCGCTTCAGCACCAACTCCTGGTAGGCAACCACCAGGACGATGGACAAAATGACCGCGATTAGTACTCGACTAGAATCCAAAATTCAGTCCCCAGATAGTTCTAACAGGGACGAAGTCCCGCATCTTTCTTAATTCTAAGGTGCAGGGTTTAACCCTGCCCAGGGAAGTGTGAAACCCACGGAGGGGTTTCACATACAATTCGTATCTCCTCATCCCTCCCCCTCCGCTCCGCGCGCCCGGACCGGGTCGTACCCATGACCGCCCAGCGGGTTGCATCGCGCGATTCGCCAAATCGCCATGACGCCGCCGCGAACAATCCCGTGCGCCGCAATCGCGTCGCGCGCGTACGCCGAGCAACTCGGCTCGAAGCGACACGCCGGCCCGTTGATCGCGTGGATCACCGGCGAGATAGCCGCGCGATAAATCGCAACCGCACCGACGCCGACAAATCTCGGCGCACGTCTTAACCGATCTGCTGTATTGGCAAGCGCCATCAGTTGCGCCTAGCGAGAGCGGAAGCGATTCGTCCGCGCAAATTGCGCGCCGCCATGATTAGTTCGTCGTTGATTGCCGGCGACTTGAGCGATGCGGCCCCGGCGCGCGCGATCACCACTATCGACGTCAGCGGCGGCAATTCCGCACGGATCGCTTTCCTGAAACACTCGCGCACCCGGCGCTTCACCCGGTTGCGGGCGACGGCGTTGCCGATTCTGCGCGACACCGTCACGCCCAGCCGCGAGCGCGCGGGCTCGATGTCTGAATCACGCGCCAGATTTCCCGCATAGACCACGAAATGGGGCCCCTGGAATCGTACGCCATTTCGCTGGAGGCGCAAAAATTCGGCGCTTCGATGCAGCCGGTCGGCTGCGGCGAAGCTCAATTGCGCGCGCACGGAGGTTAGCCCGGCTGCTTGGGCGGGATCGAGATTGCCAGGCGCGTGCGGCCCTTCGCGCGGCGGCGCTTGAGTATCTTGCGACCGCCCGGCGTGGCCATCCGTGCCAGGAATCCATGGGTTCGTTTGCGACGGCGGTTGTGAGGTTGATAAGTCCTTTTCATTGCTCGGGGCCAGCTTCACTCAAGTTTGTATTCAGACCGGCGAGGTCTGTGTTGTGGGTCGAATCTTTCGTTCCGGCGTGATCTCTTTTCAGGGTTTCAGGTGGATAATTTGTTTCGAACGACCCGAACACGCAATCGAACCATACCGCGCGCCATTGAGCAAGCGGCCCCCAGGCAGCGGTACTGGCTGAATTAAGACACTGAGCACGGGAGGCGGGACGCTGTTCCGGCCTTTTGCTTTCTGGTAAACCGCGTCCATGAATCTCCGCCACGCAGCCGCGCTCGCGCTTGTGGTCTGGTAATGATGGTGCCGCCAGTGCGGGGCGCTCCCGGAAAAATTCTCGAACACGCGCCGCTCTCAGAGTGGGACGTCGATAATCAGTATGACAGCAACGCTGAATGTGAGAAGTCCATACCGTCGGACAGAGACATTCAGGAGAATATGAAGCAGTGTTCGAACGGTGATTGTGCTATCAACGTCGCGCTTCCCGGATATGGTCGTTGCATCGCCGCAAACGATCCGAGGCTGAAAAACGATGCATCGATCAAGTCCTCAAAATAGGACACTCGCGATCTCGAAATTCGACCGACTAGCAGCCGCCCTCAGCGGCGTCGCGGCGCCGAAGTCTGCGGCGCGCGCGCAATTACGGCGCATTCTGCGAAAGTGGGGTTATTTCCTAAGATCCAGACACGAATGTTTCACGTGAAACATTTTTAGTTCAGGAGAAAGGAATACGAATCAAGACTCAGCGGTCGATGCTCCGGAGGCGGCGGGTGTCGCCGACGCGGGTGGTTACGCCGATGTGGTCGAAGTGATCGAGCAGCGCGATCGCGAACTTGCGCGATGCGCCCAGCAGGTCGCGGAAGACTGCGGCGGTTATGTCGTCGTGGGCTTTCAGATACTCGACCAGGCGGGCGCGGGCGGCTTCGGCGGCGTCGCGGCTGAAATACAGGTCGGTGGCGATTTTGACGATGCGGCCCTGGCGTTCCATCGCGAGCAGCACCGTTCTCAGATGCGGAAGCTGACTGGCGGGAATTTTCAACGCGTCGGCCAGTTGCTTGAGATCCGGCGGCTGGAACCGGGCGCTGGTGAGTGCGGCTTCGATGCGGGCGCCGAGCGTTTCGGCGTCGCCGCCGAGTTGCACGCGATGGCTCTTCAGCCGGAGCACGCTTTCCTCGCGCACGATTTCGGATTCATGACTCAGGCGATCGACGAGCGGCCGAAACGCGCGCGCGCCGATTTCGTAGGGCAGCCGCGTGCGCATCGCTTCCATCTCGAGGCCGGGCGACAGCGGCTCGGTCTTGTGATGCGTCGCGAGCGCGTCGAGCGCGAAACGTTTCAGCGCGTCCCACCTGGTCCGCGTCGTGAAAGCTTCTTCGTCGCCTGCTGACAGCTTGATAAAGCGCGCGTCGCGGAGCGCGGCGTCGGCCTCGGCAACCGGAATATTCATCAGGGTGGCGATCCGGGTCGTGCCGAGCGCGAAACTTTCCTGCAGATTGATCAGCGCTTCGAGCGCGTCAGCGCCGGACGAATCCTTGAGCGTGCGGAGATTGGCGCGATAGGCCTCGAGCGGTTTGCGGACGCGGCGGCCGAGCGGGTTCAACACGATGCCGCCGCCGAGAGTGCGCGAATTGGTTTCGTCGCGGATGACGAAGCGGTCGCCCGAGAGCGCGACGACGGGATCTTCGGTCACGAGCTGCGCAAGGCCGGCGGCTTTGGGCGCGATCGCGCCGGCGTCGTCGAGCACGATCGCGCGCGCGATGGTCTCCGCCGTGCCGATGAACAGGCGCACGCGGGTGTTGCTCTTGAGCGCGCGCTTTGGCGGCGGGACGAACCTCGAGCCACGCGTCGAAACGCGCGGTTGGGAAGTCCAGAATCTCGTCGGCGAGCACGTCGCCGCGCGCGAGGTCGAGCTTCTCGGCGCCGGTGAGGTTCAGCGCGACGCGCTGGCATAGCCCGGCGCTCTCGACGGAATCCGAATGCACCTGGATCGAACGCACGCGGACCTCGTTGCCCGACGGCAGCACGCGGAGCTTCTGTCCGACGCGGACCTCGGCGCCCATCGCGGTGCCGGTGACGACGATGCCGTGTCCCTTGATGACGAACGCGCGATCGAGAGGCAGGCGGAAGACGCCGGTGGCGCGGCGCGCCTGGAAGCCGTCGAGCTGGCGAACGATCTCGGCGCGCAACTGGTCGAGGCCGGCGCCGGTCGTCGACGAGACCTCGATGACCGGCGCGCCGGCGAGCGTGGTGCCTTCCGCCAGCAGCTCGATCTCGTCGCGCACGTCGCGGATGCGCGCGGCGTCGGCGAGGTCGGCCTTGGTGACGACGAAGATGCCGCGGCGGGCGCCGAGCAGGTGGAGGATGTCGAGATGCTCCTCGGTCTGCGGCATCACGCCGTCGTCGGCCGCCACGGCGAACAGCACGAGATCGATGCCGTGGGCGCCGGCGAGCATGTTGCGGATGAAGCGCTCGTGGCCGGGGACGTCGACGATGCCGGCGCGGGTGTCGTCGGGCAGGGTGAAGTAGGCGAAGCCGAGATCGATCGAGATGCCGCGCTCTTTTTCTTCCTTGAGGCGGTCGGTGTCCTGGCCGGTGAGCGCCTTGATGAGCGCGGTCTTGCCGTGATCGATGTGGCCGGCGGTGCCGATGATGGCGTGGGTGACAGTCGAGCCCATCCGCAGATGTTATACCGGCATGAAATGGTGCGGGAACGGCATCGACCGCCGCCGCTTGGTCAGGGTGCAGCGTCGGCGTGAAACACTCGCCGCCGAAATCGCGCCGATCTGCTCGACGCCGGCCCGCGAACTATCGCACCGCCTCGGCTAGAAGGAATAGCTGGCCTTTGCGCGGCGACCCTCCATTAGTATGGTTTGACTGATTGGTGGGGCGCTGTTAGAAAATTTGCGTTTGTCGGCTCTATTCCCTGGGCAAGCTTCATCTGTTCCAGACTCTTAATCGATGCATGAACCGATGCGTGGAGTGTTAAGACTTTGAAAATCCTGGTTCCAATCAAGCGCGTTCCCGATCCCGCGACCACTATCCGCGTGCTGCCCGACGGCACCGGTATCGCCACCGACAACGTCAAATGGGTCATCAACCCGTTTTGACGAAATCGCGATCGAAGAGGCGCTCCGCATCAAGGAGAAGCAGACCGGCGAGGTGGTGCTCGTCACGATCGGGCAGTCCGACATCGCAGGAGCAATTGCGCACGGGGCTCGCGATGGGCGCCGACCGCGCGATCCTGGTCAAGACCGACACCGCGCTCGACTCGCTCGCGATAGCGCGAATCCTCGCGAAGATCGCCGGCGACGAAAAGCCCGACCTGATCATCCTGGGCAAGCAGGCGATCGACGACGACGCGAACCAGGTCGGACAGATGCTCGCCGAGATGCTCGGATGGCCGCAGGCAACGTTCGCCTCGAAGGTCGAGATAACGCCCGAAAAAACCTCGGTCGTGCGCGAAGTTGACGGCGGCCTCGAGACGATCGCGTTCAAACTGCCCGCCGTCATCACCACCGACCTTCGCCTCAACGAGCCGCGCTACGCGTCTCTGCCCGGAATCATGAAGGCGCGCAAGAAAGAGCTGAAAGAGGTTGCGGCCGACAGCCTCGGCGTCGATCTCGCTCCCAAGCTCAAGATTAAGACGCTCGCCGCGCCGCCCAAGCGCCAGGCCGGGCGCAAAGTCGCGTCGGTGCAGGAGCTGGTGTCGGTCCTTCACACCGAAGCCAAAGTTATTTGAGCAAAAATTATTTGATTTCGACTACTACGATTCCGAACGCGGAGTGAAATGGTATTGGAGTGAACTGACATGGGTGACGTTCTGATTTTCGCGGAGCATCAGGGGGGACATTTCCCCAAGACTACGCTGACCGCGGTTCACGCGGGCCTCGACTTGGCGAAAAAGCGCGGCGGCAAAGCGATCGCGGTCGTCGCGGGCGACGCGCCCGACGCGGCGGCAGGCGAGATCGCCAAGTACGGCGTCGCCAAGGTGATCGCGCTGGCGCATCCGGCGCTGAAGAACTATCTCGCCGACGCGCACGCTCAGGCGTTCGCCGCGCTGGCGAAAAAAGAAAACGCGGAATTCGTGCTCGCGACCGCGACTGCGATGGGCAAGGATCTGTTTCCGCGGTTGGCCGCGCGCCTCGGCGCTCCGATGGCGTCGGAAATCACTGCGATCAGCGACGATCACACATTCGTGCGCCCCACTTACGCCGGCAACGTGATGGCGACGGTCGAGCTCGACGGACCTATCAAGGTGCTGACCGTGCGCGGGACGGCGTTCGACGCCGCCAAGGCAGGCGACACCGTTGCGCCGGTCGAAAAACAGAATGCCGAGATAGACGCGGGCGCGCTCAAAATGGAATTCGTTTCGTTCAACGCGACCAAGAGCGATCGCCCGCAACTCACCGAGGCGCGGATAATCGTGTCAGGCGGCCGCGGCCTCAAGTCCGGCGAAAACTTCAAGACCGTGCTCGAGCCGCTGGTCGACGAGATGGGCGCTGCGATGGGCGCGTCGCGCGCGGCGGTCGACGCGGGCTTCGTGCCGAACGACCTGCAAGTCGGGCAGACCGGCAAGGTGGTCGCGCCGGAACTCTACATCGCAGTCGGAATTTCAGGCGCGATTCAGCATCTGGCCGGGATGAAGGACTCGAAGGTCATCTGCGCAATCAACAAGGATGAAGAGGCGCCGATTTTCGCGGTCGCCGACTACGGCCTGGTCGCCGATCTGTTCAAGGCGGTGCCCGAGATGGCCGAGGAAATCAAAAAGCTCAAACATTCATGATTTCAGCGGAACCCGCCGTGGGTTCCGCACCTCCTTGGGCAGGGGTGACCCCTGCACCCAGTGTTAAGAAGAGGATGCGTAATGGCCGAACTGCAGCACAAGTTTGTCAACACCAACGGGATTCGGATGCATTACGTCGAGCAGGGTGCGGGACCGCTCGTCGTGCTGTGCCACGGATGGCCGGAGTCGTGGTACTCGTGGCGGCATCAGATTCCCGCGCTCGCGGCGGCGGGTTTTCGCGTCGTCGCGCCCGACCAGCGCGGCTACGGGCAGACCGACGCGCCCGCGCCGATCGAGTCGTACAACATCCTGAACCTGGTCGGCGATATCGTCGGGCTGGTCAACAGCCTCGGCGTCGAGTCGGCGGCGATCGTCGGTCATGATTGGGGCGCGCCGGTCGCGTGGAACTCGGCGCTGTTGCGCCCCGACATCTTTCGCGCGATCGCGCTGCTCAGCGTTCCGTATTTTCCGCGCGGTTCGATGCGTCCGACGGACGGGATGAAAGCTCTCGCGGGCGATCAGAATTTCTACCAGCTCTATTTCCAGGAGCCGGGCAAGGTCGAGAAGGAACTCGACGCCGATCCGCGCCGCTCGATGGCGATGATCCTCTACTCGGCGTCGGGCGACGTGCCGCGCGACCGGCGAATTCTCGTTCCTGTTCCCCAAGACGAAAAAGTTTATCGAGACCGGGATGGTGCCCGACAAGCTGCCGCCATGGCTGACGGAGGCCGACCTGGATTTCTTTGCCGGCGAGTTCAAGCGCGCCGGCTTTCGCGGTGGAGTCAACTGGTATCGCAATGCCGATCGCAACTGGGAGCTGACGCCGTTCCTCGACGGCGCCAAGCTGCGCCAGCCCGCGCTGTTCGCCGCCGGTGAGCATGACGTGGTCGGCAAAATGATTCCCGGCGGTTACGAGATTGCGGGTGCGTTCACGCCAAATTTGAAAAAGAAAGTGATCGTCCCCGGCGCCGGCCATTGGGTGCAGCAGGAGCGCCCCAAGGAGATCAACGAAGTCCTGATCGAGTTCTTAAAAGGTCTGTAGCACTTGTTTTCAGTGAAGACCGCCGTCGGTTTCAGCAGGGGGTGACCCCTGCACCCGACGCTGAAAAAATATGCGCGCCACGTGCGTCAAATGGCTCAAATGGATGGTGGTGCTCGGCGCGCTTGCCGTCGCTGGATTGCGAGTGGGGGTTTGGAGCAGCGGTTCGCTATCTGAGAATGGAGCGGACAAACTTCCAGCCAGATCGCCAATCGCACTCGCTGACCTAGGACGGTCTCTCGACGCTGAGTTCGCACCAGTCTTGAAGGGCGGCTTGCTCAAGGAATCAACTGGTTGCGGCGTGACAATCGGCGTAATCGACCACGGCCAGCGCCGCGTGTTCAGTTACGGGATTGCGCGCGCGGACTCCATTTTCGAGATCGGCTCGGTGACCAAGACCCTCACGGGCCTGGCGCTAGCGCAACTCGTAGAGCAGGGAAAAGTCGGGCTCAACGAACCGGTGCGCCCGATTCTCTTTCCGGACATAGCTGCCAAGCCGGCAGTCACGGAAATGACGCTGCTCGATCTCGCGACGCATCGCTCGGGACTCCCAAGTGTTCCCGACAACCTTGATCCGAAGGATCCGAGCAACCCATTTGCCGACTACGACCGCGTCGCGTTGCACGAATTCATTGCGAGTCACGGCACAGCCAGACCCTCCGACGCGAAGTACTTGTACAGCAGCTTCGGTATCGGCCTGCTCGGATACACTCTAGCGCAGAGGGCCGGCGTTCCGTACACGGAACTGGTTAGAACCGAGATCACGGGACCGCTGCACATGAACGACACTGTCTTCACGCTCTCGCCGGAGCAAGAGCATCGGCTTATCCAGGGCCACGACACTATGCTGGAGCCGGTCGATGCGGGACTTCGCGAAGGCGGAATCTTCGCAGGCGCGGTAGGCGCGAAGTCGACGGCGGAGGACCTGCTCACCTATCTCGACGCCAATCTGCATCCCGAGCGTTACGCCGGTGCCGCTCCGAGTTCACCCGGCGCGACAATGGCTGCCGCGTTCGCGCTGGACCATCAGCTCCGCGGAATCGTCAAGCAGAATACGGAGGTGGCACTCGCGTGGTTGTATGACGTTCAGTCGGGCCGCTTCGAGCATGACGGCACGACTCCCGGATTTACGGCCCACGTCGAATTCGCGCCGGAGGAGGATCGCGGAATCGTCGTGCTCTACAACCGGATGGACGAGCAGCCGGGACAAGAAAGATTCGTCGATCGAGTCGCGGAGAATATCAATGAGCTGATGTCGGGGAAGCCTGCGAGCCGGATCGATTTCATTTCCGAGAATGATCCGGCACTAGCCGCGCTATATCCAATTGATGATGACTTATAGGCAGGCATCGGCCACGATGCGCACTGCGCGGTTGTTAGCTCGAACTGCTTTTCTGTTGATTGCTCCAACGGTGATAGTTGCGGCGCCGATAGAATCGCGTGCGCAAACTGCAGCGGCTCTATCGCCGAGCGCGTCGGCGAGTCCTGCGGCTGCGGAATTGAAGCCTGGGACTGTCATCAGCGCGGACAATGTCGAGCAGTACGCGCGCTATGTCCCGGCTGCGGCCAAATTTGCAGTTGCGCATGGCTTTCGCATGAAAATTATCCCCGAGCGCCGCGTCGAATGGTCGCAGGGTTTTCAGCACGCGACCGAAAAATATTCTGCGCAGGTGTCACTCGACGGCGACGGGTACATCAAGAACTACATCGCCGGCATGCCTTTTCCTTTGATCGACGCCGGCGACCCGGCGGCCGCCGCGAAGATTGCCTACAACTGGCACATGGGACCGTTCATGCCGGACGATTTTTCGATCGCGCCATGGAGCAGCAATGCTTACGCCGCCGCTCCTGCCAACGCTCTGAAAATTGTTCCGAACAGCGATGCCGACTACGCCTGCGAGCAGTTCGAGTTCCTGCGCTTTGCCCATCGCACGGACGTCGATCCGCGCCCGACGATTGGCGACAATGCGATGGGCGTCGAGTGGAAGGCGAAGTGCGATCGATGGATTGCCGATCTCTCCGGCACTCCCAGCGAAGGCGCCGGCATCTGGGTGCGTTATCTTGACGCCAAACATCCCGACGAATTTTTCTCGTTCAGTGAAGCCTCACGCCGCATCCGCCGCAGCGCAGTGAGCCTGGCCTATCCGAGCGAGGGCTGCCGCGGATGCCATCAACCGTTCTGGGCGTACGCCCTGCCCAAGACCGAGAACTATCAGTACCGCTTGCTCGGCACGACCACGATCCTCGCGTGCCTGGCGGCCGACGAAGAGCCGGCGGGATTCAAAACCGGCGCCGAAGGACTGACGCTGGGCGAGGAGCCGTTCGAACTTCGTCACGCGTACATTCTCGAGATGCGTCCCCGATTCCCCGAAGGCGCGGAGGCGGCAATGCGTTCGATCATCTATATCGACAGCGAGGTGTACGTCTGGCTCGCGGCGGAGTTCCACGATTCGCGCGGCTTAACGGCGACGGCGATGCCGCTGTGGAGAATGCGACCGTCGTCGGAGGGTGGCAGCCTGTTCGACCTCGCAGGCAGCTTTTATCATCCCGAGGGCCGGGGATCGTTCTTCCGCTCGCTGGTTCCGGCTCACAATGAATTCAACCAGTCGATTAACGTCGGCAGCGTCACCGAAGGCGCGTTCAATCCACAAATGATGCATTGACGCGCTGATTTGACCGACTGTTACATTTTAGAGCGCGCGAAGATTCCTGCTTGCTGTAAGCGTGCCGGAACTATATATAGCTCACCTGTTACAGAAGGGGCGGTCCGGCGATGTCTTACGAATATCCGTTTGCCTCAGCCAGCGAACAGCTGAAGCTTAGTGTGTGGGCGAAAGGCAAAATCGACGACGGCTACAATGGGAGCTTCTATCGTCGTGATGCGTTCGGTACCTGGATGCAGTACACCGCCCATGGTGACACGTTGTCGCACTTCGGTTGGGAGATCGCTCGTATCACGCCGCTCGCGAAAGGCGGAACCGACGACCTTTCGAATCTGCAACCGCTCCAGTGGCAGAACAGCCGACGCAACTCCAACAACTGACGCCGAGCTGTCTCGGAGTGCAGCGCGCACAGTTGATTCGCGGCAGTCGCGCGGATAGTCTCGACCCATTCCTGAAGGGAGAGACTGAAGGCGTGCGGAAATAACTACTCCATCGTTCGTGTCTTAGGACAACGGCTCGCGCGGCGACGTTCTTTTCACTTCGCGCGGGTGTTTTGTGGAGCAGTTACGATGTTCGTGCGAATTTCGGGTCTCTCTTTTTCATATACCGATTCAGTTTCCACCCTGACCGACGTGACGCTCACGCTCGCGACCGGATGGACGGGTGTGGTCGGGCCTAACGGCGCCGGCAAGACCACGCTGCTGCGCCTGATCGCAGGCGAGCTCGAGCCGGCGGCCGGCCACGTCAATCTCGATCCACCGCGCGGCGCGATTCGAGCGTGTGCGCAGACGGTCGAGGCGATGACGCCGGAAATAGCAGCGTTCGCGCGCGCGACTGACGGCGTAGCGCGGCGAATCCACGGCGAGCTGCGGCTCGACGCGGCGGCGCTCGCTCGATGGCCGACGCTGTCGCCGGGCGAGCGCAAGCGATGGCAGGTTGGCGCGGCGCTCGGCGCGGAGCCGGCCGTGCTGATGCTCGACGAACCGACCGATCATCTGGACGTCGAGGCGCGCGAACTGCTGATAGCGGGCCTCGAGCGCTTTCGCGGTGTCGGAATAATGGTTTCGCACGATCGCGCGCTGCTCGATCGAATTACCAGCTACACGGTGCGCGTGCATGACGGCGCCGCGCGCATCTGGCGCGGCGGCTACTCCGACGCGAAGCGCGCGTGGGAAGCCGAGGAGCGCGAGCGCTGCGCGGACTACGAACGCCTGAAGCGTCAGCGGGAAAATCTCGCGCGGCGGCTCGCCGACAAACGGCGCCTGGCAATGTCGGCCGAGGCTGAGGCTAACGCGGGTACCCGCAAGCGGATGAAGTTCCGCGGCGATCACGACGCCACCAGCATGTTCGCAAAGGGCAAGGCGCGGATGGCGTCAGAAAGAATTTCCCGCGACGCGGCCGTGCTGCGCGCGAGCGTCGATCGCGTGTCGGAAAAACTTGGCGAGTACAGGTTTCGCAAGGCCAAGGGGCGCTCGATCTTCGTCGACTACGTGCCGGCTCCCGTGGCCAAGGCTTTCACGATCGACGAGGCGGCGATTTTCGCGGGCGATGCGCGAATCCTCGAAGACGTGCATCTCGCCGTGCTGCGCGATGCAAAAATTCGCGTCACCGGCCCCAACGGAATCGGCAAGAGCACGCTGCTCTCGGCGATGCTGCGCGGGGCGCATGTCGCGGCGGAGCGAATCCTATATCTGCCGCAGGAACTCACCGCGCGCGACGGTATCGCGATGCTCGACCAGGTCCGCGATCTGAACCCCGACGCGCGCGGACGCGTGCTCACTCTCGTCGCCGCGCTCGGCGTCGATCCCGACAGGCTGCTCGAGTCGGCCGCGCCCTCGCCCGGCGAAGCGCGCAAGCTCGCGATGGCGTATGGGCTGGGGCGGCAGGTTTGGGCGATGGTGCTCGACGAGCCGACCAATCATCTCGACATGCCCGCGATCGAACGCCTCGAGGATGCGCTGGTCGAGTATCCGGGCGCGATGGTGATCGTGACGCATGACGACGCACTCGCGCGAAGGTGCACAAGCGTCGAGTGGCGGCTGGACGGCGGACGGGTCGAGGTAAGATGACAATCCCATCTCCCTGACAGTGTTACCCATGTCTCCGCTACCATCGACGTCATACAAGGATGACAACCGATGCCGGCAGCGTAGGAAGGGATGAACTTTTCAGCCTGACCCTCACGCGCGTGATGTGCTACAGATCTGGTAATGGACAACACGCGCATACATCGCCCAGCCACGCGCGACGTGAAATGTAATTTTGACGGAACGAACCCACCCCTAAGTGGTGCACCCTTCTCTGGACCACTATATGTAGTGTCTACTCAAGGACTAGCGCGTCAATTCGATCACGCTCGCGCCTGCGGCTGCGTGCAGCACGGCGCGTCGGCTTTCAACCGGCTCGCCGGGGTACAGCTTCGCGTAGTATCCCCGATCGATCGATTCGATCACGGTATCCGCGCTCGCCACGTCGCACAGCGCGACAATCGAGCCGCCGAAACCCGCGCCCGTCAGCCGCGCGCCGAACGCGCCGCCGCGCCGCGCACATTCCACGATTGCGTCGAGCCGCGCCGTGCTGCATTCGAAGTCGTCGGCGAGGCTCTGATGCGACGCGTTCATCAGCTTTCCCATTTCATCGAGGCGCCCCGCCTCGAGCATGTCCGCCGCGCGAATCACCCGCTCGGTTTCGCTCAAGACATGTCGCGCGCGTTTCAAAATTTCCAGCGGGCGATTGGAATCGACTAACGTGCGAGTCGATCCATTGCCAAGCAACTCCGCTTCGAGTATCGACTGCGAGACATCGAGGATGTTCGCAGCCTCTTTCAGATCCGCGCCGAGCCGCGGCGGCGACGACTCCGCGAGTTTCTCGACGAGCTCCGCCGCGGTCCAACCCGGTATCGCGCGAACCACGTCGCCGAGGATCTTCACGCCGTCGAGCTTGAGCGCGCGCCCGAGGATTCGCGCCGCCAACGCGCACTCCACCACCCGCCGATTGTATTCCGCGCGCACCTTCCCCGACTTGTCCGCGACTTCCCGGCTGTCCGCCACGACAATCGCCGCGTTCGCCGGCATCTTCACCATGCGCACGCGGATCGGATCGAACTCGATGAACAGTGCGTGGTCGCGACGCCCAAGAATCGATGCCGACTGGTCCATCGCGCCCCCGCGCGTCCCGACGTACCATTCGCTGCGCGCAACCATCGTTGCGGCGTCGATCGGCTCGAGTTCGAGTTCGTTGATCGCCATGAATGCCAGCGCGGTCGAAACTGTCAGCGCTGACGATGACGACAAGCCCGCGGCCGGCGGCACGCGGCTGCCCACGACCATCGACGCGCCGCGCCATTTGCCGCGCGCATCGAAGCGATCGATCACGCCCTGGATCGCGGCCTTCACGTAGTTCGCCCAATCGCCGGTTGCGTACGGCGGAATCTGTCTCTCGATCGCGAAGCGTCGCGAGGGCCACGCGGCGTCGGCGTTCATCAGTTCGATTTCGTTTTCAATCGTCGCGGCGGCGACGACGATTGTCGATCGGTCGATCGCTACGGGCAGCACCGGCAAGCCGCTGTAGTCCGTATGCTCGCCGATCAGATTGACGCGGCCGGGCGCGCGAGCCGCGAAGGTTCGCGCTTCTGCGCCAACGCTAACGCGAACCTTGGCCGCGAGTCGTTCAGCGCGCGCCAACTCTGCGGCGTCCCATCCGTCGGGGATACTCATCGCCGCTTCCTCTTCGGCTTGAACCACGCGCGCGCCGCCTCGAGATCTTCCGGCGTGCCGACGTCGCTCCAGAATCCGCGCATATCAACCGCGCGCACGACGCGGCCGTCGCCGATCATCTGCGTGATCGCACCCGGGAGTTCGAGTTCGCCGCGCACCGACGGCTTCAGCCGCGCGAGGTAGTCGAAAAGTATCTGGCTGCTTGCGAACAGTCCCGCGTTGTTCCATTCGGTCTTCGCGGTTCCCCTCGCCGGCTTTTCATCGAGCCGCTCGACTATCATATCCGGTGTCACGTACACGGCGGCGCCTCGAAACGGATCCTTGACGCGATTCACCGCCAGCATCAAATCGTACTCATCGACGCGCGCGTGATGGATGAAGCGTGGATAGTTGGCGCGGTCCATCAGGATGTCGCCCCATCCGAAAACGAAGCGATCCTGGCCGCTGAGATGCGCCTTCGCCGCGAGCATCGCGCCGCCAGTTCCGTTCAGTTCCGGCTGCCTGACGGTCGTTAGTTTGATTCCCGGATTTTCGTGCCGATAAGTTTTCGCCCATCCTTCGATTTGCTCTGACCGGTAGCCGGTCACGACGATGAAGTGAGTCAGTCCCGCGCCCGCAAGCACGTCGACGATGTGCGAAATCAGCGGCGCGCCGGCGATGTCGAGGATCGGTTTCGGAGTGTCGTCCGTCAACGCGCCCAGGCGTTTGCCGCGCCCCGCCGCCAGCAGCACCGCCGTCGAGATTTCCCTTGCCACGCCGCTCAAGATAGCACCACGCGGGCATTCAAGTGTGCTTGGCTGGCGGTATATAGTTGGGTAAGAGTTTAGCGAGAGCCGCAGATGTTTGGTGAAATAAGTCCCCGCAAGAAGGCGCGCGCGCCGTTCACTTCCATCGAGGAAGCGCTCGAGGAAACGCGCCGCGGCCACATGATCATCCTGATGGATGACGAGCAGCGCGAGAACGAGGGCGACTTGTGCATGGCGGCCGAAAAGGCGACGCCTGAAGCCGTCAACTTCATGGCGAAGTTCGGGCGCGGGCTGATTTGCCTGCCGATGTCGGCGGAGCGAATCGACCGGCTCGGGCTCGGCATGATGATTGGCGACAACCAGGCGCCGCTCGGCACGGCTTTCACGACGGCGATCACCGCGCGGCGCGCGTCGGGCTCGGGAATCTCGGCGCAGGATCGCTCGACTACGATTCTGCAGGCGGTGCGCGAGGATGCTAGCGGCGCGGAGTTCATCACGCCCGGCTACGTCTATCCCCTGCGCGCACGCGACGGCGGCGTGCTGGTGCGCACCGGGCAGACCGAGGGCGCAGTCGATCTCGCGCGGCTCGCGGGGCTGAAGCCGGCGGGCGTCATCTGCGAGATTCTGAAAGATGACGGCACGATGGCGCGGCGCGACGACCTGGTCGAGTTCGCGAAAGTGCACGGGCTGAAGATTGTCACCGTCGCGGACATTATCGAGTACCGGCTGCGCAACGAGACGATGGTCCAGCGAATCGCGGAGGCGAAGCTGCCGACCGCGTACGGCGAGTTCAGCGCGATCGTTTATCGCAACCTCGTTGACTACACCGAACATCTGGTGCTGGTGATGGGCAAGGTCGATCCGAAAAAGCCGATCCTCGTGCGAGCGCATCGCGAGTACCTGCCCGGCGATGTATTCGGCTACTCGCTTCGCAACACCCGCACCCTGCTGCGCTCCGCGATGGAACGAATTTCCGCGGCCGGCGAAGGCGTGCTGTTGTATCTCAAGCGCGAGTCGAATGCGCTGGCGTCGGATTTCGACGGCGGGCGTCCGGCGCGTCGCGCGACCACGCGGGCCAACACGCCCGAGGCCGATTTCCGCGACTACGGAATCGGCGCGCAAATTCTGCGCGACGTCGGTGTGCGCAAAATGATTATCATGTCGGACGCGACCCCGCGGCTGGCCAATCTGCCGGGCTACGGATTGGAAATCGTGGGCTCGGTTCCGCTCTCGACCAACGGCAAGCACAGCGCCGCTGCGAAATAGATGCATGCACCGCTCAGGAACCATCGCGTAGCTCGCTTGGTTTTAGCTTTCAGGATATGACGCGCAATTTCCGATTTTTTTCTCACGGCAGGCTGATCGCCGGAATTTTCCTCGCTGTATCTTTGCTCGCGGTGCCGGCGGCGCACGCGGTCAAGGCCAATGAACTCGTAAAAATCACATCGGCCACGATCGATCCTCCGCTAAAGGCGGGCGGCGCCAGCACGCTCAAGGTCGCCGCCGAGGTGATCGCGGAATGGCATATCAATTCGGACAAGCCCTTCAGCGAGGATTACATACCGACCAAGCTCGCGGTCAGCGGCCCGGTCAGCGTGACGGCGGGTGCGGTCAAGTATCCTCCGGCCGAAACGATGAACCTCGACCCCGCGGCCGGCGGCGACAAGATCTCGGTGTTCGGCGGCGAGCTGAAGTTCGAGGTGCCGCTCAAGGCGAGCGCCGACTTCGCACCCAAGCCGGGCGACGCGCTGACGGTCACGATCGACTACCAGGGATGCAACAACAATGAATGCTTGCGGCCTGCGTCCGTCAGTACCACGGTCGCGCTGGCGGCTCCTGGAGCGGCAGCGGGCGCGGTGGAAGCAATTGGCATTAGCGGTGCTATGGGGGGCGGCTCCGGGACCGGCGACGATTCCGGCGGCGCGCTCGCACGCATCTTTGCCAATCACGGATGGTGGGTCGGCTTCCTCGCGGTATTTCTGGGCGGCCTCGCGCTGAATCTGACGCCGTGCGTCTATCCGCTGATCGGCGTGACGATCGCGTACTTCGGCAACCAGGGCGGCGGCCATCGCCGCGTGATGTACCTCGCGATCGTTTTCGTGCTCGGGATCGCGCTGATGTTCTCGTCGGTGGGCGTCGCCGTCGCGATGTCGGGCGGATTGTTCGGCGCCGCGTTGCAGAATCCGTTCGTGCTGGTCGCGCTGTCGATGATGCTGCTGACGCTCGCCGCGTCGAGCTTCGGTCTGTTCGTATTGCAACCGCCTCAGTGGATGATTCAGCGCGCGGGCGCTGCTCACCCGGGATACGCAGGCGCGCTACTGATGGGCCTCGGGATGGGCGTGGTGGCGGCGCCATGCATCGGGCCGATCGTGCTGGGCTTGCTGCTGATGGTGGAGCGGAACGGCAGCGCGCTGTTCGGCTTCGCGCTGTTCTTCACACTGGCGCTCGGACTTGGCCTTCCCTACGTCGGACTCGCGATGGCGGCCGGGCATATCCGCCGCCTGCCGCGGTCGGGCGAGTGGCTTAAGTGGGTCGAGCATCTTTTCGGCTTTGTGCTGGTCGGACTCGCGCTCTATTTTCTCGATCCGGTCGTGCCGAACAACCTCATGACTCGATTCCTCCCGTACTACGCAGCCGCCGTCGGGATTTACCTCGGCTTCATTTCATCCGAAGGTAGAAGCTGGCGTCCGTTCCTGGTGATCAGATCGGCAATGGGAGTAGTAGCGGTGGCAGCCCTCGCATTCATGCTCTATCCACGGCAGGCGCCGGAGAGACTTCGCTTCGAGCCCTTCAACTCGGAACTGCTCGCGTCCGCCACCGAAGCGCGCAAGCCCGTGCTGATCGATTTCAGCGCCGACTGGTGTATCCCATGCCGCGAGATGGAGCATTCGACCTTCATCGACCCGTCGGTGGTCAGCGAAGCAAAGCGCTTCGTCCGGATGAAGGCCAACCTGACGGCGCAAGACAAGAAGACGGAAGAATTGACCAGCAAATACGAAATCCAGGGCGTACCCACGACGATGCTGATCGATTCGGCAGGCAAGATCGCACAACGCAAAGTCGGCTACATCGGGCCGCAGGAAATGCTCGCGGAGCTGCGGCAGGTCGATTGAATGCGGGGCTCCTCGCCCCGCACCCTCGGCAGGGGTGACCCCTGCACCCAGTATCAGAAAAGAAAAAAAGATGCGGGCTGACGCCCTGTTAGGAGGTTTAGGGCGCGAGGACGCGAAGCGAGCTCGTGCCAGCACTCGCGGACTTACCTCGACGTTTCTTCCCAAAATAGTTCTAACAGGGACGAAGTCCCGCATCTTCTCTTTTCTTACATTGGGTGCAGGGGTCACCCCTGCCGCGGGCGCGGGGCGCGCAGCCCCGCATACGATCTCCGCGACGCGCTTCGCTTCACATTACATGCGCGCTCTCGTACATTCGCGGCTATGAGGTTCAGCCATGGCTGCGAATGACGGCTTCGTGCGCGAGATTTTCGCGATGGTCAAAGAGCGGCGCTCATTCGGGCGGCATCCGATTTGGCATCGAATCGCCGACGGCAAGGTTTCGCAGACCGGCCTCTGCACTTTTGCAACTCAGTTCTTTCTGCAAGTGCGTGAGTTCCCGCGGGCGCTGAGCGCGCTGCATTCGCGATGTGTCAACCCGGAGGAGCGCGTGAAGCTCGCGGAGAGTTTGTATGAAGAGGAGACCGGCAGGATTTCCGGCAGCGCGCCTCATCCTGAATTGTTCATCCGGCTCGGTCTGGGAGTTGGGCTTAGCCGCGACGACATGATCCACGGCAAGGCGCTCCCCTCGACGGCGGCGCTGATCGACTGGTTCGAGTTGTCGACCAAGGATCGCTCGTTCGCGGAGGGGATCGGCGCAATCAATCTCGCGGCGGAGGGCCAGGTGCCGGGGAACTTCGCGCCGTTCGCACGCGCGCTCGAAAAGCACTACGGACTTTCGCGGGAGCAGGTCGCATTTTTCGACGTGCATGAAATCGCCGATCGCGATCACAGCGACGTCGGCGACAACATTCTGAGTCACACGCCGATGAGCGAAGTGGAACGCGCGAAAGTATGGGCCGCGGTCGAACGCTCGCTCGACATGTGGTGGCAATTCTTCGACGGAATTCAGCGGGCCTGCGAATGAAATTTGCGACGAGTCTGCAGGTGGATTTTTTTCCGTCGGTTTGCGCGATGAATCTGTGCGCTCAAAGCTCTCGCAGAATGACGTTCTGTTAGGCGTACTGTCTGCTTTTAATCGAACGCTTGAAAGTCATAGCGTCGATTAGGCAGAAAAGTGCCGATTGAGTGGTTGCTTTTCTATCCACAGGCAACGAAATTCAAATAATGTTTGATTGCACGATCGAACGCCCAATTTTTCCTTTACTTTATTGCGCTAGACAAATACAATTCGGACAGGCGGTGGTGCGGTGCAGAGGTAGTTCATCGCTCGTCTTTTTCTATGGCAAATAAACAATCGTCCGACGGCTACGGCGCCGAGTCCATCAAGGTTCTCGAAGGACTCGAAGCAGTTCGCAAACGCCCCGGGATGTACATCGGCGACACCGCCGAGCGGGGATTGCATCATCTCGTCACCGAGATCGTCGACAACTCGGTTGACGAAGCGCTGGCCGGCCACTGCACCGAGATCAACGTCGTCGTTCTGAGCGACGATCGGATTTCGGTGGAGGATAACGGCCGCGGAATCCCGGTCGACATGCATCCGACGGAAAAGCGCTCGGCGCTCGAAGTCGTGCACACGGTGCTTCACGCCGGCGGCAAATTCGAAAAGAGCGCGTACAAAGTTTCGGGCGGACTGCATGGCGTGGGCGCGTCGGTGGTCAACGCGCTCAGCGACGAATTCGAAGTCGAAGTTCACAAGAACGGCAAAATTTATTTTCAGCGCTACGAGCGCGGGCTGCCGAAGACCAAGGTCGAAGAGCGCGGCAAGACCAACAGCAAAGGCACCAAAACCACCTTCTCGCCCGACTCGAAGATTTTTCCCGAAATAAAGTTCAAGTACGAGATCATCGCGCGGTACCTGCGCGAGATGGCGTATCTCAATGCCGGACTGCGAATCAGGCTTCGCGACGAGCGAATCAACAAGGCGGAAGAGTTTCACTACGAAGGCGGGATTGCCGAATACGTCGCGACGCTGAGCAAGAGCAACGAAGCGCTCCACGACGTGATTTTCTTCAAGGGCGTGCGCGAGGGCGTCGACGTCGAGGTCGCGCTGCAATGGACTGACGCGATCCACGAAGTGATTTTCACCTACGCCAACAACATCCATACTGCCGAGGGCGGGACCCATCTGTCGGGACTGAAGGGTGCGCTGACGCGGACCATCAACAACTACGCGATCAAGAACAGTCTCTTCAAAAACAAGGAAATGCGATTGGAGGGCGACGACACTCGCGAAGGTCTCGCCGCCATCGTCAGCATCAAGATCGCCGAGCCCCAGTTCGAAGGCCAGACCAAGACCAAGCTCGGCAACTCCGAAGTCGAGGGAATCGTTTCGGGGCTGGTCAACGAGAAGCTCGGCGAGTTCCTGGAAAAGACCCCGCCGGTCGCGAAGAAGATCGTTGCGCGCGCGGTCGAAGCTGCTACCGCGCGCGAGGCTGCGCGCAAGGCCAAGGAGCTCGTGCGGCGCAAGGGCGCGCTCGACTCGGGCTCGCTGCCGGGCAAGCTCGCGGATTGCCAGGAGCGCGACCCGGCGCTCAGCGAGTTGTACCTGGTCGAGGGCGCGTCGGCAGGCGGGACCGCCAAGGAAGGCCGCGATCGCAAGACGCAGGCGATTCTGCCGCTGCGCGGAAAAATATTGAACGTCGAGCGCGCGCGCATCGACAAGATGCTGTCGTCGCAGGAGCTGCGCATCCTGATCACGGCGCTCGGGATGGGAATCGGCAACGACAAGGACCTGAGCCAAGCTGCGCTATCACACGATCGTGATCATGACCGACGCCGACGTCGACGGCTCGCACATCCGCACGCTGTTGCTGACGTTCTTTTTCCGACAGTTCATCGAGATTATCGAGAACGGCCATCTCTACGTCGCGCAGCCTCCCCTGTTCCGCGCGAAGAAGGGCAAGACCGAACGCTATCTCAAGGACGAAACGGCGCTGGAAGATTACCTGACCGATCTCGGCGCCGAGGCGGTGACGTTCGAAGCGGGCAAGGGCAAGGACGCGCGCGAGTTCAAGGGCGCGGCGTTGAAAACGATCGTGCGCAAGGCGCTGTTCTTCGAAAAAATGTTCGAAGCGCTCGAGCGGCGCTCGAAGGAGCGCTCGATCATCGCGACGCTCGCCAGGCTGTTGTCCGACAAGACGATCGAGCGACGAGAATTTCGAATCCGAGAAAGCGGCGAAGCAGATGGCCGAGGCCATTCGCAAGGACTCAAAGAACGACAACCTGGTGTACAAGCTCGAGGCCGACGGCGAGGCTCATTGGCGGGCTGTCTTCAGCCATTCGCAAAACGGCGCGACGCCGCCGACGGTGGTCGACCTGACGCTGTTGCATAGCGGAGAGCTGCGTGAAATTCGCCGGCTCGGTCCGGAACTCGACGCGATCAAGGCGCCGTTCAAACTGAAGATTGGCGAAGGCGAATCCACCGTCGACACGCTCAAGGCGGTGGCGGAGGCTGTCCTCGCCGCGGGGCAAAAGGGCGTCGACATCCAGCGCTACAAGGGGCTGGGCGAGATGAATCCGGGGCAGCTCTGGGAGACCACGATGAACCCGGAAACGCGCGCGATGCTGCGGGTGCAGATTTCGTCGCGCGAGGAAGCCGAGGAAATCTTCGGCACGTTGATGGGCGACGTGGTCGAGCCGCGCCGCCAGTTTATCGAAGAGAACGCGCTCAACGTCCGCAACCTCGACATCTGACGAGCCGCGCACAACGTTGATGCGCGAGCCGAACGCATCGCATGCCATCGAGGGAGTCTTTGCACGAAGAAATCCGCGTCATGGCGACGAATTGCGCCGTGTGCGAGCGTGATGCGCGCGACGCCGAGCAAAACCTGGGCGTCGCGCTCGGCCTCGACGGCATCGCGCACCCTGAGGACGCCTTCGCCTACGACCTGCTGCCGCATCGGCGCGAATTCCACCGCGACAAGCTGCTGCGCAAAATCCAGGATTGGGCGTCGCTCCTACAGCAATGCAGCTAGCAAGATTTCAAACGCACTACCGCTCGGAACTCGGAGCTTCAAACTAAATGGCTGAAACCAACGGCAACGAACCGCATCGCAACGAACCCGCGCTGCTGAATATCGAAGACGACATGCGCCAGTCCTACCTGGACTACGCGATGTCGGTGAATATCGGACGCGCGCTGCCCCAGATTCGCGACGGCCTCAAGCCCGTGCATCGCCGCATCCTGTACGCGATGTTCCGCACCGGCCTGCTCTCCAACCGCCGCTACACCAAGTGCGCCGCCGTCGTGGGCGAAGTGCTCGCGCGTTACCATCCGCACGGCGACATGGCGGTTTACGATTCGCTGGTCCGCATGGCGCAGCCGTTCAGCCTCCGCTACCTGCTGATCGACGGCCAGGGAAATTTTGGATCCGTCGATGGCGACCCGCCCGCTGCGTATCGATACACCGAGTGCAAGTTGACGCGGCTGGCCGAGCGGATGCTCGCCGACATCGACAAGGACACCGTCGACTTCGTCCCCAATTTCGACGGCTCGCACATGGAGCCCGACATCCTGCCCGCGCAGTTTCCCAACCTGCTCGTCAACGGCTCCGACGGTATCGCGGTCGGCATGGCGACCAACATTCCGCCGCACAATCTCGGCGAAGTCTGCGACGCGCTGCAAGCATTGATCGCCAAGCCCGACATCACGCACGAGGAAATCCTCGACATCATTCCCGGCCCCGACTTTCCCACCGGTGGTCAGTTGCTCGGCCGCCAGGCGATTCGACAAGCCTATCTGACCGGTCGCGGCACGCTCACCATGCGGGCTCTGGCAGCCATCGAGACCGACAAGCGCAGCTCGCGAGCGTCGATCATCATTCGCGAGATTCCCTACCAGGTGAACAAGGCGCGCATGATCGAGCGGATGGCCGAGTTGGTCAACGACAAGCGCATCGAAGGGATCAGCGACATCCGCGACGAGTCCGATCGCGACGGCATGCGCGTCGTCATCGAGCTCAAGCGCGACGCCGAGCCGCGCATCGTCCTCAATCAGCTCTACAAGCTCACCCAGATGCAGCAAGGCTACGGCATCATCCTGCTCGGCATCCACGAGGGCCGCCCCAAGGAGATGACTCTGCTGCAGATGCTCGTCGCGTTCCTCGAGCATCGCAAGATCGTCCTCACCCGGCGCACGCGCTTCGAGCTCAAGGAAGCCGAGGCGCGCCTCCATATCCTCGACGGCTTGCTGACTGCGCTGAAAAATCTCGACGCGGTGATCAATCTCATCCGCAAGTCGAAGGACGCGGAGACCGCCCGTTCCGGCCTGATGAAGCAATTCGGCCTCTCGCAGTTGCAGGCGCAGGCGATCCTCGATCTCACGCTCCGCCGTCTCACTTCGCTCGAACGCGAAAAAATCGAGACCGAGCACAAGGAGACCGTCGCTCTGATCGCGCGCTACAAGAAAATTCTCGCCGACGAAAAAGAATTGTTGAAGCTGATCGCGGGCGAGCTCGACGAAATAAAAAAAGAATTCGCCGATCCGCGCCGCACCCAGATCATAGAAGCCGAGGGCGAGTTCTCGGTCGAGGATCTTATCGTCGAAGAAGATGTCCTCGTCACCGTCACCCACGGCGGTTACATCAAGCGCACCCCGCTCTCGCTCTATCGCACGCAAAAGCGCGGCGGACGGGGCAAGATTGGCGCGACCACAACCGAAGAAGACTTCGTCGAGCATCTCGAGCGCGTTTCGACCCATGACCGCCTGATGTTCTTCACCAGCGCCGGCAAGGTCTACGAACTCAAGGCGTACGAACTGCCCGAGGGCGGCCGCGCCGCCAAGGGACGCTCGATCGCGAACCTGCTGAGCCTCGCCAATGACGAAACGCTGTCCGCATTTATTCCCGTGCCGCGCGAGACCGCAGGCAAATTCGTCTTCTTCTCGACCCGCCGCGGCCGCGTCAAGAAGACCGCACTCGACGAGTACGAAAATATTCGCTCGACCGGAATTATCGCGATCAATCTCGAAGACGGCGACACGCTGGTCGACGTGCGAATCACCGACGGCAATCAGCAAATCGTGCTCTCGACCCGCGAGGGCCAGGCAATCCGCTTCAAGGAAGAGGAAGCGCGCCCGATGGGCCGCGCGACCGGCGGCGTCGTTGGCATGGAACTCGAGTCGCAGACCGTCAAGGAAGGCAAGACCGTCATCCTGGTCGAGGACGAAGTCGTCTCGATGTCCACGGTCCGCGACGACGAGACTCTCCTCACCGTTTCGGAACTCGGTTACGGCAAGCGCACTCCCGCCTCGGAATACAGACTCACGCATCGCGGCGGCAAGGGCGTCATCACGATGAACGTGACCGAGAAGACCGGCAAGGTAATCGGCGTCCGGCAGGTAGGGATCGACGACCAGCTGATGCTGATAACTGATGGCGGCAAGGTGATTAGGCTCGCAGTCAAGACTGTGAGGCTCACCGGTCGCAACGCGCAGGGCGTGCACCTGGTCCGTCTCGAAGGCGACGAACGCGTTCGCGCTGTGGCAGGAATGGCGGAGCGCGACGAGGACGAAGCCAACGGCAACGGCTCGAACGGCGCCGGCGATACGGAGGATTCGGACGAGTAGCTAATCGAATAGCCAATTCAGTGACTATTTCGTAATAGTCACTAACTATGCCTTCGCGCTTGGCCGCGACGACATCTTGCTATGCCATCGTGCGAGGTTCGTTTGTTCCGGCTGAATGCGTATATCGACCGTCCGCGCGAAATCTATCATGCACAGTGTCGTGATATCCGCGATTGAGTATCTGTCACCCGCGACGAATTCGCGATTCCTCAACTCCGTGTCGAGCCACGCGATGCGCTCGATTGCCGCGCGCTTTTGAATCTCGCCGAACTCCGGCAGCCGGCGTCCGCGTCCCCTCGCGACCTCGCTCAGATGCGACCACGCGTGTCCGACCGGTGCAAAAATCTCAAGCTCAATTCGCCGATTCCACATCTCGACTAATGCCCTCTCGCGCGCGCCGACGCCGAACAGCGGCGGCTCCGGCTGCAGTTCCTCGAAGTACCGGCAAATCGCGACGCTCTCAGAAAGACAACTGCCGTCGTCGAGCTCGAGAATCGGCAAAGAACCGAGCGGATTTTTCTTGTAAAACTCCGGCGTCCGATTCGCGTTGCGCATGATATCGACTTGCACCAGCTCAACGTCGATCCCCTTCTCCGCGAGGAAGATCCTCACTCGCCGCGGACTCGGCGCCAGCGTGAAGTCGTACATCCTCATGATGCTTCCGCTGGCGGCTCTCCTGCTCCTGTCCCCTCCGCACTGTAGGCTTCCTCGGCCGCGGTCAGGGCCCTGCCCCGCGCGATCTCGAATCCCATCGAGCCGAGAATTTCCTCGAGCGCGTTCAGCGCCAGCATCACGTTCTCGCGCCGCGAGCCCTCGCCCATCAGACCGACGCGCCAGATCTTCCCCTTGAGCGGTCCGAGTCCGGCCGCGATTTCGATGTTGAACAGCCGCAGCAATTCCGCCCGCACTTTCAGGTCGTCGATTCCCGCCGGCACCGCGATCGTCGTGAGCTGCGGCAGCCTGTATCCCTCCTGTGCCGCGAGCTGTAGACCCATCGCTCGCACCCCGGCCTGGAACGCGGCCGCGTTGATGCAATGCCGCCGCCATCGCGCTTCCAGGCCTTCCTCGACGACGATGCGCAGCGCCTCGTACAACGCGTAGTTCATCGTGATCGGCGCCGTATGATGGTACAGCCGGTCCGGTCCCCAGTACTGCTCGATCAGCGCGACGTCGAAGTACCAGGAGCGGCACTTCGTTTTGCGCTTGCGCACCGACTCCATCGCGCGCTCGCTGAACGTTACCGGCGCCAACCCCGGCGGCGCGCCGACGCCCTTCTGCGTGCAGCTGTAACACGCGTCGATTCTCCACTTGTCAATCTCGACCGGCACGCACCCGAGCGAAGTCACCGCGTCGATCGCCATCATCGCGCCGTGTCGCCGCGCCAGCTCCGCTATTTCGTCGATCGGCTGATGTATCCCCGTCGACGTCTCCGCATGAACGATTGCGACCAGCTTCGGATTCTTCGCCGCCTTAAGCGCCGCTCTGACTTTTGCCGGCTCGACGATCGTTCCCCAACTCGCCTCGACCTTGTGGACGTTTGCGCCTTGCCGCGACGCAACTTCCGCCATCCGCGCGCCGAACGCGCCGTTGACGCCGACCACGACCTCGTCGCCGTCTTCGATCAGATTCGCCATCACGGTTTCCATCCCCGCGGAACCGGTGCCCGAGACGGGAAACGTGATCTCATTCCTGGTGCGGAAAACGATTCGCAGCAGCCGTTTGATGTCTTCCATCACCTTCAGAAAATCCGGATCGAGATGACCGACGACCGGCGACGCCATCGCCTTCATCACGCGGGGATTGACGTTGGATGGCCCCGGACCGAGCAGAATCCGCGCCGCCGGCCTCAGTTCTGGAAATGAATCCGCCATCTGTGTTCTCCTTCAATTGCGCCGGCTACGGCGATCCGGCCCGGTGTCTCTTTCCTGAAAACAAATCGAACCTTGCTATTATGACCGCGAAGGATCAACTGCAAAAGCACTGGTCGTGATAGAGTGCTGCGCAGATCGGGAGCGCCGCCCAATAGCAATGAGTGCCATCGACCGCAAACTTCTCGACGAGCTTCGCGAAATTCTTGGCGCCGACGGGATCGTCTCGCGCGCCACCGAGCTGAAGGTTTACGAGTGCGACGGATGGACCGTCGAGAAGAGCATGCCTGACGTGTTGCTGCTCCCGCGCTCGACCGCGCAGTTGAGCGCGACCCTGGCCGCGCTGCATCGCCGCGGTATTGCCTTCGTTCCGCGCGGCGCGGGCACCGGTCTTTCCGGCGGATGCCTTCCGCTCAACGCGCCCGCGATGATCTGCACGTCGAAGATGAACCGCATCGTCGAAATAGATCTCGACAATCGGCGCGTCGTCGCTGAGAGCGGCGTGGTCAACCTGCACGTCACCAACGCCGTCAAGTCGAAAGGATATTATTACGCGCCCGATCCGTCGTCGCAGGTGGCGTGCACCATCGGCGGCAACATCGCCGAGAACTCCGGCGGTCCGCACACCTTGAAATATGGAGTGACCACCAATCACGTGCTCGCGCTCGAGCTGGTTCTGCCCGACGGTCAGGTCGTCGAGCTCGGCGGACCATCGGAAGAGCGATGCGGCTACGATTTGGTCGGCGCAGTCGTCGGCGCGGAAGGCACCACCGGAATCGTCACGCGTGCAACGCTCAAACTGATGCGCGAGCCCGAAAATCATCGCACGCTTTTGGCCGCGTTTCCTGACGCCGACACCGCGACGCGCGCCGTGTCGATGATCATCGCGTCGGGAATCGTGCCGGCCGCACTCGAAATGATGGACCAGCTGATCATTCGTGCCGTCGAGGAGGCTTTCCATGTCGGCCTCCCGCTCGACGCCGGCGCGGTGCTCATCATCGAGCTTGAAGGTCTCGAGGCCGGGCTCACAACTTGTGCCGATGAAGTCGCGAAGACTGCGACGCAGGCCGGCGCGTCGAGTGTCAGGCTCGCACGCGACGAAGCGGAGCGCGCGCTATTGTGGAAAGCGCGCAAACGGGCTTTCGGAGCGGTCGGCCGCCTCGCGCCAAACTACGCGACTCAGGACGGCGTCGTGCCGCGAACCTGCCTGCCACGGATTCTCCGCGTGATTGCCGACGTCAGCCGGCGCTACGACTTGCGCATCGGCAACGTATTCCACGCCGGCGACGGCAACCTGCATCCGATCATTCTCTACGATGAACGCGAACCCGATCAGGTCCGCCGCGCAATTGACGCTGGCCGCGAAATTCTCAAGGCCTGCATCGAGATGGGCGGGAGCCTCACGGGCGAGCACGGAATCGGCGTCGAGAAAATCGGCGAGATGTCGCTGATGTTCTCGCCCGACGATCTCCGCGTCATGACCGAGTTGCGCCACGTGTTCGATCCTATGGAACGATCGAATCCCGGTAAAGTGATCCCGCAGCCCGGGGCATGCGTCGAGGTCGCAACGCCGCGCCGCCAGGTGCCGATCTAAGGACCGCCGCCAACGGATATTGTGGCTGCCACTACATCTTCAAATCTAGCGAACCGTCTCGACTCCATCGTGGGCGCCGGCTGTGTTCGCGCACCGTTCGTCTCCGAGGCGCGCGCCGCGGATACGATCGTCGAGCCCGCGTCTGTCGAGCAAGTTTGCGAGCTCGTCCGCATGTGCGAAGCAGACAAGATTGCGCTGGCTCCTATTGGCGCATCACGCTCGCTTTCCGGGATTCGGCGCTCGCCCGTCGCGATCGGCATCTCGATGGCTCAGATGGCGCGGATCGTTGCGCACGAGCCCGACGACATGACGGTCGTTGCAGAATCGGGAATCACCGTCGACGAACTCAACGCTGCCATGGCCGCTGCGCGCCAGCGGCTACCCGTCGATCCATGCAACCCGGCGGTGACAACTCTCGGCTCACTGATCGGCGCTGCGCACTCGGGACCGCTCCGCCTGTCAGAAGGCGCCTCGCGCGACCTGTTGATCGGAGTTCGCTTCGTCGGTCACGGCGGCAGCGTCGTTCACGGCGGCGGCCGGGTGGTCAAAAACGTCGCCGGCTATGATTTGATGAAACTACTGGGCGGATCATTCGGCACACTTGGAATCATAGCCGAGGCGACGTTTAGGGTACGTCCCATTCCAACTGACTACTGCCTGGCGGTCGTGCCGTATGCGCGCGCCGCTGACGCATTCTCCGCTGCTCGCATACTCAATGACGCATTGCCACTGAGTAATCTCGATATACTCAGTCCCGGCTTCGCAACGCGCGTCAATTTCCCCGGCCAATTTCTTCTTCTGGCCGGTTTCTCCGGAAGTCCGCTGGAAATTGGCTACCAGGCCGAGCGAATCCTCGACCTGATCGGTGCGCGCGGGGAAATTCTCGACGGCGAAGGCGCATTGGCGAGATACGAGTTGCTGCGCGATGTCGATTTTTATTCGGTCGGGCTGTCAGCCCAGATCGCGGTTCCGCCCGCACGCCTCGCGCGAGTGCTGGAGACCTGCGGTGTTGAATATCGCGCCCACGCCGGCTCCGGCGTAGCGCAGATTGTCCCGGGCGATGACAATTCCGCCGATGCTCCCGCAAAAACGGTCGCGCGATGGCGCGAAACTGCGCACTCGGCGCGCGGTACCCTCCGCGTGCTCGCTGCCTCGCCTGCTATTCGTGACTCGCTGGACTTTTTCGACACTCCCAACGACGGTGCGCTCGCGCTCATGCGTCGGCTCAAAGCGGCCTTCGATCCGGCAGGGATCTTCAACCCCGGATGCTTCGTCGGAGGAATCTGATGGCCGAGGTCGGCGTCACATCAACGACTGCGGTTCGCGACGTCTGCGACTACGACCTGCTCTTCGATTGCGTTCATTGCGGACTCTGCGCCGAAGCTTGTCCGACCTACATCGTCACCCGATGCGAGATGGACTCGCCGCGCGGCCGAATCTATTTGATGAAGTCGCTCGCCGAAGGCCGCATCGAGCTCGACGACGACGCAGCGCGGCATCTCGACCTGTGTCTCGGATGCCGCGGTTGCGAGACCGCCTGCCCGTCGGGCGTTCATTACGGGCGCTTGATCGAAGGTGCGCGTTCATTCGTCGAGCGCAATCACCGCCGCAGCTTCGTCGATCGATTCAAGCGGCGCGCCGTCAGCGCGATCTTTCCGTACCCAGAACGTCTCCGCACGCTGCTCGCGCCACTAAGGCTGGTCGATCTTCTAGGTCTGAGACCCGCTCTGAGAGCTATCGCGCCGCGCATGATTCGCGATTGGCTCGATCTTGTTCCTCCGCCCCAAGCGCACCCACTGGCCGACGGAGCAACAGTCGCGCCGCGCGCGGACGCGCCGGCGGTCGTCGTGCATCATGGATGTGTTGCGCAAGTGCTGGCGAATTCGGAAAACCTGAACAGTGAGCGACTGCTCGCCGCCGCGGGTTATCGCGTCGTCCAACTCGAACCGACTTCATGCTGCGGAGCACTCGATCTGCATTCGGGCAACGCTTCGCGGGCCCGGGACTTCGCGCGCGTAAACGTTCGCGCGCTTAAGAACTCCGGCGCCGATGCAATTGTTTCGGCCGCTTCGGGCTGCTCGGTCGCAATTCTCGAATACGGTGACCTGCTCCGAGACGAACCGGAAATCGCCGAAGACGCGCGCGCCGTTTCTTCGAAGGTCCGCGACCTGAGTTCATTGCTGCTCGACGCGCCCGCGAGTCCTGCGCGCGAATTTCAAAGCCGCATCACTTATCACGACGCTTGTCACCTCGCGCACGGACTCGGTGTGCGGGAAGGGCCGCGCAAATTGCTGGCCTCAATTCAGGGTATGACAATCGTCGAGATGGCCGAGTCAGACCTCTGCTGCGGCTCGGCCGGTTCGTACAACTTGACCGAGCCCGCAATGGCGCGAGACTTGGTGCGACGCAAAGCCGACAATATCGTCGCGACCGGCGCGGACTACGTTGTGCTCGCGAATCCCGGCTGCGAGTTTCAGATCGCAGCCGAACTCCGTCGCCGCGGTTCGAAAATCAAGGTTGTCCATCTCGCCGACTTCCTCGCCATGGCGTCCCAGTGACTGTTCACGAAGTCAAACTGTACTTCGCATACACGAGTCCGTACTCGTACCTCGCGATGCAGCCCGCTTACGACCTCGAACTGTCTCACAACGTGCGCGTGCGCTTTATCCCGTTCGGAGTGAACATCCGAAAGGTTTACGGGCCGCTCGATCGCGAAGACGCCAACCGGCGCAAGGTTCGATATCTGTATATCGACGCTCGCCGAATAGCGAAGGAGCGCGGACTCGTCATCTACCCGCCGAAAAAGATTTTCAGCGCGCGCCTCGCCTTCTACGGCGGCCTCTACGCCGCGAAGAATCAGCAGTTCCGACCGTACACTGACCTCGTGTTCGACCGATTCTGGAAACAGGAACTCGATGTGGAAAGCCACGGAGCGATTTCTGCGATCGTTGCTGAAGTCGGTCTCGATCCCGCCGAATTTCTTCGTTATGCCGACGCCGACGCGCGCGCCGACCTGGATGCATGCTTCGTCGAGTCGGATCGCGACAAGGTTTTCGGCGTGCCGACCTTCATCGTCGACGGTGAGCCGTTCTGGGGCGAGGACCGAATCGAGTGGGTGATTCGCAAGCTCGACGCGATGGGCCTTCGCCGCTGAAAATCAGCCGTGGGTGATCGGAATGTATCGAGGCTGCGACCGGACGCGCTCAAGCCACGCTCGAATCGCCGGATATCGTGCGAGGTCGAAACCGCCTTCGTCGGCGACATGCGTGTAGGCGTAGAGCGCGATATCGGCGACTGAATAATGCTCGCCGACGAACCATTCGCGCGACTTCAGATGCCCTTCCATCACGCCGAGCGCGTCGTATCCGCGCGGCCGCATCATCGTATCGACAATAGCGCGGCGGGGATCGTTTATGTGTGGGATGCATCACCAGGTACCGAACGCTCGCGATGTACGGTTCGTGGCTGTACTGCTCGAAGAAGAGCCACTGAAAAATCTGCGCACGTTGAAAGCGATCCGCCGGAATGAACGGTGTGCCCTCCGCGAAATACAAGATGATCGCGTTCGACTCGAACAGCAGTTTGCCGTCGTCCAACTCCACCGCGGGAATTCTGCCGTTCGGGAATTTGCGAAGAAACTCCGGCGTGCGCGTCTCGCCTTTGGTGATATCGAGTTCGACGCGCTCGAACGGAATCCCAAGCTGCGTCAACAGCAGGCGAACTTTGTAACCGTTGCCCGAAATCAGATAGTCGTACAGGCGAATCACGGTTCAGGACTTGAGGGGAGGAAGGTTTCGCCCATCAGGTAGGCGTCGACCGCGCGCGCGGCTTCGCGCCCCTCCCAAATCGCCCACACCACCAGCGATTGTCCGCGACGCGTGTCTCCCGCGGCGAACACGCCCGGCACGCTCGACATGTAATTCTCGCACTGCACGTTGCTGCGCGGGTCGAGCTTCAGACCGAGTTCCGAGACGATGCCGTCGGGCTCGGGGCCGAGAAATCCGAGCGCGAGCAGGACGAGGTCGCACTCGATCTCGAAATCGGTACCCGGTATTTGCTCCATCACCATGCGCCCGTTGTCATGCTTCCAGTTGAGCCGCACGCCGTGGAGTTTTTTCACGACGCCGTTCTCGCCGGAGAATTTGCTGGTGTTCACGCTCCAGTCGCGCTGCACACCTTCTTCGTGCGAGCTCGAGGTGCGCATGATCATCGGCCAGTCCGGCCATGGCATTTCGGCTGTTCGCTTTTCCGGCGGCATGGGGAGCAACTCGAACTGATGCACGACGATTGCGCCCTGGCGATTCGAGGTGCCGAGGCAGTCCGAGCCCGTATCTCCACCGCCAAGAATGACCACGCGCTTACCGCTCGCGGTAATCTCGCCGGCCGGATCCAGCGCGTCGCCGAAGTTGCGTTTGTTTTGTTGCGGCAGGAATTCCATCGCGAAATGGATTCCCTTGAGCTCGCGTCCCGGTATCGGCAGGTCACGCGGCTTGGTCGCGCCCATCGTGAGCACAATTGCGTCATACCTCGAGCGCATCTCGTCCGCGTGGATGTCGAAGCCGACGCGGCAGTTGGTGACAATCTCGAGACCCTCGGCTTTCATTTGCTCGACGCGCCGGTTGACGATCCATTTTTCCAACTTGAAGTCCGGAATGCCGTAAGTAAGCAATCCGCCCACGCGATCCGAGCGCTCGTAAAGCGTCACCGAATGTCCCGCGCGTGTGAGTTGCTGCGCGCACGCCAGTCCCGCCGGCCCGGAGCCTACGACAGCGACCCGTTTTCCCGTTTTGCGCGCGGGCGGCATCGGCGCGATCCATTTTTCCGCCCACGCATGATCGATAATGTTCTTCTCGATTAGTTTAATCGTGACAGGATCGTTGTTGATGTTGAGCACGCAGGCTTCTTCGCACGGTGCCGGGCAAATCCTGCCGGTGAACTCCGGAAAATTGTTGGTCGCGTGCAGCCGGTCGATCGCCTCGCGCCACCTGCCCCGGTAGATGAGGTCGTTCCAGTCGGGGATGATGTTCCCGAGCGGGCACCCCTTGTGGCAGAAGGGGATGCCGCAATCCATGCAGCGCGCGCCCTGCGCACGCAGCTTGTCTTCAGGCATCTTGAGATCGAATTCGCGCCAATCCTTCAGGCGTTCCCCGACCGGACGCCGCGAAGGAGTCTCGCGATTGATCTCCATGAAGCCCGTGATCTTACCCATCGACGCCGCGTCTCCCGGTCAGCTCAATTCTGATTAGTTAGTCGATTACTCATTCGGCTAGACTGCGGCCAGCCGCGCGAGATCGGAATCCATGTTGAGATGCTGCCGCTCGAGCACCATCCGATACTCAGTCGGCAATACCCTGACGAACTGCTTTACATAGTCGTCCCACTTGTCGAGGACTCGCCGCGCGACCGCGCTCTGCGTGTACTGCAGGTGCCGCACGATGAGCGCGTGCAACTGCTTGATTTCGTCCTGGTTGCCGATTGGGCCCAACTCGACCATCCCGGTGTTGCAGCGCGAGGCGAACGAGCCGTCTTCGTCAAGCACGTACGCAACTCCGCCGCTCATCCCTGCGGCGAAATTGCGGCCGGTCTTGCCGAGCACCACGACCAGGCCGCGCGTCATGTACTCACATCCGTGGTCGCCGACTCCCTCGACGACGGCGTGCGCGCCGCTGTTGCGCACCGCGAATCGTTCGCCGGCAACGCCGCGGAAGAATGCTTCGCCGCCGGTCGCGCCGTACAGCGCGACGTTGCCAATGATGATGTTCTCTTCGGCCTTGAAGGTCGCTTCTTTCGGCGGACGCACCGACATGAATCCGCCCGACAGTCCCTTGGCGCAGTAGTCGTTCGCGTCGCCTTCGAGGTGGAGCGCGACTCCCGGCGCTAGCCATGCGCCGAAACTCTGACCGGCCGAACCCTTGAGATGAATCTGAATCGTGTAGGGCGGCAGTCCCTCGGCGCCGAAACGCCGCGACACTTCGGCGGACAGCATCGTGCTGACGGTGCGATTCACGTTGCGGATCGGAAGATGAATTTCGACCGGCTTGCGATGCTCGAGCGCTTCCCTGGCAAGCTCGATGATCTGATTGTCGAGCGCCTTGTCGAGGCCGTGATCCTGAAGCTCGACACAATGCAGCGGCTCGTCCGGGCCAACATCGGGACGGCGAAGAATGTTCGCCAAGTCGACGTTGCGCGCCTTCCAATGCGCGATCGCCGCGTTGGCGTCGAGGCATTCGACGTGGCCGACCATTTCGGCGACAGTGCGGAAGCCCAACTGCGCCATGTATTCGCGCAGTTCGTCCGCGATGAACATCATGAAATTCACGACGTGCTCGGGCTTGCCTTCGAACTTCGCGCGGAGAACAGGATCCTGCGTCGCGATGCCGACCGGGCAGGTGTTGAGGTGGCAGACGCGCATCATGATGCATCCAGAGGCGACGAGAGCCGCGCTGGCGAAACCGAATTCCTCGGCGCCGAGCAGCGCAGCTACCGCGACGTCGCGGCCGGTCTTGAGCTGGCCGTCGGTCTCGACGTTGATGCGTCCGCGCAGACCGTTCATGACCAGCGTCTGCTGCGTCTCGGCGAGTCCCAGCTCCCACGGAATTCCCGCATGCTTGATCGATTGCAATGGAGACGCCCCGGTGCCGCCGTCGTAGCCGCTGATCAGCACGACGTCCGCCTTGGCCTTTGCGACGCCGGCGGCGATGGTGCCGACGCCAACCTCGGCGACCAGCTTGACGCTGATGCGCGCGCGGTTGTTCGAATTCTTGAGATCGTGGATCAGCTGCGCGAGATCCTCGATCGAATAAATGTCGTGATGCGGCGGCGGAGAGATCAATCCCACGCCGGGCGTCGAGTAGCGAATCTTCGCGATGAAGTCGTCAACCTTATGGCCGGGAAGCTGGCCCCCCTCGCCCGGCTTGGCGCCCTGCGCCATCTTGATTTGAAGTTCGTCGGCGTTGACGAGGTAATGGCTGGTGACGCCGAAGCGCGCCGAGGCCACCTGCTTGATCGCGCTGCGGCGGAAGTCGCCGTTGGCATCGCGCACGAAGCGCGCGGGATCCTCGCCGCCCTCGCCGGTGTTGCTCTTGCCGCCGATTCGATTCATGGCGATGGCGAGATTTTCGTGCGCCTCTTTGCCGATCGATCCGAACGACATCGCTCCGGTCTTGAAGCGTTTGACGATCTCGCTGGCCGGCTCGACTTCTTCGAGTGGCACCGGCTTGCGACTTGAATTGAATTTCAACAACGAGCGAAGCGTCGCGAGCGAGCGACTCTGCTCGTCCACCGCCTTTGTGTATTCCTTGAACAGCCGGAAATTTCCCGAGCGCACGGAATGCTGCAGGCGCGCGATCGTGTTCGGGTTGTACATGTGGAACTCGCCGCCGCGGCGCCACTGGTACTGCCCGCCGACATCGAGATCGCCGTCGAGATTCGCCGCCACCTTGAATGCGTAGGTGTGACGCGCTGCGGTCTCGCGCGCGATCGCGTCGAGGCCGACGCCCGCCACGCGCGACGGCGTCCAGCTGAAGTACTTGTCGATCACGTCCTGCGCCAATCCGATCGCCTCGAAGATCTGCGCGCCGCGGTAACTTTGGGTCGTCGAGATGCCCATCTTGGACGCGACTTTCGTGATACTCTTGCCGACGGCCTTGACGAAATTGTGAACCGCGGTGTCTTCGTCGATGTCGCGGAGCTGCCCGTCGCGAATCATCGCGGCCATCGTGGCGAACGCGAGGTACGGATTGACGGCGCCCGCGCCGTAGCCGACCAGCAGGCAGAAGTGCATCGCTTCGCGCGGTTCGCCCGACTCGACGACGAGTCCGGCGCGGGTGCGCGTCCCTTCGCGAATCAGATGATGATGCACGGCTCCCGTCGCAAGCAGCGCGGGAATGGCGGCATATTCCGCATTCACGCCGCGATCCGAAAGCACGATTATCGTGTAGCCGGATTCGATCGCGTCCGAAGCGCCACGGCAGAGCACGTCGAGCGCGGCACGAAGTCCGTCTTCACCGTCGGCGACCCGGTAGAGCGTGGGCAGGGTGATCGTGCGCAGGCCCTCGACGTCCAGCCGTTTGATCCGTTCGAGTTCTTCGTTGGTGAGGATCGGCTGCTTGAGTTGAAGCTGGCGGCAGTGACGCGGCGATTCCTCGAACAGGTTATCCTCAGCGCCAATCGTCGTTTCGGTCGAGGTCACCAGTTCCTCGCGAATCGGATCGATCGGCGGATTCGTCACCTGCGCGAACAATTGCTTGAAGTAGTTGTAGAGCGGCTGCGATTTGTTCGACAGCACGGCGAGCGGAGTGTCGGTGCCCATCGAGCCGACCGGCTCCTGCGCGTTGGTCGCCATTGGCGCGAGGATCATTTTTAGATCCTCGATCGTATAGCCAAACGATTGCTGCTGCCTGAGCAGCTCGCCGTCTTCGAAACAATCTACCGCGGGCGCGCCGTCCGCTTCGGGTAGCGATTCGAGCGTGACGAGGCTGCTATCGAGCCACTTGCGATACGGCTGTCGCGCCGCCATCGATTGCTTGATTTCTTCGTCCTGCACGATTCTGCCGAGCGCAGTATCGACCAGGAACATTTTGCCCGGCTGCAGCCGGCCTTTGTGCGCGACGTTCTCGGGCGCTATGTCGAGCACGCCCGTCTCGGACGCCATCACGACCAGTCCGTCCTTGGTCACCGTGTAGCGCGACGGGCGCAGGCCGTTGCGATCGAGCACCGCGCCAATCCTGATGCCGTCGGTAAACGCGATCGACGCGGGGCCGTCCCACGGCTCCATCATGCACGAATGGAAGTGGTAAAAGGCGCGCTTGGCGTCGCTCATCTGCGCGTCGTTCTGCCAGGCTTCCGGAATCATCATCATCACGGAGTGCGGAAGCGAACGGCCGGTGCGAATCAGCAGCTCGAGACAATTATCGAACATCGCGGAGTCGCTGCCGTTGGGCTCGACGATCGGCAACAGCTTCTTGATGTCGTCGCCGAACAGCGGCGAAGAAAAAAGCTTCTCGCGCGCGTGCATCCAGTTGATATTGCCGCGCAGCGTGTTGATTTCGCCGTTGTGGGACATGAAGCGGTACGGATGAGCGCGGTCCCAGCTCGGAAATGTGTTGGTCGAGAAGCGCTGATGGACCATCGCGAGCGCGGTCTTGAACGAGCTGTCGAGCAAATCGGGAAAGAACTCCGGAAGTTGCGTCGAGATCAATTGACCTTTGTACACGACGGTCAGCGCCGACAGGCTGCAGAAATAAAATAGCTCCGGATCGAACAGCCCGAGTTTTTCCGCCTCGGTCGTGGCGCGCTTGCGAATCACGTACAGCTTGCGCTCGAGCGCTTCGGCGTCGGACAAGCCGGGGCCGCGCGCGATAAAGACCTGGCGGATTGCCGGCATCCCGCGACGCGCGATCTCGCCGCATGCGGATTCGACCACCGGCACGTCGCGCCATCCGAGCAGGCGCTGGCCTTCCTCGATTACGATTCTTTCGAACGCGTCCTCGCATTCCTTGCGCTTGACCGCGTCGAGCGGCAGAAACACCTGGCCCACGCCGTACTCGCCCGCCGCTGGAAGTTTGAAACCGAGCCGGGCTGCTTCGTGCGCGAAAAACTCGTGCGGAATCTGCAGCAGGATTCCAGCGCCGTCGCCCGTGCGCGGATCGCATCCGCACGCGCCGCGATGGGTCAGGTTGTCGAGCACCTGCAGAGCTTTCGCGACGATGTCGTGCGAGCGCTCGCCTTTGATGTTGACGACGAAGCCGACGCCGCACGCGTCGTGCTCATGGGCGGGATCGTAAAGACCCTGCGCCTTCGGGATGCTTCGATAGTTATGCATCATGACACCCGCTTTGAATCCGGGGGCGCAGATTTCGCGGAGGCGTGGCGATGGCGCCTGCCGTTGGCGGGCTCGGGCGCGTCGCCGTTGGAATGCGGTGAAATCAAACCGCGCTCGGTGTGCGTCGACAGCACTACCATCGTCTCGGTCCGCGCCACTCCCTCGATCGAACGAATCGCGCTGATGAGCCGCTCGAGCGACGAAGTGTTCTCGGTTTTGATTTTCAGCATCAGCGTGTGCTGACCGGTGACGTGATGGCATTCGAGGACATCGGCGAGCAACGCGACCGATTCTTCGAACAGCGAAATTGTTTTCGGATGCGAAATCGACACGCCGATAAACGCGGTGACGTCTTTGCCGAGGCGCGTCGCGTCGACGGTCGCGTGATATCCAATAATGACTCCGCCGTCTTCAAGTTTTTTTACGCGCTCGTTGACGGAAGGCGCCGACAGCCCGACCTGCTCACCGAGCTTGACGAGCGGAATCCTGCCGTGTTCCTGCAGGAGACCGATAATCTGCAGGTCAATAGCATCGAGTTCGGGGGAATCTCCGCCGAATTTCATAAGGTTAACCTCGTCGAGTGACGATGAAGATAGGAGGAACTCGAAACTATGTCAAGTGTTTGTAAGGATGGAAGCGAATAAAACGCTTGTTTATTAAGAACGCTGCAAGGCTGCCGACGAAACACAGGCCACAACGGTCAATTGCCGCTCGCCTGTATACCTATTGAAGGCTGCGGTCGCTATCACTCAGGCATCACGCCATTTGTGCCGAACCGTTGTTCGGGCATCGCAGACCCTCCTCTCTATTTGATGTAGTAGCCTGAAACGCGCCACTGCCCGTCTTTGTCCACCATCGGCGTCACGGTCTCCGTCGCGGACTTCTTGTTCGCGAATGAGCTGTCGTACTGAATAACGACATACTGTCCATCCGGCGCGCCCGGCAGGCTGGTTGCATACTGCGCGACTTTCAATTTTCTCGACACAACGGCTCCAAGGGGTTTTAGTGCAGCACTGAATTGCTGCACGAAAGCGTCTTCAGACAGATGGTCCTTCACAAGCTGGCTCGACTGCTGATAACAAGCCTGATACTCGCCCTTGTCCAGCACCTTGAGCCACGCGTCGGCCGCCTTTGTTGCCTGATCGACCGCAGCTTGATTCGCTGCGCGAGCATCTGAGGAACCGAGCACGCAAACCAGGATCGCTAACGCCGCAACCGATTGGACGAACGCGGTTCTCATCATGGCTCCTCCTCGGAGAGCGAAAGTGTCGCGCGCTATTCGCCCTTGAAGTTGGCCGCGCGTTTCTCGACGAACGACCTCGCGCCTTCGAGATGATCCTTCGACGTGAGCATCAGGTGCTGGCCGTGGCGCTGATAGTCGAAAAAGTACGGCAGGTTGAGATTGAGCCCGACCCGCAGAGTTTCCTTGGCCAGACGCTGCGCGAGCGGGGCCTGCGCTGCGATCTTTTTGGCGAACGCCGCGGTCGCCTCGCCGAGTTGCGCATGCGGCACGACTTTGTTCACCATCCCGATTCGCTCGGCTTCGGCGGCGTCGATGATGTCGCCGCTCAAGATGAGTTCGTACGCCCGTGCGAGTCCTACCAGCCGCGGCAGCACGAGCAGTCCGCCGGCCTCCGGAATTAATCCGCGTCGAATGAACACCTCGCCGAAGCGCGCCTGGTCGGAACACACGCGCATGTCGCACATCAGCGCGATATCGCATCCGTAACCGACGGCAGCACCGTTGACCGACGCGATAGTCGGCTTCGGATAGGTGACGAGCAAGTCGAGCGCGACCGGGCGATGCTCCCGCCATTCCTCGACCAAAGTGCGCTGCGCGGGTTTGGCCTCGCGGAACTCCGGGTTGAGAAAAATTTCCTTGACGTCGTCACCCGCGCAGAAGGCGCTCCCCGCACCCGTCAGCACTACGACGCGCACGCTGTCGTCCGCCTCGGCGTCGCGCAGCGCGTCGAGCATCTCGTCGTAAGTTTTGATCGTGCATGCGTTCATCGCGTGCGGACGATTGATCGTGATAGTCGCGACGGCGTCGCGCTTGTCGTAGAGAATATCGTTGTGGGGCATGGCGATAGCTCCTCATGCGATTGCAGATGAGTGAGCTATTTCAAATCGCGGAAAGTTTGGCAATGCGGTACGCGTCCGCCCCTTACGAATGCGGATAGGCGTCGCTTCCCATCTCCAGCGCGTCGAGCCCCGACCATTCCACCTCAACCAGCACGCGGTTGCCGACAATGCGCTCGACGATTTTGAAGAACAGAAGCGCAAGACCGAACACCACGACAATGTTGACCGTCACGCCGATCAACTGCGCAAAGAACTGGCCCGCGTCGCCGTAGAGCAGGCCGGTAACGGGTCCCGCGACGCCGTTCCATCCGTCGCCGTAAGTGCCGTCGGCGAACAGGCCGAGCGCCAGCGCGCCCCATATTCCGCACGCGCCGTGGACGGCGACTGCGCCGACCGGGTCGTCGATTCGAAAACGGCGCTCGAGCTCGAGCACCGCCCACACAACCAGCAAACCCGCGACCGTGCCAATCAAAACAGCCGCCGCGGGCGTTACGAATGCGCACGGCGCCGTGATCGCGACCAGTCCGCCGAGCAGACCGTTGCAGGCAATAGCGATGTCGGGTTTGTTGTAGCGATGCCACAGAAAGAGCATCGCCGAGAGCGCGCCGGCGGCAGAGGAGAGCATCGTGTTCACCGCGATGATTGCGATTCGAGGATCCGATGCGGCGAGCGTTGAGCCGCAATTGAAGCCGAACCATCCGAACGCGAGAATCAATGTTCCGCTGACCGCCATCGGCAGGTTGTGACCCGGCAACGCGCCGATTGCGCCGTCGCGTCGAAACTTTCCGATGCGCGGACCCACCATGTAAGCGCCGGCGAGCGCGGTTATTCCGCCGGTCATGTGCACGACCGACGATCCGGCGAAATCAAGATGGCCGTGGCCCAGTCCCAGGTTAACCCCGAGCTGCGAGAGCCAGCCGCCGCCCCATACCCAGTTGCCGTACAGAGGATACAGGAACATCGACATGAAAATTCCGTAGATGAAGAACGCTTTGAACTTCCATCGCTCCGCCATCGCGCCGGTCGGAATCGGTCGCGGCGGTGTCCATGAAAACCAGCGTGAACAGAAACATACCGAGGCTGGCCGGATCGCGACTGACGTTGAGCAGCGCGAACTTGCTGAACCCGAGGATCCCGTACGAATGCGCGCCGATCGTGATCGACAGCTCGTGATGTCCGATTGCGCCCATGCCGAGCGAAGGCCAGTGCGCGACGCCGCCCATCATGAAGCCGTAGCCGGTGAGCCAGAAGCCGAGGATGCCGATCGGGTAGATGATCAGGTTCATCGCCATGGTGTTGACCGCGTTTTTGGAGCGCGTGAATCCCGTCTCCAGCATCGCGAATCCGAGCTGCATGAACATCACGAGGAACCCGGCGATCAGCAGCCATGCGAGGTTCAGCGAATTGTCCAGCGGCGGCGACGACGCGGCGGTCTGCGCGCTGACGATCGACGGAAACGAAATCGAAAATAGCGTCAGCGCGGCGAAAGTGGCGGCGGCCAATCCGAGTTGCGATCGTCTCGGCATCATCTCGTCTGCCCTCGATATGACCGGCGCGGTGCAGTCGGCGCCGCCGGGTAGCGGTTTGCGAGCCAAATCAAAACTAAAAACGCCCCGATGAGCGACGTGAAAAACGCCACATAGCCGAGCCTGCGGCGCAAATTCTGCATCGCGAGGCTGCGTGGATGCAGTTGCTGCGCGCGGTTCTTGGGAACGACGCGCGACGGATCGCGCAGGTCTTCGAGCATCACCGCCGCGCTCGCATAACGGTCGCGCGGATTGCGCTCGATCGCGTGGAGGACGATCTCCTCGAGCTTCGGATCGAGATCCGGCTTGAAGGCTGTTGGCGGCTGCGGGTCTTCCGCGGTCTTTGCGCGCATCACGTTGTACACGTTGGGACCCGAGTACGGCAGGTGACCGGTCAGCATCTCGTAAAGAATCATGCCCAGCGAATAGATGTCGGTGCGAACGTCGCCGCGCCGGCCGCTGACCTGTTCGGGCGCCATGTAGTCGGGCGTGCCGATGGTCGACGACAGGCCGGACCAGGTGAGCCGCCGCGCGGATTCGTCAAGTGCGATTCCAAAGTCCATGATTTTGGTCTGGCCATCTGCCGTTACCAGCACGTTTTCGGGTTTCAGATCGCGATGCACCACTCCCTCACCGTGCATGTACACGAGCGCCTCCGCCAACTGCCGCGCGAGCCCGAGCGCTTTTTCCGTCGGCAGTCCGCCGTCGCCCCGCATGATCGCGCGCAGCGACTCGCCCTCGATGTACTCCATCGCAATGTACATCCGGCTTTTTTTTCTGGGCGTAAGGACCTTGACGATGCCGGGATGGTCGAGGCGGCGCCCGACTTCTTCTTCGCGCTGGAAGCGGCCGTAGAAGACCACGTCGCTTTCGAACTGCATGTAGGGGACTTTGATCGCGACGGTCTTGCCGTCGATTTGATCGATGGCTTTGAAGATCGACGCCATCCCGCTGCGGGCGATCACTTCGGTCAATTTATATTGATCGAGGTTTTCACCGACGCTGACCTCGCGCATTTTTTGAGACCGTCTTCGAAAAAAAGCCGGTCAGCGGAAGTTAACACCCGGCATGCGGGCAATGGAAGGGGACGCGGGCGCTCAAACGCTTCATCGCCCGAACAATCCGCGCAATCGATCGCGCCATCCACCGGTGCTCGCCGTATGCCCCGTGTGCGACGTCATTCTGAAAACGGCGCAGGTCAGATTGTCGGCCGTGCCGCGATTGTTGGCCGCGTCGACCAGGTTGCGGCATGCCGTCTCGGCGTCGACGTCGCGGGTAATCGATTCCAGTTCCTTGGCGTCAAGGACATTGTAAAGTCCGTCGCTGCACAGTATCAGGCGGTCGCGCTCCATCAGCGGCAGCGTGATCCGATCGATCGACGCTATCAACTCGCGGCCAAGGCTGCGCAGCAGCATCCCGCGCTCAGGATGAGTCCTGGCGCTGGCCTCCGTCATCACGCCCATCCTCACTCGCTCTCCGACCATCGTGTGATCCTTGGTGACTACCGAAATCTGGCTGTGACGGATCAGATGCAGCCGGCAGTCTCCGATATGCACCGCCGCCAGCATCCCCTTCTCCACTGCGACCGCCGTCATCGTGGTCGCCATTCGTGAGAGCTCGGGCACGGTCAGTGCCTTGTCGTGAATCCCGATGTTGGCGCGCGTAATCGCGCGATAGAGACGTTTGGCCGCGCCCCACTCCGGCGGGCTCTCGCGGTATGCTTCAAGAGTTATGTCGATCGCCATGCGGCTGGCGATCTCCCCGCCTTCGTAGCCGCCTACGCCATCGGCGACAGCGAACACCACGCTGTCGGGACTCTCGATGAAATGCCCGCACGAGTCTTCATTATCAGGACGCGTCGTTCCGACGTCAGACAGCAGCGCCAGCTCGAATGCCTGCTCCACTGAAGGAGGAGCGGAGGGCGACGAATCCATTTCCGGCACGGTACCCAGCAAGACGACCTGACGCAAAGTTTATTGAAATGGCCAGGGGCGGGCCGCGATCGCTCGCGGCTCGCCCCACGGATTTATTCGCCAAACCAGCTTGCTCGGGATCAAGCCGGCTTGGTTACGAGGATAGTCTCTTTGCCCTTCCTCTTCGAATTGCGGACGAAGTAAATCCCGCCGTAGATTCCCCAAATCGCAGATATTGCCACCGCCATCAACGGCTCCTTCACGCTGCCGAGCCCCTCCAGCGGTCCGATGATGTAGAACGCGAGGCAGGCGAAGTTCGCGACCGCGCCGAACACCGGCACCACCATGTGCTTGAATCCATGGAACTCATGACGCTCCGAGTAGGCGACGATGCACACGATGTTCGTCAACCCGTACAGCAGGAAGGTTCCGAAGTTCGAAGTGAGCGTGACCAACAGCAACCCGTTGGGCAGCGACGAGAGTGACGCGTTCGAGCTCATTCCGAGCGAGTACCAGATGTTGTGCGGCAGCGTCGCAATTGTTTTGTCATCAGGCGCCGAGCCGCCGGCGAAGTAGAACAGCGCAGCGTATGCGCCGAGTACTGCCGAGATGGTCGCGAGCACCCAAATTGCGCGATGCGGCGTCAGGTTTTCGCCGTGCAGCATGCCGAAGTGCTCGGGCACTTCCTCGTCGCGTCCCATCGCATAGGTCACGCGCGCGCCGGTGTTGATGCACGACAAGCGTGGTGCCGATCAGCGCCAGGAAAACCGTCAGCGCTTCCATCAACATGAACGCCGTGCCATGCCCACCGAGCAGCGCGTTGCCGATGATCACCATCATGTCGCCGAGCGGGGCCGCCGATCCTTTGGCCTCCGCCAGACTGTAGGCGCTGTTCAGGAAATAGTTGGCGGCGAAGTACTCGATCAGGTAGCAGAACAACCCCTGGATCGTCAGCGACAGCAGAACGCCGCGCGGGATGTCCTTGTTGGGATTGATCGCTTCCTCGCCGAGTGAGGTCACCGACTCGAAGCCGACCAGCAGCAGGATCGCGACCGTCGCCTGCAGCATCACCCAGTCAAACCTGTGCGGCAGGATGACCGAGAGCGCGCTGGCGTGCGACGGGTGGTCGCCGGCTATCGCGTAAGGCCCCAATACTGCGGCCACCGTGTTGCCATTGGCATCGAGCCCCAGGCCCGACGAGCCGGCGGGATGCGCGGCGCGGTAGGCGATGGCGAGCGCCGAGAAAAACAGCAGCGCTACGATCTGGATTCCGTTGATGGCGATATTGACCATCGTGGAACCGTTGACGCCCCGGAACGCGATCCAGGCCACGGCGTACGCGAAGATTATCGCAATCAGCGCCATGAATACCGGGCCGGGAATTCCTGCGTTCATCGAACCCGGCGCGATCGTTCCGACGATGTACCCGATCATGATGCCCATCGTGGCGACCATGACGCCGGGATACATCCAATAATAAAGATGCGACGACCAGCCGATTACGAACTTCGCCACACGCGCGAACTTGAAGGCTTTCGTCTTGCTCAGGAAAGCTTGCTCAGCAAACAGGTACGAACTACCCGCACCCGGATAGAGTTTGGCGAGCTCCGAGTACGACAAACGCGGTGGCGTACGCCAGCATCAGCGCCACGAAAATTCCGGCCCACATCGCCATCCCCGACGGAAACGCGTAACCCGCCTGTTGGACGAAAGTAATCCACAGGAATGCTCCCGGGGCGATGAGCGCCATCGCATTGACCGTGACTCCGGTCAAGCCGAGGGTCGGCACCATCTTTTTCTGTTCTTCAGCCATTCTTGCCTCCTTCGATTCGCGGCGGAGGTGGTTGTCCGCCGCGCGCACGCGTTGCTCCCGTTACGGGCGGGAGTATGGAGGCACAGAGCATGAAAAGTGCCATTTCAAAATCGAATGAATCTTGGTGAAAAATGCAATGCACCTGCCCAAACTACAGGCACCCGCCTATCAGCGAGTCACCAGCACGGGACAAAGGCGCGCGCCGTTCAGGATTTCCTTTGCGAGCGCGGAATCCCAAGCGCCACCATCAGTAGAGGGACTCTTTCCGGCGGCGTGCGGCTCGAAAAATTTCGTCGTGTCGTCGTCATAGAATGTGAGTCCTGTCGCGCCGCGGCCGAGCGAGTATGCGGCCAGGTAGGCGCGGCCGCCAAGAATTCCCGCTTCGAGATGCGCGTCGCCATAGCCGCGATTTCCCAACGCGCCCAGCGCGCGCTCGAGGTCGGCCATGTAGACGACCAGGGCAGAGCAGTCCATGCCCAGCGGCTGCTCGAGGCACAGGTAACCGGCCTCGCCGCGGAAGTTGCCCGCCTTCAGCAACTCGAACGCGCGCGCCGGCCGGTTGTAGTAGTACGCCCCGGGCGCCAATCCTTCGGCCGCGTTGACGATTAGATAAGTGTCGGTCAACGGCGGAAAGTCGGCCTGCGGATGCTCGCTCGAGGCGGCCATGATCGTCGCGAGTTCTTCGGCGGTAATCGCTTCCTGCGCGAACGCCCGCGACGATCCGCGGCGGAGAATCGTCTCGCCAAGCCCCGCGGAATCTTCGGAGGCGATAGTTTCGAAGCGAAGCGCGTTCGCGCTCGACGGCGGCGGAGCCGAATCCAGCTTCGCAGCCGGAAACCGTAGCGACCTCATCGGCCGTGACCAGCCGCGACTCGCGATGCATCTTGACGAGGTCAGGGTACGCGACCTCTTTCGATGATAGCGGGATCGATTCGAGCTCCAACGCCGCGAGTTCGGGCGACGCCGCCGCCGATTGGTCAGTGCGGCCGAGCGCGACCAGCGCAATCATGCCCTCGCGCTCGCCGTCGATTCCGAGCAACGCTTCGAGCGCCGGATCCTCGAATGCGGTGATCACTTCCGCGGAAATTTCCTCGGCCGCCGCCGCTGCCAGCAGATTCGCGAGGATCGTTCCCGCGTCCCAATAGCAATAGCGATACGCCCGCGCGCGATACTTCCATGCGCTGCGCCAGTAAATCGCCGACATCGCAATCACCGCACGCGCGCGCAGAATCGAAGGCCGTTTCGCAGCGGCGTCCGCAATGTAAGCGCGCCAATCGCCGCGCCGCAGCCCGGCCATCCGCAAATCGGCCGGTGAAAAATGGTAAAGGCCCGTCTCCAGGCCCTCCACTTCGCCCGCCGCCACGTAAATCTCGATCGGATAGAGCGCGCCCGCCGACGCCGCCGCGCGGAAATGATAGTCGTCGGCGCCCACGCGCTTGTGCCGCGTCAAACCGTCAGCGCAAAACAGGATTCGCGTCAGCGCAGCTGTCTCGATCGGTGCGGAAAAATCCGCCGGCACGTACGACGACAGCGCCGACAGCGTGGGCGTCGAAGAAAGACTCAGATCGCGCGGCAACGCGACCGACGCGGCGCCGGGATAAATCTTGTACGGGATCGGCTTGATGTCCCAGTCCATGAAGTGCGGCGACGAACGCACGCTGGTGTACGAATGCTTGGTGATCTCGTGAAAAACGCGCGCCGCTTCGATGTAGTCGTTACCCACTCCCGCTCCTGACAGACATACCGATCGTTCAAATTGACAGGTCCGCCGGATGGCGTGCTATACGGGTTTCCAACGCATCCTGACCTGCGGGAGAGATTATCATGGCGCAAAAGCTTTCGCCTTCCGACGTGAAAGGATTGTTCGAGAAGCTCAGCAACTGGGGCCGCTGGGGCAAGGACGACCAGCGCGGCGCGCTGAATTTTATCACCAATCAGAAACGCGCCGCCGCCGCGCGCCTCGTCCAGACCGGTGAGAGCGTCTCGATGGCGCTGCCGCTCGCGACCATCCCCGCGCCCGACAATCCCAGTCCCGTTACTCACTTGATGGTGCAGGCGGGCGCCGACTCGCACGAGCAGCCGCTGCCCTATGCCGGTGACTACTTCGCGATCGCGCCGCACGGAATGGCGAATACTCATATCGATGCGCTCTGCCACGTGTTCTGGCAGAATAAAATGTACAACGGCTTCGACGCGACCGAGGTCGGATCGCAGGGCGCAAAGCGATGCGCGATCGACGTCACGCGCGCGGGCATCGTCAGCCGCGGCGTCCTGCTGGATATTCCGAGGCTCAAAAAAATCGAATGGATGGAGCCGCGAGAAAAGATCCTGCCGGAGGATCTCGACGCCGCCGAAAAAGCGCAGCACGTTCACGTCGAAGAAGGCGACGTCCTGCTGGTCCGCACCGGCCGCGCCGCGATGCGCAAGGTCAAAGGCGGATGGGATCCGATGCGGGTCGGGCTGCCCGGCCTCGACGCCGCCTGTCTGCCGTGGCTCCACGAGCGGCGCGTCGCCGTCCTCGGCTGCGACGCCGTGAGCGACGTCGTGCCCAGCGGCTACGACGGCGTTCCGTTGCCGGTGCACGTCGGCACGCTCGTCGCGATGGGCATACATCTGATCGACAACGCCGACCTCGATGCGGTGTCGGCAGCCTGCGCCGGACTCGGCCGCAACGAGTTCATGTTCTCGATGGCGCCGTTAATCCTCGAGCGCGGCACCGCATCGCCGGTCAACCCGCTCGCAATCTTTTGAATACTCAGTCCCGATTTCATTTTACTACTGAGTAATGCAGGAGTGGGTACTATGAAGAGCGAAGAACTTGTTATCGATTGCGACGGACATATCCTCGAACCGCCCGACCTCTGGGAGAAATATATCGATCCCAGGTATCGCGACCGCGCGATGCGCATTCGCGTCGGCGACGACGGCTTCGAATATCTCGAGATCGATCGCAAGCCCGCGAAGATGACGCGGCCCGGCCTGCTCGGCTCGCTCGGCGGCATGGGCAAGAAGGTCGAGGACGCCAGGAAGTTGCGCGAGACCGCGACCCGCGGCGAGGTCAAGCCGGAACAAGTGCGGATGCTCGCGCCGAAGCCCGAGGACACCTACCTGAAGGGCGCGGCCTTCGGAACCATGGTGATGAAGGAACGGCTCGAGCTGCTCAAGCGGGAAGGGATGGAGAAAGCGATTCTCTATCCGACCATCGGACTGCTGTGGGAAGCGGAACTCTTCGACGCCGAGCTCTCGGCCGCATACTGCCGGGCCTACAATCGCTGGATCGCGGATTTCTGTCGCGACTCCGGCGGACGATTGATCCCGATCGCGCATCTATCGCTCGGCGACCCCGCCGAAGCGGCGCGCGAACTCGAGCGCGCGGTCAAGGACGGATGCAAAGGCGCATTCGTCTGTCCGTTTACCATCACCCGCGTTCCGCACGGCGACCCGCGCCACGACGCCGTCTTCGCCGCCGCGCAGGATCTCGGCGTCCCGCTCGCGATTCATCCGACCTTCGAGCCCGTCAGCTTCGGCATCCACCATCGCTACGACAACTTCGGCTGGGCCGCGTGGTATTTCGATCTGTTCGCCGGCCAGGGCGTGCAACACGCCTTCGGCACGTTCTTCCAATTGGGAGTGTTCGACCGCTTTCCGAAACTGCGCGTGGTAGTGCTCGAGTCGCAAGCCGGATGGATCGGCTACTTCCTCGATCGCGGCGACGCCATCTTCAACGGCACCACGCTCGGCGCCACCGTCCGGCTCAAGGAGAAACCATCGTACTACTTCAAGCGGCAGTGTTACATCTCGGCGGATCCCGACGAACGTACTATTGCGGCGATGATGCAGATTGTCGGCGAAAACAAGTTCTTCTGGGCGACTGACTATCCGCATCCCGATCATCCCGGGAATTATCTCGAGGAGCTGAAGGGGATGATCGCGCCGATGAAGGAGTCGGGACGCCGCGCGATCCTCGGCGAAAACGTCGCGCGCGCATACCAACTCATGTGATTGAAATGGCCGGGTGCCCTGCACCCGCGTGATGAGACTTAGTCATCACGCAGGATCTGCTGTGCTGCGCCGCCGCGCAGTCTATACTTGGCCATCCGTTTTGCTGGAGGAATCTATGTCGCGTCCGAGGATCGACCGCCACTCACTGACTTCGACCGCCGCCCTTGCATCGCTGGCGATTCTGCTCGCATGCGCTGACCGCTTCCTGCAATTCGCAGTCGTTCCAACAATCGCCGGGACCCTCGATGCCGGTACCGCCGCCCGCTCCCGTGCAACCGCCCCCGCCGCCGATGAACGTCGCGCGGCTGCTCAACGGAAACTGGATGGCCACCTATCCCGGCGGTCCGCTGCGAGTGGTTATCGGCCTCGACCAGATGCTACGCGGCCGCAACTACGTCGCCACTCTGGTAGACGGCAACAAAAATATCCCGCCGGGCAATGTCGTGTGGAAGGGAACTCTCGATCAAAACGTGCCGGGCATCGTGCAGGCCGATCAGATCTGCGCCGATTATGGATTTCAGCAGGCGCGATGGGTGAAGGCGCGAATAATCGTCAGTGACGCTAGCAATTTCCGTGAAGAGCTCGTCGATCCGAAATCCTGCCACGGATTCCCCGTGAAATTCACCCGCGTCGGACCCGCGCCGACAGCGCCGGTCAAAGGCTGACGGCGCACAAATGAAAAGGCCGTTCCCTTCGGGACGGCCTCATCCTTCTGTCATCCTGACGATGCGAGCAACGCGAGGGGAGGAAGGACCTCGGACAGCTTCGCGCCACGCGAAGCCGGTTCCGGTCTCTTAACTCGCGCGCTGCGCGCGCTCCCTACACGAGCATCCCGGCCTGCACGACGGTGGGTCCGTCGCTCTTCGGAATTTTCGGCTCGGGTTTCCGCTTCATCGCTTTTTCAAGGATCGGCGCGATTCGCTCGGCCTTCTGATGCGCGCGCTTTGCCTCGCGCTCCTTGAACTCCGGCATCACCTTTTCGGCGAACAGGTTGAGCGACGAGCAGATGTCCTCGTGCTTGTTGTTGCCCGCCTGCGAGATGAACACGACCTGGTCGACGCCGACTTCCTCGTATTCGCGCAGCCGCGTGCGAATCTGGTCGGGAGATCCGACGCACGAGTTGGTGCCGTCCATGCCCGGCAAAGTGATCGGGCTGGTTTTGAAATTGTTCCAGATGTTGGTCTTGCCCGGCTCGTGCCGGCCGAATGCATAGTGATGGCCGAGCGCGTACGAAAAAAACTTCAGCCCTTCTTCGCCCATCTTGTGCGCCGCCTCGGCGTTGTTGTCGCACATGAAGCCGGTGACGATCGCGATGTTCGCGTTGATGGCGTATCCGATCGGCTCGCATTCATTCTCGAGCGTCGTGTAATAGTCCGTGACCCACTGCTTCGCCTCTTCCGGCGACACGAACGCGAACGTCAGCGCGCCGATTCCGAGCTTGGCCGCCAGGTGAATCGTTTCGCGCCGCGAGCATGCGACCCACAGCGGCGGATGCGGCTTCTGCACCGGCTTCGGCACCACGTTGCGCACCGGCATCGTGAAGTACTTGCCCTCGTGCCCTAGAAACGGATCCTCGACGAACATCCGCGCGATCGCGCCGAGCGACTCCTGCCACATGTCGCGCTTGTCGGCGCGCGGGATGCGAAAGCCGCCGAGTTCGAGCTCCGCCGACGATTCGCCGGTGCCGAACTCGACGCGCCCGCCGCTCACCAAATCGAGCGTCGCGATTCGCTCCGCCACGCGCGCCGGATGATTGTACCCCGGCGGCAGCAGCACGATTCCGTGACCGAGCCGAATCTGCTTCGTGCGCTGACTGGCAGCCGCGAGAAAAATCTCCGGCGCTGACGAATGCGCGTATTCTTCGAGGAAGTGATGCTCCACTTCCCACATGTGGTCGATGCCGAGCCGGTCCGCGAGCTCGACCTGGTCGAGCGCGTCCTGGAACAGCTTCAGCTCCGAGCCCTCCTTCCACGGACGCGGCAGCTGATGCTCATAAAATGTTCCCAACTTCATAACTGCGATTTCTCCTTCGGATTCGGTCTATCTCCTTTTCGCTGGGATAGGGCTGCGAAATCAGTCAACCGTTCCCTTCGATTCCCTTTCCACCCTGGAAAGAGGGGGTAGGACGGTGATCCTACTCAGGTTTCCCCTTCCCATTCCTTCTGGGGAAGGGGCCAGGGGTTAGGGTTCTGTTTCTTCAACACCATTTTGCGGAACATCACATCCTCACTCGCGGCGCTGATGCCGTCGTGAACAGCGTGCGCTCGACCATGTCGATCACTTCGCGCTTGCGCCGCTCGATCATCGCCGGTTCGAGCAGGTTCATATTCCACAGCCGCCGGACCATCGCGGCGGTCGTGAAGTAGCCAATCGTGATCGAGTTGAGGCTCCACATGAAGTGCAGCGGATCGACTTCGGCGCGGAACTCGCCGTCGCGCTGTCCGCGGAAAATAAAATTCACCGCGGTTGAAAACAGCGGCGGCAGCCGCCGCTTGAGCACTTGCCGCCCGACTCCGCTTTCGTCGGCCATCTCCTTCCACATGATTCGCACGAAGTCGGGATGACTCGCGATAAAATCTATCGTGTCGCCAATCGCCTGGCGCATCCGCTCCTGCCGGCTCTCGCGGCCCCACGCGATCGCGTTGGCCGCGTCCTCCAGGCTCTCGAACATCTTGTCGAGCACCGCGAGGTAGAGCTGCTGCTTGGACGGAAAATGATGCAACAGCGAGGGCGCCTTGATTCCGATTCTCTTCGCGATGTCGCGCAGACTGGTGCCGCGATAACCGCGCTCGGCGAACAACGCCTGCGCCACCTGCAGCACGCGGTCGCGCGTATCGGTAGGCCGCCGCAGCTCGACGACCTTGGCGCTCGCGCGCACAGCAGAATTTTTCGAAACGCTTCGCACTGGCTTGCCAGAAAATCTATCTAACGTCTGTTAGGGTGTCAAACTACGCGCTCTTGAGCTGGTCTTCCCGCATGGCTTTCACTTCCTTGCGCACGGCTCGACGCACCACAATTTCGAGGCGGGCGCCCTGGATGTATTCCCGCAACGCATCGTTGATCAGAGTCTGATAGTTTCCGCCGCCGGCGCGATCCACCTTTTCGAGAAAATGCTCGATGATTTCATTATCCAGACGTATCGTGACTCTGGTCTTTCCCGGCGTCGGCGGCACCACTGGCCCTCGGCGAGCCTTGCGAAAATCGTATTCTCTTTTCATTTTCCTCTTCTCTCGTACTCAGCCCGCTCTTTTCGCGTGGCCTTGCGGGCGGAGATGATTCTGATCCGGCCGACGCGAGCCGTGTAGACCACGACTAGCACTCTTCCGTCGTCGAGCCTGAAAGTTCGTCCGATCGCGTGCAATCAGAAACTGCTCCGGTACGTCCGACTCGTCGTCCGGTATCAATAGCAGTCATCGAATCGCATCCTCGAAGACCGTCACCGCTTCGGCGAAGCGGACTCGATGCTTTCGGCAGATTGCTCGCGGCCTTGTTTGGATCCCACTCAAATTCCACAGTCGCCCCTGTGCATATTTGTACACCAATCAGAAAGCAGCGTCCACTGTGCGGCGCAACAGCCAATTGCGCCGCAAACGGTCCCCCACCCTGACCCTCCCCCGACGAACGTGGGAGGGAAGAAGAGCGCGTTCTAACAGAAACCCTTCGCGAAAGCCGCGCTGCGAGGATTTCGCGTCTTCACAGGGTGCAGGGGTCACCCTGCCGCTCACCGCGCAGGTGATTTGATCCGTCCTGCTGCTTCAGCGCGATCACGCGATCACACCGCCTTCGACGGCGGCACCCAAGGTTTGTTCAGCACTCGATGCACCATTGGGACGAACGTCGCGACCGGCTCATTCGGATACGCCGGGTCGAACGACACCTCGTCGTACTTCGCGCAGAAATCCACCGTCATCTGATACCACGGCTCGTTCCTGAACTGCTCACGCGCGTTCGGATCGAGCCCCAGATGGCGCGCATAGAAGTACGTCTGAAACAGCCCGTGATACTTGAGCATGTTGTAGCGATTATCCGAGATGAACGGCCGCAGGATCGACGCCGCCACCTCGCCGTGATTCATCGGCCCCAGCGTCTCACCGATATCGTGCAACAACGCGCAGACGATCAGCTCCTCGTCGGCGCCGTCGCGCAATGCACGCGTCGCCGCCTGGAGGCTGTGGCCGCGCCGGTTGAGGTTGTAGGCCTGGTCGGCGGACAAGTCGTTGACCATCGCGATCAGCCGATCCGGCAGCTCGGCGAGATTCGTCTCGTGCACACGCTTGAGGATCTGAAAATCGTCGTCGCTGCCCTGATCCATCCGCGTAAAATGCATCTTCTCCATGTGACCTGTTACTCCCTTGGTGAGGGGTTGAGATTTGCATAGATTTGCTCGCGAGCGGAGCGAAACAAGGATGCCCGCCACGCGGGCGACCCAGAACCGGAACCGGCTTCGCGTGGCGCGAAGCTGTCCAGATCCTTCCTCAACTCGCCTTCGCTCGCATCGTCAGGATGACTGACAACTTCGGGCGCATACCAAGAGCTGTCAAAGCCGACCGCTCCGCCTGCCAGGGTCATCCACAATGTGCTATCATCCTCACCATGGACCACACTTCTTGTGTACACTCGCTTCACTCGATTGGGCCGCAAATGACGCCCGCGCCCCAGTCGCCGCAGCCGTGACCGCTGCGTCGGCCGGACTTCGATTTCGAAATTTCAAATTTGACGGAACGAACCCACCGATAGTGGTGTCCTCTCCTCGGACCCCAATAGGTAGTATAAAGTGCCCGCTGTCGACGTTTTCCGGCTTCCACAAAGCACCCTCGGCTTGGGCGAATGCCTCACGAATACCCTGCCGTCGGACGGTTCGCTTCAGCGGAATCCGCGGCGCAACAGACAATCGCGCCGCGAAAACGTCCCCCACCCTAACCCTCCCCCGACGAACGTGGGAGGGGATTAAAACCTTCGCCGCGACGGCTCAGAATGACCAGAACGACAATCCATTTTCGCTTTATAACTCCGCCCTCATCGTAGTAACTTCTGTCCGACAGAATGGGGCAGAAATCCATGGGAGCGCAGTTTCTCACATAAACCCTTCGCGAAAGCCGCGCTGCGCGGATTTCGCGTCTTCTCACTGGGTGCAGGGGTCACCCCTGCCGCTCACCGCGCAGGTGATTAGTCTCGGAGGTATCCGCGATGACCGAACTCTATTGGAAGCCGGCTCATGAACTTGCTGCCATGATTCGCAAGCGTGAACTCAAGCCCAGCGAATTGATGGACCTGACGATCAGGCGAATCGAGGCGACCAACTCAAAGATCAATGCGTTCTGTCAGCTGCGCGCCGACGCCGCGATGGCTGAGGCGCGCGCGCTCGACGAGAAGATCGCGCGGCAACGAAACGAAGAAGTCGGAGCGCTGGCCGGGTTGCCGCTCGGCGTCAAGGAACTCGAGGACACCGTCGGCCTGCGGACCACGTACGGCTCGAAGGCGTTCAAGGACAACATGCCCAAGGCGGATTCGATTCAGGTCGCGCGCCTCAAAGCCGCGGGCGCGATCGTGATCGGCAAGACCAATGCGCCCGAGTTCGGCTACACCGCACTCACCAAGAACCTGCTGTTCGGCGTCACCCGCAATCCGTGGAATCTCGAGCGCACTCCCGGCGGTTCGTCGGGCGGCACGTCGGCGGCAATCGCCGGCGGCGTCGTGCCGATTTCAACCGGCTCGGACGGGGGCGGCTCGGTGCGAATACCGGCTTGCTACACGGGATGCTACGGGCTGAAGCCGAACTACGGCAGGGTTCCAAACGACCCGACGCTCGGGATGCAACAATGGAACGACACCTCCGTGCACGGACCCATCACGCGCACCGTGCGCGACGCCGCGATCTTCATGGACGCGGTCGTCGGCTATCACCCGGCCGATCCCGACTCGCTGCCGCATCCCGGCTTTTCCTACGCGTCGATTCTCGAGGGGCTGCCTAAAAAACTTCGCATCGCGTTTCATCCTGACTTCGGCCATCTCGTGCAGCACGACGTGGCGCGCGAAATCGCAAAGGCCGCCGCCGTATTCAAGGACCTCGGCCATAGCGTGACTACGATCGACGATCCCGTCCCCGACACGGGCCGCGCCTGGATGCAAGTCGGCGCGGGGCAGGGCTACGCGATGCTGTATGAGTGGCTCGAGAAGGATCGCGACAGTTTCGGGCGCGCGTTCGCGACCGGCACCGAAGGCGCGCCGCGCGTCACATGGAAGCATATGGGCGTCGCGTATCGTCGCCGCCGCGAGTTCAACGATTGGTGCCAGCGCGTGTTCGAGCGCTTCGACCTGCTGCTGTGTCCGGTGCTTCCGACCGAGGCATTTCCGGCGAAGGGCCCGATGCCGACCGAGATCAACGGTCAGCCGCTCAAGGAACCGCTGAACGCCGTGGTCTTCACTTATCCTTTCAATCTGAGCGGGCATCCCGGGGCGTCGGTGCGCGCGGGATTAACCGACTCCGGACTTCCATGCGGATTGCAAATCGTGGCCGAGCGTCATCGCGAAGACCTTGTGCTGCAAGCGTCGTACGCATACGAGCAAGCACGCCCCTGGAACAACAAATGGCCCGAGATTTAGATCGTTTGCGAGAAAGGATTCACTGAAAAAAGGAGAACACGATGGCGGAATTCAACGAGAAGGCAGTGCACGAATTCAACCAGAACCTGATCAAAGAGTTTCGCGCCAACGACGGCAAGGCTGTGAGCGGGCCGTTCGTGAACGCGCCCTTGCTGCTGCTGACAACGACTGGCGCCAAGAGCGGCAAGCCCTTCACCACGCCGCTGGTGTACACGAAGGACGGCAATCGAATCGTGATAATCGCGTCGAAGGGTGGATTTCCGAAACATCCGGCGTGGTTCCACAACCTGAAGGCCCATCCGATGACGACGCTCGAGGTCGGCAAGGAAAAATTCCAGGCCAAGGCCACTATCACCACCAACCCCGAACGCCAGCGACTGTTCGACGCCCAGGCCAAGCTGATGCCGGCGTTCAACGAGTACCAGAAGGCCACGACCCGTCAGATTCCGGTGATCGTGCTGGAACGCGTGTGATCAACTACAACTAAATGACGGGCGAGGCAGGAGTCGGATTCCCACGATGAAGACCTGCCGCGTTCACATCACGGGAGCTTCGGGCGCGGGTGTCACAAGCCTTGGGCGCGCGCTCGCCGATTCGCTGGCAGTTCCACATCATGATACCGATGACTACTTCTGGCTGCCGACGACGCCGCCGTACCGCGCGCAGCGCGAGGTCGCAGATCGTCTCCGCCTGATGCACGAGGTGTTCCTGGAGAGGCCGGATTGGGTGTTGAGCGGCTCGCTCGATGGCTGGGGCGATCCAATAATTCCGTTCCTTGATCTGGTGGTATTCGTGTACGCGCCCACCACGATTCGCCTGCAACGCTTGCGCGAACGCGAGTCTCGTCGCTTTGGTCTCGATGCGGTTGCTGGCGGCTCGATGCACAAAGAGGTGGAAGAATTCATCGAGTGGGCGTCGCACTACGATGACGGCACGCGCGAAGGCCGCAATCTCGCACGGCATCAGGCATGGCTCGCGACGCTACCATGCCGCGTCCTGCGTCTCGATGGAACCAGGCAGTTGCCAGACATGGTCAATGAAGTCTGTCGAGCAATTCAGGAGTAAGATCAGATTCTGAGTGAGTGAGCGAGTGATTACGGCATCGAATAGATACGCCGACCCTGCTATCGCGAGCGCGCTGGAGCGCGGCGATACGCTGCCTGCGCGATGGTACGTCGAGCCCGGCGTCTTTCAGGCCGAGAAGGAGCGCATCTTCCATCGCACGTGGCAATACGTGGGACATACCGGACAGGTGAAAGACGCGGGCGATTTCTTCACGACGAATCTGGGCGACCTGCCGGTCGTGATCGTTCGAGACGCCGGCGGAGCGATTCGCGCGTTCGCCAACGTATGCCGTCATCGCGGGAGCGAGGTCGTCCTCGAATGCGCGGGCAATCGCAAGACGCTGCAGTGCCACTATCACGGATGGACCTACAACCTGGACGGCACGCTCCGCACTGCGCCGCGCGAAAATGAACAGCGCGCGTTCGCCAAGGAGACCCTTTCGCTCGCGCCGTTCGCGGTCGAGACCTGGGGGCCGCTGATTTTCGTCAACCCTGCTCCGGCCGCCAGCTCATTGCGCGACGTGATCGGCGAATTGCCGGCGATTTTCGAGCGCGCGGGAATCGATCTCGGGCAGATGCGGATGCTGCGGCGGGACACTTACGAGCTGGCGTCGAACTGGAAAATCGTCGTCGAGAATTTCAACGAGTGCTATCACTGCCCGATCGCGCATCCGAAGTTTTCACAGGTGATCGACACCGACAGCTATCGCGTCGACACCGACCACGAGTACTACTCGACCTACTACGGCCCAATGCTGAAATCGCCCGGCCGCGGCGTGACCTACGCGACGCTATGGCCCAACGTCATGTTCTCGCTGTCGGGCAATCCGCCGAGCATGCAGGTAATTTCCGCGGTCCCAATCGACGCGGGCCACTCACGGCAGGTCGTTGACTACTTCTTCGCCGACCACCTGAGCGACGAACAAATGCGCGACTATGTAGAATTCAGCGATCTGGTAACCCGCGAGGACGTCGTGCTGTGCGAATCGGTGCAGCGCGGGCTGCGCTCGGGCGCTATAGAGCACGGGCAGCTGATGCTGTCGCGCGAACGCGGCATCCAGCACTTCCAGAAACTCGTTTACCGATTCCTGAGCGGCGAGTAATTTACGCGCCGAACTGTTTGCGCACGGCGGCGAATGCCTGCTCGGTGACGTTCAGGGTCTGCTCGAGGTCGCGATCGGTGTGCGCGGCCGAGATGAACCAGTTGTGGCGCGGCGCGAAGTACACTCCGCTGCGCGAGCATGCGCCGGCGAAAACCTTGGCGCGATCGAAACGACCGGCGTCGGCCTTGAACGACATGTAGGGCAGCGCCGGCGGCCCGGAGTACGTCACCTCGATTCCGGCCCCGCGCGCCTGCGCGAGCAGCCCCGTGCGCAGCTTCTCGCCCGTCGCGCGCATCCTCTCGATTGCGCCGCTCGCCTGCAGCTCCTTCAAGTTCGCCAGGCTCGCCGCCATCGGCACTGCGCTGGTGAAGTACGATCCCGTGAAGAAAACTTCCTGCGCCGCCTGCTTGAGGCTGTCGCGCCCAAGGCATGCGGCGAGCGGGTAGCCGTTGGCGATAGCCTTGCAGTAAGTCGCGAGGTCGGGGCGCATGCCGAACAACTCGCCGGAGCCGCCCATGTGCAGGCGGAAGCCGGCGCGAACGTCGTCGAGGATCAGGACGATACCGTTGTCGTCGCAAATTTTTCGCACGCCCGCGAGAAATCCTTCGACCGGCAGCTCCGAGTCATGACCGGCGTCGTGCTTGAACGGCGACACGATCACACCCGCGACCTTGCCGCTGTTTTCCTCGACCGCGCGGCGGAGGCTCTCGAGATCGTTGAAGCGGAAATAGACTACGTTGACGCGATCTTCCGGCGTCACTCCGGAAGGCGCAGGCGTGCACCACGCATGGGTGCCGTGATAGGCGCCCGCGCACATCGCGATTTTCGGCCGGCCGGTCGCATGACGCGCGACCTCGGTCGCCCAGGTGCATACGTCGGAGCCGTTTTTCGCGAACACCGTCCAATCGGCGAACGGCGTGATCGACACGAGATGCTCCGCGAGATCGACCCACACCGGGCCCGGCGCGTTGAAGCAGTTGCCGAGGTCCATCTGGCGGCGCGCGGCTTCCTCGACCTTGGGATGCCGATGGCCGAGCACTATCGGGCCATACGAGCACATGTAGTCGATGTACTCGTTGCCATCGACGTCCCAGATGTGCGAGCCCTCGCCGCGGGCGAAGAACGACGGGTACGCGCCCTTGGTAAGAACGAGCGGCGTCTGATGACCGTAGATTCCACCGGGAACAACTTTCCTGGCGCGCTCCATCAGCGCGTCGCTATGCTCGAATGTGTAGGGTTTCACGGCAACTCCTGTGCGATGATTTTCGCCGCATCGTAAAGCAGTCCGCCACGGCGCAGACTTTCAGTTTCCAATTGTCAGCGAGAATCCTATTTTGCGGGCGCGAGCGTCAAGCCTGCAAAATCAAGCGGGCCATGAGTTCGTACAACTCACGGCCCGCAGATGTTATGCGATCCGAGTATGACTAGTGGCGATATGCGGGGTCGGTCGGACGCTGCGACATCGGCAGCGCGCCGACGCGCACCAGCTCGTCGCGCAGTTTGGCGCGCGAGAGTGGTTTGCATAGAACGGCGGACGCTCCAAGTTGGTAGCTCTCCGCGATATCGCGGTCGTAGAGCGAGCTGGTGATCACGAACATCGGCACCGCCGCCAGCGACTCGTTCGCGCGCGCCGCCTGCAACACGGAGAAGCCGCCGTTGTCAGGCAGCCGCAAATCCACCAGGAACAAATCCGGGCGGTCTTGCTCTGTGAACTGCGCGATCATCAGCATCGCCTCGTCGGCATTCGACGCGTGCACCAATTCGATATCGTCGCCGAGCACCTGCCTGACGACAGTGAGCGCGATAAAAACGTGGTCCGGATTGTCTTCAACGAGAAATATCCTGACCGCGGGATTGATCGTGGTCAGATCCTTCTCTTGTTCTTTCTCTTTTTCTTGTTCGCTCATAGTCCCCCATCACCTGGCGAAAACCGGAGCAGGCCGGTTTTTAGCACATTTCGGTCAAACTTGCTGCTCGAAACCGGGTGAAATCCTCTTAACTATGATCCAATTGCCGTGCCATTTCTCTTAACCGTAGGTTCACGTCGCGATTTGACGAGGAACAGTGTGCCTAGTCGACATATGATGTTGCAGAAGCAATTGAAACCCTCAAAGACCCGCCAATCCCCGATTTGGACGTTGAATATCGCTTCCATCCCGGCACCCTGACCCTGAGCCGTCGATTCAGTCAATGTCGCGCAACCGTTTGCTTGTGGCAAATCTGCTACACTCGTTGCGGCCACTGTGCCACCCAGATACATAGTCTCAATCATTGGGACTACAAATTGACTTGCCGAGCCTACTTCGGGCCGGGAAAGGATCGCGTCATTGGGAATCTTGGCCTACTTCCGGGATTCAAGACTCTTCAAACATCCTCTATTGCGAAAGTACACGGCTCTGGTCAATGAAGACCTGACGGCGACGTACTCGCGCGACATCCAGAAATGGCTGCTGGTCGCGCCTATCATCGGCGTTCTGGCCGGCCTCGTGATCACCGGAATCGCCGTGCTGGTGCTGGACGTAATCTGGGCTGCACTACTTCCCTACTACCTTAACCATCATTGGGCAATCGTGGTCGGGCTTGTCGCCGGCTTCTTCGTGACGGGCCTGATAATGCAGTTCTGCACGCCCGACCCCGACGAGCATTCGACCGAGGAGATCATCCGCTCGTACCACGAGCATCAGGGCGACATCGATATAGGTCCATTCTGGTGGAAGCTGCTGGCCGCGGTGACAACAGTCGCCTCGGGAGGCAGCGCAGCGCTCGAAGGACCGAGCATCTACAGCGGCGGCGCGATCGGATCGTGGCTATGGACCAAGCTGCGACGTTTCGGGCTCGAGGCGCGCGACCGCCGCATCATGTTGATCAGCGGCGCTGCGGCCGGCATGTCCGCGGTATTCCGCGCCCCGCTCACCGGCATCGTGTTCGCGCTCGAGATGCCGTATAAAGACGACCTCGCGCACGAAGCGCTGCTGCCGTCGCTGGTCGCGTCGGTAGTCGCGTACGCGACGCTGGTATCGATCGTCGGCGCGCAGCCGTTGTTCGGTTTCGCGGGCAGCACCAGCTTCAGGGCGCGCGACATTTGGTGGTCGGCGCTGCTCGGCGCCGGCATCGGGCTAATCGCAATCGTCTTCGACATCACTTTTCGCCGCGTGCGTGTGTTCTCCAAAAGCGCACGGATACCGCACTGGCTGAAGCTGACGATCGGCGGACTCGGCACCGCGCTGTGCGGCCTCGCGTTCGTGACAATTTACGACGGGCCGCTCATTCCGATCGGCCCCAACTATGAAGCCGTGCGCTACGTGCTCAAGCACCCGATTCCGACCGAGGTGCTGCTGGTGTTCGCCGCGTTGAAGCTGCTAGCGACGATCTTCTCACTGGGCTCGGGAGGAGTCAGCGCGATGTTCGTGCCGTTGCTGCTCGTCGGCGGCGCTCTTGGCAACGCTTACGCGCAATCTGTAGTTCACGCGCCGACGCACGATCTCTATGCCGCCGTCGGGATGGCGGCGTTCATCGCGGCCGGCTACAAAACTCCGCTTACCGCGGTGGTCTTCGTCGCGGAGACCACCGGCGGCCATTCGTACATCATCCCGAGTCTCATCGGCGCAGCGGTCGCGTACGCAATCTCCGGCGAGGCGTCGGTCTCGGGCGACCAGCATCTTCACGAGACCGCCAAACTCGCGGAGCTATCCGGGATGTCGGCGCGCGACGTGATGCAGCGGCACGTGATCTCCGTGCAGGCGAGCTCGACTATTCGCGAATTCGTCGCGAGCGTCGCGGCCCATCACCGTCACACGATTTTTCCGGTGTATGCCGCTGACAAAGTAGCGGGGACAATTTCGGTATCCGATCTCAGCCGAGTCGCGCCCGAGGATTGGGACAAAATCACCGTCGGCGAATTCGCCGACCGCAACGCGATTCGCGTGATGGACGACTGCGACTTGAGCGAGGCGCTGCGGCTGCTGGTGCGCGAGCGGGGCGCGCAAATGCTGTTGGTGACGGACGACGCCGGTGCTCTGCAAGGAATCATCACGAAAACCGACATCCTGCGCGCGGTGAGGATGTCGTCAGAAACGCCGCATCATTGAAACTTGGGCATCACGCGATCCGCGAACAGGCGCATCGCGGACAACACGTTCTGATGGCCGCTGATTCCGCCAATCTCGAACCAGCACACCAGGCGCGAGAAACCGAATTGCTCTTTCAGTTGCGCGATGCGGTCGATGCAGTATTCGGGGTCGCCGAAAATCCCCATGATTGAATCGACGGTCGAGTAGTCGATCGTGCGCAGGCGGTTGCGGACTTTCTGGAATTCCGCCTGATGGCCGGCGGCGAGGCTTTCGGGCTCGATGATTTCGCTGACCGCGTCGAAGTAGTTGCGCAAGCTCGGCTCGATCATGGCTCGCACCTGAGCGCGGTCGCGTCCGACGAACACCATCAGCGCGGCGGCCAGCCAATCGTCGGGACGCTCGTGTCCCGCGTCCTTGAGTGCGTTGTCGTAAATCTTGAGCCTCTCGGCAAGCACGGGAATTGGATTCACCGGGCCGCCGGCGAAGATTGGATAACGATTCGCGCCGGCGAAGTTGAAAGTGTCGGCGCTGTTGGCGGCCAGCCGAAGCGGCGGATGAGGCCGCTGAATCGGCTTGGGAACCACCTCCACTCCGTCCACGCGCTTCTGCGTCCAGGCCGCCTTGATCGTTTCGAGGCCGTCCTCGAACAGCGCGCGGCTATTCGCCATTTCGACGCCATAGCCGCGATAGTTGAGCGGGAACGCGCCGCGCCCGGCGCCGAACTCGACGCGGCCGCCGCTCAGCACGTCGAGCGTGGCGACCTCCTCGGCCAGCCGGATCGGATGATGCAGCGGCATCAGGTTGACCGCCATGCCGAGGCGAATGTTCGCCGTGCGCTCTGCTATCGCGGCGAGGAGCAGCAGCGGCGTCGGCATCACGGAAAATCGCGGCGCAAAATGCACCTCGGCGAGCCACACCGTGTTGAAGCCGAGTCTGTCCGCCTCTGCCGCCTCGGCGATCAGCTCGCGATAGCGCTCGGTGGTGATCTGATTGGCGGCTTCGGGAAGCTGGTAGAAGATATCGAACTTCACCGAGCGTGCCTCAATACGCGCCGAGCGTAGCGACACGCTCGCGATGGAACGCGGGCGAACCGAAGCAGGACTCGTTGAAGCGCGCGCGTTTGAACCACAGATGCATGTCGTGCTCCCAGGTGAAACCGATTCCGCCGTGCATGAGGACCGCGCGGTCGGTGCCGCGGCTGTAGATGTCGCACAGGCGCGCCTTTGCCATCGCAGCCGTGCGCGACGCGTCGGCGGCGCCGGTGTCCTGCGCGTAGGCGGCGTACCAGAGCATCGCGCGCGCGGGCTCGACGTCGGCGACAATTTCCGCGGCGGCGTGCTTGAGCGCCTGGAACGATCCAATCGGCTTGCCGAACTGCTCGCGGACTTTCGAGTAATCGACCGCCATTTCGAGCGCGCGCTCGGTGCCGCCGAGCGAGTCGGCAGCGACGGCAACGGCGGCAACGTCGATCAGTTTCGCGAAGAGATCGGGTCCGCCACTGAGTTGCTCAGCGGGAGCGCGCTTGAGCTCGACGCTCGAGACGCGGCGCGTCAGATCCAGATTCTTGAGCGATCGGATCGTCACGCCCGGCGATTTCGTTTCAACGACGAACAAGCACATTTCGCCAGCATCGTTTTTGGCGGCGACTACAATGAAGTCGGCGACGTTGCCGTATGGCACGAACATCTTGGCGCCGTTGAGACGCCATCCTGCGCCCTCTTTCGTAGCTACGGCCTTGATGTCGCGAGGGTCGATACTGCCGGCACTCTCGACCACCGCGACTGTGCCGATCGCGTTGCCCTCGGCAATTGCTGCGAGCCATTTCGAGTTGAGCTGCTCGGAGCCGCCGAGTTTCAGCGCGCCGGCTGCGAGCGCCGACGAAAACAGGAACGGCCCCGGCATCGCAGCGTAGCCGCCCTCTTCGAGGATCATCGCCATGTCGAGCATCCCGAGTCCGGCGCCGCCGAATTTCTCGGGGACGATGAGGCCGGTCCATCCGAGCTTCGCGATGTGCGCGTAGAGTTCGCGCGGATAGCCGTCGTCGGTGGCCATTACCTTTCGCACGAACGTGGTCGGGCATTCGCCGCTGAGAAATTCGCGCGCGCTTTCCTTGAGCTCCCGTTGTTCTTCGCTTAGTCCAAAATCCATACCTGCTGCCTTTGCTAGTTGCGCTTTAGGAACCTAACCGTGCGCGCGCGGCAAGGGGACAAGATAAAAAGACTACGCCATCTGCCTGGTGTACATCGCCATGTCGAAGTAGTCGCGCCAGGCGCTGATCTTTGAGCCGGTTACTTCGAACACGCCGGCTACCGGCAGCGAGATGGTTTTGCCGTTGCCGAGGTCGAAGACGTCGACGCGTTCATTGAATACGACATTGCCGTTGCTGGCAGTCTTCAGGACTTTGAAGTGCAGCGACTTGGCCATCGGCAGGAAGGTGTTGATCACGCCGCGGATGGCGGCCTTACCTTTGGCGGGTTCGAGCGGGATGTTGTGATAGACGGCGTCGTCGGTGAAGAAGGCGAGCAGCTCGTCGACGTTCTTGCGCGGCCATGCGTTGCAGAATTCGGTCACGACTTTTTCAGCATCGGTAGCCATAGCGATTTCTCCTGTGTGGCGCGCGCGCCGGGCGCCTATTCGTTGTCGAGATAGAAGCGGTCCTCGTCCTTGTTATAGCCGAACAGCTCGGCGTAGCGCCCCCAGTTCACCATCGTCTGAAATTGTCGCTCGGGTTTTTCGCTCGGCAGCAACATCGCGAGGTGCGTGAGCGCGACTTCCCTGGTAAGAGACTTTTCCTCCTGGCCGCGAAGGAGGCGGATGAAGTAGCTGAACAGGCTGTGCTTCTTCAACTGCTCGCGCACCATCAGCTTGCGTTCGTTGATCTTCGCTTCGAGAAATTTCTTGCCGAGCGGCTCGAGCACGACATCGCCGGCCGGAGTCGAAACGAGGCCGAGGATTTCCCCGGCTTTCATCACCTTGAGCAAATCGCTGAATTTGAAATTGAGATCGCGCGCGATTTTGTAACCGTCCTCGCGGCCGCCGCGATCCTCGAGCAATTCGAGCAGGCCGAAAACGAGAGTCAGCCCGCAATCAGGCAGCGGAGCTATGGTCGCAGGAGCCATCAGCCACGCTCCTCGATCAACGAGAAGACCTTGTCGGTCAGCGCGTTGAAGGCTTCGGCGCGCCGGTCGCGCGGTCTTGGCAGCTCGACCTTGAGATCCTTGACGATGCGCCCGGGCCCTGCCGCCATCACGATGATGCGATCGGCGAGCTCGATTGCCTCTTCGATGATGTGGGTAACGTGGACAATAGTTTTCACGGGCATGTCGGGCGACTGCCAGATGTCGAGCAACTCCTCGCGCAGCGTGATCGCGGTCAGGGCGTCGAGCGCGGAGAACGGCTCGTCCATCAGGAGCACCTTGGGCTCGACCGCGAGCGCCCGCGCGAAACCGACGCGCTGCTTCATCCCGCCGGACAGCTCGCGCGGATAGGCCTCCTCGAAGCCGTCGAGCCCGACCTTGTCGATGTAAAAGCCGGCGCGCTTTTCGCGCTCGGCCGGCGGCAATCCTTGCGCTTCGAGGCCAAGCTCGACGTTGGCCTTGACCGACAGCCATGGCAGCAGCGCGAACGACTGGAACACGAGCGCGCATTCGAGATTGATCCCGTCGACCTGGCGCTCGCGGTATAACACCTGTCCCGAAGTCATAGGCACGATGCCGTTGATGATGCGCAGCAGCGTTGATTTGCCGCATCCCGAGGGGCCGACGATCGCGACGAACTCGCCTTCCTCGACGTCGAAGGTGATGCCCTCGAGCACCTGCAGCATGCCCTTGGCGTGGGCGAAATTTTTCGAGATGTTTTTGAGCTCGAGGAAGGCCATGGGTCAGGTGAGTCCGAATCGCTCATAGTCGGGACGCGTCAGTAGTCCAGCCTGTAGCGCTCCGTGGCAAGGTTGTACAAGTGCCGCCACATCAGGCGGTTCAACAGTAGCACTACTGCTATCATTGATAAGAGGCTCAGCAGGATCATCACGCCGTTGCCGGTTTTACTGTAGGTGGCAGCCTCCAGCAGCGCGCCGATTCCGAGCACTTGATGAGTTTGATTTTTGTAGACGAAGTATTCGGAGAGGATCAGCGCGTTCCATCCTCCCCCCCATGCGGTGATGCTGCCGGTGATCAGCGACGGCGTGACTGCCGGCAGAATCAGCTTGCGCCATCGCGCGAGGCGCGTGAGGCCGAACGCGCGCGCAGCTTCCTTTAAGTCCTCGGGCACCTGGTTGACCCCGGCAAGCAGGTTGAACAACAGGTACCACTGCATGCCGGTGAGGATCAGCACGATCGATGCGACATTCATACCGCCGGTAAACTCGATGAAGGCGGCAACGATGATCGGGAACAGCGCTGTCGCGGGCATCGAGCCGACAATTTCTGCAATCGGCGACAGGATTCGGTTAAAGCGCGGATTCTCGCTGGCGGCCAGCGCGCACGGCACCGTCCAGGCCAGCGAGATCGCGTAGGCGATCGTCATACGAATGGTCGAGAAGACGATTGCTTTGGGAATTAGTTTCGCGTCGGACGGCCACGGCTGCGAGAGCGTTCTGATCAACGCAACGAAGCCGCGGGCCAATGCCCACGCGGTGAAGATCACGATTGAGCCGATCACCAGCGTTCGCACGATCGCGCTCACGCGCTTGCTTTGTTCGAGCGTGAGCTGCGGGCCGCGCGGTAAGGCGTCGAGCGCGCGGCCAATGAGCCTGATCGGAGGCACCAGGATCAAGCGCAGCGCGCGCGTGACCGCCGGGCCGACGCCCGACAACGCGTCGAACATTCCGAGCGACTGCACGGCGCCTGAAGACGCCGCAAATTCGTACTTGAACTTTTCCGCCCAGGTGGACAGCGGCTGCCACACCAACATGTCCATCAACACGATAATCGCGAACAGGGTAAGGAGGCCGGCGGCGAGATCGAAGTTGCGTCCCTTCTCGGCGGCCTCCCATAGGAAACTGCCCAGCCCCGGCAGCCGGTAAGTGGCGGGACCGGCCGCGATGATTTCACACGCGATGAGGAAGTACCAGCCCGCGACCCACGACAGGATCGAGTTGTACACCAGCTTCGGCACGCTGGCCGGCAGCAGCAGGCGCTTGAACTTGAGCCATCCGCGCCCGCCGAACGACTCAATCGCGTCTTTGGAATCCTCGGGAATCGTTTTGACCGCTTCGTAAACGCCCAGCGCCATGTTCCACGCCTGGCTGGTGAAGATCAGAAAAACGGCGGCCATCTCGACGCCGAGGCGGCTGCCGTTCGTGAGCGCGACGAAAAAATAAACCGCGGCGGGAAAAAAACCGACCACCGGCACCGATTGCGCGATGTCGATCGCGGGAATCAGGATGCGCTCGTAGAGTCCGCCGCGCGCCGCCGCCATCCCGTAGATGATCGAGAAAATCAGCGCGATGACGTACGCGGCGAGCATCCGGTAAAACGAGCAGAACGCATAGTATGGGAGATGGGCGAGCGAGGCGGGAACGTTGTGCGGAATGAGATGTTGCGCGTGGCTGCGATAGGCGAAGAACAGTGCGACGATCGCGGCCAGCGCGAGGAACGAGAGCGTGCTGCTGAGAACGCGTCGAAAATTTATTTCGCTGCCGAACATTTTCGAATGACCCGAAACTTCCAGCATAGCCGCGCTGCGAATTCGCTCAAGGGTAAATCGGGTTTCGGACGCATTAATTTTCGGCGCGCCGGCGTTGACAACGCGCAGTCCCGGCAATAGCGAAAAAGCAAGAGCAGAGAGCATCGATGACGGAAGCGGACAGAATCCCCGACGACGCGTGGCGGCTCGACGATGAATCCATCGAGCGCGCCGAATATCAGCCACGACTGACGCCGCCGACAACGACAACAGAGATCGCGCTCAACCTGAGCCACGAACGGCTCGCACGCGCGGTTTACGTCGTAACGGCGGAGCACCTCGGCTGGTACGTCGTCGCGGCCTATGCCCTCGGCACGCGCATGATAGCTCTGGGAGCACGTCCGCTCGACCCGGCGCAGGCGACAGGCGCGCTCGCGGCGTCCGTCATCGCGGCGCATGGGCGCGCCGCTTTCGCGTTGGCGGACGCATCGTGGGTGGCGATCCTCCAGGGCTGGATCTTCGCAACGGCGGGCGCGAGCGACGCCAATTCGCGAATTGTCGCGATGCTATCCGGTCTGATCCTGATCGCGATCGGATTCGCGATGCGTCCGGTACTGGGACGCGCGGGAGGGCTTGCCTTCGCCGCCTTGATCGCGATTTCGCCGAGTGTGACTTATTTTTCGCGCGGCGGCTCCGCCGCGATCGCGTCGATTGCGTTCATGATGATCGCGATCGCAATCGCGGAGAGTATGCGCCGTCGTCCGGGCGTGCTGCGCGCGGCGGCACTCGGCGTCGCGATCGCGTTGTGGCTCTCGGCCGATCCGATTGGCTACGTGACCGCGGCCGCGACGGCGGTCTCGCTGCTGCTGGTAGGCGCGGCCGACGCGATGCGGATCGATCATCGACGTTTGCGCATCCGCGTATGGTGGAATCGGCGCAGGCTGCTCGTCATCGTTTGCGCGATCGTCGCGATTGGCGTGTGGCTCTTACTGACGACGGCGTTCTTTCATCGGCCTCTCGTCCCGGCTGCCGAATACTATTTCAGCGCCGCGTTTGCGCCGCCGTCGATTGCTTTCAAACACGCGCTTCACAGATTGATTCCGATCCTGGCGTTTTACGAATTCACCATCGTGATTCTCGCGATAGTCGGCGCGGGTGCGGTCGTCGCCCGACGTATCGGCGACCGCTTCGCGGTGTGGTCGGTGGTGTGGGCGGCCGTGATGCTGACTTCGCTTGCGGGATTGGGAGCGAATCATTGTGACGCGGTCGTCGCAGTTATCCTGCCGCTGGCTGTCGTCGCTGCATGCGCGGTGGAATGGATTCATCAGTCGGAGCGATGGAACTCGATTCGTTATGAGCTTGCGGCGGCGGTCGCGCTCACGATCTACGTCCAGCTCGCCGTCAACTTCGTGTATCCCGCGCCCGACGTGAGCGAGGCGGCGTGGCGAAGGCACGCGCTGCTGTTCTGGGCCGAGCCGGCGACGTCGATTCAGACGGTCAGGGAATGCGCGCGCGTGCGAAATGCGGTGTCGCCGACAGGCGCGAGTGCGATGGTTCCCGACGATGCGCCGCAGGTTCAATGGTATCTGCGAGACTACGCGCCGACCGACTCGCCCGACACGGCGAACATCGTCGTGACGGTCGGCAAGACGCAGAGCGGGGCGCTCGCGGGCAACCCTGACGCATCGCAGTTCGGATTCGAGGAGTGGTGGACGCCGGACTTTCGGACGCTGACGATTGCGGGCGCGCTGAAGTACCTGCTCACGCAGCGCACGTGGAGCGACGTCGAGATCCGGGATCTTCAGATCGCAGTATCGAAACCGGGCGGTGCAGCTGCGATCAGGTGAGTTCGTGAATTCTTGCGCGCTGGCCGTGGCTTTGCGATAAACTGCACTGACCACGTATCGCGCTATCCACTGTCTCACGGCAGCGCGTACTCGGATCCCGTTTCAATTCAAGGAGCACCGATGGAATCTGTCGTGAAATTCCTTCAACCGTATCAACTGCACCCGGTCGTCGATCATTTCTCGATCGCGCTCCTATTCGTCGCGGTGCTGATCGATCTCGTCGCGAGCGCCGCGCCCACACGCATCTGGCTTCGCTACACCGCCGTGTTGCTGATGATCCTCGGCGCGATTGCGGCCGGAGGCTCCTTTTTCACCGGTGGCATGGAGGGCGACCGCATCTGGGACGCGCTGGGCCAGCCCGCCAAGGATATTCTCAAGAGGCACGATGATCTCGGCATGTATCTCGCGATTACCTTCGGCGTTCTCGCCGTGTGGCGAATCCTGATCCAGGGCTTCGGTTTCATGGCGGGGTCGCGAGCGATTTATCTAATCATCGCCGTGCTGGCGATTGTGGCTCTCGGCTACCAGGGACATCTTGGCGGCGAACTTGTGTACGACTACGGCGCAGGCACGGCGCTGATGGCGTCCGCTCCGGTCCCGTCGGAGGCCGCGAGTCCCGAGTCGTCGCCGACTTCCGCCGGACCGCTTCCTACTGTGTCAGTGCCGACTCCGCAGGCCACGTCGAGCGCGCCGCCTCCCGTTCCCACCGCGTCCGCATCGACATCAATGGAGGCGCCGAAGCCGGGCAGCATGCCGACCGCGAATCCGACCTCTCAGCCCTCGGCCGCACCGTCGAGCGCGACAATGTAACGCAATCGAACTCGGAAGATCTCTCGAGGAAATTGGGAGCTAGGTCTATGGTTAAATTCGATCACATGGCTCTTCCCGTTTCTGACGTCCGCAGGTCGCGTGACTGGTACGTGAATAATCTGGGTTTCAGGGTTGAGTTCGAGCGCGGCGGCATTACCGCGATCCAGGATTCGGCAGGCTTCACGATCTTTCTGCGAAAAGCGAATAAGCGTTTAGCAGGAGACAAAGTAACGCTCACCATCCAGCTTAAGAGCGTCGATGGCACGCATGCCAAGCTTTCGAAAAAGGGCGTCAAGTTTGTGAATTCCCCGCAGCGCCTGTTCTGGGGTTACGGGCGGAACTTCTGGACCCCGACGGATACATGCTGAATCTCTGGGACCAGGTGACGATGCGTCGCGCAATGCGCGAGGACAAGCGCGCCAGTTGACGAGGATGCTGGACCGGGCGGCAACAGTCATCGAAAACGGAATCAAGGCGCGTCTCCACCTCGGCGCGCAGCTTTACGTCTCGCGCGGCGGTAAGACGGTCGGCGATCTGGCATTCGGGGAGTCGCGCGACGGCGTCGCGATGCGCCCCGACACGCTGATGCTATGGATGTCGTCGATCAAGCCGATCACCGCTGTCGCGATCGCGCAGATGTGGGAGCGCGGAAAGCTCGAGCTCGACGATCCCGTCGCGCGGCACATCCCCGAGTTCGGCGCCAACGGCAAGGAGCGCGTAACGATTCGCCACGTGCTGACCCACGCCGGCGGTTTTCCTGGCGCGGTCCTCCAGTGGTCGGCTGATCCGTGGGAGAAAATCATCGCCGAGCTCTGCGACGCGCCACTCGAGTCGGGTTGGGTGCCCGGCGAGCGAATGGGCTATCACGTCTCGTCGGGATGGTACGCGCTCGCTGAGATCGTGCGGCGAATCGACGGGCGTCCGTACTCGCAATACGTGCGCGAGGAGATCTTCGAGCCGCTCGGCATGCGCGATACGTGGCTTGGTATGCCTCCGGAGGTTCATCGCGAGTATGCAGCAAAACAACGAATTGCACCGATGCACTTCGCGACCGGACTCATGAAACCGATCCCGCACAACTTTGCGCTGTGGGGTGACAGCGCCGAGGCGCTCGCAGTTTGCCGGCCAGGCGGCAGCGCGCGCGGACCGATTCACGATCTCGGGAAGTTTTACGAAGCGATGCTCGCGGGCGGGCGGGGAGTTGTCCGGCCGCAGACGGTCGAGGCGATCTCGGCGCGGCACTTGGTCGGGATGCGCGATCGTACGTTAGGATATCCGCTCGATCGCGGACTAGGAGTGGTCGTCGATTCGAAGCAGTACTGCAAAGGCGCGACGTGGTACGGCAACCGATGCTCGACGCGTACCTGGGGTCACGCGGGCTACTTTTGCTCGGTGGGATTCGTCGATCCGCCGAACCGGATCGTGGTGGCGCTGGTCTTCAACGGAATGCTCGAGTCGCAGGAAAACCGCCACGACACTCGCATGATTTCGACGCTCGACGCGGTGTACGACGACCTGTCCGTGAGAGAATAGAGTTCTGACAGGGACGAAGTCCCGCATCTTCTCTTAGTACTGGTTGCAGGGGTCACCCCTGCCCGGGGAAGCTTGAAACCCAGGAGGGGTTTCAATTTAACGTTCCTTGCTCCGTTAAACCGCGTTGACAACGGTTGTCCGCGCTGTGGAAACAACGCCGCGCGGCCTCTTGCGAGACGCGATCGCCGGAGCGGACGATAGTGATGTGGCGCGGCATCGAGTCGCGCCGCCCCGATGCCAGCTGCTCGTGAAATCATAGTCTCCGAGCGCGCCGCCGAGCGCCTCGCAGCCGCGCGCGCGTGGCTCGAGTCGCAGCCGTCAGCGAGCGAAATCCTCGTCGTCGCGTCGGTCAAGGAGGCCGCCGACGACCTGGTGCGCGCGTTCGCGGTTTCGCGCGGCGCGATGCTCGGGGTGCATCGCCTGACGCTCAACCGGCTGGTCGGGCTGCTCGCCTCCGAGGAGCTTGCGGATGCCGGCCTGGCGCCCGCGGACGGGCTCGCGGCAGAAGCGGTCGCGGCGCGTGCGGTCTTTCACCTGGCGCCCTCGGGCGCGCTCGCGCATTTCGCTGGAGTATTGGATCGCCCCGGTTTTTCACGCGCGCTGGCGCGCACACTGATCGAGCTGCGATGGAACGATATCGGCGTTGACGATTTGCGCGCGCTTGGCGGCGCCGGCGAGGCGATCGCCGCGACGCTGGCGCAGTTCGACGCCGAGCTGGCGGATGCCAGGCTGATCGATCGCGCCGGGATGCTGAAAGTCGCCACGCGCGCCGCGCTTGGGGGCGCGAGCGATCCGCCGCGCTTCGTCGGACTGCCGACTCTGCTGCTCGATCCGTCCGTGGACAGCGCGCTCGATCGCGACTTCATTGCCGTGCTCGCCGCGCGCGCGCCGTCGATCCTGGCGACGATTCCCGCCGGCGACTCACCCGTTCAAACGCTCCTCGAAGATGCGCTCCGCGTGCGCGCAACTGCATTGTTACCGACCGTGGACGAAAACATTGCGCCGTCGCTCGAGCGACTCCAGGCTCATTTGTTCGCCGACACTGCCCCGCCCGAGCGCGGCGTGGACGAAACCGTGACGGTGATTTCGGCGCCGGGCGAGATGCACGAGTGCGTCGAGATCGTGCGGCGAATCGCAGCAGAGGCGCGTCGCGACGTCGCGTTCGATCGAATCGCCGTCCTGCTGCACGACCCGATTTGCTACGCGCCGTACTTGCAGGAAGCGCTCGCCCGCGCCGACATCCCGGCATACTTCGCGCGCGGGACCAGGCGGCCCGAGCCCGGGGGACGCGCGCTGCTCGCGCTGCTGGCTTGCGCGTCGGAAAATCTCTCGGCGCGACGTTTCGCGGAATATCTCTCGCTTGCTCAAGTGCCTGACCCCGATCGCCCGCGCGAAGACGAATCGACGATCAGCCCGGATGCGGAGCTGTTGCCGGCGTCGCTGGAATCGGATCTGGAAATTGAGAAAGCCGAAATTGAAATTGACACTCAAGCCACCGATCCGATCCCGGTCGTCGATGGAACTGCGCGGGCGCCGTGGCGATGGGAGCGACTGCTGGTCGACGCCGCCGTGATCGGCAGCGCGGAGCGATGGCGCAAGCGGCTCGCGGGTCTCGGCAACGAGCTTGCGTCGCGGCGCGCGGAACTTGCGGACGATGACGCGCGCGCGGCGGGCTTGGAGCGGAGAATCCTCGACCTCGCGCATCTGGGCGAAGTGGCGATGCCGATGCTTTCGATGCTCGAAGCGGCGCCGCGCGATGCGACTTGGGGCGACTGGCTCAAGTTTCTGCGCGGGCTGGTTGAGATTGCGATTCGCGATCGAGAGCCGGTTCTCGCGGCGCTGGCGGAGCTCGAGCCGATGGCGCCGGTCGGGCCGGTAGGGCTCGACGAGGTGCGCCTGGTGCTGAACGATCGGCTCGGGCGGCTGGAGGCGCCGCGGCGCGTTCGCCGCTACGGCGCGGTGTTCGTCGCGCCGCCGAATCGCGCGCGCGGGATGGAGTTCGACGTCGTTATCGTCCCCGGTCTCGCCGAGCGCATGTTTCCGCGCAAGCTGACCGAGGATCCGATTCTTTCCGATTCGGCGCGCGCAAAGCTGAGTCCGTATCTTGCGCGGATTGAGCGGCGGGTTGGCGCAGAGCGGCTTGCGTTGAGAATTGCAGCAGGCGCGGCGCGCGAGCGTGCGATGTTTTCCTATCCGCGAGTCGATCTCGACCAGGGCCGTCCTCGCGTGCCGTCGTTCTACGCGCTGGAAGTTTTGCGCGCGGCTGAGGGGCGCCTGCCGGGTTTCGACGAACTGGCGAATCGCGCCTCATCGCAACCGACGACTCGGCTGTCGTGGCCGGCGCCTGCGAATCCTGCCGACGCGATCGATGACGCGGAATTCGATCTCGCCGTGCTCGAGAAACTGGTCGACGCCGATCCTGCTACGACGACTGGCGCGGCAAACTATCTGCTCGGCGCCAACGTGCATCTTGGGCGGGCGCTGCGCGCGCGGGCGCGGCGGTGGCTACGTCGATGGACGCAGTCCGACGGGCTCGTCGATCCGGACGCGGCGGCGCTGGCGGCCTTGGGGAAGCATCAGTTGAGCGCGCGTTCGTATTCGCCGACTGCGCTGCAGAATTTCGCGGCGTGCCCGTACCGATTTTTCCTGCAAGCGATCCATCGGCTGGAGCCGCGCGAGGAGCCCGAGGCGATCGAGACGCTCGATCCGCTGACGCGCGGCAGTATTTTCGCGGAGGTTCAATACGAGGTCCTGTCGGCGCTGAGAGAGCTCGACGTGCTGCCGGTCGCGCCCGAAGATTTGGAGGACGCGTCCGCGCTGCTTGATGAGAAGCTCAACGAAGTTGCGATCAGTCGGCATGAGGAGCTCGCGCCGGCGATCGAGCGCGTGTGGCTGGACGGAATAGAAAGTATCCGCGCCGACTTGCGCGAATGGATGCGGCGCGCGGCCGACGATCCCGAGCATTGGCGCCCCGAGTGGTTCGAGCTCGGCTTCGGACTGAGCGATCGCGCGAAGGCGGATCCGAACAGCTCACCTGACCCGGTCGCGATCGAGGGCGGGCTCAGCCTGCGTGGGTCGATCGATTTGCTCGAGCGCGATCCGGCCGGCCGAATTCGCGTGACCGATCACAAAACCGGGAAAGTCCGCGCCGAAAAAAACTTCGTGATTGGCGGCGGCAAGACGTTGCAGCCGGTTTTGTACGCGCTCGCGGCCGAGAGTGTGCTCCGCGAAAAGATCTACGCCGGACGGCTCTACTACTGCACCGCGGCCGGCGGCTACGAAGAGCGCGTAGTTGAAATCAACGACGCGGCGCGGGAAGCGTCGCGAAACTTCGTCGCGATCGTCAAGGAGTCGCTCGAAGTCGGGTTCATGCCGGCCGCGCCGGACGATCGCGAGTGCGATTGGTGCGATTACAAGCGCGTGTGCGGCCCGTACGAGGAGCGGCGTTCGCGAATCAAACCGAAGGCGCGGCTCAAATCGCTGACCCGGCTGCGCGAGATGCCATGACGGTCGCGAGTGCGCCGATGATTTCCGACCAGGCGGTGCGCGACCGGATTCGCGACGACCTCGACGTCACGCTCGTGATCGAGGCGGCGGCGGGCACCGGCAAGACCACGGCGCTGGTGAATCGAATCGTGTCGGTGATCGGGTCGGGGCGCGGCGAGCTGGCGCGAATCGTCGCGGTGACGTTTACCGAGAAGGCGGCGGGCGAACTCAAACTGCGATTGCGCGCGGAAATTGAACGCGCGCGCCAAAACACGGAACCGTCGAGCGAAGGGCGCGCGCGTTTCGACCTGGCGCTCAAGCAACTCGAAGAAGCGCGGATCGGGACGATTCACTCGTTCTGCGCCGACCTGCTGCGCGAGCGGCCGGTGGAAGCGCAAGTCGATCCGATGTTCGAAGTGGCGCCCGAAGACGTTGCCGGCGAGATGTTCGACGCAGCGTTCGAGCGATGGTTCGAGCGAATCCTGAGCAATCCCGGCGAGGGGATGCGGCGGCTGTTGCGGCGGCGCGATCTGTCGGCGCGCACGGGCCCGCGCGAGATCGCGAGAAACGCGGCGCTCGAACTGATGAACTGGCGCGACTTCGATTCGCCGTGGACGCATTCGCCGTTCGCGCGGGACGCCGAAATCGACGCGATAATCGCGGAGGTCGAAGCGCTCGGCACACTTTCCGAACTCGGCGAGGACGAGGACTGGCTCGCGAAGAGCCTCGATGCGATCGCGCGGCCGGTGCATGAGGCGACGCGGCTGGAGGCGGTGCGCGGACGCGACCATGACGCGCTCGAGTCCGTACTGATCAGGCTGTGCACGGGCAGGCACTGGAACTGGAAGGGCTACGGCGGCGGCTTTGGTGAATTGACGCGCGACGACGTCTTCCGGCGGCGCGCCGAGCTGCACGAGCGTCTCAAGAAATTTCGCGACGATGCGGGCGCGAATCTCGCGCCTCTTTTGCGCGACGAACTGTGGCCGATTGTCGGCGTCTATGAAGACCTGAAGCGCCGCGCGGGGCGCCTGGACTTCCTGGATCTGTTGCTGGTCGCGCGCGACCTGGTTCGCGACAACCCGGCGGTCCGCGCCGAGCTGCAGAATCGCTTCACGCATATTTTTGTCGATGAATTCCAGGACACCGATCCGCTGCAGGCGGAAATCCTGTTGCTGCTTTCGTCCGCCGATCCTGCCGAGACGAACTGGCTGAAGGTCAGGCCGGTTCCCGGAAAATTATTTATCGTCGGCGATCCGAAACAATCGATTTACCGTTTCCGGCGTGCCGACGTTTCGCTTTACCAGGGCGTCAAACAGTTGCTGCTGATGCACGGCGCGCAGCTCGAGCATCTGACGGTGAGCTTTCGCGCGACGCCGGCCATTCAGACGATGGTCAATGCCGCGTTCGCGCCGCTGATGAGCCAGGAATCGGGCACGCAGCCGGCATACGCGCCGTTGACGCCATATCGCCCCGAGCCCGCGACGCAGCCGTCGATCGTCGTCCTGCCGGTGCCGGAGCCGTACGGCGATTTTGGCCGGGTCGTCAATTGGAAAATCGACGAGTCGCTTCCCGACGCGATTGCCGCGTACGCGCGATGGCTGGTGCACGAAAGCGGTTGGACGGTGACCGAGCGCGAGGCGCCCGACGTGCGCGTGCCGATTCGCCCGCGGCACATATGCATCCTGTTTCGCCGCATGAACTCGTTCGGCCGCGATATCACGCGCGGTTATTTGCGAGCGCTCGAAGCGCGGCATCTGCCGCACGTGCTGGTCAAGGGCGGATCGTTCAACGAGCGCGAGGAAGTGCTCGCGATGCGCAATCTGCTCGGCGCGATCGAGCGGCCCGACGACGAACTGGCGGTTTTCGCGGCCCTGCGCGGCCCCGTGTTCGCGCTGTCGGACGCGGCGCTGCTCGAATTCCGCATGACCGTCGGCGGGCTGCATCCGTTTCGCAAGCTGCCCGGCGATCTGCCGGACAGCCTGAAAGAAGTGAAGGACGCGCTCGAGGTGATCAAGAATCTGCATCGCGGGCGCAATCGACGGCCGATCGCCGAGACGATTGCAAAGCTGCTGGCGACGACGCGCGCTCACGCCGGATTCGCAATTTGGCCGACCGGCGAGCAGGCGCTGGCGAATGTCATGCGAATCATGGACCAGGCGCGGCGTTACGAAGCGCGCGGCGGTACGACGTCGTTTCGGGCGTTCGTCGATGAGCTCGAGGCGCGTGCCGAACGCGACGAGGCGAGCGAGACGCCGATCGTCGAGGAAGGGACTGAGGGCGTGCGTATAATGACGGTGCATCGCGCGAAGGGCCTCGAGTTCCCGGTCGTCATCCTGGCCGATATCACCTGCAACGAAACTCGCGAACGCGCGTCGCGATATATCGAGCCGGCGTCGAAGCTGGCCGCGATGGAACTTGCGGGATGCGCGCCGCGCGAGCTGCAGGAGAATCAGGCGCGCGAGCATGAGCGCGACGAAGAGGAAGCAATCCGCGTGCTGTACGTGGCTGCCACGCGCGCGCGCGATTTGATCGTGGTGCCGGCGGTCGGCGACGAAGAGAGCGACGGCTGGCTCGCGCGGCTGAATCCCGTCGTCTATCCGGCGACCGACAGAACGGCGCGCGCCGTCATCGTCGCATCCTGCCGGATGCCCGGAATTCGGCGACGACAGCGTCCTGACGCGGCCGCCGAAAGCGCCGGGCAAAGTGAAATCGGTGTCGCCGGGACTCCATCTGGTGAAGCGCGGGGAGAATCAGATCCAGACCGTGTGGTGGGATCCGCGGCTGCTGATTCTGAACGTCGAGGAGAAGATGGGGCTGCGGCAGGACAAGCTGCTGCAGGCCGACGACAACAAGCTCGTATCGGACCGCGGCGTCAAGATGAACGAAGAGTGGAGGGCGAGGCGGGCGGCGATGCTCGCGGTGGGCATGACGCCGAGGTTGAATATCGCGACGGCGACGGAGCTCGCGCTTGCGGCGCCTGCCGGCGGGCCGGCGTCCGTGGAAGCGATTGCAATTGAAGAGACGCGCCGCGATCGCGGCCGGCCGCATGGCAAGCGCTTCGGCACGCTGGTGCATCTGACGATGCTGCGTGCGCCGATCGACGCGGACGCGCGCGAGATCGGAAAAATCGCGGCGAGCGCGGCCAAGATGATCGGCGCGCCGGAGGATGAAGTCGTCGCCGCCGCGACCGCCGTGGAAGCTGCGCTCAAGTCTTCACTGATGCGTCGGGCGGCATCTGCGCAAACTGTGATGCGAGAGTGTCCGCTGATGATCAAGCTCGAAGACGGCACCGCAGTCGAGGGGATCGCGGACCTGGCATTCGCGGAGGATACAGCGGAGGGCGCAGTTTGGACGGTCGTGGATTTCAAGACCGACGTCGAGGTTGCGCCACGGCTCGACGAGTATCGCGCGCAGATTCGGTTCTACGTGCGGGCGGTGAGGGAAAGCACGGGACATCCGGCTAGCGGCGCGATTTTGTGGATTTAGGGAAGGGGAGATCACTTATTTGAAGCGGAACCCACCGTGGGTTCCGCACCTCCTTGGGCAGGGGTGACCCCTGCACCCGGTGTTGAGAACGGTTGGTTCGCGTCATGGGTTTGTGCTGAAATCTTGGCGCGAGGCTAACTGTCTATGGACATTATATATGGCGAACGCGCTGCTACCGGCGTCGATGCGGACGCGACGCGCGACGGATTGTGGCTTAGTGGCGCGGACCTGAAGAGCGTCAGCGGATGGGAGTACAAACCGCAGGGATTCTGCAAGGGCGACGTTTGCGTGCCCGTGCCCGACGCGCGAAAAAGTGAATTCGTCGACGGCGGCCGTTACAATCTCGCCGCACTGGCGAGTCTGCTCGGGCAGCCCGTCGTGACGGAGACGGAGCATCACGCATGGTGCTTCGGCGAGGCTGCGGCGGAAAGAAAACGGGCGCTCACATCGCTCGACGCGCCGGATTTCCGCCTGCCCGATCTCGACGGCAAGATGCATTCGCTGTCCGACTATCGCGGCAAGAAAGTTTTCGTCGTTTCATGGGCGTCGTGGTGAGGATGCCGCTTTGACCTGCCAGTCTGGCAGGCCCTTTACGAAGAACTCGGACCGAAAGGATTCGTGCCGATAACGATCGCGTTCGACAGCGGCGGCATCGCGGCGACCGAGCCGTGGATCAAGGCGGCGAAGCCTACCTATCCGTGCCTGATCGATCGCCAGCATCTCGTCGCCGAACTTTACGACATGGTCAACGTGCCGACCGCGGTCTGGATCGACGAGCGCGGCAAAATCGTACGGCCGAGCGAGCCCGCCGGCGTCACCGACGCATTCAGAAAGATGAACCGCACGAACTTTTCGATTCCCACCGACGCGATGAAAGAGCTGCAGGCAAAGCGCAAGGCCTACCAGGACGCGATCCGCGACTGGGTGGCGAAGGGATCGAAGAGCCGGTTCGCATTCGACGCGGCGGAAGTTCTTAAGCGGATGCATACACCGGACGATGCGCAAGTGCGCGCGGCCGCGAATTTCAGACTCGGCGAATTTCTGTTCGAGCGGGGACACGCGGACGCGGCGAAGAAATATTTCGAGGAAGCCAAGCGGCTGCGGCCGGAGAGCTGGAATTACAAGCGTCAGGCATGGGCGCTCGAGGATCCGATGAAGGCGGGCGGTCCCGAGTTCTGGGCGGCGGTCGATTCGCTCCCCAAGGGTAAGTACTACCCGGGCGCGGAGGACATATAGGAAGGGTAAATCACTTCATTAGATGTGAAACCCACCCTGGGTTTCACGCTTCCTTGGGCAGGGGTGACCCCTGCACCCAGTGTTAAACAGCGGACGATTTTGCACAATCGCGAGATATTAGTCGTTGGATACGGATCCTTGCTGAGTGGCTATGGCTTGCTGGCTGAGCGGCGCGGTGGCGCGAGCCGTTTGGTCGCGCGTGACGTAGCTCCGGTCTCGATTCATAACGCGCGGCGCGGACTGGCGAAGCCTTCGAGCCACGGCAAGTATCTGGCGATGGATGTCGAGCCCGTCGATCGCTCGCTTCCAATCAGTGCGTCGATCGCGGACAACCGCAGCAGCGGGATTGGCGGGCTGCTGCTGACGTTCGATCGCGAATGCGCGCCGCTGATCGCGCGCCGCGAGGAATACGAACCTGGCGCATTCGAGCGGTTGATCGGGCGTGCCGAGAGCGCGGGCCAGCCGCTTGGCGAATACCTGATGGAAATCGCGAGCGCGACGAATTTCGATTTGCTCGCGTACCGGACAAAACTGCGCACGATGCTCGGCTACACGTCGCCGGGATATATTTTCCATCCGATCGAAATCGGCGACCGCCGAATAGCGATAATCGCGATCGGTTCGGGATTCGAAGGCAGCGGAGACCCGAAGATCGTTTCGCGACGCCAGGAATTCGGGATGGAAAGCCTGCTGTCGCTCGAAGAGTCGATGCGAGCAGAAATTCCCGGATTCGATCGAGCGGGGCAGATAGGCTACTACGCCGAGTGTATTCTGGGTGGATTGCATGGGCTGGACGTTGGCGACCTGCTGGCGGGGCTCGACGCGGATGCGGGATGGTCGCGCGAACTCGCGGCTCATCTCGGGCCGATTGCGCATGGCGAGCGCGAGCGGTTTATCGAGGCGACCTCGCTCGACGCGGCGCGCTACGCCGAGCGGTTCCCGACTCGACGGTTGTCGAGCGTCGCTGCTCTGCTGGAGTTGGCCGGCGTTGTATATTGACAGGACGAGTCGATGGCATCGAAAGGGAATTTTTCAATTCATGTCGCGAAAGAGAATTTGAAGTTCTCCGCCGCGCATTTTATCGCCTACCCGGGTTTTCGCGAACCGCTGCATGGCCACAACTACCAGGTCGGCGTGTACGTCGAGGGGCGTTTGGCGAAGACCGGCTACGTGATCGACTTCGGGCTGATCAAAAGGCTGACCAAGGAGATCGTCGATCGGCTCGACGAGCGCACGATCGTTCCGCGCGACAGCGATTGCCTGAAAATCGAAGGACCGAAGAACGGCGCGGTGCGAATCCGCTACCAGGACGACGAGTTCGTGCTGCCCGCGGCCGACGTTTGTATCGTGCCGATCGTGCATAGCTCGGCCGAAGAACTCGCGCGCTACATCTGGGACGAGTTGGCGGCGGCGCTGGGCGCGCGCGATGCGCTGGCGCTCGTGACGACGATGGAAATCTCGGTGGCCGAGGGGCCGGGACAGTCGGCGCACTATCGCAACTCGACGGCCGGCATCTGATCGCGTTCTCCCCGTAACAAGAACCGCTACTTACATCGTCTAATTCTGTCCACTCGCAGTCATCCGCCTGTCAACTGCGCGCGCGACGTGAGACCATTTGACACGTGACGTGGAGGCCAGCTCGTTTACCGCCTGTTACGGAGCGAATCAGGGGGTGGCATTGCAACCGAAATTAGCGGAGCCCGAGGAGTCGTTCGCCGTCGAACGGGCGCTCGTCGGAGAGCATCCGGCGATCGTGAAATTGCGCGCTCTGATCGAGCGCGTTGCGCCGACCGAGGTGACGGTGCTGATCACGGGCGAGAGCGGCACCGGCAAGGAAGTGGTGGCGCAGGCGATTCATGCGCTGTCGCACAGGTGCCATCAGCCATTCGTCCCGGTGAATTGCGCGGCGATTCCACATGACCTGCTCGAGTCCGAGATGTTCGGGCATGAGCGTGGCGCGTTCACGGGCGCGGCGGGATCGCGCCACGGGCTGCTGACGACGGCGGATCGCGGCACGATCTTCCTGGACGAAATAGGCGAAATGCCCAACGGCTTGCAGGCGAAACTTTTGCGCGTGCTCGAAGACGGGGTCGTGCGCCCGGTCGGCGCCGATCGGGCGACGCGGGTCAATGTGCGCGTGATCGCGGCGAGCAACGTCGATCTCGGCAAGGCGGTTGAGAAGGGCTCGTTTCGCGAGGATCTCTTCTACCGGCTGCAGGTGGTGCCGATCGTGATTGCGCCGGTGCGCGAGCGCCGCTCCGATATCCCACTGCTCACGGAACATTTTCTGGAGCGTATCCGCGAGCGCGCGCCCGGTCGCGAAATCGCAATCAGCCGCGAGGCGATGGTCGCGCTATGGTCGTACGATTGGCCGGGCAACGTGCGCGAGCTCGAGAATATGGTCGAGCGGCTGGCGATCCTGTGCGAGGGCTCGATCATCGACACGTCGATTTTGCCCGAGAACCTGGTGGCGAGCGTTCGGCCCGCGACGCCTCCTCTCAAGGTCAAGCTCGGTGACGGCGGGACGAACCTCAACAACTTGGTACGGGAATTGGAAGGTAGATTGATAAACGACGCGCTGACGCAGACCGGGGGTAACAAACAGGCGGCGGCGCGGTTGCTCGGACTCAAGCGGACGACATTTTCCGCGAAACTGAGGCGCTGCGGCGTGATAGCTCCGGCGTCTTTGGACGAAAGCGAGGAAGGCTAGGTGAGCTAGGTATTCGTATGGATGAAGTAATCAGGCCGCCTCAGATAATGGTGGTGGACGACGATCAGGACACCGTCGCAATCCTTGCCCGCCATTTGCAGCGCGAAGGCTTTGTCCCGATAGAGGCCAACTCCGGTGCACAGTGTCTCAAACTGGTTCATGAAAACGAAGTCGATGTAATTCTTCTCGACCTGATGATGCCCGGAATGGACGGCTTCCAGGTCGTCAAGGCGTTGCGGGACGATCCCGTGACCGCGGAAATTCCTATCATCATGATTACCGCGCGCGACGATTTGGACGCGCGGGCTGAGGGCATGCGCCTGGGAGTCAGCGACTTCCTGGCCAAGCCTGTATTCCGGCGCCAGCTCGCCAGCCGCGTCCGCGCGCAGCTCGAAGTGGTCGCGACGGCGCGCAATGCGACCGCGGCGATGGATCGCCTCGAAGCGCACAAGACTCGCTCCCAGTAAGCCGCCTCGCGAGCAGCATTCTCCGCCGCAGTTCGCGCGCTGCATGCGCGCGCATTGCGATCCCCCGATACGTTCGACTACAAATTAGAGGATGATGATCGCTTCCAGGATCATCGTTCGAGATGAGAAGGAGAATTCGCGATGGACGGTGAGACCCGAAGGCCGCAATCCAACATTATCGCGGCGCTGACATACCTGCTGGGCTTCGTTACCGGCCTGATTTTCCTTTACCTCGAGCCGTACAACCAGGACGAGTACATCCGCTTTCACGCGCGTCAGTCGATCGGTTTCTCGGTCGCCTGGTTCGCCATCGCCGTCGTCTTCGGGGTATTTATCGCGGTGCTGCCGCGCGGACTGGGCGCCCTGTTCAATTTCGTTCTGACGCTGATCGACATCGTGCTTGCCGTATTCTGGGTCGTGCTGATGTACAAGGCTTACAACGGCGAGCGCTACCGGATTCCCGAATTGGCCGACATAGTAGATAGCATCGCAGGAACTCCAGCCGCCTAGCATTCTTTCCCCTCTCCCGATCGGGAGAGGTCGCGCCGTTGCGGCGCGGGTGAGGGACCTTGTTCAGCGCGCGATTCTTTTCGCGCGCGATTCAGGATTCTGCTTCTTGAGTGCGCTACTTGTTCGCGCGCGTTGCGCTGGCACTTTTTACCTCTGCGGGCACGCTCTGTTTTTCTTCCGCCTGTTGTCCGTCGCCGTCGGCTGCCTGATCGATGTTGTCGTTCGCGGGCGGCACGACTTGCGATTGGATATTCGCGATACCCTGCGAGGCCAGGCGCAGGCTGGGCTCGCGGTTGATCGCGTCGAGCACGCGGCGCGAAATTTCGTCGGTGATTTGCGGCGCCGTATAGGTCTCTGCCGGATAGCGAATGATTATTTCCAGGCCCGGATTGGCTCAGATGCAGCCGGCTCTGCGGCTTGGGCGTCTCGAGCATGATATTGAGGTCGCGCTCGAGGTGCCGATAGTCGCGCATCACGCGGTCGCGATAGCGCGCGAACACTTCGTTGACGGCGTCCAGGATGCGCTTCTCGGCCAGCCGGTAGTCGACGTCGGGGGCCAGCGTCAGCCGCACCTCGTTCCACACGAAGCTGGTGCCCGGCGCCTGCTTGAAGAAATTCCCCGACGGTTGAAACACGATCGCGTTCGAGAACACCGCCACGCGCCCGGTGGGCTCGCGATGCGTCCCGGTCCCGCCGAGTTCCATCAGCGAGAGTTTCACCAGCCCGATATCAATCACGTCCCCTGTTACGCCGCCGATTTGCACGCGGTCGCCGGCCTTGATTCCGAATCGTCCGATCAAAAAGAAGTAGCCGGCGACCGACAAGATCACGTTCTGCAGCGCGACGGCGATTCCGGCGGCGGCAAATCCGACCACGGTCGCGGCCGATCCGATCTCATCGGCGAAATTGATCAGCAGCAGGATCAGGACGGTCAAGCCGATCACGAGCCGCCGCGCCGCCATCACCTGCCCGCGGCGCCGAACGTCGGTCACGTAGCGATTGGTGAGCCATCGCCACGCGAGCGCGCCGAGGAAAATCAGCAGCAGCGAAGCGCCCAGCCCGATCAAGCGGATCGCGAGGCTGCGGAACTCTTTGCTCCGGCGCTGCGAGATTGCGTCGTGCCATCTGCCGACGTTGTTGGTGTAGACCCCCAGCAGCACGATTTGCTTGCTGAGCGGCAGCGCGGCGGCGCTCAGGAGTTTGTGCTCGGCCAGCAGGTCCTCGAATGATTGCTTGCGGCCCTTGAGCGTTGCCACGTCGGCGGCGCCCGTGCCCTGCGCCAGTGCGTTGCCGCGCGCGTCGAGGCCTACGATTAAGCTCAGGATCGATTTGCGGACGCCGGCAGCTCGCGTGGACAGTGCTTGCGCGAGCGCGCTGGTTTTGTTCGAGCGCGTCGAGCTTGTTGCTGAGTGCGATCAGATCGGTGATGAGGCTTAAAATCCCGGCGGGTTCGGGTCTCGCCACGAATGCGTTGTCGGATGCCGCGGCAGCCGTTTTCTTGCCGCTGTCGGAAACCGAGTGCTCGAGCTCGTCAATCTGCGCGGCCAGCGTGCCGCTCTGATCGGGCGCCGAACTGCCGCTCTCGAACTGCGCCAGCGCCTTGAGCGCATCGACGCGCGCCTGGTTGAGATCGAGCTCGTTCTGCGCGCCCTGAATCTCGGACGCGATCGCGTCGCGCTGGCGCGCCGGCGCTTTCACCTGCTGCGCCTGCAAATTCTTGATCCGCGCGCGGAGCGTGTCGCCGGCCGCCCCAAGCGTATTCAAGTTCTGCGTGACATTGCCCAGACCGGCCGTGGCCGACGGTGAAACGGCGGATCCAGCGGCGGCGTTGGGCGTGGCCTTGGCAATAAACGCTGCTTGCGCTCGCGCGTAGTCGAAAGCCAGCCGGAGGATTTCGCCGGCTGTCTGTCGATCGTCGGCGAAGAAAAGTGTTTCGTCGGGATCGCGTACCAGTTGCGCCTCGACGCCCAGATGCCCGTACCAGCTGATGACGTCGCCCAGGTACGAAATCACCGTGTGCGCGTTTGGAGGCGTCGCGACCGCCGCCGCTTCGGCTGCCGCGGGACTCGCCGCACCGGGCGCGGGCTTCGGACTCTGCGCAAATGCGGGCGCGGTCGCAATTGCCAATGCAATCGCCAACGCACCCGCGAGGCAGGCTGACGGAATCAAAATTTTGAGTCGGGGGAACATCGCGACTAGACCGGACCCGGGATGCGCACCAATGAAAAACCTTACCATCGCCCCAACGATAGTTCGATTGGCAGCGGCCAGCCACGCTCCGCCCCTGAAAAAAGTGCTAGCAGGGACGAAGTCCCGCATCTTTTCTTTCTTGATATTGGGTGCAGGGGTCACCCCTGCCCAAGGAAGCAGTTAAAAATGAAACCCACGGTGGGTTTCACATCAACAAGGTTTCCAGTCCTTCCGCGCTCAGTACCCCACGGGTGCCGACGCGCCTGCGTCGGGCGCGAGGTCCGCGTAGCGCGCTGGCGGCGTCCATGACGTCCCGAGTGCGTCGAACTCGCGCATCAGTGCGTCGAGGTCCTTGACCTTGGCGGTCTTGCGGATCAAATCGCGGACCATCACCGGGCGTTCGTTCAACCGCTGACGAACCATCGTGCGAATCCCGCGCTCCGCCAAATCGTTCACGACCTTGCGGCCGGATATCGGCTGGCCGTCGAGCGTGAGCAGTGTGCGCGCCTGTATTTCGGACAGCGCCGTGCGCAGGTACTCGACGTGCGGCGCTTCGTCGGAGCGGATGTAGCGCACCAGGTTGGCGGCGTCGTCGGGCGCGTCGGAGACTTCGGGATCGGACAGAATTTCCTCGGCCCACGCGAACGTCGAGGCGGCAAAGACTTCGATCGCGAGCACATTCGCCATGAAGCGAATCAACCGCTCGACCGGCTCGCCCAGCTCCGGGAACATCGCGACCGGCTGGCCGCCGCGCCGCGCGATTATAGCGGCGTAAATTTCGGGCGAGATAGCGGGATTGGACAGCGCCGCGTCGCGGGCCGCGTCCCACATCTGGCGATGTCCCCCCTCCTCGGTCCATCCGGCTTCGTCGCGCGCGTGCGCCTCGAACAAGCCGCTGCTGAGATGAGCCAGCGCGGTGCCTGCAGTGTCCTCGCGGATGAAGCTTGCGAGCGGCGGCACCGGCAGTTCGCGAATCATCGCGCCGAAGCCCTCGACGATCGCGATTTCGGACAGCCATCGCACCATCGGCTCGCGCACGCCCGAGCGCAGCAGAAATTTCACCTGCGCAACGTTGGGCACCTGCGGCGAAACGGTGTCAGCGGGAATCTCGAACAGCGCAGTCCCCGAAGTAGCAACATGCTGCTCCTGCCAGGCCCTGATAGCAGGCACGCGAAAAGCAGTCCGCGGCGACCGATAATGCCCGTCAGCATCAAACCCGCCATGGCATTTCACGCCCTTAACAATAAGCGGCTCGCGAACAGGAACGTTGGCAAGAATTTCGTCAGCAGAAAAGTTCAATCGAGATTCATGAGCCATTTTTTCAGTGTCCTGTCCGCGAGGTGGTGTTCGCGGCCATTCGCCTAACATACGTTAGGCCCGAAGAAATGAGTCAACGAGCGCTGAGATCGGAAACCGCCTATCCTTGAAAGGCTGTTGACGACGATGGATCATGTGCAGATTGAAGACTTCAGAAAATAAGCGATCCATACGCTACACGGTTCCCCAGAAATCAGATGGACTCGAAGCGTTTCTGCCCGCGGAACTGCAACACCTGCCTAATCCGCAAACCGCACTGCCGGCAATCGCAAAAAACCCGGGACTGATCGCACAGATCGAAGACGCTGATTCGTCGCGTACCGACCCAGCACCAGCTCCTGATGCAAGACGCGCCGTGGCTTGGATTTCCTGGACGCGGAAACTGTTCATCTTGTCCTTACCTCACCACCGTACTGGACGTTGAAAAAATATCGCGAGAGCGATGGCCAGCTCGGCTCGGTGGCTGACTATGAGCACTTTCTAGAGCATCTCGATCTCGTGTGGCGACACTGCTTTCGATGTCTGGTGCCCGGCGGGCGTCTGATTTGCGTGGTCGGTGATGTCTGTTTGTCGCGGCGGAAGAATGATGGTCGCCATACGGTGGTTCCGCTTCATGCCTCCATTCAGGAGCACTGTCGCAAGCTGGGATTCGACAATCTGGCTCCAATCATTTGGCACAAGATCGCTAACGCGGGTTTACGAGGTCGAAAATGGTGGTTCGGGATTCCTGGGTAAACCGTTCGAACCAAATGCCGTCATCAAAAACGATATTGAATTCATCCTTATGGAGAGGAAACCCGGTGGCTATCGGGCGCCTTCGGTGCCGAAAAGAGTCCGAAGCGTCATACCCGCCGACAAACATCAGGAGTGGTTCCAGCAGATTTGGGAAGGGCTAGGAGGTGCTTCTACGAAAGAGCACCCAGCACCTTACCCGCTTCACCTCGCGGAGCGGCTGATACGAACGTTCAGTTTTGTCGGTGATACGGTTCTTGACCTATTCATGGGGACTGGAAGCAACCTCGGTCGCTGCAGCCAGCCTGGGGAGAAACAGCATAGGCGTTGAAATCGATCCGCACTATTCGCAAGGCTCGGCAGCGGGTCGAGGAGAGCGCGAGGGATTGTTCGCGAAATGCTCAGTTCTGGTGACACCTGAGAAATTGCTGAAGCCAGTGTACTTCCCCCGTATGAACCCTTGCTGAAAAGAGCGGTGGCTCACTACTGGCGGACGCTGAACGAACAGTCTGCAAAGCAAAAAGGTGGTGACGCTGACAGGGGTGGTCGAGCTGGCAGTCACCGGCGGCAAACAAATGGATGGATTCTGTGAGTTGGTGCATAGGGTATTGGTGAAAAACCAACTCCCGAAAGCAAGCATCTATACTCGCGACCGGCTCGATCTTCCCGGATACTTCCGTCCAACAAATCGATGGGACATGCTTGTTGTCCACGAGGGCCATTTGATCGCCGCATTAGAATTCAAGATACAACGCGGTCCATCTTTTGGAAACAATTTTAACAATCGGACGAAGGAAGCTCTTGGGAGCGCCGTTGACCTGTGGACCGCCTATCGTGAAGGGGCATTCGGAAGAAAACCTCGTCCCTGGCTTGGGTGGGTAATGCTACTCGAAGAATGCACCCAGTCGATGACGCCTGTCGGGGTCAAGGAACCTCACTTTAAGACATTCCCAGAATTTCACGAATCGTCGTACGCCAAACGCTACGAGTAGCTTCCCGCAGTCTTATCTTCTCCTAATACCAACGGGTCGGCGGGGTTCCCCCTCGCAACCGAAAAGGAGGCGTGAAAGATACCCACCGCGAGCCAGCTTCAGATGCGTCAATAAAGATGGATTCTGGCTGGCGCTCTCCGGCATGTCGATGACGTACTCGCGGGTCTCTACGGGCTAAATTGGCGCGGGCTCTCGCAGGAATCTGTCGGCTTAATTGATTTGAGCTCCGGGACCGGCCATATTCAGACTGAACTTTTCAGCCTTACGCCGGATCGCTTTGCCATGCTAACAAATCGTGGATGAGCAACCCTCACGAAGCTGCCTCACTGCACCCGCGCTCTCGATCGATCGCCACCGGCAGCTCAGGTCGCTCCAAAAATAAAATTTGACGGAACGAAACTACCGATAGTGGTATGGCCACTCGACACCACTACATATTGTGGTTTCGCGGGCATTTCACGACCAATCGACTCTTCAAATCCAAGCGATTTTTCGCTCAAAAACGTCACGAGAACCAGACCGCCTTCCCTCCCACGTTCGTCGGGGAGGGTCAGGCTGCTACACCCCCCGACGAACGTGGCAGGCAAAGATCCGGGATTCTTCGCGACAGCAACTTTCGCTCAAGAATGACACAAAAACCGCGCCACCATTCCCCCCCAAACCCTTCTAACAGGGACGAAGTCCCGCATCTTTTTCCTATCACTGGGTGCAGGGGTCACCCCTGCCGAAGGAGTGTGGAACCCACCGCGGGTTCCACATTCAATCAAGTTCTGCCCCTGCTTCTCGCGATGACCGCATCGCCGCTCGCAGTCTTTTGCGTCGTCGGCGTTTCGTTTGTAGCGTAGGCTGAGTTTCCCTCGATGGCTGTTGCGCCTAAACCGCTCGTCCAACCGACGCACGAGGTCCACGAGTTTTCCTCGACGCGCAAGTGGATCATCGCGTTCTCCGTGATGCTCGGCACCGTGCTCGAGGTGCTCGACAGCTCGATCGTCAACGTCTCGCTGCCGCATATGCAGGGCAGCTTCTCCGCGAGCGTCGACGAGATCGCGTGGGTCGTTACGTCGTACCTGGTCGCGGCGGGAATCATGATCCCGATGACCGGCTGGATCGCCGAGCGCTTCGGGCGCAAGCGCTACTTCGTCGCGTCGATCACGATGTTCATCGTGTCGTCGGCGCTGTGCGGCGTGGCGCAATCGCTCAACCAGATCGTTTTCTTCCGCCTGATGCAGGGCGCGGCGGGCGCGGCGATGATGCCGCTGTCGCAGGCGATCCTGATGGAGACGTTTCCGCCGCGCGAGCAGGCGATGGCGATGGCGGTGTGGGGAATCGGGATGATGGTCGCGCCGATCATGGGACCGACGATCGGCGGCTATATCACCGACGCGTGGAGCTGGCGCTGGAATTTCTATATCAACGTGCCGATCGGGACGCTGGCGGCGTTCATGGTGTATCGATTCGTCGACGACCCGTCGTACATGCGCAACCTGCGGCGCGGGCGCATCGATTTGCTCGGCATCGCGTGCCTGTTCGTCGCGCTCGGGCTCGGCGAAATCGTGCTCGACCGCGGCGAGCGCGCCGACTGGTTCCACAGCGCGTGGGTGGTTTACTGCACGGCCGCCGCGCTCATCTCGCTCGCGGTGCTGATCTATCACGAGCTGCACACCGAGGATCCGGTCGTCGATCTCTCGATCCTCGAGAACATGAACTTCACCCTGCCGGTGGCGCTGATAATTTTCCTGACCTTCACGCTTTACGGCACCGCGATCCTGAATCCGATCTTTCTGCAGGAGACGCTCGGCTACACGGCGTCGAAGGCCGGGCTGGTGATGGCGCCGCGCGGCTTCGGCACGATGGCTTCGATGATCGTGCTCGGCACGATCGCGCGCCGCGGCGGCGACATCCGGCCGCTGGTCGGCATCGGCTTTATCTTCGTCGCATTCGCGATGTGGCAGATGTCGGGTCTGAATCTCGACTCGGACGTGCGCCGAATCGTGTGGCCGACCGTGATCCAGGGAGTCGGCACCGGGTTGATATTCCCGGGCTTGTCGGCTGCCGCGCTCAGCTCGATGGAAAAGTTCAAGATGGGGCGCGCGGCGAGTCTCTATTCAGTCACGCGCAACCTCGGCGCCGCGATCGGCACGTCGTACCTGACCACGCTGCTGATACATCGCGAGCAGGTCAATCAGAGCTACCTCGTCGAGCACATCACGGTCTTCACGCTTCCGCATATGCAGATGCCGGGCGGGCTTAACATGGGCAATGAATTCGCGATGGGGCACAAGCACGGCATGGCGATGCTCTACGGGATGGTGCAGCGGCAGGCGATGATGCTGTCGTTCAACGACATCTACCGAATCCTGTGCGTGCTGATGCTGGTGCTGGTGCCGACGTTCCTGTTCCTCAAGCGCGACACGCGCAACCTGCCGGCGGAAGCGGCGCACTAAGAAAAAAAGATTGTAAGAATGAACGCCTTCGCTGGACGGCGCACTGCCTTGACGGTCATCGCGATCGCGGCGGTGGATTTGTTCTCTTAATTCTCGCGCACTTGCCGATCCGATGCGCTGCCTTCGCTTCCGCCGACGCCGGAGACAGCGTCCGCAACTGTCGCATACGCGACAAACCCTATCCCGGCTTGCGTCGCTGGGTACTCCTGGTTTCGAACCAATGACGGACGGTGTGTCGAAACCGTAATCGGATCGCATTAGCGCATCTCATTTTGCTGCTGTGGGCGTGTCGAAATCGCGCGTAAAAAAGGGCACTTGGGCCCTCGGTTGTCAAGTTTGGCATCGGATCTTAATCGCTCGAACCTTGTTGCCCGACCACGGTGCGCGCGCTAGTTAAGATGCCGTCCACTGATTTTTACACTTGATGGCCTGAAAACGTCGCGCAGATCGAAACGGCCAAGTCGGGGGATTTGACCACCGAGTCGACGCGCGCATATCCATCGAGCCGCTGCTTGGATTGTGATGGGGTGAGGGCAGGCGGGCGGGCATCGCGAGATGCCGAGCTGGGCTGATGGTCCGATGAAAAGAGCCGGTGCGCATGGCGCAGTTTTGTATTGGCGCTTTTCGAGCTCGCAGCCCTGGCGTCGGCGCCGCCGGGCGTCGCGGACGGCATTTTTGGCGCGGCGCAACGGCAACAACCGGCAGCTCCCGCACTCCTCGAATCAATTTCTCACCCATCACTCTCAGTTACAATTCGAAATTTGAAATATCCATCCGACGGCCCCTGACGGTGTCCGGCGGTAAGGCCGCGCGCGCGGCACGCCGACCGGAACTCGAAGCCCTGGGAGGTTGAGACTGTGCGAAACGGACCCCTGGTTCATCGACGCGCCCACGCATCGCGATTTGCTTACGGCGCGCCGTCGCCGTTGGAGCGTCTGCAATCATTGTCAGTATTCGGCGGCCCGCGGGTATTTTCGCGACCTGCCCGCAGCGCGCCAATCGAGCCCGCGCCGTTAGAGACGCAACGCCTGCAGCTCGGCAGTCGCCTGCCGATCAATCTCCGTCACTTCCTGGCTGAACAACTGGGGTCCTCGATGCGAATCGAGGACGACTCGATCGTCGCGCTGGAGCCGCGCTCGAATGAAACGCTGATGCGCGAGCTGGCGCGGGCGATTCGCCGCTTTTCCGCCGAGCGCGCGCGCGAAGCATGGTGCGAATGCGCGATGGGGCTGGACCGCCTCGAGCGCGAGTTCTTAGCCGCGCCCGACGACGACCGCGGACCGGTAGTGCTGTGCATTCGATGCTCGTGCGTAGGAGCCGGCCCGCTCGATCAGCATTGCGGCAGCAAATGCATCCCGGTCCACCTCGGCGCCGAGGTGCGCACGCAGCAGCTCGAGGGCAAGAGCGTCGATAGAACGCTGACGCCCGACGCGCTGCATCGCGCGGTCGAGAATTTTCGCCTCCGTCGGACCGAAGCCGGCCAGCCTCACTATGATTTGGACTGCTACGTAGCGGGCGGTCAGGTAATCTTCACCTGGCGCCCTTTGCCGGTCTGACCCGGGCACGGGAAAAGCAAGCAGCTAAAGAAATTTCCGCCGGTGATCAGCGCAATGCGGATTCACTGAAAAGAGAAAAAAGCGCTGGATTTCTCCAGCGCTCGATTGGCAATCAGAAAGTTTTGTATCTACATAGCGGAGGCGCGACGGCGGCGCTGTTCCTTGCGGCGGCGGCGCTGGGCCTCGGAACGCTTGCGCTTGCGGCGGACGCTGGGCTTCTCGTAAAAGGCCCGCTTCTTCATCTCTTTGAAAACGCCCTCCTTGGCCAGCTTGCGTTTGAGCACTCGCATCGCCTGATCAAGGGAGCCTTCGACCCGAATTTCCATAGTCCTCCGTCCGTCCGGTGTTTAGCCTACCGAGAATAGGTCTGCCCATGGTCAGAGTCAACCTGCATTGGCGCGTAGGATGGTTCTCCCCGGATCTCGCGATTCCGCTTCATCCGCACAACCTGCGTCTGGTAAAAGAAATCACCTGCGCGGTGGGCGCCAGGGGTGACCCCTGGACCCAGTATTCAGAAGGAGCTTCGAGATGGATTTGGGTTTGACGGGAAAGGTCGCGATGGTGACGGGCGCCAGCCGCGGCTTGGGCCGCGCGATGGCGCATGCGCTCGCGGACGAGGGGATGTACCTCAGCGTATGCGCGCGCACGCAGGACACGTTGAACGAAGCGGTCGCTGCGCTGGCAAAGACGGGCTCGGCGATGGGCTTCGTCGGCGACGTCACCAAATCAGGCGACGCGCAAAGATGGGTCGATGAAACCGTAAAAAAATTCGGCGGAATCGACGTGCTCGTCAACAATGCCGGCGCGGCGCGGCCGGGTGCGCTCGCGGAACTGCCCGAGTCGGCCTGGCAGGAGCAATTCGATCTCAACCTGTTCGCCCCCGTGCGGCTGGCGCGTCTGTGCGCCGCGCACATGGAAAAACGCGGCGGCGGATCGATCATCAATATCGGTTCGATTTACGGGCGCGAATCGGGCGGGCCGCTGACCTACAACGCGTCGAAGGCGGCGTTGCATTCGTTCACCAAGATGCTCGCGCGCGAATTCGCGCCGAAAAATATCCGCGTCAACACGATCGCTCCCGGCTCGATACTCGCGCCGGGCGGAAACTGGGAGCGGCGCTTTCGCGAGAATCCGGCCTTCGAGAAGGATTTCATCAGCCGCGAGATGCCGGCCGGCCGCCTGGGCCGCCCCGACGAAGTAGCGTACGCGGTCGTGATGCTGGCGTCGCCGCGCGCGAGCTGGATTACGGGCGCGAACATCCCGGTGGACGGCGCGCAGGGACGCTCGATCCTCTGACGATGTTTTTTCAGTATTTCGTCGCCAGTATCGCGACGCTTGCTATCGTCGGATGCAGTGCGCCGCTGCCGAGCACCGAACTTCCGCCCGCACGGTACATCGAGGCGGCGCCCGAGTTTCCCGGCTTTCACGACTATCGCGGAATTGTCGACCTGCCGATCAAAGCGACGGGGATGGATCAATCGGCAATTGCCGACCAGGCCAAGACCGCGCAAATCGATTTCATTTTTCTTGGCGACCGCGTGCAGCCGGGCGAAAGCGACTTCGGAATCGCCGGGTTCACCAACGAAATTCTTTTCATCGCGGGCGGAGCGTTCGAAATAGGCGGCAGCGAGATAATCGGCGTGAACCTGCACGAGCCGATCAAGCCTAACCTGGCGCCCAACGATCTGATCGCGGCGATTCATGACCAGGGCGGACTCGCGATTGCGGCCGACCCCGCGAAGTTCGCGTCGTCGGAAGACTACGCGCTGGCGGACGCGATGGAAGTTTACGACCAGCGCTCGGCCTGGCTCGCGCAAAGTCCGGCGACGCTCTATTCTCGCGCGATTTTTTTTGGCACCGATCATTTTCTGTCGGGCCTCAACGTCCGCCCCGATGCGAACCTCGCGCTCTACGACCGGATAACTGCGGGCGCGCGGGTCGCGATGCTCGCGGGGATGGGCGCGCCGGACAACCTGAATGTATTCGGTGCGACGGTCGGGACGATTCCGCAACTTTTTCTGTTCTGCACGACACACCTGATTGCGCGCGAGCGCAATACGGCGCCGATTCTCGAGGCGCTGCGGCTCGGCCATTCGTACGTCAGCTTCGACTACCTCGGCTACGTCGGCGCGTTCGCGTTTTTCGCCCGCGTCGGAGACTCGACGACGATGATGGGCGACGAAGTGCATCTCGCGCCGGGGCTGACGCTCAAGACCGAGCTGCCGGCCGCGGCGGATCGTATCGCGATGTACCAAAACGGTGCTGAAGTGGCGTCAGCCGTGAACGCATCGACGCTGGAGTTCGCGCCCAAGTCGCCGGGCGCGTACCGAATCGAAGCCTATCGCAGCGGCAAGATGTGGATCCTGTCGAATCCGGTGTACGTCAGGTAGCTCGCTGGCGGTTCGCGTTACGGTAAGGTGGGGCCTATGTCGTGAGAGTACGGAGTCTGTGCCGACTCGCCCCATTGCGAGCCGGGCAGGTTTGGCAGGTTGGTCCCGCTTGGGGGGGCGTCGGGCCCGTCAACCGTAATCGCGCCGCCGCCGGGAATCGGAATCGTCACGATGTTGGGGTTGGCGGGATCGTCAGGCGCGGGCATCGGCAGGTCGGTGGGAGTCTGATAGTTGTCGGCGTTGGCGCCGTAAGAGGAATCGGGAAGCGGCACGGCGCCTTCTTGTGCGCGCACGCCGGCGCTTGCGAACAACACGATCGCCGCAATTGCCAACGCACGTTTGGCGTGTCCTAATGGCATCGCGATCGATTGTTGCACGAGTGAAATGGGAATGCATCCACGGTCGCGCGGCGCCGCTCGGAGCGATCGCGACAAGAATATCTAAGGAGCGAACATGATCAAGTTGTATGGATCGGCGATGTCGCGCGCGGGCCGCAGCCTGTGGGCGGCGGAGGAAACGGGAGTCAAGTACGAGCAGGTGATATTGGCTCAGACGCGCGTTCCGGAATACCTGAAAATAAATCCAAATGGCCACGTTCCGGCGCTCGACGACAACGGGACGATCGTCTGGGAGTCGATGGCGATAAACCTGTACCTCGCGGAAAAATACGGAAAGGCGCCGCTGTGGCCGTCGACCGTCGAGGGTCATGGCGCGTGCTACCAGTGGAGCATCTGGGGCATGACCGAGGTGGAAACTCCGATGATCGACATTTTTCAGCATCGGATGATGCTGCCAGCCGATCAACGCGACGAGAAAGTCGCGCTCAAAGCAATCGAGACCCTGAAAGCGCCGCTGAAGGTGCTCGACGAGCACCTGCACAAATCCGAGTATCTGCTCGGCCGCGAATTCACCATTGCGGATCTCAACGTGGCGTCGGTGTTGAGTATCGCGCGATTCATTCAACTGGATCTCTCGTCGATTCCGACGGCGCAGAAGTGGATGCAGAAGTGCCTCGAGCGTCCCGCGAATCAGCGAGTGGGCGCGATGAAATAGCCTGAGCGGCGAGTCGAGGTGAAGTGACTTTTTTGTCAGCCGTATTGACTTTGCGCGCACCGGCGGTAGCGTTCATAGGTGCAGATTTGTCAGTTTTGGACGGTGCTCGGCCGCGCATTCGACGGCTTGGCGGTAAAGAGGGGACTGGTGACAATTTCCAGGGGTTTTTCACTTTTCATCTCGCACCTTTTCACGGTTCACCGGTGCCGCGAAAATTTGTTAATGAGGCCAAGGTAATCTGATGCCTCCGTGCAGGCAGTGCGGCAAAGAAAATCCGGAGGGCACAGTATTCTGCGGCTACTGCGCGACTCGACTGGAGAAACCGGCAGGCAATCCCACGTCAGCGAGTGGCGATCCAACTTCCTCGCCGTCAATGCACGAGGTCAAGTCGCCGCAGCCCAAACCGCCCAGACGTGAACTTCGCACGCCTGTGATTCACACGCCGGCGCCGAGCAACGGCGGCAAGGGCAAAGGCGGCTTTGAGTTGCTGCCGTGGAGCGAGCTTTCGAGTAGTCAGCGGCTAGGACGATCGATCGCCGCACTCGTTCTTTTGATGCTGGTCTTTTTTTTCATTCGTGGAATCCTGCGCAGCCTTGGTGGGGCGGGCGGAACGAGTGGAAACGTGCCGTCGGCTCAAAGCACCGGTGCTCCGATCACCCCGGGCGACCGCAGGGACGGAATCGAATCGCTGTGCAAAGTATTTCAGATCTATGGATTGCCCAAGACCGACCGCGATGCGACCGAAGCGGCGCGCAACGCCGGTGAATTGTTCAAACTTGCGGGCAATCAGTCGCCCGAGCGCAGCGCGTACATCCTGAACTCGATCGTGCAGGAGTTCCGCGACGGCAAACTCTCGGAACCCGATTGCGCCGAGGCTGGGGCGCCGCTCGCCACGACCGGGCAAAGCAGCGACAATTCGACGCCGGATGTCGAGAGATGACAGTCCCGCAGCTCTAGCTTATTGCGCAGCGCGAGGGCGAGTCGTCCAGTAATAGATCGGTACGCCGCTCAGCGCGATCAGCAGTCCGGGCCATGTGAAGCGCGGCTTCAGAATCAACAAATCGACCATCAGCGCCGAAGCCGCGAGAATGTAAAGCGCCGGCACTACCGGATAGCCCCACGCGCGGTAAGGCCGCGGCGCGCCGGGCAGCCGGCGGCGGAGCACGAACACGGCGGAGACGGTCAGCACGTAAAACATCAGTTGCGCGAAGATCACGTAGTCGAGCAATTCGGAGTAAGTGCCGGACAGGGTGAGGACTGCGGCCCAGATTCCCTGCATCACGAGCGCGACCGCCGGAACGCTCGCGCGATTGAGGCGTCCGGCGGCGGCGAAAAAGACGCGGTCATGTGACATGGCGTAGATGACGCGCGCGCCGGTGAGGATAAGTCCGTTGGCGCAGCCGAAGGTCGAGATCATCACGAGGACTGCGGTAAGCTTCGCGCCTGCGCCGCCCCACACTACTTCCATCGCAGCGGCGGCGACGCGATCGCTTGATGCGTGCGCGATTCCGCGTCCCACTACGGCGGCCGCGTCGGCACTTCCCGAGATGGGCAGCTCGCAAAGATAGGCGACGTTGGCGAGGATGTAGAGCGCGATGACGACGCCGGTTCCGAACGCGAGCGCGAGCGGAAGATCGCGCTTGGGATTGCGGACCTCGGCGGCGGCGAACGTGACGCTCGCCCATGCGTCGGCTGAGAACAGCGCGCCGACCATCGCGGCGCCGAACACGCCCGCTCCGGCAATCGACATGGAAGGGGCGCCGAGAAACGCGGTCGAGCTGCCGAAGTTTGCGTGAAGCGCGACCGGATTCGGGATCAGCACGCATCCGACCGCGACGATCAGGCCAAGCGAGAGAATTTTTGCGGTCGTGAAGGAGTTCTGCAGCCACTTCCCCAAACTGAGGCCGCGCAGATTAGCCGCGGTCAGGATCGCGATCACAGCGATCGCGCCGGCGCGTTCGCCCGACAACCCCGCGCCGCCGGCGCCGATCCAGAGGCTCGAGCCCAGTACCGGCCACATGACGCCGGCGAATCGCGCGAACGCAACTGCGACGGCCGCGATCGTGCCGGTCTGTATGACGAGCAGGAGCGTCCAGCCGAACATGAACGCCCACATACCGCCGTACGCTTCGCGCAAATAGACGTATTGGCCGCCTGCCGCCGGCATCATCGCGGCGAGTTCGCCGTATGCCAGCGCGCCTGCGATCGTCATGATGCCCGCGACCAGCCAGACCAACAGCAACGCGGCGGGAGTGCCGACCTGGCGCGAGATATCGGCAGAGACGATGAAGATGCCCGAGCCAATCATCGAGCCGGCGACAAGGGTCACGGAGTCGAAAAGTGAGAGACCCGGTTGCAGATGCTCGGAATAGGCGGCGGGTCGAGAGATAGTGGTCGCCATCGCAGAACGCATCGTAGCAGTAGGGGACAGCGTCTGCACCTGAGATCAGGTCGCAAGCGCGCGTCGGAAGCAATGGTTCCGCGATTCAGCTGGACTCAGAGCTGACTCGACAACAATGAGATTTGGGCGAGGACAAGCCCGGACCCGATTCGAAGTCCGAGCAACGGATTCGAACGGTTCTTCCCGAGAGGCGCGCGGTCAGCGAGTCTCCCGCGCGCCGACGGCTCTTGACGGCGCGCGGGAACCCGCCAGGGAAACGAAGTGAATTACGGCGCGGCCGGGCTGGTTGCGGCGGCAGGACTGCCGGCGTCTGCGGCGCTCGGCGCGGCAGCGGCGCTCTCTGCCATCGCGGGCGCGGCTGCGGACGCGGCAGCGTCGGGTGCGGGAGCCGTCTCTTCGGATTTGCTGCAAGCCGTCGCGAAGAACATCGAAACTAGTGCCAGAAGCAGAACCTTGCGCATCGCTTTCTCCTTGGTTTGAACGCGGACCCTTGAAACGGGGCAAGAATACGATAGGTGCAGCGTAACTTCAAGCGCGCGTCGCGCCTTGTCCGGCAGCGCGGAGGCATGAGTCGTGAGCGTCCCGCAGGCAAGAAATTTTTTGACTATTTCGCGGGCATCTGTATGATTCGATCATTATTTGGCGCCTTAGGGGCGGATGAGTGGAGGTAGTAGGGTGGAACAGCGGCGCGTTATTTTCGCGGGCATTGGACTCGCAAATCGTCACAATTCTCGAATCGTCGAGCATGAACTCGACATGGTGCGAAGCGCGGAGCGCCCGGTTCCGGGTGTGCGGCCGCTCACGCGAATTCTAAACTGGCTGATGCCGTCGGGGCGGCTGGTTGGTCCTCCGATGCGCTCGGTGGCGCGGGAACTCGAAGAGGCTTACCCCGGCCGCGATAACTGAGCAAAGACTCGCGCGCGCATCCTGATTTCGCTCGCGGGGAGGGAGATTACGATGAGCGTGATCTCGCGAATCTCGACCAATACGCCGTGGGAACCGATCGTCGGCTATACGCGGCTGGTGCGGGCCGGCGACATTGTCGCAGTCTCGGGCACCACGGCCACCGACGAGCGCGGGCTAATCGTCGGCGCGGGACAGATGTATGTGCAGGCGCGCCAGGCGCTGCTCAATATCCGCGCCGCGCTCGAGCGCGCGGGACTCGCGATGCATCACGTGATTCGCACGCGAATGTTCGTCACCGACATGGCGCGTTTTGACGAAGTGGCGCGCGCGCACAAGGAATTCTTCGCGGACTCGCCTCCCGCATCGACGATTGTCGAAGTTCGGCGCCTCGCGAATCCCCACATGATGATCGAGATCGAAGCCGACGCATACGCAGGCACCGCGAATAGCCAAACGACCCGCGCGAAATCGAAGGCAAGTGCGAAGCCGCGAACGAGAACGAAATCCGCAAAGAAGCCCGCGTCGAAAAAGCCTTCGCGCCGCAGGTAGCAGCTCTGAATCGCGACTACTCGTCGAGCGCGGCGGCTGTGTGTATTCCCTCGGCGCCGCTGGCGGAATGAAATGCGTTGGCGGCGGATACGATATACGGCTGGGGATAAGCTCCAATCAGGATCGTAGCGAGCGCGGCCAGTCCGATTGCTGCAACCAGCGCCGGACGACTACTCAGTCGCTCGACTTCGACGCCTCCCTCCTGCATATACATCGCGACTAATACATAAAAGTAGTAATAGGCAGATACTACACTATTGAGTACTGCGATTATTACCAGTCCCACGTATCCCTGGTGCAGCGCCTCGCTGAATATGTAGAACTTGCCGACGAAGCCGGCCATCGGCGGAACTCCGGTCAAGGACAGCAGAAAGATCGCCATCGCGCCGGCGAGCAATGGCTGGCGCCCGGCAAGGCCGCGAAAGTCGCTAATCTGATTACCTACTTCGCCGCGCCGTTCGAGCGCAATGACTACTGCGAACGCGCCCAGGTTGGTGAATGCGTAGCCGAGTAGGTAATAAAGAATCGCCGGCCCGGATCGCACTCCCGCCGCCATGCCCAGCAACAGATAGCCCGCGTGCGCGATTGCGGAGTACGCGAGCATCCGCTTGATATTGGTCTGCACGGCGGCGATCAGATTTCCGCCGGTCATCGTCAACGCCGCAACCACCCACAGCACGGTCTGCCAATGCGCGCCGACCGATGGGAAATCGACCATGAAGACGCGGACGAAGGCCGCGAACGCGGCCAGCTTAACGCCTACCGCCATGAACGCAGTCACCGGTGTCGGCGCGCCTTCGTAAACGTCGGGCGTCCACATGTGAAACGGCACGGCTGCCACCTTGAAACCGAAACCAGTCACCAGCAGGCCGATACCGAGCAGCAGCAGCGGGTTCGCGCTCAACGCACCGGTGGCAATGGCATTGTGAATCGGGCCGAGCTTGATTGAGCCGGTCGCGCCGTACACCAGCGCGATTCCGTAGAGCAGGAACCCGGTCGAGAACGCACCCAGCAGGAAATATTTTATCGCGGCTTCGTTCGACTTGGCGTTGCGGCGCATGATTCCCGCCAGCACGTATACCGGTATCGACATCGTCTCGAGGCCGAGGAAGATGACGATCAGATCGCCGGCCGTCGCCATCAGCATCATGCCGAGCGCGGAGAACAACAGCAGGGAATAGTATTCCGCGCCGGGAATATGATTTTCGGCGGCGTAGTCGAGCGACATCATCACGGTGAACATCGCGGCGATCAAAATCACCAGCTCGAAAAATGCCGCATAGCTGTCAATCGAAATGGCGCCCGCGAAAGCGATTCCGTTTTGTCCGACGATTCCGAGCGTGAATACGAACGCGACGCCCAGCGACGCGAGCGTCACCAGGCCCAACCCTTCGCTCTCGCTGTCGTCGACGCGCACCCCCGCCAGCAGCACGACGATCGCCGCCACGGCGATGATGACCATCGGCAGGATCGGCAGCCAGACGAAGTTAATCGCGGCCAGGTTGAAGGGACTCATCGTGTGGCCGCCGCAATTTCGGGTTCGTGGTTCAGTATCCGTTTGGCAGAGGGAAGAGCAGCTACTCGGCTCGGTTGTCGTTCACGCTCGAGCTGAGCCTGCGCGAAATTTGCCCGCGCGAGCATCGCGGCGACCGACGGCTCCATCCGGCTGATCAGCGGACGCGGGAAGAGTCCCATGAACAACATCAGCGCGATCACCGGCGCCATCACGGCAATCTCGCGGCCGGTCAGATCGCGGATCGTTTCGTTGACCGCCTTGGTGATCGGTCCGAACATCACGCGCTCGTAAGTCCAAAGCATGTAGAGCGCGCCCAGGATGACGCCGACGACGGCGAACACCGTTGCCAACCTGATTCGCAGGAACGCGCCGAGCATGATCAGGAACTCGCCGACGAAGCCGTTGAGCCCGGGCAGTCCGATCGACGAGAGCATCACGACCATGAAGATCGCAGAATAAATCGGGACGCGCTTCCAGAGGCCGCCGAACTCGGAAATCTCGCGCGTGTGGCGCCTCATGTAGAGCATCCCGACCAGTAAAAATAATCCGCCGGTCGAGACGCCGTGATTGAGCATCTGGTAAATTGCGCCGTCGATGCCTTCGGGGTTGAGCGCAAAAATTCCGAGCATCACGAAGCCGAGGTGGCTGACCGACGAATATGCAATCAGGCGTTTGAGGTCAGGCTGCATCATCGCGACCAGCGCTCCATAGATGATTCCGATCACGGCCAGCGCCATGAACAGCGGAATCGCCTCGACCGCGACAGTCGGGAACAGCGGAATCGCGAAGCGCAGAAATCCGTACGTGCCCATCTTGAGCATCACGCCCGCCAGGATGACTGAGCCGGCGGTGGGCGCGTTGGTGTGAGCGTCGGGCAGCCAGGTGTGAACCGGCCACATCGGAACCTTGATCGCGAACGCGAGTGCGAACGCCGCAAACAGCCAGCGCCCCTGGGTAGGAGTGAGCGGCACCTGGTAAAGCAGCGGCAAGTCGAAGCTAGTGCGATTGAAATGCACGTGTGCCTGGTAGACCAGGTACAGAATCGCGACCAGCATCAGCAGCGACCCTACCATCGTGAACAACACGAACTTGATGGCGGCGTAGATCTTGCGGCCGTGACCCCAAATTCCGATCAGGAAGTACATCGGGATCAGCATCACTTCCCAGAACATGTAGAACAGGAACAGATCGACCGAGAGCAGCGTGCCGAGCAGCCCGGTTTCCAGCACGAGCATGAAGAAGCAGAATTCGCGCGGCCGCTCTTCGATATCGCCGCCGCCGGAGTAGAGTAGCGACAGAGTAATCAGAATAGTAGTCAGGAGGACCAGGAACAGACTAATGCCGTCAATACCAATATGGTATGTAATGCCGAATGCAGGTATCCAGTCGTATTGCTCGGCGAATTGGTAATCCGCGAGCTGCGGATTGAATTCCCAGAGAACATAGAAACTCAGCGCGAGCGGCAGCAGCGAGAAAATGAAGGCCGAATTCCAGATCGCGCGCTCCTCACTCTGCATCAGGATGAATAGCGCACCGATCAGCGGCAGAAAGATCAAGGCTGTCAGCACGCCGCCGCTCATCGGCCCGTCACCAGGAACAGGTAGTAAGCCACGATGCCCAACGCGCCGAGCAGGTAGACGAATGCGTAGTGCTGGACGTTGCCGGTTTCAGCGCGGCGCGCAACCTGGCCCGAAGTCTGGACGGCGAGTCCGGCACCCTCAGCGGCGCCGTCGATCACGTAGGTGTCGATCGCGCGGTTGAGCACATTGTTCGATACCCAGAACAGCGGACGCGTGACGATCAGATTATATAGTTCGTCGATATAGTACTTGTTGAGTAGCAAGTCGTACGGAGCCTTCAAGCGCCACGCGAGGAGGAACGGCATTCCCGGCAAACGGATATAGAACAGGTACGCGAAGATTATTCCGACGCTCGATGCGAGGCTTGCGAAGACTGAGAGCGATGTGGGGCTGGCCTCGAAGAGGGGATGGAAGGCGCCGACGGCCGGCGTCAGGAATCGCACGAACGCATTTCCCCACAGCAGTCCACCCGGAAGATTTACCCATCCGCCGACCGTCGCGAGAATAGCCAGTACGATTAGCGGAATAGTCATTACGGCCGGCGATTCGTGGATGTGATGCTCTTTTTCCGAATCGACGCGCGAATCGCCGAAGAACGTCATGAAGATCAGACGGAACATGTAGAACGACGTTAGCCCGGCGGTAATCACACCGAGTAGCCAGAGCCACGAGTGTCCCGAGTCGTAAGCAGCTTCGAGAATCAGGTCTTTCGAGAAATAGCCGGAGAACGGAGGGACAGCCGCGATCGCGAGCGTCGCGATGAACATCGTCCAGAACGTGATCGGCAGCTTGCGCCGCAAGCCGCCCATCTTGTTCATGTCCTGCTCGCCGCCGAGCGCGTGAATGACCGATCCGGCGCACAGGAAGAGCAAGCCCTTGAAGAACGCGTGGGTCATGACGTGGAAGATGCCGGACGCGTACGCGCCCGAGCCGACGCCGAGAAACATGTAGCCGAGCTGGCTGATGGTCGAGTAGGCGAGCACCTTCTTGATATCGGGCTGGACGATCGCGATGGTCGCGGCAAACAGCGCAGTAATTGCGCCGATGGTCGCAACCAGATCGAGCGCTCCCGGAGCCATCGTGAAGATAAAGCCGAGCCGCGCGATCATGTACACGCCCGCGGTGACCATCGTCGCCGCGTGGATCAGCGCGCTGACTGGAGTCGGGCCGACCATCGCGTCGGGCAGCCAGACATAGAGCGGAATCTGCGCGGACTTGCCGGTCGCACCGATAAAGAGCAGGACGCCGATCGCGGTCGCGGCGGCGCCGCCAAGCAGGTCGGCATTGTTGCGAAGCTCGACGAAGTTCAGCGTCCAGACGCCGTGCGAACCCAGCGTCGCGACGATTGTGAATATCGCGAGCAGAAAGCCGGCGTCACCGATGCGGTTGACGACGAATGCCTTGCGCCCGTTGTACGCGTACTGGGGATTCGTGTACCAGAATGCGATTAGCAAGTAGGAACACAGCCCGACGCCCTCCCATCCCACGAACATCATTAGCAAGTTGTCCGCAAGAATGAGTATCAACATCGAGAGCGCGAACAGGTTCATGTAGGTAAAGTAGCGCGCGAAGTCTTCGTCGTGCGCCATGTATCCAACTGAGTAAAGATGGATTAGTGCGCCGACCCCGGTGACTATCATCACCATCACGCCCGACAGCGCGTCGACGCGCAGTCCGAATTCGGCGTGAAAGCGTCCAGCCTCGATCCATCCCCACATATGCGCGGCAAGCGCGCCGCCCGCGGGCATCCGGAGCAGCGTCAGAAATGCCCACGATGCCACGCCGAACGCGGCGAACATGACACCCGGTCCGACGACGTTCACCGCGCCGCGTCCGTACCTGGCGCCGAAAAACAGGTTGAATACGACGCCGAGCGCCGGGAACAACAGGATCAGCGCGAGTGCTGGAAACTCAACCGTCATTGGTTTTGGTCACCATCTCATCAAGGTCAGGTCGTCGGCGTGTACGGTTTCGCGATTGCGGAAAATCGAGATGATGATACCGAGGCCGACCGCTGCTTCGGCTGCCGCGACCGTCATTACAAAGAAGACGATCACCTGGCCGTCCATCGAACCGAGCCGGCTGCCGATCGCGATGAAGGCGAGGTTAACGGCATTGAGCATCAGCTCGATCGACATGAACATCACGAGGATGTTGCGGCGAATGATGACGCCGGCCACGCCGATGGCGAAGATGATCGCGCTCAGCGACATCATGTAGGTGAGCGGGATCATGATGCGACGTTCCTGGCCGCGCGCGGATCGTCGGTGCCCGGCAGCTTGCGCGCGAGCGCGACCGAGCCGACGACCGCCGCCAGCAGCAGGATGGAGGTCACCTCGAACGCGACCAGGTAATCGGTGAACAGCTTGCCGGCGAGGCTCGCCAGCGAACCGTAGCCCGTGGGCTCGTGAGTAAACTTCACCTGCAGATGAGGAGGAGCGAGAATGAAAAACAGCTCGGTCACGAGCAGGGCGGCCGCGAGCGAGCCGAAAAACTTAAGCGCGAGGTGACCGGTCGGCCCGGTTTCGACTTGAAGATTCAATAGCCAGATCACGAACAGGAACAGAACCATGATCGCGCCGGCATACACGATGATTTGCAGGAAGCCGACCACGACAGCGTCCTCGCCGATGAACAAAATGGCGACCGTCATCAGCGTTCCGATCAGCGCGAGCAGCGAATGAATCGGATTGCGCTGCACGATAACGCCGAGTGCCGAGACCACCGCCAGCGCGCCGAGAAATATGTAGAGGAAGGGCGGCATCACTGGACTCTCCCGGTTGCGACCACGACGAATGCGGTCAGCAGCACGTTGAGCAGTCCGAGCGGCACCAGTCCTTTCCATCCGAGACGCATCAACTGGTCGTAGCGGAAGCGCGGCAGGGTCCATCGCACCATGCCGAGGAGAATGCACAGCGCGACGACCTTGAACAGGAATGCGACGATGCCCATCAGCGAAACTGCAAGCGCGGGCACGGCCAGAAATGCACCGCCCGGGAAATGAAAGCCGTTGCGCATGAGCCACGGAACCTGCCACCCGCCCAGGAAAAACGTCGTCAGCAGCATCGCGACGAGCGCCTGCTCGGCAAAGTCGGTGAGCATGAAGACGGCCTGCTTGCCGCCGGAGTATTCGGTGAAATAACCCTGGATAAGCTCCGAGTCGCTCTCGGGCAGGTCGAATGGGATGCGCTTGGATTCCGCGGCACCCGCGACCAGCAGCAGAATGAAGGCGAGCGGCTGCGTGAAGATTCCCCATCGCGGCAAAAATCCGAACCACACGCCGCCCTGCCCGCGCACGATCTCCTGCAAGTTCAACGTGCCGAAGGTCATGATGACCGAGACGATCGCGAGCCCCATCGCAAGCTCGTACGAGATCATCTGCGCGGTCGCGCGAATTCCGCCGAGCAGCGCCCATCGATTGTTCGACGACCATCCCGCCAGCGCGACGCCATACACGCCGAGGCCGATCGTCGCGAGCAGATAGAGCGCGCCGGCGTTGAGGTTGGCGGCCTCGAGCCCGATGCGATGACCACCGATCGAAATCGTGTCGCCAAACGGGATCACGACGAACGTGATCATCACCGGGAACAGCGCGAGGAACGGTGCCAGCGTGTGCAGGAACTTGTCCGCGCCGGCCGGCACGAAATCTTCCTTGGTGAACATCTTGACCGGGTCGGCGATGGTGGTGTTGATGATGCCGAGGTTGGGCATCCCCATCCGCTTGCCGAGACCCGTGATCGTGGCGCGATTCGATCCGATGCGGTCCTGGATGAGCGCGCTGCCCTTGCGCTCGAAGTAGAGCAGGAACAGCGACAGATTCAATCCGAGCACGATCATCAGGATCGCTTTGATCGCGCCGGCGATTAGTTCAATTGTCACGTGCGGCAAGCTCGTCGATTAGTTTGAGAGTGCTTTCTTCGGTGAGATTTTCGACGAACGCATCTTGATTGAGCTGCAGCATTGGCGCGGTCCCGCACGAGGCCAGGCATTCGACCGAGCCGAGCGTGAACTTGCCGTCGGGAGTAGTCTCACCCATCTCGATTTTCAGTCGGCGCCGGATGCAGTCCACGATTTTGTCGGCGCCGCGCAGCCGGCACGAGAGATTCGTGCAGACGTCGAGCAGGTAGCGGCCGACCGGCTTGCGATGGAACATCGTGTAGAACGAAACCACCGCACGCACGTGCGCGGGCGGCAGTTCCATCAGATGCGCGACGTAGTCCTGCGTCGCATCGCTGAGCCATCCGAACTCGCGCTGCGCGATCCACAGCGTCGGCAGCAGCGCGGCCTGCCGCGTCGGGTAGCGGCCGAGCAGTTGGCGGTACTCGTCGAGCGCCGCATCGGAAAACTTGGGTTGCTGGTTATCGGGCATAGCCGGAGTATTACCAAGGCTTCAACGTCGAAGTTCCAGAGTTCGGGAATCTAATGATTGCTAGCTAAAATTTCGCAAATCCGCCAGAGGCGCAAGCTCCGCTGCTATAATCAGTCGGCGAACTTGCGGGGGTCGGGCAGAACGGGTTATCTATCGTCCGCGACTTCGAGGCAAGAGGTTTGACGCGATTCGATTAAAACAGGCGCCTCGAAAAAACAGACGCGATGCGAATTATTGCGGGACATGCGCACGGCCGGCGGCTCAAGGCGCCGCGCGGATTGCACACCCGGCCCACGTCGGCGCGGGCGCGCGAGTCGATTTTCTCGCGACTCGCGGTGCGGATGGATCTCGGCGGGGTTCGTGTGCTCGACATTTTCGCCGGCAGCGGCTCGCTGGGCATCGAATCGCTCTCGCGCGGCGCCGCGCATGTGACGTTCGTGGATTCGTCGCGCGACGCGGCCGCGGCAATTCGCGCCAATCTTGCACAGCTCGAACTTTCCGATCGCGCACGCATCGTGGTCTCTGATGTGCGTCGGGCACTCGGCGAACTCGGGCGCTCGCGCGAGTCGTTCGACCTGGTATTCGTGGACGCGCCGTTCAAGGACGATATGAGCGCCGAGGTTCTGACGCTGCTCGGTCAGCACCAGCTCGTCGCGCTCGACGGATGGGTAGTAGTGGAGCAATCGAAACGCGCGCCCGCGCCGCCGCCGGCTCCCAAAGCCCACGAGCGCGTGTTCGTTGCAACGATCGGCGATCACCGCATCGCCTTTTACCGGCGACCGGATCCGGCGCCGGGTACAGAGTAGTAGTTTTAGGAAAATGACGAAAAACAAAGAACGAACTCCGCTGATCGCGGTCTACCCGGGCAGCTTCGACCCAATCCACAACGGGCACGTCGACGTCATCCGGCGCAGTGTCGCCATCTTCGACGAAGTGATCGTAGCGGTCACGTACAATCCGCACAAGGATGAGGCGCTGTTTTCCGGCGACGAGCGTGTCGAGATGATCCGCGAAGTCATCCGCGATCTGGAGCCGCGCGCACGCGTCGACAAGTTCAGCGGATTGTCGGTCGACTATGCGGAACGAATCGGCGCCAAGGTGCTGATTCGCTCGCTGCGCGCCGTGACGGATTTCGACTATGAGCTGCAGATGGCGCAGATGAACAAGACGATGAGCCCGAACGTCGAGACCGTTTTCATGTTCTCCAATCCGCGGCTGTTCTTCAGTTCCTCGCACCTGATCAAGGAAGTCGCGGGTTACGGAAAGCGCTTGCCTGAGCTGGTGCCGGAACTCGTGATCGAACGGCTGCGCGCAAAGCTGAAAGTGGGCTAGGCGGTTCTTTCAAAACGCCGGGAAAGATACAATTCGTTTTCGTTCGCGGCGCAAGCGTGCCGCGCATCGATCACTTGTAATCCGGATTTAACCAATGCTGAAGCTCAATCGACGAATCGCCGCTATCAAGCCGTCCGCGACACTTGCTGCCGACGCCCGCGCCACAGAAATGAAGCTCGCGGGAATCGACGTCATCTCGTTGGCCGCCGGCGAGCCCGACTTCGACACGCCCGAGCGCATCAAACGAGCCGCCGACAAAGCGCTCGCCGCCGGCCAGACCAAGTACACCGCTGTTGGCGGAACCGCGGCGCTCAAAAATGCAATCAAGCTCAAGCTCAAGCGCGACAACAACCTCGACTACGAGCCGAGCGAGATAATCGCGTCGGCCGGATGCAAGCAGGCCGAGGCCAATGTGATCAACGCGCTGTTCGACGAGGGCGACGAGGTGATCATCCCGACGCCGGCGTGGGTGAGTTTCGCCGCGATGGTTTCGCTCGCGGGCGCCGAACCGAAGTTCGTGCCCTGCTCGGAACAGTCCGGCTTCCTGCTCGAGCCCGAGGCTTTGCGCCGCGCGATCACGCCGCGCACGCGCGGCATCATGCTCAACTCGCCGTCGAACCCGACCGGCGCAGTGTACGGAGCCGAATCGCTCACCGCCATCGCGCGCGTGCTGGTCGACACCGACATCTGGGTGATGTCCGACGACGTCTACGAGCACATCGTGTACGACGGGCTCGCGCCGCACATTTTCCAGTTCGAGCCGCGGCTCAAGTCCCACGGCATCGTGTTCAATTCGCTGTCGAAAACGTACGCGATGACTGGATGGCGCATCGGATTTGCGGCCGGCCCGAAAGAGGCGATCGCGGCTGCCGGCCGCTTGCAGAGCCAGAACAGCGGCAATCCCAATTCCATCACGCAAGCCGCCGCCATCGAGGCGTTGACCGGTCCGCAGGACGAGCTCCAGCCGATGCTCGAGGCGTTCCGCGAACGCAACGCTTTGGTCGTCGAGCGCGTGCGGCGTATCCCCGGCTTCAAGCTGCCCAACGTACCGCAGGGCGCGTTCTACGCTTTCCCGAACGTGTCGGAACTTCTCGGCAGCCGGTTCGGCGACAAGAATATCGTTGACGGAGACGGGCTCGCGGCGTTTCTGCTCGACGAGGCGCACGTCTCGCTGGTCGGCGGCAACGACTTCGGCGCGCCCGATCACGTCAGGCTTTCGTACGCCACTTCGACCAGGAATCTGAACGAGGCGTTCGATCGCATCGAGCGCGCTGTCGCGAAGCTCAAGCGCTAGTATCGATGGCCGAGCGCGCAAATTTGCGCACCGCTCTTCGACGGCGTCCGATTATCACGATTGCGGCTGCGATCCTCGCGATCGCCGCGGCACTCTCACTCACCAAGCGGCTGCGCGAGGCCACGCACCGCTACGACGACATCGACTTCGGCACCTTTTACGGCTGGTGGACGGACTATTCGAGCGGCGGCGATCCGTGGGTCTTATCGCCCAAAGGGACCTATTTGCGGCCCGGCCTCACGCGGCCCCGCAACTGCAACTACACGCCAGTTTTCGTCGAGGTATTCCGCCCCTTCGCCCGGCTCGATCAGAAAACCGCATTCTGGACCTGGCTTGCCATGCAGATGCTATGCGTGGTGGCCGCCGTGCTGATTCTGGCGCGCGGGAACGATCCTCCCTTCGGCGCCGCGTGGACAATCATCGTGCTTTCGCTGGTGATGATGTCGCGGCAGGTCGCGGGCGCGATAGTTGCCGGGCAGATGACGCCGATGCTCCTGGCGGTGCTGTGCGCAACATGGTTTTGCGCGCGGCGGGAGCGTCCGGCTGCCGCGGGACTGTGCCTGGCGCTCGCGGCGTTGCTTAAGCTCTTTCCCGCGGCCGTAGGGCGGCTACTTTTTGTTTCGCGGCCGATGGCGTCCGCTCGGCTGGGCCATTGGATTTTTTGTCGCCGGCGTGTTGCTGACGAATCCCCACCGCTGGTATGAACTCGCGACGCTGGAAATGCCCGAATCGTATCGCATGGTGGAGCAAGCAGAACTGACGGTGTTCGCCTTTGCGCGAAAAGTCGTCGCTCACCTTGCAGGCACGACCATCGCCGCGGAGCCGTTCTTCGCAGTCGCGGCGGTCACCGCGCTTATCGATCTCGCGCTGCTCGCTATAGCCGCCGCGGCGACGATCGCCAGCCGCGGACGCGACGATCTCGACGGTCTCCTGTTCGGACTATGGGTCGCGCTTGCGCTGCTGATGTCGCCGCTGGCCTGGATCCCCGAGACCCTGCTGCTGCTGCCCGCATACCTGTTCGGGATGCTCGCCGTGTGGGATGGTTTCCAGCCGCGCGATTGGACGAGACAGATCGCTTTGATTGCAGGCGGCGCAATTCTCGCTGCCTGCATCTCAACCGCCTTGCTCAAGCTGGTGCCGCATCCGGGATTTGCGGTCTTGATGGCTGCGTACCTGAGCGCGGCTCTGATTCTCCGGGCGCGGATCAAATCGGATTCGGGGCCGTGAACCGATCTAGCTGCGGCGCTTGCGCCATGGCGCAGGAAATTCAGAGGTCTCGAGCCAGTGAACGTAGTCGGCGAGAATCTCCGCGTGATCGAACGCGAGCGGAGTCGGCGGATTGCGCGGATCGCACAACGTTGCATTCTTTGCGTCGTCGGCGCCGCGCGGCGTCCCCGATGCGCGCGCGACATATACCACCGTGATCGTCTGGCCGCGCGGATCCCGTTCGGGCCGCGAGTACACCCCGAGCAGCGCGCGCAGCTCGACCGCGAGCGAGATCTCCTCGCGCGCCTCGCGCACCGCCGCCTCCTCGACCGTCTCGCCAAAATCGACGAACCCGCCGGGGATTGCCCATCCCGGCGGAAAATTCCGGCGCTCGATCAAAACGACTTTGTCGCCGATCTCAGTGATTATGTCGGCGGCTATCGGCGGGCATTTCGGCCGTGGCATGATGCGATTCTAACATGGCGGTAACTTTATGCAGGTAGCTCGACTCTACGATTTTGGCGACATCCGCGTCGAGGAAAGCGCGCGGCCCGTGGTCGGCGACGGCGATATTCTGATCCGCGCGAGCGCATGCGGCATCTGCTCCGGCGACATCATGCCCTGGTACATCAAGCGCAAGGCGCCGTTGGTGCTCGGCCACGAACCGGTCGGCGTCGTCGCGCAGACCGGCGCGGCGGTGCGCGAGTTCAAAGTCGGTGACCGCGTTTTCGTGCATCATCATGCGCCCTGCTTCCAATGCGCGGCGTGCAGGCGCGGCGAATACGTGCAGTGCGCGACCTGGCGCGCGACCAACATCGTGCCGGGCGGAATGGCGGAGTTCTTTCTGGTGAGCGCGGCCAACCAACGCGACACGCTGCGGCTCCCCGACTCAATTGCCGACGCCGACGGCGTGCTCATCGAGCCCGCGGCCTGCGTCGTCAAGTCGCTCAAGCGCTCGGGCCTGAAAGCGGGCGAATCGATTCTGATCATCGGTCTCGGCATCATGGGCATGATGCACGTGAAGTTGGCGCGCCATCTTGGCGCCGGCACGATCATCGGCGCCGACTTGTTCCACTCGCGCGCCAAACGCGCGATCGAGCTGGGCGCGGATCGCGGAATCGTCGTCGAAGGCGACAACCTTGTCGAGCAGGTGCGCGAAATCACCAACGGCGCGATGGCCGACGTTGTGATCGTCGGACCCGGCACGTCGAAGGCAATCTCGGCGGGGATTGCCGCCGCCGGCAAGGGAGCAACCGTAGTTCAGTTCACCGCGACGCCGCCCGACGACGAGCTGCTCGTCAAGCCGCACGATCTCTACTTCAACGAGACGCGGCTCGTCCCGAGCTACTCATGCGGACCCGACGAAACGCGCGAGGCGTTGTCGCTGGTCGGGCGCGGCGTGATCAATGCCGCCGAGCTGGTGACGCATCGGTTCCCGCTGGCGCAGATAAGCGAGGCATTTGCGACCGCGCAAAAGCCCGAGTCGCTGAAAGTAGTAGTCACGTTCGCGGGTTGAGTTACGCGCAGCCGGCGCCTCGCTCAGTGCGATCAGCAACTGCGAGTAGGCAGATCCCGGCCTCAACTGAGTAATCAGTGGGGGTGGGAAAACAGAGAAAGACAGAGTCGAACGAGGGCGGTTGTCGATACAACCGCCCTCGTTGCTATCAAGCTCGAACTAAATTACGGAGTAGCCGGAGCCGGAGCAGCCGGTGCTGGAGCCGCCTCGCCGCCACCTGCCGCTGGCGCCGCTTCGGCAGGAGCTGACTCCGCCGCCGCTGCATGGTGGTGATGGACGTGGTAATGCCTCGAGTGACGCTCCGACATCGTCTTCGACGCGATCGCTTCTGCACGATCCGCAGCCGCCTTCGCATCGCTGGCCGCCTGCTCTACGCGGCTCGCTGCCGCCTGAGCCTGCGCCGCTGACGCCGCTGATTTCTGTGCTGCCGCGTCCGCGCGGGCCGCAGCCTGATCAGCCTGGTTCGCCGCGTTGACGGCGCGCTGTGCCGGATCTGGCTCGTTCGACGAACATCCTCCGAGCAACGAAAGGGCCAACACAGCCCCGGCAAGACCAACCAGTTTCGAAGATTTTCTCATTAACCCTTCCATCATTTCCTCCTAAGGAATGAGCAGGAGCATTGCTAAGTGTTTCACGGCTCCCGCATTGAGACCGCTAAGACCGCTCAATTTGTCTCACAAACTCCCCGTCACTTGCAAGCCTTCGCCTCTTGAATTGAATAGCCAGAATAAATTTTGCGAACTAGCTATCTTGTATTCCGGCCGCGGGACGGCGCACTGTGAAGATGCGATTAAAAGTTGCCGTCGAACCAGTGATGGCGATCGCATTTACGTCCACTCACAGCGGGATATTCTGACTCATTGCCAATCTTTTCGCACCCAGTCGAGTCGTGGGTAGTTATTTTTAACAGTGTATTAGCTGTGACTATAAGGAAAGCGTGAAATCGAGCTATTTGATACACTTGGCATCTGGTTCCTTTCCAAGTGTTGTTTTGGTCTCCTGCGGAACCACGTGGCCAATTCCGCAATCTAGAAATCGTCGCCGTAGTCGTCCATTCCACCCATTCCGCCCATGCCCATCCGCCCATGCCACCCATGCCTCCGCCCATTGCGCCGCCGGGCATCCCTGCCATCGGCGCTGGCCTCTTCGGCGCTTCGGCGACGGCAGCCTCGGTCGTCAGCATCATCGACGCGGCGCTGGATGCGTTCTCGAGCGCTGTACGCACTACCTTGGCCGGATCGATTACGCCGGCTTTGACGAGATCTTCATAAACTTCGGTGGCGGCGTTGAATCCGAAATCGCCTTTGCCTTCGAGCACGGCGTTGAGCACGATTTCCGGTTCGTGACCGGCGTTGCGCGCGATCTGCTTGAGCGGCTCCGACATCGCCGACGCGACAATTCCCGCGCCGGCCTTCTGGTCTTCGTTGAGTCTGAGCGAATTCACCGCCGCGATCGCGCGCACCATCGCTACGCCGCCGCCCGGCACGACTCCCTCCTCGACCGCGGCGCGCAGCGCATGAACCGCGTCGTCGACGCGCGCCTTCTTTTCCTTCAGCTCGACTTCGGTCGCGGCGCCGACCTTGATAACGGCGACGCCGCCGGTCAGCTTGGCCAGCCGCTCCTGCAGCTTCTCGCGGTCGTAGTCGGAGGTGGTCTCTTCGATCTGTCGGCGGATCAATTCGATTCGCCCCTGGATTTCGGCCTTCTTGCCGGCGCCGCCGACGATCGTCGTGTTGTCCTTGTCGATCAGAACTTTCTTCGCCTTGCCGAGCGCGGCGATCTCGATATTCTCGATCTTGGCGCCGAGTTCCTCTGCGATCAGAGTGCCGCCGGTCAGAATCGCCATGTCCTGCAACATTTCCTTGCGTCGGTCGCCAAAGCCCGGCGCCTTCACCGCCGCGACCTTGATCGTGCCGCGCAGCTTGTTGACGACCAGCGCGGCCAGCGCCTCGCTCTCGACGTCTTCCGCGATTATCAGCAGCTGGCGTCCGGTCTGCACGACGCTCTCGAGCAGCGGCAGCAGCTCGCGCAGGTTGGAAAGTTTCTTTTCGTGGAACAGGATCAGCGGCTCGTCGAGCTCAACCGTCAGCTTGTCGGCGTTGGTCACGAAGTATGGCGACAGGTATCCGCGATCGAAGCGCATCCCTTCGACCAGGTCGAGCACCGTCTCCAGCCCGCGCGCCTCTTCGACCGTGATCACGCCTTCCTTGCCGACCTTGTCCATCGCGTCGGCCACAATTTTGCCGATCGAGTTGTCGCCGTTGGCCGAGACCGTCGCGACCTGCTCGAGGCGATCGCGCTCCTTCACCGGCCGCGCCATCTCCTTGATAGTCGCGACCGCCTTGACCACCGCCGCCTCGATTCCGCGCCGCAGTTCCATCGCCGGGAAGCCCGCCGCCAGCAGCTTGATCCCCTCGCGCACGATCGCCCCCGCCAGCACCGTCGCCGTGGTGGTGCCGTCGCCGGCGACGTCGGAGGTCTTCTGCGCGACCTCGCGAATCAGCTTCGCGCCCATGTTCTCGAAGCGGTTCTCGAGTTCGATTTCCTTGACCACGGTCACGCCGTCCTTGGTCACCGTCGGCGCGCCGAAGCTCCGCTGGATCATCACGTTGCGGCCCTTGGGGCCCAGCGTTACGCGCGCGGCTTCCATCACCAGCGTCGCGCCCCTGACAATTCCGACCCGCGCTCTCTCGTGCAGCTCAACCGTTTTGGCTGGCATTTAAGTATATCTCCGTGTGGCTCTTCTTTGTGGATTCAGTCCGGCAGACCGCCACATCGGCGGCCAGCAGGACCGTCTTGAATTTAAACATCGCGTCGCCCGATGCAAGTGGCAGGGGTCTGCTTGATTGTATGTGAAACCCGCGGTGGGTTTCACACTTCCTTCGGCAGGGCTAAGCCCTGCACCTTAGTATTTGGAAACTAGGAAACCATCTTTATGAAGTTCGCGGGGCGTGCAAGGATGAGCGTCGCAGGCGAGCTGGATTTATCCCGGAGGCTATTCGACGTGAACCAAATCAAAGGGCCATTTGCGCCGATGCGCGCGGGCGCCGCGACCGCGGCGATAGCGATAATCTGTGCGGCAGTCGGGATGTTGCCGGTCGCGCGCGGCGTGGTCTGCGCCCACCGGCCAGCGTCTTCAGCTCGCGGCCGAACCAGCGGCCCCGGAAGCCGAGCCCGAAGCCCTGACGACGACGACAAGGATGTTCCCACCAGCCAGGTCGACAAGTACATCAGCGTTTACGAGGCGATGCAGAAAGACCACAACCTGACGGTCGAACAGGCGGCGTCGAAGCAAGGACTCACGGTGGCGCAATTCAGGCAGCTCGAAAATAAAATCGAGGCGGACGATACCCTGCGCGAGCGAGTGCGCAAGGCGCTCAGGCACGCGGCCAATCCCAAAGAGAAGGACTCGTCGGACGACTAGAAGCTAAAACTGAATCGCAGCGCGAGGACGGGCAAGACTAAGCGGTGGCGAAGGGAGAGCGCTCCTTTCGCCACCGCTTTCTGATGGCTGGTCGTTAAGACCGGGGCTGGTCGATTACTTCGTAACCGACGTCGAGAACGCCGCTTCCAGACGCGACACCGCGTCGTTGGCGCGACGGACCGCATCCTCGGCGCCGCTGGCCGCAGTCTCGGCCTGCTGGGCCGCAGTCGCAGCCTGATTGGCCGAAGCTTCCGCCGCGTTCGCCGACGCTTCCGCCTTGGTCGCATCCGCCTGCGCGCGATCAGTGGCGTTGTTGATCGTCTTCATGTCAGGACCGCATGCGGTCACGATCGCGGTCGCGGCCACGACACCAAGCAACTTTACGATTGTCTTCATCCGAGCTTTCCTCCAGTGGTTCAAGTCAAAGGCCAGTCCCGGTACACTGTTTGTACCCAGATCGATAGTCAGGGCTGGGCGAGTAATCGCGGTAATAGTTGCAAAACCCGTTTGCGAACGCAAGGCAGAGGAGCCGCGGGCTGGTTCTGTTCGGAACATCTCGCGCACTACACTATTAGCTGATTTGAATTGAGCGTGATTGACAGACAAAACTTTCAGCAGTTATCGTTCAATCGTCGGTCAAATCGATTCATGTGCGGTGCGCTTTCCTGAAAAAATTTAACTGAGGTCCGGTATTCGAGATGGCGACGACGATCACGAGCGAGTGCATCAACTGCGGAGCATGCGAGCCCGAATGTCCGAATACGGCGATTTATGCCGGCGGAGTGCCGTGGGAACTTAACGGCGCGACCAGTCCCGCGATCGCACAGGACATCTATTACATCGTGCCGTCGAAGTGCACCGAATGCGTCGGCTTCCACGACCATGAGGCGTGCGCAGCGGTATGCCCGGTAGATTGTTGCATCCCCGACCCGGCCAATCTCGAGACCGAGGGCGTGTTGCTCGCAGCGCGCCCGCGAATTGCATCCCGAGACTGACTTTCCCCGACGACGCGCCGTCGCGCTTTCGCAAAGAAGGCGGCGCTCCGGCGCCCGCGGCAGACGGTGCGAGCGCGGAGGCTGCGACCAATGGCGCGACGGTCGCGGCCAAGCCGGCACCGGCAGCAACGGCAGCGCCGCAAACCTGCGGCACCGGCTCCAGCAGCGGCCGCGCCGGTGCCGGCGGCAGGACTTGCGATGATGCATCTGCCGAAAGATATCGGTGCGTTGCCGGGCCCCGTCGCCGAGAAACATTTCCCCGGCGAGCTCGACGCTGATTTCGATGCCGTGCTCGCGTCGGTTGACGCGTCGCCGGTTCGCAAGGCGCCGGCGCCGGTGCAAATCGCGTTTCGACTTGCGGAACCGGTGCTCGGCGCGATGCCCGACCGGGTAAAGGCGGACCTCGAGCGCGCCGTGGGCACCACCGCGCGGATTTTCGCGAGTCCGCTCGACCGCGCTCAACATGATTCTGAATCTGATTCTTTATCCCGCGCTCCTGACGGCCTTCTCGGTTGCAGTGCTCGGCGACGGGCTGTTTTCGCAACATACCGGCGGATGGATCATGCTCGGCGTATTGATTGCGTCGGCCGAGGCCGCGTGGCGCCTGCGCGAGGGAGTGATTCACGCCAAGCCCGCCAGCGAGCTGACGTATCGCGGATGCTGGTACGGTCTCGCGCTTGCGCCGCTGGGCTCGATCCTCGTGCGTGCGGGAGGAGCGGGCCGGCACACCGAGCGCAAGGTGGCCTTCGACGGTTTCGAGGGCACGATGCACGAGGACAAGACCGAGCGCGATCGCCGCTACGGGACCGTTTACACTGTCGCCGAGTATGCCAACGCGTACCTGGTGCGGCTCGAGATGCCGCGCAAGCTGCCGCCGTCTTCGCTCAAGCGGCTTGTGGAATCTGCCCGACGAGATGCCCGACTACGATTACAACATCATGCTCGGCGACAACGTGCTGGCGGTCAGCGCGAGCGTGCGCGGCGAGACGATTCGGCGATTGTCGTATGTCTCGTCGTCGTTCCCGGCCGATTTCACGACCCGAATCGAGTTCGGCAAGCCGGTCGGCGCGTTCAAACATCGGATGCGCGACAAGGTGCTCGAGGTCATCGTTCTCAAAGCGGAGGCGGCCGCAGTTTCAGCACGCCGCCTGAAGAATTTGCGCTTTTACCGCGACGACTTAGACTGGCGATCGCGCGCCGATGGTGTAGTTGAGTTTGGTTGAGATGGCGATCCACATTCGGGACGCCACTGTTCGCGACCTGCCCCGCATCATCGAGATCGAGCGGCTTGCCTTCCCCTCTCCTTGGACGCTTGCATCTTTCGAGCGCGAGCTGACGCTGCCGTTCTCGCGCATCATGGTCGCGCTCCCCGCGAGACAGCGCCCGCAGATCGCCGGCTTTCTTTGCCGATGGCTGATCGCCGACGAATGCCACGTCCTGAATATCGCCGTCTATCCTGACTCGCGCCGACTGGGGATCGGCACCGTGCTGATTTCCGAAGCGATCACGGAGGCAAGATCGACCGGTGCAGGCATAGTTACGCTGGAAGTTCGCCGCTCGAATCTGGCGGCCAGGCAGCTTTATCGCAAATTCGAGTTTGAAGAACGGCGTTTGAGGCGGCACTACTACGGCCCGGGCGAAGACGCGATAATCATGGAACTACGGTTCAATTGATCTTTTCAGTGACTCGATTCAGAATACTGTTCTATCTCTCGGAAGAATTTCAGTTTCCTTTTGATACTGGGGTTACAAATCACCTAATTTTGTGGCATACTAGCAACCACAGTCCAGGCCGAATCGGATCCGTGATGAACCCAGAACTCTGCGGTCATCAACCATGTCCGAAATCCAGGGCCTGCGGACCGAATGCCATTACCCCAATGAATTTGCCGTTCAAGAAAGGTGAAAAGGTGGTTTACCCCGCTCATGGGGTGGCCGTCATCGAAGACATCCAGATGCGCGTTATCTCCGGGACCGAGCGGCGCTTTTACATGCTCCGAATCCTCGGCACCGAGAAGATGACGATCATGATCCCGACGGAGAACGTCGAGTCGGTCGGACTTCGGCGGGTTATCGGGAAGGATATGGTGGAAAAAATCTACCGTATCCTGCGCCAGCGCAAGGTAGAGGTCGATACGCAAACCTGGAACCGGCGCTATCGCGAATACACCGAGAAGATCAAGACTGGTTCTCCGCTGGAAATCGCCAAGGTGCTGCGCGATCTGCTGGTGCTGAAGAGTGACAAGGAATTGTCGTTCGGCGAGCGCAAGATGCTCGACACGGCGCGGTCCTTGCTCGTCAAGGAATTGTCGATCGCCAAGGCGCATCCCGAAGAGAAAATCATGGAAGAGCTGAAGACGATCTTCGCGAACTAGCTTTTCGCTGCCGCAACAATCCACAGGTGTGGTGAGGCCGGGATATTCTCCCGGCCTTTCCTTTTCCCGAGGTCCGCGCATTTTGTTGAACGAGCGCATCGAGTCTGCGATTCTGCGCTGATGCCGAAACGAATTTTTGTGCTGAGCGTTGCGATTCTGGCGCTCGCGACTTTTCCTCGCCACTCGAACCGCAGCCAAGGCCACGCCGACGACGTGCCGGTCGATCATTTCTTTTCGGCGATTCGCGACAACAACTTCGACGCGGCGACAACCCATTTCAGCGCCAGGATGAAAGCATTTTCGCCTGCCGGGTTGAAGGCGTCGTGGAACGAGTTTTACAAAGACGAGGGTCCGCTGCTCAGCTGGAAAATCTTCGAGCGGCAGACTTATTCCAACGGCCGCGTCGAGGCCAGGGTGCAACTCAGGTTCCATAGCTCGACGGCGAATTCGATGGTCGTGGTGAATCCGCCGACCGGCGAAATTACGTCGGTACTGTTCAAAATGCCGGTGACGACGCCCGCCATACGCCGACCAAGCAAGGTTTCACGCCGAAGACGTGACCGTGGGCGACTACAAGCTGCCCGGCACGCTGACGATTCCAAACGGCAAAGGTCCATTTCCTGCCGCGCTCCTCATCCAGGGCTCGGGTCCGAACGATCGCGACGAGACGGTCGGCGCCAATCATCCCTTCGCCGACATCGCGGAGGGACTGAGCTCGCGCGGGATCATCGTGCTCCGATTCGACAAGCGCAGTTATGCGAACTGGAAGATCGATCCGCAGAAGACCACGGTGGACGACGAGGTCATCCAGGACGGCGTGGCCGCGGTGCGGATTCTGCGCGCGCGCCCCGACGTTACGCCCGACCGAATCTTCATCGTCGGGCACGGCCTGGGCGCGATGCTGGCGCCGGAGGTCGCGACGAAAGGCCGACCGGTCGCGGGAATCGTGATGCTTGCGCCGACCGGCCGCAAACTGCCGCAGCTGATGGTTGAGCAGACGCGATTTTTGGGACAAGCGTCGCCCAAGGAATTGTCCCAGATCGAGCAGCAGGCAAATCAACTCTCGGCGCACAAGATGGACGCGAAGCAGATGTTCATGGGCGCGCCGGCGTCCTACTACTACGATCTCGAGACCCGCGACGAAGTCGCCATCGCGCGCAGTCTCGACGTGCCCATCCTGATTCTGCACGGCTCGCGCGACTACCCGGGCATCGACGCAGGACATCCGCTACTGGCAAACCGGGCTCAAGGGCGACGCGAAGGTGCACGTCGATGCCCTGCCCTACCCTCAACCATCTGTTCATGGCCGGCACCGGCAAGCCGAATCCGGCCGAACTCTACGCGCCCGGCCACGTTGACGTGTCGGTGATCGGAAAGATCGCGAGCTTCATCGCAAGCGCCGGTCACACTGCAATCGCGGCGCCGAATTGAAAGTCTCGGCAATCATCGTCGCCGCGGGTAGCGGCCTGCGGCTGGGGTCGGGCGCCCCCAAGGCGTTCGTGCAGATCGGCGGCCGCACGATGCTCTGGTATTCGCTCGACGCCATTCGCCAGATCGCCTCGATTGGCGAAGTCGTGATCGCCGTACCCTCGGGATTCGAGAATGCAGCGCGCGCCGAGGCCGCGGCTGCCGGACTCGGCGTGCCGGTCAAGATTACGCCGGGCGGCGTCGAGCGTCAGGATTCAGTTCGAATCGCGCTGGGGCTGACCAGTTCCGAAGCCGAGCTGGTTATAGTGCACGACGCGGCGCGTCCTCTTGCGACGCCGCGCGATTTTCGAGGCGTGCATCGCGGCCGCGGCGCGAGCGGGCGCTGCGATCGCGGCGATACCGGTCGCCGACACCCTGAAGCGCGTCGCGGACAACGAACGGGCGATCGTCGCGACCATCTCGCGCGCCGGGCTATGGCAAGCGCAAACTCCGCAGGCGTTTCGCCGCGACCTGCTCGTGACGGCGCATCGACGCGCCCTCGACGAAGGAATCGTCGCGACCGACGACGCCGACCTGGTGGAACGCACCGGCGCTCGCGTCGAGGTGGTCGAAGCCTCGACCGCCAACATCAAGATCACGACCCCATCGGATCTGGCGCTCGCCGAAGCACTGATCGCCGCAGGAAATAAGCGCGGAGTCACGCCTTGCCTTCTCCGTGTCATTCTGAGCGAAGCGAAGAATCCCGGAAGTCACCGCACTAACGTCCGCGACCGCTGCTATCGCAGACATGCCCGGGTGCTGTAATCCAGACGGTGCAACGTTCGCGCATTGCTCCGGGATTCTTCGCTGCGCTCTGAATGACACGGGAAGAGCTCTCGTTGCGTCCCCTACGCCGGCTCCGGCTCGTAGCCCGCGCGCTCGATCAGCTCGCGCGTGCGCGCCCAGTCCCATCCCGCGGTCGTCAGGTAGCCGTTGACGAAAATCGAATTCACCGCGTTGAACAAGTCCGCTTGCCGCGCGCCAACGTTGAGTTCGCGGCCGCCCGCCGCGCGAACCTCGCTGCGCGGATTCAGCAGACGGAACAGGCACGCGGCCTTGAGACATTTCTCGGGCGTGAGCGCGCGTTGCGACTTCGAGCGGCGTGCCCTTTATCGGATGCAGAAAATTCAGCGGCACCGAATCGATCGCCAGGCGCCGCGTCGAGTACGCAAGATCGAGAATGTCGTCGTCGGTCTCGCCCATCCCGATAATTCCGCCCGAGCACGTCGACAATCCCGCCGCGCGCACGTTCTCGATCGTCTCTATCCGATCGTCATAGGTGTGCGTCGTGCAGATTTCCGGATAGAAGCGGCGGCTGGTGTTGAGGTTGTGATTTATCCATCCGGCGCCCGCGCTCTTGAGTTCGTCCGCCTGCTCGCGATTCATCAGGCCGATCGACAGGCACAGTTCGAGCCCCGGCAACTCGCCGCGGATTCGATCGCACGCCTCGCCCAGATGCTCGACATCGTGCTGCGCCGGACCGCGCATGCTGCAGACCATGCAGTAGCGGCGCGCCCCGCTCTCGACCGCCATTCGCGCGCCCTCGACCAATTGGGCGACGCTTTGCATCTTGTAAACCGGGAATTTCGGCTTTCGAGATGCGCGACTGCGAGCAGTACGAGCAATCCTCAGGACAGATTCCGCTTTGCGCGTTGCGCAGCATGCAAATCTTCACGCGGCGGCCGAATGCGGCTTCGCGCACGCGGCGTGTGGCAGCGAGCAAATCGGCGAGGCGATCGTCGGGGCAATTCAGGACGGCAGCGGCAGTCTCCCGTGCGATTTCCTTCCCGGCTAGAACTTCCTCGACCATGCGATCGAGATCGATATCCTCAAATTTCAACATCATCGATTCCTTTGGAGCGTGAAGAATCCGCGCGCCGCACATTTAGAGGTTTCCCAGATTTGGATCAAGCGGATCTATTTCCTCTCCCCGCGATGGAGAGGATCAAGGTGAGCGGGTGATCGTACTTTTTTTAGTTGCTGCTCAACTACTCGGGCGGGCGAGGTGGCGGGCGGTAGATTCGGATTCTCCTCTTCCATCTCCTGCGCGACCGCCGGTCCCGGCTTGACTACGTCGACCGACACGACACCCGCAGGCCTCACTCTCTTTGCAGCGCCACGCCAACGGGTTATCTCGGCGCCCAGGAGACCCACGCCCAACCGCAGCATCAGCAGGATCATGAAATACTGGCAAAAACGACCGAACCAGTCGCCGCCGCGCGAATAAAGCGTCCTGCCCGTGCCGAGCGGCAGGTTGGCCGTCGCCATCGTGTCCTCGCCGTGGACGGACACGCGCGCCGCGATCTGCCGGCCGCGCGAATCGTTCGCCGAGACCATGCCGCCGCGCGCCGCGCGCGCGAGCGAGAAGCCGAATTCGACTCCGCGCACGACCGCCATCCGCTGATGAATCACGTTCCGAGCCCGTCCAATCCGACGCCGGCGCCATCACGACGCGCACGTCGTGCGCCGCGAGTTCGCGCGCGGTCGCGGGAAAATCCAGGTCCTGCGAAATCAGGATTGCGGTGCGGCCCCATGGCGCGTCGAAGATTGCCGGCTTCGAGCCCGCCTTGTAATCCGACTCGAGACTCGGAATCAGATGATGCTTCGCGTAGGTCGCCGCGATTTTTCCGTCGGGACTGAATACGACCGCGATATTTCTTTTTGGCGTGCGCCCGATCTGGTTGAACCCCACCACCAGCCACACCTTCGACATGCTCGCGATTCGCTCGAATCCCTGGACGACGTCCCATTCGTAGCTCGGCGAGAATCCTACCGTCTTTTCCGGCAGGACGACGACTTGCGTGCCGCCGACCGCGACCTGATGCACCAGTTTCGCGTACTGCGCGACGATATCCGCCGCGTCGCTCGGGTCGGTGGACTCGGTCTGCGGCAGCAATCCCTGGCCTGCCACCATCGCGACCCGCACCGCCGGCGTGGCGGGAGTCAGCATCACGCGAATCCCGCCAAGTAGAACCGCCAGCGCGAAAACGCCGACCGCCATGATCGCCGGACGCTGCCAGTCCATGTTCCATCGACGTCGATACCACGCGACCGCCAGCCCCGCCGGCAACAGCGACATTATGAACATCACGCCGCACAAGCCGAGCGCTCGACGCGGTCTGCAGCAACGGCACGAAAGCGACTTGCGAGTAGGCGGGGCTGCCCCAGGTGCCGTGCGGAGATTGTCCGGCGAGGCTGAAATAGAAGGCGACTTCGAAGGTCGGGAAGACAAGCGCCGCGAGCACCCCGGACCATCGCCGCGTCGCCTCGGCCGCGCACGCGACGAAGGTCGCAAAAACGATCGCGCCCGCGACGTGCGCCGCGAACATCGTCATCAGCGGCACTGCGAAACTCTCGCCGCCCCACGACACGAGATTGCCGGCGAAATAGGCGACGAACGCGAGTTCCGCCGCGGTCCTCGCCCGGATTTCAGGCGCAATCGCGAGAATGGGCAGCGGCGCGAGCAGCGCGCACAGAAACGACAGCGGATACTCTGCTGCGGCAAGTGCGAAGAGCACCGCCGAGACGCGCAGCCGCCAGGATCGCGGGCGACCGAGTGCGGAATCGGCAGTTCGAGCGGATGCCGAGGAACGAAGGCCGCCGCGACCCGCCGAATCGACCATTGGGCTGCCGGCCATGCGTCAGACCTGATTGCGCGGCGGGCGACGCGTGCTCGCCGGCGATTCTGCGTTCGCGATCAGACCTTCGTTGAGCGAGCCCGATCGAAAGCCCTTCGGATCGATCGCGATGAAACGAAAGCCGATTTTTTTGAACTCGCGATCGATCGTTTCGCGAATCGACGGCTCGACGATGCGCGCGATCTTGTCTCTGCTCGACCTCCAGCCGCGCGACCTCGCCATGGTAGCGCACGCGCGCGACCGCAAAGCCCATCGAATGCAGCAGCTTCTCTCCCGCCGCAACTTTGCTCAGCCCGTCGGGTGTTATCTCGGTGCCGTACGGGAAGCGCGACGACAGGCACGGCGACGCCGGACGATCCCAGGTCGGCAGCCCCAGCGCGCGCGACAGCTCGCGCACGTCGGCCTTGGTCATTTCGGCTTCTACGATCGGATGGCGCACGCGCTTCTCGCTCGCCGCCTGCATCCCGGGGCGATAGTCGTGCAGGTCGTCGAGGTTGAGGCCGTCCACTATCACGTCGATCCCGAGCTCCGCCGCCTTCGCCTCGCAAACCGTGAACAGGTTGTGCTTGCACAGGTAGCATCGGTTGATCGGATTGGACGCGTAGCCCGCAATCTCGAGCTCGTTGGACTCGACCACGATGTGACGCGCGCCGATCAGCCGCGCCATCGCCAGCGCCGACTCGCGATCCTCGTCGGGCATCGTGGGCGACGTGGTCGTCAGCGCCAGCACTGAATCGCCAATCGCGTCGTGCGCGACTTTCAGCACGAAGGTGGAATCGACGCCGCCGGAAAACGCCACGATCACGCTGCGCATCGGCGCGAATATCGCGCGCATCCTGTTAAGCTTGTTGTCGAGCGTCGCGTCCATCGAATCCGCTCCCGTTGTCGCTGCCGTCAGATTCCCTCGGCCTGGAAAAGATCGGTCGTCAGATATCGCTCACCGGTATCGCAGAATACCACCACCACGATATTACCCTTGCCCAGCCGCCTCGCTATCTGCACCGCCGCGCAGCAATTCGCGCCTGACGAGATACCGACCAGCAGCCCTTCCTCGCGCGCGAGACGTCGCGAGAACAACGTCGCATCCTCGTCGCTGACGGCGATTATCTCGTCATAGACCTTGGTGTCGAGATTGGTCGGGATGAAGCCGGCGCCGATTCCCTGGATTTTGTGAAAGCCCGGCTCGCCGCCCGACAGGACCTGCGAATTCTTCGGCTCGACGGCGACGATCAAAACTTTTTTGTTGAGATGCTCGCGCAGGTAATGGCCCGCGCCCGTGATCGTCCCGCCAGTGCCGACGCCGGAGATGAACGCGTCGATACGCGCGAACTGTTCGAGCAACTCAGGCCCGGTGCATCGATAGTGGATGTCGGGATTGGCGGCGTTGCTGAATTGCTGCGGCATGAAGTAGCCGGGATTCTCGCGGCACAGCTCCTCGGCCTTCGCGATCGCGCCATGCATCCCGCGCGTATCCGGCGTCAGCACCAGCTTCGCCCCGTAAGCGACCAGCAACGAGCGCCGTTCCTCGCTCATCGTGTCGGGCATCGTGAGAATCAGCTTGTAACCTTTGACGGCCGCAACCAGCGCCAGCCCAATCCCGGTATTGCCGGAGGTCGGCTCGACGATAGTATCGCCAGGCTTCAGCCTGCCCGATTTCTCAGCCGCCTCGATCATCGCCAGACAAATCCGATCTTTTACGCTGCCGCCGGGATTAAAATTCTCAAGCTTCGCCCAAATTTCGGCGTCGTCCTTTCCCGGAATCCGATTAAGCCGCACAACAGGCGTATTCCCAATAAGCTCAAGCGGCGACCGCGCAACGCTGACAGGCATGGTGCGGATTCTACCCAGAAAATATGAGCGTTGCGAATATAGCGAAGTGGAGAATCCGCAACCCCGCCCGGTGGGCGAGGTGCTGGACTCCGCGATTCTCGCTAAACTGCCCGGAGTTGAGCCAGGCGACGGTAAAGATACGATCACCGCGAAATCGGGGTGCGAATTGTCTACGGTCTTAAGAACGCTCATCCAAGCGTCTTTAATGGGAATGGAAGCTGGCCGCTTCCAGGATTTCTGTCTGCGGTTCCTGCCTTGCTTCGATAGGCGCTACGAGGGACTGGAGCGTTTTGGACATACGGTCGAAGGGAAAACTCGCGCGGGAACGCCCGACCTCATCAAAACGTTGGACTCAGGAAGACAGATTGCGGTTCAGTGCGGGACTGAAGAACGCTATTGGGGACCTACGGAAGAAGTTGACCAATTAAAGCCGGATCGAGACATCCAGAAGTGTTTGGAAAAGCTCGACGACCCCGTTGAGATAGTCGTGGTTTCAAATAGGGAGATCCCACGACTGAGCCGAACACGAAGTCCCGAGTCATTGGAGCTCTCCCCGATAGCGTGCACGTTCGGATCTCGCCAATCGATTTAGCAGAGATAAGCGAGTTTCTAGCACAAGTCCTCAGGATCCTCGGGTCAAGAAATTACTAGCTGACTTCTGCCCCGAGGCTTCAGAAAACATCAAGGCGGCCGGAGATCGAGAAAAATATCGACTAGCACAGGACCTCGCTCAACTTCGTCGAACAGATTCAAGTGCCCTATTTCTAGCAATCGAACGCGCGGTCGCCGTCCATTCGAACGCCGACAAGATACGTGAGGTAGCTATCGAAGAGTTGGACGCGCTGTCCTCGTGCAGAGTCGCCCACATTCCAGCATTCTCAGGCGTGCAAAGAGCGTCAGTCGAAAAGCTACCTCTGGCGGATCCTATGGGTAAGGTGTGGCTGCTGATTGGACTACCCAAAATTGGCAAGTCTTCTGTCTTATTGCAGCTAATCCCGCGATGGGGCCGCTTCGATGTCAGGTATTTCGATATACCCATCGACCACTCGGATGGGTGCGCCGAAGAGATCGCATGGGAGCTCCTCAGGATCGCCATGCCTAGTGGCGATCTCACGCGGCTCAGTAGGGAAGCCTTGTCAAGGAAGGCGCGCTTGACTCAAGCACGACCCCCGAGCACGCCAGTGTTGGTGGTTGTGGACAATGCGAACTACCTACCGGAGAGCGGGTTGCATCAAATCTCTCAGGTATTGGGAGACCTTAAGAGGGCGAACATCTTTGGAGCCTCGAGCCTCGCGTGTATTTTTACCAGCAACAAAAGACTCGGGGCGCTCACGACGGTGGACGAAATAGTCCCATCCCCGAAGTGGGATTCGATCGAACTGCGAGAGCTAGTGTTAGCTCAAACGGGAACCCTGCCAGAGTTGGCTGAGGAAGCTGAGGCTTATTTAACCCTTCTCACTGTGCGGTCTGGTGGTCATCCGCTCCTGAGCCTTGCGCTGGCAAGAAAATACAAAGACGTCGCGCAACTGATTGCCAGTTCATTGAATAACGCGCCGGCAGCCGGAGATGAGGATCTTTCCAGAGAAGCTGCTTCTTTCCTTTACCATGAACTGCTGTCAGACGCCGACTCTCAAAATCTGGTTCAGCGTCTCTCTGTGCTGGTCGGTCGCCAAGATAACAGCGTGCTTGAGGCGATTCGTCGCGTGGATCCGATCATCAGCACCTCGGTTGCCGTCATCCTTGATCGAGTGCTCACATCGGCAATAGAAGGTGACGCCGAAAACGGGTACACAGTGCCACAGGTGTTCGGCGATATCGCGAAACAACGAATTGATAGAGACGAACAGCGCAGAGTCTTCGCCGAGGTGGCGAGGACGCTTTTGGAGCCAGAGGGAAACGTCATACAAGCGGAGAGGACCATCTCGGGGATCACCCACGCCATTCTCTCTGGAGATGTGCCAACGGCGCTAGGATGGACTAGCCTTCTGGTTCACAACGCACTCAGCTCGTTAGAAATACCTCAACTAGAGGTTCTACTAGACCGTCTATATTTTGTGTCTCTTATCAAGCAACAGGTCGGCTTGCGAAACCAACTTGTGCAAGCTCTTGCTCTCGTAACCCTCGGGTTTGGATTCGAGCGGATCAAACGGACCAGACGGCGGTAAGAGTTTCGAGCGGGTCAAGTTGGAGGCTACGCCAACACCTGAGGACAGTGATCTCATCAAGGAAGCGAACTCGCTGAGGTGCATGAGCGTTATGCTTAGGGCTACGTTCCTCGCAGGAAATAGTCCCGAATGAGCGCTACAGGCGCTAGAATCATTAAGCGCCGCGGACATCGGCGATATGGCTGACGAGAATCGGCAAACGTTGATGAATATGATGGGTGTGCTGATATCGAAGTGCCGCTACGATGAAGGAATTGGACGACTCGTCCGCCTAGTTGTTGCTATAGTTCGCGATACCGACGCCGGAGAACGACATGAAGCACTGATTATTGCTTCTTCGGTCGCACTCCGCGCAAAAGAAGGAGATTTGCGGGAAGCGGATTTCGAAACCATATTCGGCGAATTCGCTCTGAGCCCCGTTCTCTCGAAATTCTGTAACGCTACATATCTTCTCGAAACTGGACGGGCCGCTGAAAGCCTGCCTATAGTGGCGTCCGCCTTGGAAACCCTCCGGAGCCTTGGCTATTCGAACGAGTGGGACAGCGCTAAGCTGGAGATATCCAGAGGAGATGCGGCCTATAAACTCGAAAACCAAGAGCTAGCAATCCAAGCGTATCGGAACGCCGTGGCTGCAGCACCAGGTGATTCTTTTGAGAGTTCGTGGGGCTCATGGCGCTTAGGTACGCTAAGTGGAAATGAGCAACTTCTTTCCAACGCGACGGCGGTGTTCAAATCTCTGGGCTTCGACGAAATGTCAGCCCGTGCAGTAGGTGCGCGAGGGGCTCTTCTCGTCAGGAGTGGAAACAAACCAGCGGTCTGTCATGCTTCGCTTCGCTAGTATCGTCCTTCTATGACTCAAAAGATGACAAGGCTGGGCCGGCCGCTGCTGTTGCGCTCGCGCACATTACACGACTTAGGGCTGAACTGACCGGCGAGAGTCTTCCCGGCGAAGTGGAATTTCCCGCCTTTGAGACAACACCGTACGAGACCGTTCTTTCGACCGCACGACCTCAGGCTAGTGCCGCGATGGCACACTTTAATCTGGGCGAGACATATCGGGTATTAGGTGACAAAAATCAAGCGCGTGACTGTTTCCGAAGAGCCCTAAATTCGGAGCACCGCGATTCGGAGCTCTTTTCGGTGCCAGTCATTGTCGAGCGGGTTCTTGCAGATCGCGAGGCGAGCGATTGCGCGGATGAGAAACTGCTCAGTAAATGTGCCGAGCTAGTCCTTAATCCTGCGATTATAGGCCCATGGGTAGGTTCCTTCGTTCGGCGTGAATTCGTCTCTTACTGTCTATTTCATGATGTCGATGCGGAACTGAACGAGACCGGTCAAACTAACAGAATCGAGACACTACTCCGAGCCGTCGAAGGGGTGTTATCCACGAACGTTGAATATTACTGGTCTTCGGAACTGAACATCAGACGCGCCATGGTCGCAAAGGCAAGGCACGAAAGAAGCGAGATGGTCGTCAAGCACTTTCGGGTCGCGCTCGCCGACGCGACAAAGGTCGAGAACGGCAGTGTAATGATGGCTGCTGGTCATGCGCTTGGCTTCGAGCATATACAAGGAGCTAGATCATTTCATGAACTCGCTGAGTTTCAATTCGCCGCTTTGCGAGGGATCGAACTGCAAAAGGAGCACGACAAGGCAATTACTTTTGGGGAAAATCTGTTTAGTGTTTGGCGTAGAGTGAGCTACCGGCGACTATCTGAAAGCGACCTAACTACGAACAAGCTTCTTAGAAATTCGGCCGTCGAAATGGATCGCGCGGGCACGGATCCTGAGGTCGCGGCGAAAGCAATGGTGATCTTGCTCTGCAAGCTGCACGAGTACGAGGGTCCATGCGCACAGAATTTCGAGCAAGAAATTGCGAACAGGTTGAATGAGCTACCGGTCGATGTCCAAGAGTTGGTTTCCAAACCTACAGCATAGCGGTCGGCTCTACGTCCGGGCCCTTCCCCCGTCGATTCGTGTTTTGTTCTCCTGAACTAAAAACGTTTCACGTGAAACATTTTTGTGAAAACCCCAGCAGGACCGCGCCATTTTCGACTATTTCCCTGAAAATTGACTGCCGTTGCGCTTGCGATGACACAAAGTGAACGGGCCGGCTTTTGCGAGGCGAGCGCAGAACTCTCACCTACCGGCCGCGATGCGGCCGGCCGCATGACCTGTTGGCTACAAGGAACAAGCCGACTTACTCGCGCGACGGGGGTTTGTCGGGGGAGTCTTCGGGAAAGATTGAGAGCCAGATGGAATGGTCGTCGATTGTTTTCAGGAGAGTGTCAGCGCGCGGGTCTTGAGCGGACGCCGCGCCCTGGCCGTTCCATGAATCGAAGTGAATCAGCGAGCGCGGCGGCAGTCGTTGCGCCCAATCCTTACTGGCAAGGATTGGGCGGTCGGGAAATTCGCGGACATAGCCCACGCACAGATAGGCGATGGGAATGACGTCGTCGGGAATGCCGAAAATTTCCGCCAGCGCGTCGTTGCGGATAATGCTGACCCATCCCAAGCCCAGGCCCTCGGCGCGCGCGGTGAGCCAAAGGTTTTCGACCGCCAGGCACGCTGAGTAAATCTCGACATCGCGGATGCTCGTCTTGCCGAGCACGGCGGGACCGAAGCGATCGGGCTTGCAGGTGACGATCAGATTGAGCGGAGCTTCGAGGATGCCTTCGAGCTTGAGCGAGAGATATTTTTCACGGCGCTCGCCGCTGAACTGGGCCGCATTCTTTTGGCGCTCCGCTTCGAAGACTTCCTTGACGCGGCGGCGCCGCTCGATATTGCGCACGACGATGAAGTCCCACGGCTGCGTGAAGCCGACGCTGGCCGCGTGATGGGCCGCGATTAGCACGCGCGCGAGCACGTCGTCGGGAATCGGATCGGAAATGAACTCGCGGATGTCGCGGCGGCGGAAGATTGCCTCGTAGAGGCCGCGCTTGAGCGCGTCGGCGAAGGCGTGGCGATTGGGTGACGCGGCGGCCATGAAGAGAGAAAATCTATCACGGGCGGACGTACATGTGACACGTCCGCCCGCGACTTAGACGTCAGGCGGCGGCTTTTCTTGCCGCTTCGAGGGCGGCTTCGAAGTTGGGCTGGTTGGCGACTTCCTTGACGTACTCGACGTAGGTGACGTTGTCGTTCTTGTCGACGACGAAGACGCATCGCGCGAGCAGATGCAGTTCCTTGATCAATGTGCCGTAGCTGGTGCCGAAACTGGCGCTGCGCCAGTCGCTTAGCGTGGTGACCTTGTCGACGCCGGCCGCGCCGCACCATCGCGCCTGCGCAAACGGCAAATCCATCGAGACCGAGAGAATCTGGACGTCGCCGGGCAGCTTGCTCGCCTCTTCGTTGAAGCGGCGCGTCTCGGCGTCACAAACGGGTGTGTCGATCGAAGGGATGCTCGTGATGATTTTGACTTTGCCCTTGAACTGATCGAGCGTCGCCGGCGCCATCCCCTTGCCGACGACGTTGAAGTTGGGTGCCTTTTGTCCGACCTTGATTTCCGGGCCGACCAGGGTCATCGGGTTGCCCCGCATGGTAACGGCGCCTTTGCGTTCTTCCGCCATGAGCGAATTCTCCTTTGATGATGAAAAATGTTTATAGCGCTTTGATTACGATCCAGATCACGCTGCCCAGCACGAGAATGGCGTTGATCGCGCCGCTGGCGAGTGCGCCCGGCGCGCGCTTGGCGGCGGCGTTCAAGTAGCCTCGGGCATAAACGATCCGTGCGACGATGAACAACAATCCGAGCGCGACGCCGATGTGATAATTCACCGTCAGCGAGAAGATCCATACTGCCGGAATGAAAACGATCAGGCTCTCGAGCGTATTTTCGTGCACGCGGAAGTAACGCTCGAAGTCGGGATTGCCGGTGGTGGCGGGCGCCTCGACGCCGTAGGTCTGTCGCGCGCGTCCGACCATCACGCCCATTATCGAGTATTCGAGCAACGCCAGCAGCGTCACGATCTCGAGTTCATGAGGTCCGGCCATATTGAATCACGCCTCCATTCGGGTTGTCGCGGATGCCGCTCGGATGAAGGTACACGCGCGCGGGCGGAAAGTGAATCGCGGAAACGTACTGTGGCGCGAACGCTATTTCACTCGCGCTTGAATCTGGCCTGGCGATTGGCCTCGAGCGCGTCAGCGGCCTCGCGCGACGGCCGCGCCGGCATCCATCCCTTGGTGTAGTCGATGTCTTCCCAGGATCGATCGTTGGCATCCCAGACGTAGGGCAGCTCGACGATTGTCGCGGGAGCGGTGATCGACTCGAACGCGCGCATCGCATCGGTGACGATCCGGCGCTGCAATTCGGGTTGATCGGGCGGGCCGGTCTGATGACCGAGCGGAAAATTCACGAACACTGCGCGCGGCGGCTTGACCGACTGTGTGATGTCGAGCGCCGAGGTCATGCTGAGCGTGGGAATTCCCGCCTCTTCGACTGCGCGCGCGATCAGTCCAACGGACTGATGGCACACGGGTCATGCAGGGACGAGAAAGAAGGCGTCGGCGTGCGCGCGCTTGAGCTCGTCAACGATTTGCGGAGCGAGTTCGTCGCGGACTTTGCGCGCCGAATAAATTCCGCCCATGAAGGAGAACGCGGGATCGACGAGTTCGCCGATCACGCCGGCCGCTTCGAGCTCGCGCATCCGGGCCAGCGGGAAGACGCAGTTGACGTCGCGCTCGGCGTCGCCGGTGGGATAGCCGAAGTGCCACACGCTGAGCTCGTCGGGTCGAGCATAACGGGAATGCGTCGATACGATGCGTCCTCGCGATGGAAGCGCGGCTGATCGCGATACATGATTCCGCCCGAACTGATCATCGCGATTCTGGATTGGGCGACGGGCTTGGTGAGAGGCGTGAACGGCGCGGATTCGTACTCGACCCATCGGTAGGGAGTGAAGTCGCTGTAGAGATCGCGCGTGCGCGGAATGTATGCGACCGGCATGATGAGTTACTCTACGACGGCGCAGAACGGTTCGGCAATCGTGTCGCTGTCGCGCGCATCTCGATCAACGTGCTGCGAGGCCGCCGTCAACGATCAATTCGGTGCCGGTGATGTAGGACGCGTCGTCGGAGAGGAGAAATACAATCGCATTTGCGATTTCCCACGGCGTGCCCTGCCGGCGCATCGGGATTCGCGAGGCGACAGTGCTTTCGCGATCGCCGACGAGGCGGCGCACCATCGAGGAATCGATCAGCCCGGGCAGGATCGTGTTGACGCGGATATTGTCGCGCGCATGCGATACCGCGGCCGAGCGCGAGAGCCCGAGCAGCGCGGCCTTGGTCGCCTCGTAGGAAATCTGCGAGTTGCTGCGCATCGCGGCCAGCGACGAGACGTTGACGATTGCGCCGCCGCCGGCTTTTGCGATCTCGGGCACCGCGTAACGCATCATCAGGAAGTGGCTGCGCAGGTTGACCGCGAGCATCTTGTCGAACTGCTCGGTGGTGGTCTTGAGCAGGTTGCCGCCGATCGGCGATGCCGACGTTGTTGACGAGCAGATGCAGCGCGGAGAATGCGCGCGTCGTGGCCTCGACGGCGCCGCGGCATTGATCCTCGACGCTCACGTCGGCGGCGACGGCGTCGGCGCGTCCGCCTTCGTCGCGAATCGCGGCGGCGGTCTGCTGCGCGAGCTCGAGCGAGCGATCGGCGACCATCACGGCCGCGCCTTCGCGCGCGCACATTATCGCGGTCGCGCGCCCGTTGCCGATGGAGAGTTTTTCGCCCGGTTTCGCCGGGCCGTCCGCGCCGCCGCCGACGATTAACGCTACCTTGCCGGTCAGCCGACCCATGATTTTGCCTCCCGCGATTTTTCCAGTGTCTCGCTATTGATAGAGTGCGCTCACCGATACGCCCTCGCGATATACCGTGCTCGACAACACCATGCGCGGATCTTTGGCGCAGTTCTTCGCCGACGCATGGAGCATCAACGGATGAGTCACGAAGACGTCGCCCGGCTCGCCCATCATCTCGACCACGCGGACATCGATGCCATCGATCACGGCGCCCTCTTTCACAAATTGCCGCACGCGATCGACCTTTTCGTCGAACGAACACAGACTCTTCACCCACGGGTAGCTGCGAATCAGGGCTTTGCGGACGTCGGCCGAGCGCATCCGATCGACGCCGTCGTTGGTGGCCAGACTCTCCACGAGCCGATGCGATCCCGCGACAAAGAGAGTGCCCCCGCCGCCGGCGCGCAATTTCGCCAGACATACGAAGAGCCGCACTGCGAAAAAGTCCTGCAATGGCGGCGGCGGAAAATCCAGATGCCAGGTGTTGTGAGGAACCTCCCATCGCTCGCTGGATTCAGGGAACGTGATCAGCAGCGAAGCCCATCGCTCAGGACGCTGCCAATTGCCGGCGCCAAAGAGACTATCGAGCGCGCCACAGACTGCGGGACTCGCGACCTGTTCGAAGTTTTCAGACTTCGGCAAATCGTGAAACCCGGCTACTCGCCGCGCACCCCACGTATCGGGATCATCGCGACGGATCTGATACCGCCGGTCGAGCATGGCCCAGACGCGATCGCACATCTCTTTCGTGCGGTTCGGCGCAACCGCGCCGGGCAGGCGTGTTATGCCGGATCGATCGAGCTCTTCGCGCTGTTCAACTGTAAGCACGGTCTTGCTGGAGTCGGCATTATATCCACGGCGACGAGTTCAGTCCGCAGCGGGGCGTGCGGTCGGAAAACGGCGGACGTATTGCAGGAAGCGCGCGAGTGCGCGGTCGGCGTCTATCAGCAGGCCGTCGTGAAAGCGAATCGTTTTCATGATGGGCTCGTCTTCCTGGATGAGGCGGCGGAAGAATGCCTCGCCGATCTGGAGGCGCTGCTCGCGCTCGGCGGCGCTGCCCTCGGACTTCGGCGTCGCGGTGACGGACCATCCGTGAGTGCGGCCGTCGGGCGTCGGCGTCCCGGTCGCCATCGAGAGAATCGCCATGCCATTGAGGCGTCCGGCGAGCGCGATCGTGTTGGTGCCGGTCACGCGGATGCGCTGATCGAAGACGCCGAGGTTGGGATCTTCGAAGCGCACGTCATACTGGATTCGATAGTCGCCGACGTCGATCGCGTCGGGGTCGCATTCGATCTTGAGCCCATGCAGCACGCGCAGATGCTGAAAGTCCATCGAGTTGGTGAACGGCACCCAAGGCTCGACCGGCAGATCGAATGCCTCCGCGGTGCGGACGTCGAGATCCGGCTCGGCATAGTCGACAAATTCAGGCACGTCGAACAGCGGCGTGTTGCCGTTGAAAGCCCAGATGAGTCCCCATTTTTCGGCGGTGGGATATTTGAACATCCTGGCGGCCTTGGGAATTTTTTCGGACGCGGGAATTTTGGTGCATCCGCCGTCGGGACCGTATTGCCAATGATGGAACGCGCAGCGGATGTCGTTGCCGACGACTTTGCCCATGCCGAGGTCGGCGCCGAGATGGCGGCAGTACGCATTCATGACGACAGCCTGGCCGTTCTCGCCGCGATAGGCGATTGCGCGACCGTCGAGGAAGTCGCGGCCGATCACTTCGCCTGCGGCGACTTCATCTGAGCGCGCGATCGCGTACCACGACTGATGGAATCCGGCCGGCGTCTTGGCGCGCGCGTTAGCTTTGGGAGCGCGAGCGCCGTGGTGCGCGGGTATAGCGGTCGTAGATGCCATCGTCGGGACCTCCAGATATAGTCCAGTGCGCGCCGCGATCAGGCGGCTGCGGCCGCGGATTTTGAGTCGAACTTGGGAAGCTGGACGAAGAACAGCAGGCAGTCTTCCACGACTTCCAGTTCGCGGCCGGTGTCGGCGGGATCGACGCGGAACGCGGAGTGAGTGTCGAGCACCTCGCCGGAGGTAACGTCGCGAATCGCACCGCTCTCGACGAACAGCAGCTCCGGCGCGCGATGCCGATCGACCTTGTGACGCGCGCCGCGCGTGGCGCGTATCTCGCCGATGTTCACAGCGCGCTCGCCGAAGGTGGCCATGTGCTTCAGCTCGAAGCCGGGGTCGCGCGTCGCAATCCATCCGAAGCCGTCGGGATGAATGACGATGGGTTCCTCGTAACGCGGCGGCGGATACTCGACGGCGTGTCCGTTGACGTGCTCCCAAATCGCCTCGTAGCCGTCCTTGCGAATGACGCGGCCGTCGGGGGTGGAGCGCGTGAAGACGCCGCCGTCGAATTGGCCGAGGTCGGACAATTTCTCGGTAGCCGCGCGTTCAACTGCTGATAGCTCATGAAGCCGTAGCCGGCCGAGCCGCCCATCTGCAGCAGGAGCACGACGGATTTGCTGGTGTCGGACTGCGGTCCGTAAAAGGTTCCCTCGGGAAAATAGCCGACGGTGCCGGCCTTCAGATCTTTGCCGGGCGCATAGTTCATCGCGCCTTCGAGGCAGAGACGAACCTGGTCGAAATTGTGGCGATGACGCGGCGTGAAGTAGTCACCGGCCGTTCGCACGATACTCAGCTCGAAGTTGTCGGGCGCGCCGGGAGTGCCCTGAAGCAGGCGTTTGAAGTCGATCCCGCCCGAGCGATGGCCCGAAACCTCGCCCCATTCAACGTCGGCGGCGTGTGCCGTTTGCATAGCTGCGGGGTTAGCGCGGGCGTATGCGCCGCGTCAAGGATTACGATTCTGGCCGGGCGGGGTGGTGTTCCGCGAGGATGGCGCCGCAAGCATCGACGGCATCGAAGGACGCCGTCGGCGACGTGGCCGGCTTTCACGGTTGCCAGGAATTGATCGACGATTTTGTTCCAGGTTCCGGCGGGCGCGAGGGCGTGGGTGTCGCGATCGGCCAGGATTTCCACGTAACGCTCGGCGATGGAAACGAAGAACATCATGCCGTCGCGACGCGTTCCGGGCGCGACGATTCGGACTGCAAATTCGCGATGCGCCAGTTCGCGCGCATGCCTGCGCTTCACTTCGGCCGGGACGAGCAGCATCCGCAGCGGCATCCAATCGAATACAAGGGCCAGTACGATGAAGACCGCGCCGTTGATTGTGAAGCCGGTCAGGATCGTGTACCCGGGGCGTAGCAGAGCGACGATGCCCGTCGCCGAAAGCGCGATGATTGCGGCCCACAAGACGGGATAGAGCGTATAGCGGTCGCTGGCGGGAACGATCACCAGCGCGAAGTCGGCGCTGGTCCGATCTCCGGCACTTTTCATCGCGGCCTCGATACGATCGCGCTCGATGCTGGTAAGCGGATCCAATGCCATCACCAGGAACCCGAGGCCCCGCCTCCGCCGAACGATCCGCCGCCGCCGGAGAAGCCCCCGCCGCCCCCACCGCCCCAGCTTCCGCCACCACCACTCCAGCTCGAAGATCCTCCGTTGACCCGTTGAAGGATGAGGGCTCCGCGGTGTTGCGCCCACCAACTCGGATCATGGCGATGGCGGAACCAGTTGATGAAGAAAATTAACCACGGGCCAAAGAACAAAAGGCACCACACTACAACGAATGCCTCCGTGGCCGCGTCGGAGTTCGCAAAATTCGCGACCGGCTGTGGCACCGGCTCGGCGCTGAGCGGATTGCCGCCGAGCACCTGCAGGATAGCTTGCGTGCCCGCCAGGATGCCGGCGTTGAAGTCGCCGCGCTTGAAGTCTGGCAGGATGTGGTTGTCGATTATGGTGCGGCTGGTCGCGTCAGTAAGTGTTCCTTCGAGGCCGTAGCCGACCTCGATGCGAACTTTGTGTTCCTTGGGCGCCACGATCAGCAGCGCGCCGTTGTTCTTGCCTTTCTGCCCGATGCCCCAGTAGCGGCCAAGCTGATAGCCGTAATCCTCAATCGTATATCCCTGGAGCGACTTGAGCGTGACCACCACGACTTGTTGGCCGGTTGCGCGCTCGTGGTCGGCCAGCATCAGAGTGAGTTGGCCCACGGTGTAAGAGTTGAGAACGTTCGCGTCATCGACGACACGGCCTGTGAGCGGCGGAAATTTCGGTTCGGAAGCGAGGGCAGGTGACGCGAGGACCAACAAAAGAACCAGCAACGCCCATCGCGCGCTGGTGACATCCGCCGATGCGCGGCGAAGGCGCATCAGAATTTGACCTGGGGCACCTGCTGGGCTTGCTCGGTGATCGTGAAAGTCTCGCGGACCTTCATATCAGGGTAGAGGATCGCTGCTACCCATCGTCCTGGAATGGTCCTGAGTATGGTGTTGTAGTCCTGCACGGCGAGAATGTAGTCGCGGCGCGCGACTGCGATGCGATTCTCGGTGCCCTCGAGCTGCGATTGAAGCGCGAGGAAATTCTGATTCGACTTGAGGTCGGGGTACGCCTCGGCTACCGCCAGCAGGCGGCCGAGCGCGCCGCCGATGGCGGCCTGGTTCTGCTCGAATTGGTGAAACGCCTGCGGGTTCGACAGGATGTCCGCCGGAAGCTGCATCTGAGTCGCATGCGCGCGGGCTTCGGTCACCTGGGTCAGGACAGTCTGCTCCTGGTGAGCATAGCCTTTGACGGTCTCGACGAGATTCGGGATAAGGTCGGAGCGCCGCTGATATTGGTTCAGCACTTCGCTCCAGGCGGCCTTAACCTGCTCGTCGAGGGTAGGGATCTTATTGACGCCGCATCCCGATAGCACCAGGCCGAAACCAGCCAGGAGGGTCAGCGCGCGAAAGTATCTCAATCGCAACAAGGTGAACGACGAAATGGTCAGGCGCCTTCGCGGCTCTTGAAGCGATGCTGATGCGGCTCGGGCGGCATGGTCAGCAGCTCGCGAGAGTAGATCTCACCGAGATACTCGATCAGATTGCGCATCGAGACTACCGCCGTCGGGCGGCCGTCGTCGTCGACCAGCGGAATGTGGCGGAATCCTTCGAGCACCATCTTGCTCAGCGCGAACGCCACGTTCGCATCGGCCGGGAGCGTGAACGGATCGGCAGTCATGGCGTCCGATACCGGAGTGTGAACGAGGTCGAGCGGCTGGCCCGCCACCTTCATCAGGATGTCGCGCTCGGTGAAGATACCGGCGAGCTGGTCGTTCTCCATCACCAGCACGCATGCGCGCCGCTCCTGCTGCATCAGGCGAATCGCGTCGGCGAGAGAGGTCGAGGCGGCAACAGTCAGCGGCGGTTGCGACACCACTTCGCTAAGGGCAGTGTGGGCAAGCGCGGACTCGAGAACCTGGGGGCCGGGATGTTCGTCGTCGAGCAGCAAGTCGCGGTCATCGTCGTCGGCACGCATGAGTCAGCCCTCCTGCGCCATGGCTTGGGTCTGGGAGCGAATAGCCTAGGCCGTTCTCAAGCTTAGGGCAAAGGGTTCGCGAGGTGCGCTCGCGCGGGGTATCGGCAGTCGGCTAGCCCGACGCGACGATCATTTCCTCGACGTCTCGCAGCCGATCCTTGCCGAAAAAGATCTCGTCGCCGACGTAAAACGTCGGTGAGCCGAAGGTGCCGCGCTCGACCGAGCGCTGAGTGTTCGCGAGCAGTTCGTCTTTCACCGGCTGAGTCTCGATCAGCTCGAAAATTCGCGCAGTGGGGAGCCCCGCCTCGTCGAGCGCCGCGCGGAGCACGCCCGGGTCGTCCATCTTTTTGGGGTCGGCCCACATGTTGCGGTACATTTCGTCCACGTAGCGCTCGAACACTCCGAGCGACCGCGCCGCGATCGCCCCGCGCATCATCATGAGAGTGTTCACAGGAAAAAAAGGGTTGCTCTTGAAGCGGGTAATTCCATGACGCTTGATGAAGCGGTTCATCTCGAGCCGTTCGTATTCGGGCTTGTTCTTGATGCCCGCCAGGCTCTGCGCCGGCGATCGATTGTTGGTCAGCTTGAAGACGCCACCCAGCAGCACGGGCACGTAGTCGAACTTCACTCGCGTGCGCTTTTCGATTTCAGGAATCACGAGATGGCTCAGATATGCATTGGGACTGCCGAAGTCGAAATGGAATTCTACCTTGACCATGGCCTCACCATTTTTCTCCGAACGGACGGATTTCCAGCTCGAAGGTCCACGCATCGCGCGGCTGCTGATAGAGCTGCCAATACGATTCCGCCACGGCGGCCGGCCGCATGAGTCGCGCGGTGTCGAAGTTCTTCATCGCCTCTTCCCCCTCGCGTTCCCGGATTCGATCGCGGACCCAGGCAGTATCGACGCCCGCATCGATGATGAGATGAGCGACGTGGATATTCTTCGGGCCGAGCTCACGCGCGGCGCTTTGCGCGACGGCGCGCAGGCCGAATTTCGCTGCTGCAAACGCCGCGTATCCGACGCCGCCACGCAGGCTGGCGGTGGCGCCCGTGAAGAAAATCGCTCCGCGCTCGCGCGGAACCATCAGGCGGGCCGCCTCCCTGCCCGCCACGAATCCTGAGTAGCACGCCATCTCCCAGACCTTGCGGAACACGCGATCGGTCGTTTCGAGCAGCGGGAAATTTACGTTGGCGCCGATATTGAATATGCAGACCTCGAGCGGCGCCTGCTTGTCGGCGTCCTGCAGAAACGCAGTGAGATCGTCTTCCTTGCGCGCGTCGAGCGACCGGGCAGATATTTTGCCGCCGTTTGCCTCGACTTCGGCGACCAAAGGCGCGAGCTTGTCGCCCTGTCGGCGTCCCGCGAAAACGGTGAAGCCTTCAGCCGCGAATTTTTTTGCGATTGCGCCGCCGATGTAATCGCCGGCCCCGATCACTGCCGCCGTGGCATTTCTGTGTTGCAAAAGACGATCCTCCTTGCGTGATTAAGAACGGCGGGCGCTCGCGCGGACCTTGGCGCGCTTGATCACTCGCTTGGCTGTGCTTTTCAATATCAGATCTGAAAGTTCCTCATCGTTGACCGCACGCGCGAGAATCAGCGCACCGGCCATGGAAGCGAACGCGACGATCGCATCCTCATAGCGGCGGCGGCCATCATCCGGCATCAACCGTGACAGGAATTCGAGATCGTCTTTTATTTCCCTGGTGAAAGCCTGGCGAACGCGGCGCGGCTGCCTGGCGATGTCAGTGCCAAGGGCCGCAACCACGCAGCCGTCGCCGGGCGAATCGCGATGAGCTCGTGACAGGTAACCGTCCACGATCGCGGGGAGCGCCCGCCTTCCCGGGTTGCGTTCCAACGCCCGCTGCCAGACGCGCTTGCCGCGGGCCAGCGCAAAGCGAATCGCCTCGGCCGCGATCGCCTCCTTGGATCCGAACTGACTGTACAGCCCGCCGTGCGTCAGGCCCGCATCCTCGGTTATCGAGTCAACGCCGGTGGCGGCGATGCCGTGCTCGCGGAACAGACGCGCGGCGGAAGTCAGGATTCGTTCGCGGTTCTGCGCAGCCTTTTCCTTCGATACCCGCATTCATCTCTCCAGGTTATTTGCGATCGGTCCTTGACACATATGATTACGGACGTCATTAATATGCCAAACATGACGAGCGCCATCAATAGGCGCCGGAGCGATATGAGCGAGTCCACTTCAGCCAGGTCGGATAAAGTTTGCGTGGTGGTCGGCGTCGGCGAGGGTCTTGGAGTGGCGCTGGCATTGCGCTTCGCCGCGGGCTACAAGGTTGCGCTTATCGCCAGGAGCGCCGACGTTATCGCGAAGGCCGCCGGCGAGATCAAATCTTCAGGGGGCGTCGCGCTTCCGATCCAGAGCGACGCAACAATCGAAGCGGAGATAGGGGCCGCGCACGGGCGAATCAAGCGCGAGCTGGGGCCGATCGAAATTCTCATTTACAACGGCGGCCGGCGTCCCATGGGACGCCTGATGGATACGACTCCGCAGGTGTTCGAGGAGACCTGGCGATTGCACACGTTTGGCATGTTCCTGTGGGCGCGGCAGGTCGTCCCCGATATGCTCGCTCGCGGCAGCGGCGCGATTCTGATCACCGGCGCGACCGCGGGCGTGCGGCCGTGGCCGACCTCCGCGGCGTTTGCCCCTGCCAAGTTTGCCGTGCGTGGTCTCGCCGAGGTGATGTCGCGCGACCTCCATCCGCAAGGCATCCACGTCGCTTACGTGAACGTGGACGGCGGTATCGACATGCCGCTGCTCAGGAAGTTCCGCCCCGATGCAAAGGACGAAGACTTCCTCAAACCGTCGGCGATCGCCGACGCGTTCTGGTACCTGGCACATCAGGATAGAAGCGCGTGGAGTCACGAGCTCGACATCAGGCCGTTCAAGGAGAAGTTCTAGGCTATAAGTGGGTCGCCGGTAGCCAATGCTATGACGCATGATCTAACTCTGTGGTGAGTCCGGACCAGCTTCACGGGTTTGAGGAATGAATTATGCCGGGCGCGCTTGAGGGAGTTCGGGTAATCGATCTGACGACGATGGTCGCGGGACCTGTCGCGACCATGATGCTCGCCGATCAAGGCGCCGATGTCATCAAGATCGAGTCGCCGCATGGCGACCTGATGCGTCATTTCAGCCGCGGACGCAAAGGCATGAACGCATCCTTCCTATCCTGTAACCGCAACAAGCGCTCGATGGCGGTCGATCTCAAGTCTGCGGATGGGCTTGCGATTCTGAAAAGGCTGCTCGCTACCGCAGCGGTGTTCGTTCACAACTTCCGTCCCGGAATCGCCGAGCGCATGGGACTTGGCGAAGAGCCGGTGAGAGCTATTCGACGCGACATTGTTTATGTGTCGATCACTGGCTATGGAACGAAAGGTCCCTACGCCAACCAGCGCGCGTACGATCCTGTGATCCAGGCTATGTCGGGGCTGGCGGATATCCAGCGCGACCGAGACACCGGGCGTCCCAGGATGGTGCGGACCATCATTGCCGATTACACCACCGCTTTGACCGCCGCCCAGGCGATCACGGCCGCGCTTTTCGCACGCGAGCGATCCGGCGTAGGACAGCACGTACAGCTATCGATGCTCGACGCGATGATCTCCTATATATGGCCGGAGGCGATGCCCAGCTTGACCTTCGTGGGTAGTGAGACCGATCCATCGGACGGCGAGATAGGCCCTGATCTCGTGTTCGCGACCCAGGACCGCTACATAACCGCGGCTGCGCTGTCGGACGACGAATGGGCAGGCATGTGTCGGGCGCTCAACCGGAAGGATCTTATCGATGATCCACGCTTCAAGACGACGCGCGATCGATCGGTAAACGCGGTCGAGCGCCGCGCGATAACTTCCGCGGAGCTGGAGAAATGGCGTGCGAGCGAAATCCTGCCGCGGCTGCTCGCTAACGATGTTCCATCTGCGCCGGTGCTGAGCCGTTTTGAACTACTGAAAGATGACCAGGTCCGCGAGAATCACATCCTCGAGGAGTTTGACAGCGAAGAGTTAGGCAGAGTGCGAATGCCGCGGGCGGCGGCTCGCTTCGATCGCACACCCGCTATGGTTCGTAAGATGGCGCCGAAGCTGGGCGCTGACAACGCGACAATTCTTGCGGAGCTAGGCTACCAGGCAGACGAAATTGCTCGCCTTGAGAGTACCAAGATCGTGCACAGACAACCGTAAGAGGAACCCACTCGTGGCTAAACTTAATCCGGTAGCGGTCGTGACGGGAGTAGGTCCCGGAACAGGCGCGGCGATTGCGCGCCGATTCGCGCGCGGCGGGTACGCGGTTGCGATGCTCGCGAGAAATCGCGACCGTCTCGCCTCGCTCGCGCGCGAGATTCCTAACTCGCGAGCATACCCATGCGATGTCACCAATGAAGAGCAACTCGACACGACCATAGATGCGATACGCTCCGAACTCGGCGCGCCTAAGGTGCTAATCCACAATGCGGTCGGCGGCGCTTTCGGTAACTTCATGGAAATCGATCCTAAAGTTCTCAACCAGAACTTCCAGGTGAACACGATGGCGCTACTTTATCTCGCGCGGCGGCTCGCACCTGCGATGGTTACCGCAGGTGAAGGCGCTATCATCGCCAGCGGCAATACTTCAGCGCTTCGCGGCAAGGCCAGCTTCGCCGGGTTCGCGGCGACCAAGGCCGCGCAACGGATTCTCGCGGAATCGATCGCTCGTGAGCTGGGACCCAAGGGCGTGCACGTTGCCTATGTGCTTATCGACGCTGTTATCGATCTGGAATGGACGCGAAGGCGCTTCCCCGACGCTCCCAACGAGTTCTTTATCACTCCAGCCGCAATCGCCGAGGAAATCTGGCACGTCGCGCATCAAGATCGGTGCGCCTGGTCCTTCAATGTCGAAGTAAGACCATTCCGAGAGACCTGGTAAGAGATGGCGCTTAGGATGATCAGTCTTTGCGCATCGATTCGGTCATCATCCGGATCATTGCTTGAGTCGTCGCGGTGTCATTGAGCCTCGGGAACGGTTCGTCAGGAATAGGCACGCCGAGAAAACGGCACAGCGGCGCCCATCCTTCACGGACGTCGAACACCAGCAGGCGCGCGGGATCGATCGCGTCGCGGACGGCTTGATTGTGGCGCTTGAACACCTCGATCGCGTGAGCCTTGTCTTCGAAGCGGTTGTCGAACGTCTCGGCGAGAACTGACTTTCGGATCATCTCACTCTGGAGCCGCGCCAATTCGGGCACGCCATCGGGCGCGGGCGATTTCATCGGCTGGTAAATGGTATCGGTCATGCTCTTGTACCAGGCTTCCGGGTCGCGCACCGAGAGCAGCACTTTCGCATCCGGATAATGAGCCGCGATTTCACGCCACCATCGCGCCGCCGGCCAATCGACCGTAGCTTGAAAGCCGCGGAAGATCCGATCCCAATCCATCGTGTGCTCGAATGCCAGCCGATGCCATATCGCGACATGCTCGGGTCGCGAGAAAACTTCCATCATGTGATAGCACGGCCCAAAGCCGAGCCTTTCGAGCGCGGTCTTGAGTGAGAGCGTGCCGGTCCGTCCAAATCCAGCGCCGACGACTTTCAGTGCCATTGCCAAGGACTCCTGATTGAGCGTTCCTGAGTCCCTTTACAATAGATAGATGATCGATGTCGAATCTGCATTGGAACTCACCTCAGCTCGCAGATTGCGCGAATCGCGGCAAGTCCCTAGTAAATGGTCAGCGGAGGAGGAAGGGGCCCGGTGGCCCCACCGGTCTTCAAAACC
>CAWDTQ010000003.1:0-98518 GCA_963805315.1 uncultured delta proteobacterium
CGGGTTCAGCGATTTCGAAACAGCTCCGCAGTCGGCGCTTGCTCCATCACGCGGGCCGCGTACAGAATCGTCACGTCGTCAGCGTACTCGGAGACGATTCCAAGATCGTGCGTGACCAGGATCACGGCGAGGCCGAGGCGCACCTGCAACTCGCGGATCAGATCGAGAATCTGCGCCTGAATCGTCACGTCCAGCGCGGTGGTCGGCTCGTCCGCGATCAGCAGCGCGGGTTGCACGACAGCGCCATCGCGATCATCACGCGTTGGCGCATGCCGCCCGACAACTGATGCGGATAGTCGTCGATGCGCCGCTCGGGGTCGGCAATCCCGACCATCCTGAGCGCCTCGATAGTGCGATCGCGCGTCTCGGCGCGATCTGTGCAGATGAAGCCGGACCGCCTCGCCAATCTGGCTGCCGATGGTGAAGACGGGGTTGAGCGACGTCATCGGCTCCTGGAAGATCATCGCGATCCGCGCGCCGCGAACATGGCGCATCTCGGGCTCGCTGAGTTTCAGCAGATCCTGATCCTCGAAAATTACTTCGCCGCTGACGATTCGCGCCGACTCGGGCAGCAGCCGCATGATCGAGAGCATGCTTGCCGACTTGCCCGATCCCGACTCGCCGACCAGCCCCAACAACTTTCCCGGCTCGACTGAAAAACTCACGCCGTCCACCGCGCGCACCTCTCCCGCCTCAGTAAAGAACGAGGTGCGCAACGACTTAACTTCAAGCAGCGGCTTCACGTGAGGTTCAGCGTATCATCGCCCCGCCGCGGCCATCCAGACGGATGCGCCGCGCGACAGCGCGCGAAGCCCGTTTCTGAAGCAAAAAAACGGCACAGTAGGAATTTAGCAGATTCGAGCGAGACATCGCGGCAATTGGTCAAGTCCGCTGCGGACTTTTCCTTCGGCACGGAGTAAGGCCAATTTCCGGAATCAAATAGCACCGAAACCTCACGCAGGGTTTCGGACTTTCCGCTCCGGATCACTCAATCGCGCATTCGATCCTTTCGCGCTTCGGAGTCTTCCCACTCAGCATGCCGGTCCCATTCTTCGCCAATCTGTCGGAGCATCTTTTGTGTGCGTGGCCAAGAGTCGCATTTTGCCGCCCACTCCCTATACTGCACGGCGAAACCTCGCTCTTGCTTGCCCCCCTCGAAGAGCGCCTTCGAGTAGACTCCGCGCATATTGAATCGCTCTATATTTACACCTCGTTCAGCTTCCTCAAAACTGAGGTTCTCCAAAACATCGCGCACAGTTTTGTGTGGCCAAGCCTCGTCGCTTGGATCCGCGGGAGCATGGGCAAGAACGTGACCGATGTACTCGTCTGTCATGCCGCGGCGCCCGGCTTCTCGCCCCAACCGCCGCACGTCACGAACCCAAGCTCCGAGTCGTTCCGGATTCATTGTGTCTCCCTGCCGGCCAGGAACTTCGCCAAAGGACCGCAGCAAATTATAGCTGGCAGTCGCTTCGTGCCCGCTGTTCGGGCGTTGGCTCCGAAGGTTCCTCTCCTTCGGCTCTGAAAACTGCACAGAGCAGCGAAACGTAGAACTGCGGATCCTCGGCCATGACCCGATGCAGTCTCAGTTGCCGTCGTTGGCCATACTCGAACAGCGGGAAGAACACCCATTCTATCTTAGCGATTCCCAAGACCGTCGCCGCTCCACGTTTCTCAAGACCGTCGAGTATCTGTTCCAAGTAGTAGGTGAACATTCCCGCACCCGCTCTCGGGGTTTGGTTCAGCTCGTTCACCGCCGCATTCAAGAGTTCAAAGACCACGCTCCTTCGGAAGTGTTCCGCCGCCTCCTCGCCGAACGACTCGATCGCGGCCACGAAAATGCCGCATTTCATATAATGCTCAGCCGCGTACAGCAGATCGTCTGGTCTTGCACGAATTGGCCAAGCCGGCTTTCTGGACCAATAGGCTTCGTCTTGGTCCCTCCCCAGGCTGGCGACGAATTCCCATGTTGAGCGGGTATCCGGCCAGTATTGAAGTAGGGCAACTATTCGCTCGACCGACAATTTGTTCTCGCTGATTCGCTTCTCGAAGACTTTGGGCCACTCCTCGGGAAATCGGCTCGCCGCAGCGCCGGAAAGGGCGTCCGAGAATTGGATAAGCTTTTCGGCTTCGCTTCTCAACGAGAGTTCGAAAAGGCGATCGTAGATCGTGACGTCCAGCGCGAGTAACGCAAGAGCGAATGCAACTGTATGCGGCAGCTTGGCCGATTCTGCAAGTCCAAGGACGGCCTCGATGCCGGAGTTGTTCACGATGTCGGTTAGGGCTTGTTTGCGAGCATCGTTCACGGCTCGCTCAGGATCGCGATCGCCCCCGGGGAGAACGGGGAATTGGTCGTCAAACAGCCAAGTCACCTTTGCTCTAGGGTCGGATGGCGCGAACTGTTCAACAAGCCGTGATAGTGTCTGCAACTCTGCCGCCGGCAGCGCCCAGCGCGCTTGTTTGTAGACGTTATGCCGGTTCACCTCGTCACGAATGGCCGTCCATACGACTGCCCGATTTCCCTCAGAAGCACGCTTGAGGAAGTTCTCAAGTAAGCCGGACATTTCGGAACGAAGCTTTGGGCCGAAATTCGAAAAATCCCGTATGAGGTACGACCAACGATCCGGATGATCGTCCGCGAGGGCGAATGCTTTACTGATTATAGCTTCGTACGCAGTGATAACCATTCCACGAGTCAGCGTCTCTTTTCCAGAACCGCCAGCCTCTCGGTACTTTGGCTTCGCGGTGTAGTGTCCCACGCTGTGCGTTGTAGGCAGCAGCTTACTAACCAGTGTCCAGCCGATCTCAGGTACTTCACGCACAATGAGATCTAGCGTAGTGAGGCGCTGCGCTTGTGAGGCATTCGTGCTCGGGTGCCACGGTAGAAAAATTTCCGTCAAGGTATTGATCGGTCTGTTCGACCACGTCCCGCCGGGATTATCTTTCGCCAGCTTGGCGAGGATGAGACCGACCTCCGCGAGGTAATCGGATCCCACGCCAGCACTTCGAGGCCCCACAGTAGGTAGGTGTGAGGACTGAACGAAGAGAAGAACCCTCCCTCTTTAAATATTGGAATCAGTAGGTGTCCGTCGCCTTCAAGGAGACTATCTATTGCCTTCAGAAAAGGGCGCGGTGCCGCCTCCATTAACAGCGGTAGCTCGGCGCGTAGGCTCGCAATAAGACGCCAGTCCGATGAGAGGCCGGGCAAACTGTCGATCAGATCATTTACGAACGCTTCTGGAGTTGTTCCGCGGATTTGCAGGCCGGCTTCTCTGTGGCGCACGGCGAACAAAAGAAGAGTCGTTGTTAGTCCGTCTCGCAACCATGATGAGTGGCGCGGCTTCGGCTGTTGAAAGGAATCGGGCGGCGTAGCGGCGTTCAGGGACGGATCGATTTCAGAGAATACCTCGGCTGCAACTGCCTTTAGTCGGCCGAAATCTTCTTCTCCCATCAGATGCGCCAAATGCACGAAGGCATCCACAGGAGCTCTTATTTTCCAGAGGTTCTCCTCGCGATCAATCGGCGGATCTTGGATCCTCTGAAAATGCCTGAGTTGTCCCTCATAACTCTCGTAAGGTTCAATGCCAGCCAGTCCGCAGACGATTTTCTTGTCGGCGTCTGAGGCTGAGATCCCACGCTCCTGCTAAAAGAGCAGGGATCAAGGTGCGCTCCCCGGTTGCCCATCCCGGCATAGCTGCGTTTCCATTCGGAAACACCCGCGCCAAGATCGTGACGCTCCGCCCGCAAGAGCGTGCAAGCAAACGAGCTTTTTCCTCAGGCACCCCCATCGTCTTGATGGCTTCGGCGAAAGCGTCAGTGGTCGGAAGTTCGAGGCGCAAATACGTCTTCTTCTCGAGGCTGTCTCGGCCGACTCCAATGACGGTTGGAGCAACTCTGGCCAATCGGCCCGAAATCGTAACGCTGCCTCGCGGAATGAATATCAGATCCGTTCTTTCTGACAGATCTCTCGCAGCCTCATCGGTATCCAGAATAATTGTCCTATTCTCCAAATATCGGCGGACATCCGCTTCGGCAGTGCGGATCGTGGCTATTGCGAAGGCAATGGCCTCGTCGGGAGAATCGGCACGGACGACTAATGGTGCAGGGCCCGAACGAAGGTGTTTCAGGACCACACCGCTTGCCTCTTCTCTCTGGCAGAGGAGAACGGATTCAGTCAATGGCAACTCAAAGCGTGAACTGTACTCATTCCAAAATTCATCCGTGCTGCGAGCACCCACACTCGGCGGAAAGCCGAAATCGCTACGGGCGTATCGAGCGGCGACCGGGACGCACTGTTCAAGCCAGTGTTCCAACATTACTGCATCGATAACGACTACTTCTCTCCAGCCGTATTGTTGACGCTTAACCTCGCGCCAGTTTTCTAATTCGTTTTCGCCAGACTTGTTCCACGTTCTCGGTGTTACAAAGACAAAAGACGATTCAGCGCGTTTCTCGTCCGGAGTGTGTTTGCTTCGATTTTCGATATCGCCATTGACTTTCCCGAGGTAGTCTTGTTCGGTGCTAAGCTCCCAAAATGACTCGCCGTCCTGTATGAACGGCACCCCGGCGGCGACCAGATGACCATCAGGACCATGGGTTTCTGATTTGTCTTCTACTGGGAATCGTATCGTCTGAAGCTCGCGGCAGGATCCTGACGATCAGATCGTAAATCAGAGCCGGCAATTTCCCTCTTGCCGGTTTAGTCTCCGCCCAACTCTCAAGCTGCCTTGCAGTAATCCATTTCATGGTTCAGTTTTGAACTAATATCAATCGCCCGCGAGCTAAGAAAGCGCCCCCCGCAGGCGCTGTACTGGCGGTTCCCGAAGCCCCCCGTACGTTTCGGACTTCCCCCGCCCCGGTAAGTTCCTCGCCTCTCTTTTTCCGGACCTTCGCGTTTCGTTCTCCTGAACTAAAAACGTTTCACGTGAAACGCTTTCGCTTTAAACCACAATCGCTAAGCGGTGTTTTCCGCAAAATAGGCGAAACTCTGACGCCGATCAGCGCTCGAATTTCGTGAAATCGTGCGGCAACGAACGAGGCTCCGGGATTCTTCGCTTCGCTCTAGAATGACGGAGAAGAGGGATCACCCAGCGGTTGAGGGATCGAGGCGGTCGCGTAGATGATCGCCGAGGAAGTTGAAAGACATCACTGCCAGGAAAATGAAGATGCCTGGAATCAGGATCCACGGATAGCGCGCCAGGTTCTGGACGTCCTGCGCCTGTGCCAGCAGGTTGCCCCAGCTCGCGGCCGGCTCCTGAATTCCGAGACCGAGCAGAGAGAGCGCGCTTTCGCCGAGGATGAAGCCCGGAATCGAGAGCGTGGCCGCGACGATCGCGTAGCCGAGCACCGACGGAATGATGTGACGCGTGATGATGCGCCATCGCGACGCGCCCAGCGCGCGCGCCGCTTCCACGTACGGCCGCGAGCGCACCGAGGACGCCATCCCGCGGATGATTCGCGCGAAGCCGGCCCAGCTGATGAAGCTCATGATCGCCACGATCATGAAAAACGTCGCGACCGTGCTCAACCCCGACGGAATCACCGCCGCCAGCGCGAGCAGAAAATAGAATGACGGCAGCGACATCTCGATTTCGGACCATCGCATGATCAGGAAATCGACCGTCCCGCCGATGTAGCCGGACAGCGCGCCGATCGTGATGCCCAGTGAAAAACTGATCAGCACGCCGATCAGCCCGACGCACATGCTCACGCGCGAGCCGTACACGATTCGCGAGTAAAGGTCGCGCCCGAGGCCGTCGCTGCCCAGCATGAAGTACGGTTCGCGCTCGCTGTCGGTGGTGAACAGATGGCCGTGCGAGAACAGGTGGATATCGAGACGGCGGGAATTGTCGGCAACGAACGTGCGCGCGGTCGGATCCTGCATGTGCATCGGATGCGTGTAGAAAAGGCCGCGCGACCAGTCGGACGGCGCACTCAAGCGGAGCGCCATCGGCGGACAATCGGGCATCTCGCGGTTCTGATAGGTCGGGTCGTAACTCGCAAAGAACGGCGACGCGGCGGCGAGCAGATAGAATAGTACCAGGCAGATCGCGGAAAAGCGCACCGTCCGCGATGCGAGACGCCATTCGCGCGCCACGCTCGTCGTCCTTCGCGCGGAGACCGCGGCGCCCTGTAGATTGGCCTGCAATACCCTGTCCACGTTCATCTCACTCGGCCGCTACCGACGAAAAATCGACGCGTGGATCGACTGCGACCAGTGCGATGTCGGCGAACAGGTTGCCGACCAGCAGCAGGATCGTGCCCATCAGCACCGAGCCCATCACCAGGTAGATGTCGAGCGAGCGCACCGCGTCGAGCATCAGGAGGCCGAGCCCCTGCAGGTTCATCACGGCCTCGACCAGGGCGGCGCCGCCGAGCAGATCGCCCAGCGAATATCCCGCCATCGTGACGAACGGGTTCATCGCGTTGCGCAGCACGTGCTTGTAGATGACGACGCGCTCGGACAGGCCCTTGGCGCGCGCAGTGCGGACGAATTCAGAATTTTTGATTTCGAGAATCTGCGAGCGCATCAGGCGCATCAGGCCGGCGGTGCCGGAGATGCCAAGCACGAAAACCGGCAGGATGAGATGGTTGATGCGATCGGCGACCTGGTTCAGCGGAGAGAGCGTCGCGTAGTCGGGCGAGTAGGTGCCGCCAATGGGAAACCATCCGGTCTTCAGCGCGAGGTACATCATCAGGAAGGCGAGGAAAAAGCTCGGCACTGACATTCCGAAGAACGCCAGGAACGAGAGGAAGCGATCCCAGATGGAATTTTGATTCACCGCTACGACGATCCCGATCGGTATCGCGATCAGCCACGAGAAAACCATGCTGGTCGCCGACAGGATGATCGTGTTAAAGGCGCGCGACGCTATCAACTCGGTCACGCTCACCCGATACTGCAGCGAGAAGCCGAAGTTCAGATGCAGCACGCCCCACAGCCACTTGAAGTACCGGACCATCAGCGGCTGATCGAGGCCGAACTGCGCCTCGAGCTGGCGAATGACCTCGGGCGTGATGGTCGGGTTGAGCTTCAGATTCGAGACGAAGTCGCCCGGCACCAACGACATCGCGAGAAACGAAATGAAAGTGATCCCCAGGATGAGCGGGATCATGTTGAGCAGGCGACGGATCAGAAAGCGGGTCATCGTGTCATCGGCCTGATCTTTCGACGTGCGTGCCGCGCCGGATGTTCAGTCGGCCCTGAACTCCATCCATTCCGGCTTGTACAGGCCCCACACCTTGGGCTGGTAGTTTTCCAGCGAGTTTTTCCACGACGCATAGCGCTGCGAGCGCACCGTCTCGAGTATCGGCAGCTGGTCGTGGAGAATCTGCTGGATTTTCCAGTAGTACGGCGCGCGTTTCGAAATATCCATCTCGGACGCGCCCTCGTCGAGCAGCGTGTCGATCTCCGCTTCCCACGGCGTTGCCGGCTTGGGCTGATTCGGATTCCAAATGTGCAGATTGCCGGATGAGCGATAAAAGTTCTGACCGTCGTTCGGCTCGATGCCGCCGGTGAATCCCATCAGGATGCAATCCCAATCGAACGACGAATCGAGCCGGTCCACCAGCGTGGTGAACTCGAGCGGCCGATAGTTCACCTTGATGCCGAGACTTTCGAGGTCCTGCTTGAAGATGGTGCACATTTCGTTGCGCTCGGGCGTGCCGGTGTTGGTGGTGAGATCGAATTCGAGACGATTGCCCTTCGGATCGGTGCGCACGCCGGGTTTCACGAGGTGATAGCCCGCCGCCTCGAGCATGTCGGCGGCCAGTTTCGGATCGTAGTCGTAGTCCTTGAGATTCGGATTGTGAAAGATTTTGTTTTCCGGCGAGACATCTGCCACCGCCGGCACGGCGAGCTGGTGAAAGACAAGCTCGATCATCGATTTCTTGTCGATCATGTGCGCCATCGCCTGCAAAAACTTAGGATCCGTGAACCACTCAAGCTTCGGATTCGTGACGCCATTCTTGATGAAGTGGCGCGGGTTGCGGTTGAAACTGAAAAACAGCGAGCCGGTGTCGATGCCGATTTGTTGCACCGTAATGTCGAGCTCGTGGTTCTTCACCTTGTCCTGCAGCGGCGAAACCTCCTCGGTGCGCGGGCCGTACACGTCGATTTGACCCGAGAGGTAGCGCAGGTAGGCAGCGTTCTGGTCCTGCACGATTGTGACAGTCTGCCCGTGCAGGCGCGGCAACTGTCCGCCGTGCTCGTCCTTCATCCAGTAGTCGTCGTTGCGCTCGTAGTTGGCGGCCTGGCTCTGCGCATAGCGCGTCATCCTGTACGGGCCGTCGCCGACTATTTTGTCGGGCGCAGTGTCGATGCCCCAAGTGTGGTTGAAGTTTCCGGCCTTCCACACGGGTTCGAGGATGTGCGCCGGGATTACAGGGATGCCGATCGAATAGAGCAGGGGCGCAAACGGCTTCGGCAGATGCATCAAGACCGTGTAGTCGTCGGGCGCCTCGGCCGCGATGCGCTGATGGTCGATAGTGATCGCGGGCCGGATGCTGTTGGGAACCTTGGGATCGTAGATTACATCGAGCGTGAACAGAACGTCGTGCGCGGTTACGGGTTGGCCGTCATACCATTTCGCGTTGTGGCGGAGGTGAAACGTAATCGTCTTGCTGTCGGGCGCGATCTCCCATTTCTCGGCCAGGCCCGGTTCCGGCAGTGTGGTAACGGGGTTCACCCGGATGAGGCTCTCGAACAAGTCGCCGGCGAGCGCGCTCGAAGTCGAGTCGGTGATCAGAATCGGATTGAAGGTGCGCGGATCGCTGGCCACGGCGGTGTAGAGGATTTGATTTTTTTCATGGTCGGCCCCGGGCCGGTTCACACGGCATCCGGGGAAAATCGTCAGCGACGAGAGAACAATCGCGCAGGTGACGGCGGTTAGATTTCGAATGCGCGGGCTATCAGCTTGCATTTGAAAACGCGTCGTTAAAGTCAAAGCTCAGATTCATCAGAGTGGCTCCTGGAGCCGGTATCAGCACGAACGTCGAATCGGGTATGACTTCATTGACGATCGGCCGCAGATAACGAAACGTCACGTGGCTGCCGGACGCCGGAAAAGTCGCGTCGACGAGGTAGGGGAACACCACGCCGCCGATATCATGATAATCGCTGTAGCGCACCATGTAGTTGACGTGGCCGTCGGGCGCCGAGTCCCGCACCATCGCCAGATTGCCGCCGGAAAATCCAAGCTCGCGAATCTCCGAGCCCGGGTTGCCGTATGACGCAATCAACATCGTGCCGTCGTTGGAAACCGAGTCCGCGCTGGCATTGAGCGCGAACGCGGGCGGCGCCAGCCCCATCAGCAGCCCCACGGCGTCAGTCGGCGCCATCGGGATTCGCACGTACCGGTAGAGCGTGTCGGCCGTCGCCTCGCCACGCATGAAGCGATTCTCTCCCGGCTCGAAGATCGCGAGATCGGGGCCCCGCGCCGCAAGCAGCAACGCCACTCCGAGCGGCGACATCGCTTCGATGCGCAAATCGCCGGGCCGCCTGACGGTGATGTCCTCTTTGGCCTTCAAGTGCCGCGCGCCGGCGGTATATTCCATGACGGCCGGCGTCTGCATCGAGGCTAGCCTGCGGTCGCGCTCCGCCAGCTCCGCGACCATTCCGCGGGCTTGCAGCCGGTTCTCGCTCCAGCCCGGGATTGGCGTCTCGTCCTCTGGAATCGGCGGAGTATAGAGGCAAGCGGAAGTTCCGATCATCGCCAGCAGGAGTATCGACGCGACCGCCGCGAGCGAAACTGTTTTCCGGCGGGGCGCTCGCTCAGTGGCCCGCGCTGGCGGCATTCTGCAAGACCTGGATTTTGTCCTTTAAGCGCGCGACCTGATCGGTTTCCTGCGCCTTCTTGAGCGCGTCCGAGTATTCGTGGCCGGCTTCCTTGACCTTGCCCAGCTTGCGATACGCGTCGCCAAGATGCTCGGTGATAGTGGGGTCGCTGCCTGTGAGGTTGACCGCGCGCTCCAATTGTTCGACCGCGCGCTTGTAGTCGCCTTTCTGGTAGTAAACCCATCCCAGGCTGTCGACGTAAAACCCGTCTTCGGGCTCGATGTCGAGCGCGCGCTTGACCAGCTTTTCCGCCTCGACCAGGTTGGTGCCCTGTTCGGCGTAACTGTAACCGAGGTAGTTCAACGCCTGCGCATTGGCGGGATTCAGCTCGATCGCTTTCTTCATCTCGGCCATGCCTTCGTCGCGCTGTTTGTTCTGATCGAGCGCCGCGCCGAGCGTGAAGTGAAACTTGTCATTCTTGGGATCGGCCGCGACCATCTTGCGCGCCAGTTCGATCGCCGTCGGATAGTCTTTCTTTTCTTGGTACACGCCGACCATGAAGCCGAGGATTTCGGGGTCGTTGGGCTTTTTGGCAAGCGCGTCTTTCAGCGCGCTCAGCGCCTGGTCGTAATTATTCTGCTTGTCGTACAGATAGGCCAGTTGCAGGCGCGATTCGACGTAGTGCTCGTTGTCGCCGGGAATCTTGTCGAACTCGGCGATCGCTTTGTCGTTCTCGTTGAGTTCGGTGTAGACGGTGGCGAGGTAGTAATGGACGCGGTAGTTGTTCGGCTCGGAGCCGAGCACGAGGTTGAACTCGGTAGCGGCGTCCTCAAAATTGCCCTGCTCGAAGTACAGCAGGCCGATCTTGGTGCGGGTGTCCGCCGGGTCGGCCTCGACCTGCTCGGCGCGCTTGAGCTCGTCCAAGGCCTGCGCGTATTTCTTCTGACCGACCAGGATCTCCGCTTTGCGTTTTCGAACCAGCTCGTTGTTCGGATTTACCTGCGTGATCTTGTTGTAATACGCCAGCGCGTCCTGCGGCCGATCCTGGCGCTCGCGCAGCAGCGCAAAATCAAGCAACACCAGCTCCGAATTCGGATTGAGATCGAGCGCCTTCTGGTAGTACTTTTCGGCGGCCGGATAGTTCTTCGCGGCCACCATCACTTTGCCGGCGTAGTAGTAGCCGAAGAATGAGCTGGGATCGAGCGTGATCAACTGCTCGAACGTCTTCTGCGCTTCGCCGTAATCGCCGCGCTTGGCGTAGAGCGTGCCGAGATAGAGATAGGCTTCCTGGTTCTTGGGATTGAGACGCAGCACCTCGCGATAGTCTTTTTCCGCGGTCACGTCGTCGCCGAGCGCCGAGCTGATTCCCGCCGCCAGCAGGCGCGCGTCCGCTGAATTCGGATTGATCGCCAGTGCCTGGTTTACCTGCTCGAGCGCCTCCTTCAGGCGCCCTTCCCGGACATAGAGCGTGGCGAGCCGAACTTTCAGCGCGGCGTTGGTGGGATCGTACTGGGCCGCCTCCGCGTAACCCTTGAGCGCCTCCTCGCGATCGCCTTCATTCATGGCGACCTCGGCCTTCAGGAACGCACTCATCGCGCGCGCATCGGACGGCACCTCGACCGCGGGCGCGCCGCCGAAAGGATTATCCCCGCCAACGCTGGCGCTGCGCACGAGCTCGGGCCGCGCAATCGTCATTTGCGAGATTTGCGTGCAGCCGAGAAACGCGATCGACACGGCGCCGAGCGCGATCATCGCGCGTCTACTGAAAAACATCATCGTTAAAACAGATTCCCGGGAGAGCTTCTCAATTGCGACTCAACCCCACGCTATATCGATTGTCCACGCCAGTCGCCCCGCGGCGTCACAACCCCCCGCGGACCTTTGGCGCATCTTCTTACATTATAAGAAATCCGCCACCAGATGCGACCGTGCAACCCTGATTAGATTGTAATCCCGCTTGCCACCGCTTATCGCCTCGGCTAGGCAGGGGAGCCGGAGCCGCTCCGCAATTGCCTCACGTTCCAAACCGACACGCGCCCTCGCCGGCGCCCTCGAGCGCCGCGCCGCTCGCCCATCGCTCGCCCCGCAAGCTTGGCCTGCTCTCCCTGGTATGCGTCATGTACCTGGTCGTCAGCGGTGGCGCGTACGGCCTCGAGGATGCCGTCCGCATGGCGGGTCCGCGCCTGACGCTGATGCTCTGTATCGTCGTGCCGCTCACGCTCAGTCTCCCGACCGCCCTGATGGCGGCGGAGTTGACGGCGCTGATGCCGGTGGAAGGCGGCTTCTACTTCTGGGTCAAGGAAGCGCTCGGGCCGTTCGCCGGTTTTGCCGAGGCGTACCTGACAATTTTATACACCGCCGTCGACATGGCGATTTATCCGGTGCTTTTCGCCGGCTATCTTTCGTTCATTCTGCCGCTCGGCCCTATCGGCTCAGGTCGCGATCGGCGTCGCGCTGGTATGGCTCGCGGGCGGACTGAATTTTCTCGGCGTCCGGCCGGTCGGGATGGCGTCGATAGTGCTCGCCGCCATCCTCGTGTCGCCGTTCGCGGCGCTGGTGATCGTCGGAATGCCGCGCCTCGTCCATTTCGCGATGCCCACGCCGCCGCTGTTCGGCGCGGACCCGTGGGGCGCACTCGCAGCGGGGCTGACGGTGGTCATCTGGAACTTCGGCGGATGGGAAAACCTGAGCGTCGTGTCCGCGGAAATCGAAAATCCGCGGCGCAACTATCTGCGCGCCATCCTGATCGCGTTGCCGATAATCGTCGCCGGCTACGTACTGCCGCTCGCGGTCTCCGTCTCGGGTGCAACCACCGCGGCCGATTGGGGCACGGGATCGTTCTCGCACGTCGGCTACGCAATCGGCGGCCGCGCTCTCGGCGGCGCGCTCGCAATCGGCGGCGCCGTGATGTCGTTCGCGGTGTTCGAGGCCGCGATGCTCTGGGTGTCGCGGATGCCGTTCGTGCTCGCGCGCGAGCGCTACCTGTCTCCGCCGCTGGCCGAGCTCTGGTCGGCGACCGCGACGCCCGGCAAATCGATTCTGCTCTGCTGCGTAGTCTTCACGCTGCTCGTTCCGGTCGGATTCGTCGCGCTGGTCGTCCTCGACGTCTTCTTCTACATGGCGGCGCTCGTGCTCGAGCTGCTCGCACTGTTGCGCCTGCGCAAACTGATGCCGGATCGCGCCGGGATGTTCACAATCGGTGGCGGGCGCATCGGTCTGGCGCTGGTCGCAACGCTCCCAATTCTGACCTGGACCGCAACCTTCGGCCTGGCAATCTCGGCCGGCGTAGCCAAAACCGATTTCATCCTGGCCATCGCGCTCGGCGCATGCGTCTGGCCCGCCTACGCAATCTGTCGCCACCGCTACGGCGGCCCCCCAGCGATCGATCCCCCGCCAACCAGCATGACTGCGTGAGCACCGGGTGCAGGGGTCACCCCTGCCGAAGGAAGCGTGAAACCCACCGCGGGTTTCACATTCAATAAAGTGATTGACAAAAAGTTGCTACTTCTTCGCCGTCAGTTGGTACAAGGCGATCGATTCGTTCTGCAGTTCCGGCTTGATTGTGAACTTTTGCTGCAATTGATCGAGCTCAGTCTTGAGCACCTCGGCGTAAGCATCCGACTCAGGCGATGCGATCACGAGATAGACCGGCGTCTTCGCGCCAATCGCCGATGCGAACGAATCCGCCACCGCCGGCGACATCCGATCGCCGTCGAACACGACTGCCGGCACCGCGCCGTTCCATCCCGCCGCGCGCTTTTCGTACAGGCGATGCAGATGGTAGTCGGTGAAATGCTCGCCGGGGTCGAGCGAGTTGAGACCGACATAGCTTCTTGTCTCTCCGAGATACAAATCGAGAAACTGCAGCGAGATGTTGCTGACTACAGTCGCGTCGCGCGGCAGGCTGGAATCCAAGGACTCCAGCGATTCGACCATCACAGACGACTGCGGCTGCGCGCTCACGCGGACCGCTACTTCAGACGCCAGCGAGACGATAAGCAGCAAGTCGAGCACGATCACGCCCGCTGCGGCTGCAAGCTGAATGACGCTTCGATTTCGGTTTCGCAGGACATCGCGCATCCATCGATTTGCGATTGCCGCTCCCGCGCCCGCCGCAATGAACAATATGAACGCCGCAGGCAGGATAAACGCGACGTCCGTGAAGATGTAAAAGCAGTAGAGCCCGGTCAGCGCGCCGAGATATCCGAGCCCGAACCACATGAGCCGCCGCGCCTGGGATTTCTCTTCCGAGCGAAGAGTCGCGACGAATCCGACAATCGCGAACACCGCCGCTGCGAATGGATAGAGGAAGTAACGCGGATTGCCGCGATCACCGAGCATCCCGTCGAGTCCGAGCAGCGTCGTGAGATATATGAGCACGTTGCCGTGCGGATTTCGCGGCATCGTGGGGCCGAACAAGTACGCCGCGCTGAATGTCCTGCCGCCCGCGCCATAGACTTCCGGCACCCACCACGAATAGCCGCTGGCAAATGCGCTCCCGAGATTGATCTCGTTCTGATGCAACTGCCACGCGACGGGAATCGCGAAACCAACTGCAACCGCGATCCCCGCTTTGAGCAGACTCGACAGATCGCGCTGCTCCAACGGCACCATCGCGATACACAACGCGAGACCCGCGAGAATCGCCGCGTTGCTGGGACGGATGATCGTCGTGAATCCGGCGAAGAGGCCGAACATCAGCCACTGCGATACCTGTGTTGCGCTGGACCTGGGCGTATCGTCCGTTGCGCCGATAAGTATGAGCACTGCGCACGTCGTCACAAACAATGTGGGGATGTCGCTCATCACCAATGACGAATAGGTGATGAACACGGGAGAGAGCGCGAGCAGTACCGCTGCAACTGTTGCTGCCGTGCGGCTGATCACACGACGCGCAAGAATGAACACGATAGCAACAGAGGCCGTCCCGAAAAGCCAAGCTCCAACGACGAACGAGAAAAGGTTGAAGCCATTCAAGCGGTAGAAGAATTCCAGGATCAGCGGGTAGCCGCCGGTGTAGCGCGACGGGTAAGTATATCCACCGAAATGCAACACCGCACCGCGACCCTTTGCCAGGTTGACCGCAGACGCGGCGTACTCGAGCCCATCCGGCCACGGCATCAATTCCAACTCGCGTCGCGAGCCGGCGAACCTTTTCGTCGAGAGCATCAGCAACAGGATTGCCGCGAGGACTACCAAGTCCACAAAGCTCAGCGAAATCCGCGGACCGGACGCGGCGGGCTGCTGCGATGACTTCGCGGAGCTCATCGCAGCGCGGCTCCGCGACCTCTGCGAGCGTCGACGCCGCGCGCATCGGCGCTTGGCTCGTCGTCGTCCTGCTCATCCCGCGCATCGCGCGCATGCTCTACCCCGAAGTATGGGTCGAGGACGATTTCTACCTCGAGAGCGCGTGGCTGGTGAGCGTCGGGATGCGCCCGTACCTGGATTTCGTTCATCCGCATATGCCGCTGCTCGAATGGATCGCCGGATGCTATCTCAAGTTGTTCGGCGCAAGCCATCTGTCGATCGAAATCCTGAACGAGGCGGCGATTTTCGCGGCCAGCCTGCTGACTTACGCGCTCGCGCGCCGAATCGCCGGCCGCCCGACCGCAATCGCGGCGTCGATTCTATACGCATACAGCTCGCTCGTCTTTCGCTACCACGCCTACGAGCGCGAGAGCTTCGTCGCGCCGCTGATTGTGCTCGGCGCGCTCGTCACGCTCGACGACGAGATACCCGCGCTTCGCCAGGCCGTTTTCGTTGCGCTCATTTTCTTCGTCGCATCCGCGATCAAGCTGACCGCCGTCATTCCGTTTCCCGTCATGCTGATTTTCATCGCAGTCGCGTACCGCCGAATCGCCGGCGCGATCGCGTCCGGCGTCATCTTCGCGCTCGCACTCGCCGGGTTCAGCGCGATTCTCTACCGGCTCTATGGCGACGAGTTCATCTTCCAGACCTTTGTGTTTCACTTTCTGAAGGGACAGGACACTGTCGGCGGCATCGCGTCTTACCCGCGAATGATCCTCGACGTTGTAGTGCCGCTGTTCGTCCTCGGATGCTGGCGCGTCTACACTGATCGCTTTTTCAGCCGCGGCATGATTCTGGTGCTCGCGATCGTCGCCGCCGAGTATCTCTTTTACGGTGTGCTGAGTCCGACCGCATGGGGTCACAACTACCTCGAGCCGCTGCCGTTCATCGCGATTGTCGCGGCCCTCGGCGCGATGTCTCTAATCACGGCTAGCCGGACGGCGCCACGACAATGGAGCTTGCTTGCGGGCGGCGCAGCGCTGATCGCGATTTCTCTGATCTGGATCGCACCGCTCGTAAATGAGAACTGGCTGCATGGCGCCGTTTACGGCTTCGGCTTCGTGCCGCGCGCGGAAATCTCGCAGCTGGCAGACGCCTTGCGCGCCGCCAGCAAGCCGGGAGACGACGTGATCGCACCGTCGTTTGTGTGCTTCGAGGCCGGACGCCGCGAATTGATCCGCTACCCCGAAACCTACGGCGTGTATCGCGAAGCGAAGGCCGAGTACGAGCGCGACGGCTTTTTCGCCGCGCGCCGCCGCCTGGGCACGGCCGACTTTTTCCAGCTTATCTCCGACACCCGGCACTACTGGACCGATCAGATGCGCGACGCGATCGCGAGTGGAAAGGTCTCGGCCGTCATCAGCGACTCGCCGATTCAACTGCTCCCGCTGGTGCTGGTGCCTGAAGACTTTCTGTCGAGCAACGGCTTCCGTCCGACTCTAACGACCGACCATTTCACACTCTGGACGCGAACTTCGCCGCCGCGCACCGTGGAAGCAATAGGAAGAAAGGAACTTGATTGCAGTGAAACCCGCCGTGGGTTTCACACTTCCTTGGGCAGGGGTAACCCCTGCACCCAGTAGTTAAGATAAAGATGCGGGACTTCGTCCCTGTTAGAACTTTTCAGGTACGTATAGAGAGAGGGTACGATCAGCCGCCGTGCCTATTGCGGGCGCCAGTTCGTGCCGCCGTCTGAGGTCGCGAAACTTTGCCCGCCTGCCGTCGTGATCGATGCGTCGTTGGCGCTGGCGGCAGACACCGCCGTCAGATTGTCCCTGGTGGGAGAGTTGACGAGCATCCAATGCTCGCCGTCCGTCGTGCGAATGATCGTTCCGCTATTGCCCACGATCCAGCATACGGACGCCGACGGCGCCGCGCCGGCAACCAGTTCAGTGCTCACGCCGCTGTGTTGGATATGTATGCTGCCGTCGGCGTCGCGGCGCCGGATCATTCCGTTCTTACCGACGAGCCACGAAACAGATTGGTCGGGCGCTGAGATCGTCACTAGCTGTTGTGCCGGGGTTCCCTCCAGTGTGCTCACGGCGCCGCCTGCAACCGCGCCGCCGCTGGCGACCGTCCCTCCGAACCCTGGCGCGCCGGCGTTTGGAGCCGCTGCACGCCGGCGCCGTCATCGCTCGTGCACCCGGAGCCGCCGCGCCATCCGCCATTCTGTGGGTCATCGCTCCGCTCATCGCTTCCGCGCGCGGCGCCGCCGCGGTCTTCGCTTCATTCATTGCGATTTCGTTCGATACCGGCGCGGCGGCAATCGATACCGGCGCGCTCGGTGCGGCGGCTGGAACTGCGGGCGCAAGCGGGGGCAGCTTGGCCGCGAGCTCGATTGCCGGAGCTTCACGCTTCGCCATCGCGACGAGTTGGTCGCTGCTCGACTCCTCGTGTTGCGGGACGCCGCATCGCAATGAACACGACGACCGCAGCGGCGGCGGCAATCGCGGGAATCGCGACGCGCCATCTTCGATACCACGGAACCTCAGACGCGGACTTCGCTTCGCGCGCGCTCTCGACGGCGCGAGCGATTGCCGCCAACTGCGCAAGGCATCGCGCACAACCGCCAAGATGAGCTTCGAGACGTTCGCGATCCGCCGTCGAAATCGACTCGTCCCAGTAGGCGGCCAGCGACTCCGCGTCGGCGCACTCGGGCGTGGCGGCACCGGGCTGCTCACGCATCGCACGGCGCAGGATCGCGTCGAGCGGCTCTCTATTTTTTTCAGTGTCGCTCACGCCTTCACGGTTCCTCTCTCTTGGAACGAGCGGCGGCCGGAAAATTGCACTCTCCGCGTCGGTTCATTTGACGTCCGCGAGCGCGCGCGCCAGGTCGATTTGCAAATCGCCCGCGGCAAAATCATAACACAGCCGAATCTGGTCATGGCTGAGCTTGTCGCCGTCGTGCAGCGTGCGCTCGATCGCGAGCTTAAGCTGGTCGCGCGTGCGCGAAAGCCGGCGCGACACCGTGGACTCATGCTCGTCCATCAGCCGGCCAATCTCCTTGAGCGACAGATCGTGCCGGTAGTAGTACGCCATCCGCATCCGGTCCCGCGGGGCAAGCGACTTGAGCGCGGCGTCGAGCGCCTTACCCAGCATCGCCACGTAGCGGGCGCGGTCGGAGTCGGGCGCATCGCCATGATCGTCGCCGGTGTTGGTCGCCTGCTCGGGTTGATCGGCCAGCGGCTGGATGCGGCTCTGAGAGCGGATGTAATCGACGTGACGTTGCGCCAGAACGGCGCGCATCCAAGTCAGCAGCGAGCTGCGGCCGTGAAAATAGCTGAGGATCGAGCGACGGCGCCCGTCGCGGACCTCGAGGCCGTACATCTCGGCCCAAATCGAATCCGCCAGCTCTCGCCCGCGCGAATCGTCCCCCGCAATCGCGCGCGCGGCGGCGTAGAGCGCCGGCCTGAAACTCGTGATGAAATGCTCCCACGGAGCAGAGTCTCCGGCCTGGCACGCGAGAGCGAGGCTCAGGTCCTCGGCGTGAAGTGCATCGATGAACGAATCGACGCCGCCGCGGTCGAGCGCGCCGGACGCGCGCGCGGCGCGATAAGCCGCATCGCGGATGGACTCATCGCCGACGTTCCATCGCGCAGCGTGGGCGCGATTGCACAGACGCGCCAGGGCTGGAGCGTGCTGCGCGATGAATTCCGGCGGCGCCCCGCTGACGTTGGTCCGATCGGTCACGCGATCGAGAATAGACAAAAGGACATGCGCGCGGGAAACGAGGCGCCGGGCGATCTTCCGTGACCGCTCGGCGCCTTTCTTGGTTATCGGCTAGTGGCGCTGATCGTAGTGGCGCTCGGCTGCCATGTAGCGGTACGGACGCGACTTCCAATCGCGGCGCGCCGTCGGATGGTTGCGCAGGTATTCGTGCAAGCCCGGGTGACTGTCGACGAATGCGCGGTTGTCGACCAGCGCCGGATTCTTGTTGAGCTGCTCGGCGACTTCAGGATGCGAGTCCATGTAGCGATCGGTGGTCGTCAGCGGATGCGCGCTGCTCCCTTCGCCGTGGTTTTCGTAGTAGCGCTCCCGCGCCATGAAACGGTCGGGATGACTGCGAAGCTCTTCGCGAATCTCGGGATGGTTCTCGAAGTACTCGCGGAGACCCGGATGGTTGGCGAGGAACTGTGGGTTGTCCACCAGGCGAGGGTCATGGCCGAGTTGCTGCGCGACTTCCGGATGCTCGTCGAGGTATCCGTTGTCGAAGCGGCTGACGGGACCGGCGAACGCGGCCGAGGTCATCGCGCCGACAAAGGCTATCGCCGCTAGAGTTGTGAGGGACTTTTTCATGATCGATCTCCTGTTGGCTGTCGGTTTTTTCCGATGGCATCGTCGCCACCGTTTTCTATGAGGCTTGGACGGAGCGCGCGGGCGTTTCGTTTACGGGGATGGGCACGCGATCAAAAGTCGAGCGGTCGTGTAAACGAATCTTAAGGTTCTTTCGTCAAATGGGTCGGGAAATTGTAACATCGGTCGCGGGGCCGATTTGCTTCGGTGATGGGTCCCGGGACTGAATACGGTGGAGCCTTCGGATGAGGAGCTGTGCAAAAGAATCGCCGCGCGCGATGCGGACGCATTCGAGCTCATGGTGGACCGTCATCAGGCGCGCGCGTATCGGCTCGCGTCGTCGATTCTCGGCAACGATGCCGACGCGCGCGACGTGTCGCAGGACGCCTTCATCCGGTTGTACGAATCGGCCGGACGATTCGATGGACGGTCGCGCTTTTCGACGTGGTTCTACCGGATACTGGTCAACCTGTGTATCGACCATCAGCGGCGGAACCGATGGTGGCGGCGGCTCGCGCCGCTTAAAAGTCCCGGCGGTGGCGACGACCCCGACGAACGCGCTTTCGATCCGCCGTCGGGTGAGGCTGGGCCGGAGGCAAAGGCGATGCTGAAGCAATCGATAAGCCGGCTTCGTCCCGCGCTGAAGAAGCTTTCGCCGCAGCAACGCGCCGCGGTCCTGCTGCAGACGCAGGAGGGATTCACGAGCCGCGAAATCGGCGAGGTGCTCAAGTGCTCGGAGAACACAGCCCGGGTGCATGTGCATCGCGGAATCGCGCAGCTCCGGAAATTGCTACGGAACGACTGAGTAATCGACTGAGTAAACGACTGACTAATTGAGAAACTACTGACTACGATGGCCGGGCTTCATCCAGAAACCGAACTTGTGCCGTATCTGCGCGGAGAGCTGAGCGCAGAGGAGCGGGCGCGGGTGGGAGCGCATCTCGAGGGATGCGCGCAATGCCGCGAGGCGGCTAAGGCGTCGTCGGCAATACTGTCGAATCTCGCGCGAGTCGTCGATGACGTCCGCGAGCCGGATTGGACAGAATACCGCGGCGAGCTCAGGCGCAAGCTGCGTGAGGCGCAAGCCGGGAGCGCGAGTGTCCGCGGGCGACGGTGGACGCGGCCGGTGTTCGACTGGCCGTCGATGGCGATTGGCGCGGCGGCTGTAGCGGTGCTTGCGATCGCGATCATGATACATCGCGGAGCGGGTCCGAATGCGCCAAGTGTCGATCAGCTCGAGCTGCAGCAGGAGCTGAGCAGCGCGGATGTCGGCCTGCTGGCCAACTATCATGTCGTCGAGCATCTCGACCTGCTCGAGAACTACGACGTGATCGAGCATCTCGACGAGCTGGGGCCCGGAGACCAACAGAATCATGAAACGCCGTCGTAAAGTGGCTGCGATTGTGCTGATCGGGACGATGGTTGTTTGCGGCGAAACGGGGTGGACGTCGGCGCAGGACGCGCCGCCGGATTTGCGAATGTTGATGAACCTGGAACTGTTCGAGCCGCGTCACAATGACGCGAAAAGTGCCGCGGCGCCGGCCGCGGTGCCGACTGACGACTCGATGCTCGATCAGATACGCACACTCGACGCGATGGGTTACCTCGGAAATCACGAAGGCGGCGGCGGAAACAACCGACGCGGAAGCGGTGCGGCCGCTCCCAGAGCGGAAGTGGAAGCACCAGAATCGGCGGCGCCTCCGCCTGAATCGACAGACGCCCCGCCGCAATCGGCCGTGAGTGCGCCGCCTGAGGCGCCTCGACCCGCGAGCCGTCCAAGCGATGACGTCGAGGGGCCGCAACCATGACGGCTCGGAAGCGAATCGCGGGCGCATTCATCGTCGTGGCGATGATCCTGTGCGGATGGCATGCGGCGGTTCCTGCTTATGCGCAGTCGCCGGGCGCCTCGGTCGAGCCGTCGAACGACGCCGAGCGCGCGCTCGTCGCGCAGCATCCAAATGAATGGGCGCAGCTCAATCCGCAGCAGCGTCAGCGCGTGCTCGAGAACTACCGGCGATGGCAGGCGATGCGTCCCGAGGAGCGCCGGAAGGTGCAACAGAACTTCCAGACGTTCCGCAATCTGCCGCCGGAGGAACGCCAGCGCGTGCTCGAGGGATTGCGTAAATGGCGCGAGCTTCCGCAGGCGCGGCGCGATGAATTGCAGCACGACTATGCGCGATGGCGCGGCCTGCCGCCGGATCAGCGCAACAACATGATGAAGCGATACCAGCAATTCGAGCAGCTCCCGCCGCAGCAACGCGAGCGGATGCTCAGCAACTATCATCGCTGGCAGCAGATGACGCCGGAACAGAGGCGCGAGGCGCGTCGTCGGCTGGGTCTATGGCGGCAGCATCCGCGGCAGGCGCCGCAGGCAAATTGATTTCAGCGTCAAGGGGCGGTGCGGTCGAGCGATCGGTATTGAATCGCCTCGCTGACGTGGTGCGCGGCGATCGCGGCGGCGCCGTCGAGATCGGCTATCGTGCGCGAGACTTTCAGTATGCGCGTATAGGCGCGCGCGCTCAGCCCGAGGCGGTTGATTGCCAGCTCGAGCAGGCGCTCGCCGCCGGCCTCGATTTGGCAGTGGAGGCGGAGATCGCTCGCGCGCATCTGCGCGTTGCAGAAAAACGGCATCCCGGCGAAGCGGACGAGTTGCGCCTCGCGCGCGCGATTGACGCGCTCGCGAATCGCAATCGACGGCTCGCGCGCGACGCGGTCGGTCAGGTCCTTGTACTTCACGGCCGGCACTTCGATGTGAATGTCGATGCGATCGAGCAGCGGGCCCGAGATGCGCGAGCGATAGCGCTGAATCGAGATTGGCGAACAGGCGCATTCGTGCTGCGGGTCGGTGTAGAAGCCGCACGGGCACGGGTTCATCGCCGCCACGAGCATCACGGAGGCGGGGAAGGTCAGCGTGCCCATCACGCGCGAGATGGTGATGCGCGCATCCTCGAGCGGCTGGCGCAGGACTTCGAGCACGTTCTTGCGGAACTCGGGCAACTCGTCGAGGAACAGGACGCCGTGATGCGCGAGGCTGACCTCGCCGGGGCGCGGAATCGAGCCGCCGCCGATGAGCCCGGCGTCGGAGATGGTGTGATGCGGCGCGCGGAAGGGTCGCGTCGTGATCAGCGCGCGGCCGTCGAGCAGGCCCATCACGGAGTGCACCTTGGTCGTCTCGATTGCCTCCTCGAAGGTCATCGCGGGCAGAATCGACGGCAGGCGCTTGGCGAGCATCGTCTTGCCCGAGCCGGGCGGCCCGATCATCAGGACGTTGTGACCGCCGGCCGCGGCGACCTCGAGCGCGCGCTTGGCCTGCTCCTGTCCTTTGACCTCGCTGAAATCGACGTCGTAAATGTTTGCGGCGCCGAAGGCCGCGGTGAGATCGGCGGGCGCGGCTTGGAGCGGACGCAGGCCCTCGAAGAATTCGAAAGCTTCGCGCAGGCTCTCGACGCCGAGCACCGCCGTGCCCTCGCCGACGACGGAGGCCTCAGACGCATTCTCGCGCGGCAGCATCACGCCCGCGAACTTTGACGATCGCGCGAGCAACGCGGTCGGCAGCGCGCCCTTGATGCCCTTGATGCGGCCGTCGAGCGCGAGCTCGCCCAGCACCAGATAGCCGCGCAGGCGCGCGCGATCTTTCAGCACGTTTTGTGCGGCGAGAATTCCAAGCGCCAGTGGGAGATCGAAGGCCGAGCCTTCCTTGCGCGTGTCGGCGGGCGCGAGGTTGATGGTCATCTTGCGGGTGGGGAATTCGAAGCCTGAGTTTTTCAGCGCGGACTTGACGCGATCGAGCGCCTCCTTGACCGCGCCCTCGGCCAGCCCGACGAGACGATGCGGCGGCATCCCGGCGCCGATGTCGATTTCGACCTCGACCGGGAACGCGTCAACGCCAACCAGCGCACTTGATATTACGCTTGCGTGCAAGAACTAACCTTACTCTTTGACTGGATGTTAACAACCAGTTGAACTGACACTAGCGCAACCAGGCGCTGCGAGCGATGCGTGTTATCCGGGAGACATTGTTACTTGGGTGACACTTCGTTGTGTCAGCCGGAGCGCAGCGACGAGTCGGGAAGCAACGCAGGACTGCACCTAGTCGCGGGGTGCGTGTGAGCGCATGAAGCGGCGCCAAATCTGGCGGGCCTGTTGATCGTAGTCGGTCATCGCGCGGATCAGATTGGTCAGCGCGCGCTGCGGCATCAGCTCTTCAGGCAGCACCGGGTCGAGATTGATGTGCCGAATCACGTCGCGGCCGAGAACCATCGAGTCCGCGGCGGCGGTATCGATCGGCAAGCGCTCGAGCTTGCCCTTGCTCGCGAGCAATTCGTCGGCCAGCGCGCGGTAGGTCGCGAGCATCGCGGCCGTATCCCACAGGCTGGTCGCTTTCGCGCGCGAATCGTTGTCGTTGTCGAGCTCGTGCAGGCCGACGACCAACGCCGCAGGATGAAGACCGAGCGCGCGCAGATGATCGCGCAGTTCGGCTACGGAGTCGCGCAGGTTGGCCGGCCGAATCCAGAGACCGGGCTGAAGCTCGCGAAACCCGCGCAGGCGCATCGCCCGCTCGTGACGGCGTAGCGCGGCGCGATCGCTGCGCGGGACCGCCGTGTCGAACACTCCGATCCACGCCCCGGACCAGGGCTTGGCAAGGTCGTGGAGGTTGCGCCACTTGCGGACTTCTCGGCGCATCGCCTCGCCCGACGGACTCAAGCGGTAGCGGCCGCGTCCGGTGTTGGCGGCGACGGATTGCTCGACCAGCCGCGTCAGCGCCATCCGCAGGCTCTGCTCGGAGAAACCGAGCGCCGCGCCGACGCCCATGATTTCCTGCGCGGACATCTCGCCCGGGTAGCGGTTGGACAGGAAGTCGATCACCAGCTCGCGCGCGGTGAGGTGGCGCGGTACATAACGAGGATTTGCAATCGTTGCCATTTTCTGTTACATACAAATCCGTGACGGACCGAACCCTGATACTTCCCGCCGGCGCGTGGGCCCACGGAAGATTGGAGGATATCATGTTCCAGGCGCGTAGCGTTTTCACTGACGACGAACTGCTGATGCTCAAGCGCAAATCGCAGTGGCGCGCGGCGTGGATGATCTTTCATGCGTGGGCGGTGATCTTCGGCGCGATGGCGCTCTTCGTATGGTGGCCGAATCCGCTGACGTTCATCGCCGCGACCTTGATAATCGGCGCGCGGCAGCTGGGGCTCGCGATTCTGTCGCATGACGCGTCGCACGGCCTGCTATTCAGCAACATGAAGCTGAATGACTTTGCCGGCACGTGGCTGACGGACTACGCGCTGTTCGGCGACATGTACGCGTACCGGCCTTATCACGTAGCGGGGCACCATCGGTTTACGCAACAGAAAAACGATCCTGACCTCGGACTGACGGCGCCGTTTCCGATCACGCGCAGCAGCATGCGGCGCAAGGTCATTCGCGATCTCACCGGGCAGACAGCCTACAAGCAGAAGGCGGCGCTGATTCGGCGCGCGTTCGGGAGCGCAGACTTGCCGACGTCGCAGCGGCTTGCGATGGCCTGGAAGCGGCTGCACGGCGTGATCGTCACCAACGCAATTATTTTCGCGATACTTGCGGCGACGGGACACTGGTGGCTGTTCCCCGCGCTGTGGGTGTTCCCGTACATGACGTTTCACGAGCTGGTCGTGCGCATTCGCAGTATCGCCGAGCATTCGATGGCGCCTGACAACGACGATCCGTTCCGCAACACGCGCACGACGCACGCGAACTGGCTGATGCGCGCATTCGTCGCGCCGTACTTCGTGAACTACCACCTCGAGCATCACCTGCTGATGGCGGTGCCGTGCTACAACCTCCCGCGCGCGCACGAAATCCTGCTCGCGAAAGGCTACGGCCCGCGAATGGAAATTCAGCCCGGCTACACCGCAATGCTCGCCCTGGCAACGTCGAAGCCGGAACTCTCGCAAATGCAAGCCGCCGCGTAGCCCGGTTCTCCTCCACATTCGTCTGGTTCCCTCCCACGTTAGTCGGGGGAGGGTTAGGGTGGGGGACCGATGTGCCGCGCGGATGACTTGTTGCGCGGCACTTTGCTTGTATCGCAAAATTTCAGACTGAAATGTCCCCCACCCGCCGCTCGAAGACGAGCGTCGGCCTCCCCCGACGAACGGGGGAGGCAATTCAGAAATCACGAACTCTCCGGCAGATGTCAGGGCCAGACGGCGCCTTCCGCTACCAATTCGTCGCGATCTGCTTTGCCCAGGCCGAGCAGCTCGCCGAGGACGTAGTCGAAATCTTCGCCGACTTCGGGCGCGATCGTACTGACTTTTCCTGACCCGCCGGAAAGTTTGAAGGAATTCCGGTGACGTGCGTCGTCACGCCTTTTTTGGTCGAGACCTCGGGCCAGAAGCCGCGCTCTTTGAGTTGCGGATCGCGCGCGCACATGTCGATGCCGTTTTCGACGACGCCGGCCGCGATGCCGGCGCGTTGCAGGATCGCCATCGCGTCTTCGGCGCTGTGTTGCGCGGTCCATCGCGAGACGTTGGCGTCGAGCTCGGCGCTGTTTTGCATCCTCAGATAGAGCGTGCGGAATTTCGGGTCGCTGGCCCAATCCGGTGAACCGATCGCGGTGACGAATCGGCGCCATTCGGGTCCCGTGCGGACGCTGATCGCGACCCATCGATCGTCGTCGCCGTCGAGCGCGCGGCATTTGTAAACGCCGTGCGGTGCGGCGGGGCCTTCCTGCGATTTGTAGCCGGGCGCCGACTGCACCCGGCCGTTGACCGAGATGTCGAGCAGCGCGGGACCGATGACGCTGGCGACGGCCTCGAACTGCGACAGATCGACGAATTGTCCGCGGCCCGTGCGGCGGCGATGCCACAGCGCGACGAGCGCCGCGAGCGCGCCCGTGTATCCGCCGCACATGTCGGCGTACGAATAGCCGTAGCCGGCCGGCGTGCCGTCGGGCTCGGCCATCAACTGCGTATATCCCGTGAGCGCTTGCAGCGTCGGGCCGTAACTGACGTAGCTCGAGCGCGGGCCGGTGTGGCCGAGGCCGGACATGCTGATGCAGATGATGTCGGGCTTCACGGCGGCGAGGCTTTCGTAATCCATCCCCCAGGTGCGCATCACGCGCGCGGAAAAATTATCCATCACGATGTCGCTCATCGCGGCGAGGCGGCGCGCGAGTTCGACGCCGCGCGGATGCTGCATGTTGAGCGCGACCGAAAGTTTGCTGCGATGCAGGTCGCATTGCAGGCCGAGCTTGCGATTGCCCAGCGGCGGCGGATTCTTGCGCTCGACCTTGACCACCTGCGCGCCGTGGTCGCCGAGAATGCGCGTCGCGACCGGGCCGGCGACGACCCAGGTGAAGTCGAGGATGCGCACGCCGTCGAGCGGCATCGCGCACATGACTAGATCACTCCTTCGGCGGCGAGCACGGCGAGCGCTTCCGGAGCCATCGCGAGCTCGTCGCGCAAAATTTCGCCGGTATGCTCGCCCACGAGCGGCGGACGCCGCGAGACGCGCCACGGCGTGCCATTGAAAAGATACGGCGCGCCCGGGTAGCGGAACTTGCGGCCGAGCTCGGGATGCTCGACCTCGACGAAGAAGCCGCGCTCGGTGAGCTGCTCGTCGTCGAACAGCGCCTCCGGCGGGCGCACGGTCGCGTAGGGCTGGCGCAGAAGCTGCGCGCGCTCGAGCAATTCGTCGCGCGGATAATCCTTGACCCAATCGTCGAGAACTTCGAAGACATGCTCGGCCATCAGGTAGCGATACATCGGCTGCTGGTAGTCGGGCGCGTCGAGGTCGGCCGCTTTGCCGTCGGACTTGACCCATTCGACGAGCGAGGTCCAGTCGCCGAGCGTGCAATGCATGATGTAACCGTCGCGGCATTTGCCGACGCGAAAAAAACGGCTCCAATGCAGAGTGCCGCGGCGCGGCTCGGCCTCGTTGCGCTCGAAGAATCCACCGGCGACGTGCTCGACGGCGGCGGCGGTGGCCTCCTGCATGCTGAGATCGATCCACTGGCCTTCGGCGGTCGTGTCGCGCGCGAGCAGCGCGAGCATCACGGCGATCGCGCCGAAGTACGCCGACGAATGATAGGCCTGCAGGCCGAGCGGACGAACCGGAGCGTGATTCGGAAAGCCGTTGACGTAGAGCATCCCGCCGAGCGCGGTCAGCACGGTGTCGTCGGCGTTGAAGTCGCGATAAGGGCCGGTCTGTCCGAACGGCGCGATCGAGCACAGCACGAGCGCGGGGTTCTCGCGATGGAGAATCGTCCCAGCCGAGGCCGAGCTGGTCGAGAGTGCCGGGCGCGAAGCTCTCGATCACGACGTCGGCGCTGCGGGCGAGTTGAAGGAAGATGTCGGCGCCGCGCGAATGGTTGAGATCGAGCGTGAGCGAGCGCTTGTTGAGATTGTAGAACCAGAAGAACAGGCTGCGGTCGCGATGCGGCAGGTCGTCGAGGAAGGGGCCGATGCGGCGCGCGTCGTCACCGGTGGGCGGCTCGACTTTGATGACGTCGGCGCCCATGTCGGCGAGGATTCGCGCGCAAAGTTGTGCGCGATGGCCGGTGAGGTCGAGGACGCGCAGGCCCGCGAGCGCGCCGGGGGCGGGCTCGGTCATGATTTTTTCGCTTTCGCTGATTTCCGCGCGGCGCAGGCTTTTCGATTTCCTTGAGCTCTTCCTTGACCTTGGGCGGCGGCAGGTCCTCGATTGCGAACGCGCTGGTGTCGAGCGTCGGCGGCACTTCCATCAGGACTTCATTTTTCGGGCCGGTGCGTTTGCCGCCGACGACGCGAATCGTTTCGAAGGTGTCGGGGTTGACCCATCTGACGCCCATCACGGCCGGTTTCGCCTGACCGTCCTCGTCGACGGGAACGAGGGTGGTGCCTTCCTTATCGAAAAAAGTAACTTTTCTGAGTCCCATAATTTTTTCTATGAAAATGCGATTAGATGATGCGCGAGAAATGATATGGAGGCCGGCGGCAGGATTCAAACGAACAATCAGGCGCTCTGCATCCGATGGTCGGGCAGGCCTCAGCTAGGACTTTGAGCGGCGTCGGAGCGCGTCGGGCATCCCGTCATGCGGTCCCATGCTGTGTTTCGGAACGTCGTCCCACCATTCGCTGGCTGGCAAGTCATTGCGGCGTTGAGGATGGAGCGGATAGTAGATGCGATTGTCGCGCTTTGAAGCCTCTCCTCCCACCATCAGCAGGGCGTCATGCTCGCTGTTGTTTATGAAGCAATGGCAGATGCCGGTCCCTGCGGGAAAGGCCGCAAAGTCGCCGGGCCGCATCGCGTGAAGAACACCGTCTATCCAGGCGTCAACCTCACCCTCAAGAACGTACACGAACTCTTCTTCCTTCTCCTCGGCATGAGGCCAGGAACTTCGTGCTCCAGGCGAGAGCCGCATCAGGTTCACGCCAATCTTGACCAGTCCCGCAGCTTTGCCGATGCTCCGTTGATAGCCCATGTATTCGTCGCTGTTGGGATATTGGTGGCGCGTCTCCGGACATGACGCGGCGGCAATGATGAATGGCGGTTTCTTGGCGGCGTTCTTCATCCGGCCCATGTAACACAACCAGAGCCGGAATGCAGGCAACCGTCCGACGACGAACGCCGATCCGCGGAATTGCGTTGCAGCGGCAGCCGAACTAGGATTTCCCTTGGCCGTCAGGCGGCCACCCGTCCGCGGGGAGGGCTAAGCCCACCTAAATTGCTCGATACAACTAAACCTTTTCCTACCCGTTAGCGGACGCGGGCAAAAGGAAGGGGTTTGTCATGAGCGCATCGCAAGAGCCGCGCAAGCGGCTGCCTGAAAAACCGTCCGAGGAAAATCTCCGCAAACAGGCCAAGCGACTTGCCAAGCAGGAGGGCCTGCAACTGGCCGCGGCTCAGCGCCGATTGGCGATTGAATATGGCTATCAGAATTGGGCCGAACTGATGCATGCGGTGGCATCTCGGTTCGTCCCGGTGATTCCGCTGCGTGAATTGGTTGCGTTCCCGCTCGAGGTCTATCCGATCTACGTCGGGCGCCCGAAGTCCGTGAGCGCGATCGATGCCGTCGCCGCAGGCTCTCCGATTTTGCTGATAGCTCAGCGCGACGCGATGGTCGCGGAGCCTGCTGCCTCCGATATGTATGAGGTCGGTACGTTAGGCGTCATCGTCGAACGGCAACGACTGTCAGACGGCACGGCGAAAATCATGGTCGAAGGCAGGAAGCGCGCGAGAGTCATTCGGTTTGCGTTCGATCAGAGGTTTTACAAGGCGGAAGTTGAAGAGGCCGCCGATACGGAACGCCTCGGCGTTAAGGCCTTCGACGTTGGCCTTCCCCGCTCCGACCGTGGCGATCGTGTGCACGCACTTATTCGTTCGGCGAATTCCGCGCTGGCTGCTTATGTACAGCGCAAAAGGACGACGATTCCCGAACTCGCGACTCGATTAAAAGAGATCGAAGAAGATCCTTCGATCCTTCCATACATGATTGCGCGGCATCTTAAGATCAAAGTCGCGGAACAGCAGGCCTTGCTCGAATGCGTCAGCCCGGTTGAGCGGCTCGAGAAAATGCTCAGCTACCTAGAGGCTGCGATCTGAGCGTTCGATACTCGCGAAGCAACGCCGCGTACGTTAATCTGATCGGACGCACATTCAATACGAGAATGATGAGTGGCTGAGACCGATTACAAATCGACGCTGAAACTTCCCCGGACCGACTTCCCGATGAAGGCGAATCTGCCCAAGCGGGAGCCCGAAACGCTCAAGCATTGGGACGAGATTGACCTCTACAGGCGCCTGATGGAGGCGCGCAAGGACGCGGAGTCGTGGGTGCTGCACGACGGGCCGCCGTACGCCAACGGGCGCGTGCACTTGGGGACCGCGCTCAACAAAATTTTGAAGGACTTTGTCGTGCGGTCGCGCTCGATGATGGGATTTCGCACGCCGTTCGTGCCGGGATGGGACTGCCACGGGATGCCGATCGAGCACAAGGTCTCGCGCGAGCTCGGCGGCGACAAGGCGCGCACGATGCCCAAGCTCGAACTGCGCAAGCTGTGCCGCGCCGAAGCGGAGAAATGGGTCGAGCTGCAGCGCTCGGACTTTCGACGCCTGGGATGTATCGGCGACTGGTTCAAGCCGTACCTCACGATGGCGCCGGAGTACGACGCGGCGGAAATCCGCGTGCTGCGCAAGATGGTCGAGAACGGCTACGTGTATCGCGGGCTGCGGCCGGTGCATTGGTGCTTCGACTGCCGCTCGGCGCTGGCGGAGGCCGAAGTCGAGTACCGCGAGCACGTGTCGCCGTCGATCTACGTGGCGTTCGCCTTCAACTCGAATCTCAAAGATGCGGGCGCGCTGGCTGCGGAAGCCAACGACCGCGCCGAGCTGGCGGCCGCACACAAGGCCGGCAAACTGTCGGCCGTAATCTGGACGACGACGCCGTGGACGCTCCCGGCGAATCTCGGAATCTCACTGAACGAGACGTTCGACTACGTCGCGCTGAAGGCCGGCGACAAATACTACGTGGTAGCGTCGCGATTGGCGGACAGCGTCGAGAAGGAATGCGGGCTGGCAGTCGAAAAACGAATCGCGCTCGACCGCGCGGCGATCAAGGCGCTCGACGGCCAGGACATTTTTCGGCATCCGTTTCTCCAGCGCGATGTGAAGTTGATGTACGCCGAGCACGTCACGTCGGACGCTGGCACCGGGCTGGTCCATACCGCGCCCGGACACGGCTACGAGGATTTCGTGGTGGGCCAGAAGTACGGGCTGAAGCCGTTCGTGCCGGTCGACGGGAGCGGAATATTTACGAGGGACGGCGGAGAGTGGGAGGGGCAGAACGTCTTCAAGGCGAACCGGTCGATCGTCGAGCGAATCCGCACGGCCGGCGCGTTGCTGCATACGCAAAACTTCCCGCACAGCTACCCGCATTGCTGGCGATGCCACAATCCGCTGATTTTTCTCGCGACCGAGCAGTGGTTCGTGAGCATCGACCACAACGGCCTGCGCGGAAAGATCATCGACGCCATCGACAACGTCAAATGGTATCCCGGGTGGTCGCGCGATCGCATTCGCAACATGACAGAGACGCGGCCCGACTGGACCATCTCGCGCCAGCGCGCGTGGGGCGTGCCGATTCCCGCGGTCAGATGCTCGGAATGCGACGAGGTCGCGCCGCTGCTGGCGACGATGGATCGCGTCGAGGAGATTTTCGCGCGCGAAGGCTCCGACGCGTGGTACAGCCGGCCGGCTGCCGACTTCGTAGCGCCGGGCGTCAAGTGCGCGAGGTGCGGCGGCAAGGTTTTTACCAAGGAAGAGGACATCCTCGACGTGTGGTTCGATTCGGGCTCGTCGCAAGCCGCCGTGCTTGCCGTGCGCCCGGAACTGAAGTGGCCGGCGGACGCGTACCTGGAGGCGGTCGAGCAGGCGCGCGGATGGTTCGGCTCGTCGCTGGTTTGCGCGGTGTCGGAGCGCGGCACGGCGCCCTTCAAGAGCGTGATCAGCCACGGCCTGACCGTCGACGAGAAGGGCCGTAAGATGTCCAAGTCGCTTGGCAACTCGGAGGACGCCGTCGATGCCGCCGGGCGGATGGGCGCCGACGTGCTGCGGCTGGTGTACGCGTCGCTCGACTACACGGCCGACATCACGCTCAGCCCGACGATTTTCAGCGCGGTGTCGGAATCGTACCGAAAGATTCGCAACACATGCCGCTTCATGTTGGGCAACCTCGCGGACTTCGATCCCACGCGCGACGACGTGGCATTGAAGGACATGCTCGAGTTCGACCGTTTCATCCTGGCGCGCACCGAGAAACTCAAGAGCGAAGTGCGACGTGCCTACGACGCGTTCGAATTCCAGACTGCGTTCCAGTTGATGCAGAATTTTATCGTGGTCGATTTGAGCTCTTTGTATATCGACGTCGCGCGCGACCGTCTCTACTGCTCGGCGGCCGATTCGCGCGAGCGGCGCTCGGCGCAGACCGCGCTGTTCGACATTCTCGACGTTCTGGTCAGGATGCTTGCGCCGCTGATTCCGTTCACGGCCGAGGAAGTTTACGCGTATGTCGCCGGGGAAGCGGCTCGAGAGCGTGCATCTGACTACGATGCATCCGGCGAATCCGTCGTGGCGCGACGACGATTTGGAGGCGCGATGGGAGCGGCTGCTCAAGGTTCGCGACGAGGCGCTCAAGCTGCTCGAGGCGATGCGTCAGTCGGGAACGATCGGTGCTCCGCTCGATGCTGCGATAAGCCTGGGAGCTGACAGCGGCTCCGAGAAGGGGCTGGCCGACACGCTCAAGCGGTATCGCGAAGAGCTGAAGGATTTGTTCATCGTCTCCGACGTTGCTTTACTCGGCGACGCCGAGGCGGCCGAGATCAGGCGGCAGGCCGGCGGGCGCGAGAATTTCGCCCTCGATGGAAACGGCAGCTTTGCGCGCGCCGCCGCGAATCCCGCAGTCACGCTGGTCGGGCGTCACGCGTCCGGGGTGAAATGTGCGCGATGCTGGAAGTACTTCGATGACGGCGGCGGCGAGGAGATTCTGGACGCGCGATGCCGCGCGGTGGTGGGAGCGTAGCCGTTGCCGGACCAATCGAGCGCGAAGTCCCTTCCCGGCGTGCTCGCCGGACCACCAGCGGGGAAAGAATCAACAGCCGCTGCGCCGCCGCGCAGACCATTTCTGTTTTTGTTTGGCGCGATCACGATCCCCGTAATCTTGCTCGATCAGGCGACCAAGCTGTTCGTGCAGGCGCACATGTCGCTGTACGAGAGCATCGCGCTGATTCCCAACTACCTGGACATCACGTACACGCTGAATCCGGGCGCGGCGTTCAGCATGCTCGCGGAGGCGCCGCCGTGGGTCCGCAGAGCGTTTCTGCTGACGATGTCGTGCGCGGCGATAACGGTGCTTGCGGTGTTGATTGTGAGATCGGCGCGAGTGTCTCTCAATTCGATTGCTTTCGCGCTGGTCATGGGCGGCGCCGCCGGCAACCTGATCGATCGGGCGTTTCGCGGAGGGCACGTGATCGACTTCATGCGCGCCCACTACTACGACCTGAACTACCCGATCTTCAACGTCGCCGACAGTGCGATCTCGATTGGCGTTACGTTGATCATTCTCGCGTCGTTCTTCGGCCGCGACGATCAGCCCAAGCCGGCTCGGTCCGGCTGAAGAGTCAAAAATTCGTGCGATGCCGGTGAGAAAATCCGCGCCGGTAGCAGAATTAGAGGGCCGGCGCGTCGATTTTCGCCCCAGCGAGCTTATCCTGGCCTCGAGCTCAGCCGCTGTGGTCCGCGGCAGCCGCGCCGTTGTGGTTCGCGGCGGCCGGCACGCCAGTCTCCACCGAGGAGCGCCATTTGTCGATTGCCTCGACGGTGAAGCGCCAGTCGCTGCCGACGCGGAACGCAGGCAACTGGTTTTTCTTGAGCATCCTGTAAATCGTGGATGGATGCACGCGCAGGTAGGTGGACACTTCCTGCACGGTCAGAACCTTGCTTTTCATGTCATCGAATCGATCCATGTTTCTCCTCCGCGTTACGCCCATTTGCACGGTTTTTTTCGGCCCGTAACCATATACGTGTTGACAAGCCCGACGTACGCGACTCAGTACATACTAAACACATCATAGACGTGCCAAGCATTCAAGTAAGGTTTTCGTCACAATATGTCACACAGAGAACACTCAGAGTCATCGAATTTAAAGTTTTTCACGCAGAGATGACATGATGTTGTCAACAGAGAGACTTTTTGTCAATGCATGGCCAAGACGATCGAGCAGAATGAACTCGACCGCGCCGCCGGCGCGCTTCTTATCCAGACCGAGCGCGCGGAGAAAGTCATCACTATCCCATCCTGGCGGCATGGCAGTCGGCAGGCCGGCGCGTTCGATCAGGCGCTGGAGACGCGAAGCCTCGTCGGCCGAGAAGCCGGCGTATCTGCTCGAGAGCCTGGCCGCGGCGACCATCCCGATAGCGACCGCCTCTCCGTGAAAGTAGCTGCCGTAGCCGGCGCTCGCTTCGATCGCGTGGCCGATGGTGTGGCCGAAGTTCAAAGTTTTGCGCAGACCGCCTTCGCGCTCGTCGGCGCCGACCACGGCCGCCTTGTGCGACAACGATCGCGCGACGACATTCTCGAGCAGGTCGGCGCGGCGCGCAAGGATCGCGTCGAGATCGCGCTCGAGGTCAGCAATCATCGGCGCGTCCATGATTGCGCCGTACTTGATAACCTCGGCCAGGCCTTCGCGAAACTCGCGGTCCGGCAGCGTCGCGAGCGTCGTCACGTCGGCGACGATCAGCCGCGGCTGATGGAACGCACCGATCAGATTTTTGGCGTGACGATGGTTGATCGCGGTCTTGCCGCCCAGCGCGGAATCGACTTGCGCGACCACCGTGGTCGGCACCTGGACCAGCGCCACGCCGCGGATAAAAGTCGCGGCCGCAAATCCCGCCAGATCGCCAACGACGCCGCCGCCGAGCGCGAATACCGCACTGCTGCGGTCGAGCCCGACCTCTGTCATGCGATCGTAGAGAAGCTCGAGCGTTGCCATTGACTTGGAGGCTTCGCCGGGCGGCACCGAAATGATGGAGGGCGCGAAACCGCTCTTGCGAAGTGCGTCCTCGACGCGCGCAGCGTACAGCTTTTCGACTGTCGCGTCGGTGACCACGGCGCATAAGCCCGGTTTCAATCCGGCGGCGCGCGCGAGTTCGCCGATCCGATCGAGGATTTCCGCGCCGACGTGGGCGTCATGCGACGCGGGTCCGAGTGCTATGCGGAGGGTCTGCATCGTTGCTACGGCAGGATTCGTCGCGCGGCGTGTGCGCCGAAGGCTGCGATAACGTGGTCGGCCAGTTGCTCGACGGTCAGATCGGAACTGTCGATTTGGATATCGGCGCGAGCGTAGGCGTCCGCGCGCTCGTGCATAAGCTCTTTGATTCGAGCCAAAGTGGATTTTCCGCCCTCGGTCAATTTCGGTCGCTTCGTTTTCGATCGCTCGACGCGCGCGGCGACGACTTCGGGCCGCGCCGTGAGGCACACGATGACGCCGACGCGCTTGAGCGCCGAGCAATTCACTTCGTCAACCAGCACGCCGCCTCCCGTCGATATGACCTCGGGGTGCGGACCGTGACAATTGGGGCATCGGCGACGGTCGCTGGTCAGATGCGCGACCGCTTCGCGTTCGAGCCGGCGGAAGTGCGCCTCGCCATGCTCGGCGAAGATTTGCGCGATTGGTTTCCCGGCGCGCTCGACGATGACCGTATCAACGTCCACGAATTCCCATCCGAGTCGCTTCGCTACGAGCGGGCCGACCGAGCTTTTGCCGGTGGCCATGAATCCGGTGATGATCAGTTTCGGCGTCATTCACGTTGCGGCGCAGGCGGCTGAGCGAGTGCGCATATCCACTTCGCCCGCTTGCCATTTCAGAAGTTGCGGACCTGTTCGAGGAAGCCTTTGAAGTTTCGCGTAATCTCCGTCAGCGAATCGCCGCCGAACTTTTCGAGGAACGCCGCCGCGAGCTCGAATGCGACCACCGCTTCCGCGATGACCGCAGCGGCGGGAATCGCGCACACGTCGGAGCGCTCGATCGCGCCGACCGCCTCCGCTTTGGTTTTGATATCGACCGAGCGCAGCGGACGCATCAGCGTGGACAGCGGCTTGAACGCGACGCGCACGCGCAACGGCTCTCCCGTGCTCATGCCGCCCTCGGTGCCGCCGGAGTTGTTGGAGTGGCGGGTGAAGCGACGGCGCCCGGCGTCGTAGCCGATTTCGTCGTGAAGCTCGGAGCCGCGAATTCGTCCCGCCGTAAATCCCAAGCCCAGCTCGACGCCTTTGGCGGCCTGCAGGCTCAGCAGCGCGAAGGCGAGGCGTCCGTCGAGTTTTCGATCCCATTGCACGTGGCTGCCGAGTCCGACCGGCAATCCGGTCGCGACGATTTCGACGATGCCGCCGAGCGTGTCGCCGGTTTTTTTGCACGCGTCGATCTCGGCGATGATTTTGCTTTCCGCGTCGGGATCCGCCACCCGCACTTGCGAGGTTTCAGTGATACGTCGCAGCTCGGTGACGCTCAACTCAGGGTGCGTCTTCGCCTCGGTCGCGCCGATGCTCGCCACGTAGCCGAGCACGTCGATTCCGAACGGCGAAAGAATCTGCTTGGCCAGGCCGCCGATCGCCACGCGCGCCGTGGTCTCGCGCGCGGACGCGCGTTCGAGCACGTCGCGGATATCTTCGAGATTGTATTTGAGCACGCCCGCAAGGTCGGCATGGCCGGGCCGCGCGCGCGTGACGACCTCCGCGGCGCCGCGATCGTCGGGATCGGCGGACATCTTCTTAGTCCAATTCTTGAAGTCGCGATTCTCGATAATGAAGGTGATCGGACTGCCGAGCGATTTGCCGAAGCGGATTCCGGAAACCGGGCGCACCTCGTCCTTCTCGATCAGCATTCTGCCGCCGCGGCCGTAGCCTTTCTGGCGGCGTGCGAGATCGGCGTTGATCGCGGCCACGTCAATGTCGAAGCCGGCGGGCACGCCTTCGACCGTCGCGATCAGCTCGGGGCCGTGCGATTCACCGGCAGTCAGAAATCGAAGCATTTTTTCAGTATCGCCTCTCTGCGCGCTGTTTGGGCGGCCTCCGTACCTGATTCAACCAGACTGGACGCGCCCGCGAAAGCGGGGATCGACAGTCAAAAGCTCCCTCTCGTAGCGTGGTGACTCGCCGGACTGCTCGCGCGGGGTGTAAGTTGCATGCGCGCGGCCGGCTTAGGCGGCGCAGAGAGAATCGGAATGCAGGCCAACATTGTGATCGTCGGCGCGACGCGCGGATTCGAAGCGCTGACGTATTCGATTCCACCCGCGCTTGACGGCCTCGTCCAGCCGGGTCATCGCGTGCTCGCGCCGCTGCGCTCGCGCAAGGTGACGGGATTGGTCACCGAGGTCGGCGAACGACTTTCGACCGCGCAACTGAAGCCGATCTTCGAAGTGCTCGAGCCGCAACCGCTGTTCGATCGCGCGCATCTGCAACTGATGGAGTTTCTCGCGTCGTATTACATGGTTTCGATTGCGGACGCGTACCGCAGCGTGATTCCCGCGGTCGCGCGGGTCGAGTCGAGAATGGCGTACCGGCTTGCGACCCCTCCCAACGACCTGGCGCGGGCGGCGTTCACGCGAGTCGAGCGCGCGATTATCGAGGCGATAGCGAAGGGCGCGGCCACGACGCGTCAGCTAGAGAAAGTCGGGCCGCCGAGCGAGGTGCGCGCCACCATCGCTCGCTTCGTCGCGGACGGAATACTCGAGCGCCGCGACGCTACCACCGGAAGGCATCGCGACACGACAGATCTGATCGCGCGGCTGGTCGAAGGCGCAAGCATCGAGGGCGTTCGCGGTTCGAAGCAACGCGGACTGCTGACGGCGATCGCCAGCGCCGGTGACGCGGGCGCACGCGTAGAGGATTTGAAGGCGGAAATCGACGGCGCGTCCGCGGTGTTGAAGAGTCTCGCAAGTCGCGGGCTGATAGCAATCGCCGCGGCACCGACGGTTGCAAGTCATGGCGTCGCCGCGGAGTTCGATCTCAGCGACGAACAGCAAATCGCGCTCGACGCTATCTCGCCGGCAATCGAGCATCGACGCTACGAAGCGTTCCTGCTCTGGGGTGTCACCGCCAGCGGCAAAACCGAGATTTACCTGAATCTTGCCGCGCGAGCGCTGGCGGCCGGGCGCAACGTTCTGATCATGGTGCCCGAGATAGCGCTCGCCGACGAAATCGTGCGCTCGTTTCGCGCGCGCTTCGGCTCGCTGGTCGGCATCGCGCACAGCGCGCAGAGCGTGTCCGAGCGATGGGCGAGCTGGATGGCGGCGATTGGCGGCCAGGCGCGAGTGATGATCGGTCCGCGCTCTGTGATCTTCGCGCCGATGCACGACGCCGGGTTGATCGTCGTGGATGAGGAGCACGACGCTTCTTACAAAAATGAGGAGGGCATTTACTATCACGCGCGGGATCTCGCGGTTGCGCTCGCGGGATTTTCAAAATGTCCCGTCGTGCTAGGCTCCGCGACGCCGTCGAGCGAGTCGTACGCGAATGCGCGGCGCGGGCGTTACCGGCTGCTGCGCCTTTCGCGGCGCGTGAACGATCGAGCGATGGCCTCGGTCGAAGTCGTCGATATGCGGCGTGAAGTCGCCGATGCGCGCAAGCTCGCCGCGGCCAGGCCTACCAATGGCGCGGGTCCGAATGCACCGAAGAATCAAGTAGCGGAAGTTCCCGACGCGATGCTGCTGTCGACGACCTTGATCGCGGCGCTTCGCGAAAATCTCGCGTCGGGCGGCCAGAGCATGGTGTTTCTCAACCGCCGCGGGTTTCACAATTTTCTGCAATGCCACATCTGCGGCAACGTGATCGCGTGCCCGAACTGCAGCGTCAGCATGACCTTTCACATGCGCGACCGCTCGCTCCGATGCCACTACTGCGGTAATCACACCGCGGCGCCCGACGTGTGCCCCGAATGCAAAGGCTACGGGCTCAAGGGGCAGGGCTTCGGCACCGAGAGGCTCACGGAGACGCTGGCGGAGATGATGCCGGACGCGCGCATCGAGAGGATGGACTCCGACACGAGCAGTCTGCGCGGCGCGCGCGCGCGGATGCTCGCCGAGCTTCGCGCCGGCGAAATAGATATTCTGGTCGGCACGCAGATGATCACCAAGGGTTTCGATTTTCCCGGCGTGACGCTGGCGGCCGTAGTGAATGCCGATTTGGCGCTTAACATGCCCGACTTCCGCTCCGCCGAGCGCACGTTCCAGTTGCTGACGCAGATCGCAGGACGCGCGGGCCGCGGCGAGCGCCCGGGCCGCGTGATCATCCAGACCTACGCGCCCAATCACTACAGCATCCGTGCCGCCAAAGATCAGGACTACGCGCGGTTCATGCGCCGCGAGCTGCAACTGCGCCGCGACCTGATGTATCCGCCCTTTGCGCGCCTCGCGATGGTGCGAGTCGAGGGCGCGGAGCCGCACCTGGTCCGCCGCACGGCCGAGGCGGTCGCGAAATCGCTCGCGAGGAGTTCGACGCCGGAAGGAATCCGCGTGCTGGGGCCGGCGCCGGCGCCGATCGAACGAATCAAGCAGCGCTACCGGTGGCAGGTGATGGTAAAATCGCGCGCACTGAAACCGATGCGCGCGGCGATCGCGGCGATGCGCGCCGAAGTCGGGCCGTCGGCGGATCGTGACGACATATATCTCGCGGTCGATATCGATCCGGTAAGGATGTTGTGAGCGAATGAGCGAGACCAACGAACATCACCTGACGCATCACGTGCCGCGCGCGCGTCACGCCTTCGACGTGAAGATGAAGGACGGCGCGACGATCCATGTTCGCCAGCACGGTATTCCCGGTGCGCCGCGACTCGTCCTCAGTCACGGCAACGGGCTTGCGATCGACGGTTACTTTCCATTCTGGGGGCCGCTGCGCGAGCGTTACGAAGTAATCGTCTTCGACTTCCGCAATCACGGGCACAACCCTCTGCACACGGCCGAAGGGCATACCTGGAATAACTTCGTCGCGGACATGGACGCGGTCTGGCACGCGATCAATCGCGAGCTTGGCGCGAGGCAATCCGCCGGGCTGTTCCATTCGCTGTCCGGCGTCACGGCGGCCATGCATGCGCTCAAGTACGGCCCGCGATTTGACGCGCTGGTGCTGTTCGATCCTCCGGTTTATCCGCGCGCCGGTCATCCCATTCAGTACCTGCAGCAATCCGACAAGGAATCGCTCGCCTCGCGCGCGGCGCGGCGTCCCGAGCGCTACAAGGATCCGATGGAACTGGCGAAGCAGTTCAGGCGCCGCTTCAAAAGATGGGTGCCCGACGCTTACGAACTGATGGCGCGAGCGACGCTGCGGCACGATCGCGCCAGTGGCGACTGGATTCTTGCGTGCCCGCGCGAATACGAGGCGCACGTTTTTTCCAGCGGCGCGAATCCCGACCTGTGGCCGCAAATGGCGCATTGCCCGGTGCCGGTGAAGCTGGTGTGCGGAGATCCGACGCTCGACGAAGCGATGCCGCCGGCGCTGATCGGGCGCGCGATGGCGGAGGAGCTGGGGCTGCCGTACGAAGCGATACCGGGTACGACGCACTTTCTTCAAATAGAGCGTCCCGCGGAATGTATCCGCGCGGCGGAATCGTTTCTTGCGCCGCTCGGACTCGCCGCACCAGCTACCCTTTGATAGATTTGTAAAATTGGTATTCGAGAGATGGCGCTGCTGAAAATTCGCAAGTTTCCCGACGACACGCTCAAGATGCCGGCTGCAGCGGTCAAGAATATCAACGGCAATGTCGAAGGGTTGATCGACAGCATGGTCCAGACGATGTACGCGGCGCCGGGCGTGGGTCTGGCCGCGCCGCAGGTCGGAGAGTCGAAGCGGATAATTGTGCTCGACACCGATCATGAGAATCCCGGCAAGCGTCTGTTGAAACTAATCAACCCGCAGGTCGTCGAGGCCGAGGGCAAGATTGTCTGGGAAGAGGGATGCCTGTCGGTGATCGATTACACGGCCGACGTCGAACGCGCGGCGCACGTGCTGGTGCGCGCGTGGACGCCCGACGAGAAAGAGATCGAAATCGAAGCCGACGAGTTGCTCGCGGTCGCGCTGCAGCACGAGATCGATCACCTTGACGGCAAGCTCTTCATCGATCGCATCAGCCGAATCAAGCGCGAGCTCTACAAGCGCAAACTCAAGAAGTTAATCAAGGAGGGCAAAGCCGACAGCGTGCGCCCCTCCACGGTGCGGATCTAAAATCGCCGACACACTAAAGATCGTTTTCATGGGCACGCCTGCGCTGGCGGCTCACATCCTGGAACGGCTGGTGACAGCGACAGCTCCGGGAGCCAACTTCAGAGTCGTCGGAGTCGTCACGCGTCCAGACCGGCCGCGCGGGCGCGGGCTCGGAACGGAGCCAAGCGAAGTCGGCGCGGTCGCGGAGAAGTATAAAATTCCGACCTTGAAGCCGGCCAAAATTCGGACGGCGGAATTTTTGAATGAGCTGAAAGCTTTCGCGCCCGGTCTGCTGGTGGTGGCGGCTTACGGACGAATTCTCCCGAATTCGATTCTCGACGTTGCGCGGATCGCGCCGATCAACGTGCACGCATCGCTCTTGCCGCGGCATCGCGGCGCCGCGCCGGTTGAAGGCGCGATCCTCGCGGGCGACTCCGAAACGGGAGTGACGATCATGCGGATCGTCGAGCGGATGGACGCCGGTCCCATGTACTTTCAGCGCAAGACTCCGATCGAGCCGAACGACACGCAAGGGACGCTGAAGAAAAAGCTCGCGGAGCTTGGCGCATCCGCGACGCTCGAGGCGATCGATCTCGCGACCCGCGGAGCGCTGACCGAAACGCCGCAAGACGAAGCGCTCGCGACCTACACGGCGCAGGTCGAGAAAAAGGACGCGGAGATAGATTGGCAGGCGAGCGCCGCGCAGATCGAGCGGATGACGCGAGCGTACGATCCGTGGCCGGTGGCGCGGACGCATCTGGGTGGCGACGAAATTCTTATCTGGCGCGCCGCCGTCGAGGACGGATCGGGCGAATCTCCCGGCACAATAGTGAGTGTCAAGCCGAACCCAATCGTTCAGTGCGGAGCGGGTCGGCTCAGGCTGATCGAGATGCAGGCGCCGGGTCGAAAGAGAATGTCGGCCGCAGATTTCATTCGCGGCAAACGCATCGAAGCCGGAGCGCGATTCGGCCAATGAGCGAAGGACCGGTGAAAGTCAGGCCCGCGTCGCGCTCGAACACGCGCACGGACGAAGGCCTCGCATCGCGGCTGGCGGCGGTGGAGATTCTGTACCGCGTCGATCAGGAGTCCGCGTATGCCGACGTTCTGCTGGGTGGCCGCTTGCGTGAGTTTGCGCCCGCCGATCGCCGGCTGATCACGCGGCTGGTGCTCGGGACGCTCGCGTGGCAGGGACGCCTCGACTACGAACTGGCGCATCTGACGGGACGCAAGCTGCACGGAATTCAGCCCGCAGCGCTCGCGATCATGCGGATGGGGCTTTTTCAGCTTCGATTCCTGGATCGGATTCCGCAGCACGCGGTGGTCGATACCGCGGTCAGTATCGCCAAGCGGATTCCGGAAGCGCGAAAAGCGTCGGGCTTTGTCAACGCCGTGATGCGCCGCGCGACCCGCGAGACGGCGCCGATGCCGGCGAGGGACGCGAGTGAGAAAAGTGAAAAAAGTTTTCTCGCGGTTGCGTATTCGCATCCGCGCTGGATGGTCGAGCGATTCGTCGATTGGTTCGGCGTCGCGAATGCCAAGCGACTGATGGCTGCGAACAACGACGCCGCGCCCAACGCGATCAGGCTCAACCTCGCGCGCGGTTCGCGCGCGGAGATAATCGAGAAACTGAACGCGAACGGTTTCGAGATTGGCGCGCATTGCCACGCGCCGGAGACTGTCGTGCTGAACGGCGCGCCAAATTTCGAGTCGCGAGCGTATCGCGACGGCCTGTTCCACGCGCAGTCCGAGGCGTCGCAGATGACTGCGCGGATGCTGGCTCCCCGTGCGGGCGCGACGGTCGTGGATTGTGCGGCGGCGCCGGGCGGCAAGACGACGCATCTGGCGGCGATGGTCGGCGAACGCGGCCGAGTGATCGCGCTGGACGTCAATCTCAATGGACTCAAGCACGCGCGCGGCCTCGCGCAGAGACTGCGGCATCGTAATATCGAGTTTGTCTGCGCCGACCTGACGACAGCCGCGCCGCTTGCGCCGTCGCGCTTCGAGTACGTGCTCCTCGACGCGCCGTGCACGGGACTCGGCACGCTCCGCGAGCATCCGGAGATCAAGTGGCGGCTCAAGCCGAGCGACCCGGCGCGAATGGCGGCGATACAATTGCGTATGCTCGACAACGCCGCGGCGCTCGTACGTCCGGGAGGCGCGATCGTCTATTCGGTCTGCAGTATCGCGCCCGAAGAAGGCGAGGGCGTGGTCGATGGATTCCTCGCGAGCCACGCCGATTTCGAAATCGATCGTGGCTTGGCGGGTCAAGACGAGTTTAGAGACGTTATCGACGCGCGAGGATTCATGAAGACCCGTCCCGACGTTGGCGGACTCGACGGATTCTTTGCGGCGCGGCTGATTCGGCGGTAGCCTATAATTAAGGGCCGCGATTATCGATCGGGATTTGGGGAGCACCTGGAGGATTGTAGAGACGCGAAGATGGATCAGCCGTGTCCATTTGGTTGCGCCCAATTTAACGGATTTCGGTGGGCGCTCGCGCTCATCGCGATATTCGCGTTGATGCTCGCGGGATGTGCCTCGCAGAATTTCGTGCCGGCGCCGATCCCAGCCACGAACTATTACGCGCCGTCGCAGCAAAGTTACGGAACGTCGCGCACCGAAGTCGCGTCGTGGTACGGGCCGGGCTTCGCGGGACGTCGCACCAGCAGCGGCGAGACCTTCAATCCCGAGGGGCTGACCGCGGCGTCCACGACGCTGCCTCTCGGCTCGCACGTGAGGGTAACGAACCCCGACACCGGCAGGTCGGTGGTGGTGCGAATAAACGATCGCGGGCCATTCGTGCGCGGACGCTCGCTCGACCTGTCGCACGGCGCCGCGCGGCAAATCGGATTGACTGGAAAAGGCGTCGGCAGGGTGCAGATGACGCCAACCGCAACCAGCACGCCCGCGGACAGTTCGTCCTACGCTGAAAGTTCCATCGCCGCCGAGCCGCGCCACGTGAGTTACGTTTCTTACCGGTCACATTTCACGTACGTCAGACCGAGGCGGCATCACTATCGCTCTATCACTCTTATTCATCGCGGCGACTCGTCTCGAATCCTATCGGCGCGTGGCTCGCAAGCGCCTTTCCCCGACTCTGAAAGCGCGACGAGTGGGTAGTGGTTCGGTTTGAACGAGAAAGCCGGTTTGAGTAGCCGAAGCCGTTAGAGGTGGTTGCGCCCCACGCTTATGTGAGTGGGACAAAGTCGTATTCACCGATACCTTGCAAAACCAAGAAGGTCGCAGCGGTCTCACCGCCGTTGACAACCATGTGCGGGCGCCGGGGCTGGACTGCATAGGTCTCGCCCGGTGCGAGGCGAATCTCCTCCTTGGGGTCGCGCAAGAAAAGCCGTATCTGTCCCTCCAGAACGTAAAAGGTGTCCTCGATGTTTGAGTGGCAGTGCCAAGGCACTTTTTGCGTCGGGTTGATCGTCAACTCAGCGATCCGGAACCCAGGACGAGCCAAGTGATGCGCTTGTTTCTCAACGTCGAGGAGATGGCTCGGGTCTTTTGTGCCTTCCATACTATCTCTCCGCTATATCACAGTGTGACGGGTTCGCCGTCATGACGCGCGAAGCATAGAATACGTTCGTTTTGGAGAAGCATTGCAAATACCTAGCCCTCGGCGCTGATTCGGTCAAACTGAACCAGTGCCGACGAATGCTTCGAGCTTCCCGATCCACGAAATGAGCAGACTGCGATGGACCTGATTACTCACTTCAAGACGATGGCGCAGTACAACACGTGGATGAACCGGAGCATCTACGACACCTGCGCCGCGCTCAGCGATGAGGAGCGCAAGCGCGATCGGCGTGCTTTCTTCGGCTCGATACATCGCACGCTGAATCATCTGCTGCTGACAGATCGCGTGCAGATGGGGCGCTTTCTCGGCGCGGAGCGCGCGCGATCGCTCGACGAGCACGGGCGTCCGATCGAGATTCGCTCGCTCGACCAGGAATTGTACGCGGATTTCGCGATGCTGCGGCGAGAGCGGGAAAAGACCGACGCCATGATCGAGTCGTGGACCGCGTCGAACGAAATGACGTCCGAGTTTCTTGCGCGCGAGATGGCGTACGACGCGATGTCAGCGCCCGGGCGCGACCGCGTACCGATGTGGATCGCGGTGACGCATTTTTTCAATCATCAGACGCACTATCGCGGACAAATCACCACTCTGCTGAGTCAGCTCGGGCGCGATCCCGGCGTGACGGACCTCATGGCGTTGTACCGGGTCAAAATAGATGGATAAATCTCCATGGGTGGATGCTGCCGACAAAATAGCGCCGTCGATCCTGTCCGCTGACTTTGCGCGGCTCGGCGAGGAGGTTCGCGCGGTCGAGAAGGCCGGCGCCGACATGATTCATTTCGACGTGATGGACGGGCACTTTGTGCCCAACCTTTCGATTGGAATCCCGGTGCTCGAGTCGGTCCGCAAGATAACGAAGCTGCCGCTCGACGCGCACCTGATGATCTCCGAGCCGGCGCGCTACGTCGAAGCATTCGTGAAGGCGGGCGCCAATTCGATTTCGGTGCATTGCGAGGTCTGCCCCGATATTCCCGCGATGGCGAAGCGAATCCATTGCCTCGGCGCGCGCGCGTCGATCGGAATCAATCCCGAGACCGACGCCGGCCGCGTGCTGCCGTTCGCCGAGCATCTCGACATGATCCTCGTGATGAGCGTGCATCCGGGATTCGGCGGCCAGGAGTTTATTCCGGCCGCGCTCGACAAGTTGCGTTACATCCGGCGCGAGTTGAAGCGTCGTGGACTCGCTATCGACGTCGAGATCGACGGCGGTGTGAAGCTCGACAATATCGCGGACGTGAAGGCGGCGGGCGCCAACGTGTTCGTGTCGGGATCGGGGATCTTCGGCAACCCCGACTATGGCAAGATTATGAGCGAGATGCGCGACCTCGTCGCGCACACGCCCGCCAAACTTTAACAACCATGGAAATCCGCCATCGTAGAGCAAAATGAGTTTCGATCGGGATCAGCCGTGAAACCCCGCCACGCAGCCGCGCTCGCGCTTGTGGGCTGGTATCTGGTGGTGCCGCCGATCACGTCGTCTAACCTGCACGCGCCTCTATCGAAGTGGGAAACTATCGGGAGATACGATTCCGCAGATGTTTGCTCAAAATGGCTAAGGTACGAACGCAATTTGGCGCAGAATTATTTGGCGCAGAATCCAGACCATCCAGTCGCAACGCCCTTTGCTAACGGTCAATGCGTTGCCAGCGACGATCCGCGCCTCAAAGGAAATTAAGACACTCGCGTTTTCAAATTCTGACACTCAGCTCCGAATTAAGACAGTACCGGCTATTCCGCCGGACTCGCGCGGTATCGCCTCGGATGCTATAACCACTCGTCTGTATTCTCCCGATCACGGTCAACCGGAGACGGGGTGTAGCTCAGCCTGGCCAGAGCACTGCGTTCGGGACGCAGGAGTCGCTGGTTCAAATCCAGTCACCCCGATTTTTTCTTTTCAGTGAACCTTTTTCCAATGAATCTCCTCTGCGAAGCGAGCGCTGTCTGATGATGGTGCTGCGGGTTTGCTGCGATGCTTGAGACACTCCTGATACTCGGCGCGTACCTTATCGGATCGATTCCGACCGGCGTGATCGTCGGACGCATCCGCGGCTTCGATCCGCGTGCTGTCGGCTCCGGCAATATCGGGACGTCCAACGTGGTGCGCGCGGGCGGCATGAGCGCCGCGGCGATGACGTTCGTCGGCGACGTGCTGAAGGGCGCGATTCCCGTGCTCGTAGCACGCGCCGCGGGAGTGCCGGTCGCGACGATCGCCTGGACCGGTCTCGCCGCGTTCGTCGGCGCGATTTGCTCGGTGTTTCTCTTTTTTCAAGGCGGCAAAGGCATTGCTGCCGCGCTGGGAGTCTGGCTCGCAATCTCGCCGATGACGATTCTGTTCGCGCTCGCGGTCTTCGTCGTGGTCTTGGCGATTAGCCGGATCATGTCGCTGGCGTCGATGTGCGCGGCAATCGCGCTGCCGCCGACGGTCGCTGCGCTGGGCTTGCCGCATCACTATTTGCTGCTCGCAATCCTGATGACGGCGCTGGCCCTGTTTCGCCATCGCGAGAATATCAAGCGCCTGTCGCGCGGCGAGGAGCCCAAATTTCAGCCCAGGCGCAGCGACAGTGCCGCTTCATAAACAGTGCCTGCCGATTAATCGGACGCCCGCCAGTTAAGCATCGCTGGGGTTCGAGCAAGGCCGCTGCGAGCATCCTCTGCCATGCGCTAACGCGAATCGCGGGGAAATACCCGTTGGCATCGCGTTTGCGTTGACCCTTGGCGCAGGATGTTGGCGCAATCCCGCTGGATGGAATAGGTATCTGCTTGGAACCAGCGAGGAGTGACGCCATGACATCAGCGGAAAAAAAGGAATTAGCCACCGAATTTCTCAGCGAGTTCAAAGACCCCGATCCGGCCCGGCTTGCCACGATGGTCGCCAACGACTTCGAGTGGAAGGTCATGACGAGGATGGAAGGCATGCCTCCCGTGAAAGGCCATGACGGACTCAGAAATCTCGTGAAGGCGCTCAAGGCGATGATGCCGAGCGGGCTCGGCCTCAAAATCGAGACGGTGATTTGCGAAGGCGACCGATGCGCCGTGCAGGCGGAATCGAATACCGTCGCGGCCAACGGAAAGAAATACAACAACCGCTACCACTTCGACATCCGCTTCGACGGCGACAAGATTGCCGAGGTGCGCGAGTATTGCGACACCAATCACGCGCGGGAGGTTTTTTTCAGCTAGCAGGCGCCGAGGGGAACCGTCGCCGCGCGCGCGCGAATCGGGGGGCTTGAACCGGCGGCGTCGTGGGGGAATTGTTATTGGAGGATGAGGCGGGGGCCGGCATCTGTCCCGCGCGGCCAGTCTGAGCAGCGACCGAGAGGAGACTTATGAAGAAGGTTGAGGCGATCATCAAACCGTTCAAGCTCGACGAGGTCAAAGAGGCGTTGTCGAGTATCGGTGTGCAAGGTCTCACGGTCAGCGAGGTCAAGGGATTCGGCCGCCAGAAAGGGCATACCGAGCTCTACCGCGGCGCCGAGTACGTCGTGGATTTTCTGCCCAAGGTGAAGCTCGAGATAATTGTTTCGGACGAGCTGGCGGCGCAGGTCGTCGAGACAATCGAGCGCGCGGCGCGGACCGGCAGAATCGGCGACGGGAAAATCTTCGTCATGCCGATGGAAGAGGTGGTGCGTATCCGCACCGGCGAGCGCGGCACCAACGCACTGTAGCGACTGCGCTAAAAAATTCGGGATGATCGATCTCTACACCTGGACGACGCCCAACGGCCGCAAAATCTCGGTGATGCTCGAGGAGTGCGCCCTCGAGTATTCGGTTCACCCGATTAACATTGGCGCCGGCGAGCAGTTCAAGCCGGAGTTCGTGAAGATTTGCCCCAACAGCAAGATTCCCGCGATCGTCGATCGCGAGGCCGGCATCTCGATGTTCGAGTCGGGCGCGATACTGGTGCATCTGGCGGAGAAGACAGGGAGGCTGCTGCCGTCGAAGAATCCGGCGCGCGCAAAGGTGCTGGAATGGCTTTTCTGGCAGATGGCGAACATCGGCCCGATGCTTGGGCAGGTGAATCATTTCGTCAACCAGGCGAAAGAAAAAATCCCGTACGCCATCGATCGCTACCTCACCGAAAGCGCGCGGCTGATTAAGGTGCTCGACGATCAGTTGGCGCGAACCGAATACATGGCCGGCGACTACTCGATCGCGGACATCGCGACCTATCCGTGGCTGGTCGTCGGTTTCCCCGCGATCAAAGCGGTGAAGGCCGACGTGGTTGGAGAAGGCGCGAACGTCGCGCGATGGATCGCCGCGGTCGGCGCGCGTCCTGCCGTGAAGAAGGGCATGGAAGTGCCGAAGCTCTAGCGCAAGAATTCACTTGACTGCGCGCGTTTCGATGCGCTCGAATCCGGATAATGCCTGAACGCGTTCCCAGACCCGACCTTCACGGATCGATCAATCACGTCTCGATTACCGTCAGCGATCTGCCCGAGGCGATGAAATTTTTCGGGCCGATGCTCAAGTTCCTCGGCTACACGGTCGGCGGAGTTTTTCAGGATACGCGAACCGGCGGCCGGCTTACCGTCAATATCAACGACACCAACGGCACCGCGTTCAATGTCTGGGAGGCGAAGGGCGACCTCGGGATGCATCGCTTCGAGGTTTACGAGCCGGGCCTGCATCACGTGGCTTTCAACGTACAGCGACACGAGCAGGTTGATGCGGCGTTCGAGCTCGTGCGGTCGCTCGGCGCGGAAATCCTCGACGGTCCGGGCGAGTTCCCGTTCGGCCCGGGCGGCTACTACGCCTTTTATTTTCTTGGGCCCGACCGTCTCAAGTTCGAAATCGTGCATATGCCACTGGCGGAACAGAACTTCTGGCGGATGATCGAAGCAATCGAGCGCGGGTCTAGCTGATTCCTTCACCTTTTGTTCATTTGAATAGGCGAGTGCGGCCTTTCGCTTAACTCGGCGCTTTGCTAGACCGCAACTATGAAGCCCCGCCGACCCATTTTGCGCGGATTCGACCGGACGGTAGCGCAGTGGTTTATCTACATAGTGGTAGGTGTCGCGCTGCTGTTCATGTGGGCGAACTTCGAGGTGCTCAGGTAGTCGCGCGAGGCTGGTGGAACAACTGACAGCCCGATGCTGAACGGGTGGACTGCGTTAAGTAGACACTCCCGATGCAATCTCTCCTTATATTCGGATTGATGGTCGTTGTGGTGGTCGTCGTCTGGATGAGTCTCGAATCATAAGTCTGCCAGCCGGCACTAGCACGCGGACTCGATTCACTTCTAATTGTCAGTGCACGTTGTCCTGGGGGACGAAGCCGTGCATCCCCTTGAACGCGCCGTCGAGCACTTCGACTTGCGAGCCTTTGTCGTCGCTGCTGATGATTCGCACGGGAGTGTTGTTATCGACCTGCTTCGAGGCCAGCCCTTCGCCAAGGTTCCCGATGACTCCGCCGACCATGCCTCCCTGTTTTTTCAAATCGGTGAGTTTCGTGAACGTGTTTTCGTCCGGATAGACGGCGACGGTGCTTTCGCCGTTGTGCGCGACCAGCTTGTGACCGCATCCCGTGAGAGCAATCATAACTCCAATCACAACTGCGCAGATGACGACCGTCGAGATTCGCATCGAGATATCTCCTCTACTTCAAGTAGACCGCCTGCCGCGACATCCTACTGCTCGAATCTTGTAGCACGAGCCTCGTGCGGGGGCGCAAGCGGCGAAAATCATTAAAATTGCGAGGGATTCGGGGCCGTGATAGGCTTCACGGTTCGCGCTCGGCGGGAAATTCGCGCCCGGTCCGCCGAGATAACCAGCTTGGGCTAGTCCCGGCGTCACAAGCGATCCAGGAGGAATTGTTGTCCGCGGAAAACGCAGTGCCCGCCACCAAACGCGCGGTCACGATGGAAAAACTGGTGAACCTGTGCAAGCGCCGTGGAATTGTCTTTCCGACGAGCGACATCTACGGGGGGCTCGGATCCACTTTCGACTACGGCCCGCTGGGCGTCGAGCTGAAGCGCAACGTCAAGGAGGCGTGGTGGCGCGAGATGGTGCAGTACCGCAGCGACGTGCTGGGGCTGGACTCGGCGATTTTTCAGCATCCGCGCACCTGGGAAGCGTCGGGCCATCTGAAAAATTTCAGTGACCCGATGGTTGATTGCAAAGAATGCAAGAATCGTTTTCGCGCCGATAAAATCGAAGGCGATAAATGCCCCGAATGCGGCGGTCAGCTGACGGAGGCGCGCAATTTCAACCTGATGTTCAAGACCTTCATGGGTCCGGTCGAGGACACGGCGGCGGTCGTCTATCTGCGGCCGGAAACAGCGCAGGGAATTTTTTCGAACTTCGAGAACATCGTGGATACGCAGCGCGTCAAGCTGCCGTTCGGCGTCGCCCAGCAAGGCAAGTCGTTTCGCAACGAGATCACCACCGAGAATTTTATTTTCCGCACGCGCGAGTTCGAGCAGATGGAGATGGAGTTCTTCGTTCGCCCCGATCGCGAGGAAGAACAGAAGTGGTATCGCTACTGGGTCGATTTTCGATTCAACTGGCACGTCAAGTTCGGAATCAAGCGCGAGCATCTGCGCAAGCGCGAGCACGCGACCGATGAGTTGTCGCACTATTCGAGCGGCACCACCGATATCGAGTTCCTGTATCCGTTCGGATGGGGCGAGCTCGAAGGCGTCGCGAAGCGCGGCAGCTTCGACCTCGATCAGCACGCGAAGTTCAGCGGCAAGGACCTTACTTATTTCGACGAGGACACCAAGACGCGCTTTCGGCCGTGGGTGATCGAGCCCGCGCTTGGCGTCGATCGCGCGATGCTCGCGTTCATGCTCGACGCGTATGACGAGGACGTGGTCGATAACGAGGAGCGAATCGTGCTGCGGCTCGATCCCCGCCTCGCGCCGATCAAGGTCGCGGTCTATCCGCTGCTGCGCAAAGCGGGGCAACCCGAAAAAGCAATCGCAATTCGCGACGCGCTCAAGCGTCATTTCACGGTCGCTTACGATCAAGCGGGTTCGATCGGCCGCCGCTATCGCCGTCAGGATGAAGTCGGCACGCCTTACGGCGTGACGATCGATCATCAGACGATGGAAGACGACACGGTGACGATTCGCGATCGCGACGCGATGACGCAGGAGCGCGTGCCGGTCGCGCGGCTGGTCGAAGAGATCGGCAATCGAATCGGCTGGACGCGCTAGAACTTTCAAAATTGTCTTCGCACGACGCGGGGGCGGGAGAAACGGTTTTCACATGGGTCGGATTCATCCTGAGATCTACTTTTTCGGTGCGGGCGTGGCGGAAGGACGCGCCGAGATGCGCAATCTCCTGGGCGGCAAGGGCGCGAACCTGGCCGAGATGGCGCGACTCAAGCTGCCCGTGCCGCCCGGTTTCACAATCTCGACGCAGGTCTGCAACTACTTTTACGATCGCGGTCACAAGTATCCGAAGGGGCTGACCGATGGCGTGGCAAAGAGCGTCGCGCGAATCGAGAAGGCGCTCGGACGCGGCTTCGGCGACGCCAAGAATCCGCTGCTGGTGTCGGTGCGATCGGGCGCGCGCGTTTCGATGCCGGGGATGATGGACACTGTTCTGAACCTGGGGCTCACCGACGAGACGGTAAAGGGCCTCGAGCAAATCAGCGGCAATCCGCGCTTCGCGTGGGACTCTTACCGGCGGTTCTGCCAGATGTTCGGCGACGTCGTGCTCAAGCTGAAGCCGGAGAACAAGAACGATCCGGATCCGTTCGAGGAAATTATCGATCACAAAAAGACCGCGCGCGGCGTCAAGAACGACACCGACCTGAAGGTCGATGATTTGCGGGAACTGGTCGGCGAGTTCCGCGCGCTGATTCGCTCGCGCGTGGGACGCGACATCCCGCAGGACCCGCGCGAGCAACTGTGGATGGCGATCGGCGCGGTGTTCGATTCGTGGCATAACGATCGCGCGATCACGTACCGGCGCATCAACAATATCCCGGGCGACTGGGGCACTGCGGTTACCGTGCAATCGATGGTGTTCGGCAACCTGGGCGACGATTGCGCGACGGGCGTCGCGTTCACGCGCGATCCCGGCACGGGAGAGAAAGGAATCTACGGCGAGTTCCTGCCCAACGCGCAGGGCGAGGACGTCGTCGCGGGAATCCGCACGGGCAGGCAGATAAGCCTGAAGGCGGGGCGCGAATGGGCCAAGCGCGCGGGAATCAGCGAGGCGGAGCGCGCGGCGCAATACTCGACGCTCCAGGAAAGCTTCCCCGACGTTTACAAACAATTCCTGAAAATCTCAGCGCGGCTCGAAAAGCATTTTCGCGATACGCAGGACATGGAATTTACGATCGAGCGCAACCGGCTGTTCATGCTGCAGACGCGCAACGGCAAGCGCACGGCGCAGGCCGCAGTGCGGATCGCGGTGGACATGGCCGACGAGAAGCTGATCGATCGCAAGACAGCGCTGAAGCGCGTCGAGCCGGAACAGCTCGAGCAGTTTTTGCATCCGCGGCTGGATCCGTCGAGCAAGAAGCACGTCATCGCGCGCGGGCTGCCGGCGTCACCGGGGGCGGTCAACGGCGAAGTGGTCTTCTCGGCGGACGAAGCGGTCGCCGTCGCGGAGGCCGGGCGCAAAGTAATCCTGGTGCGGCTGGAAACGTCGCCGGAAGACATCCACGGGATGCAGGTGGCGGAAGGAATTCTCACGGCGCGCGGCGGAATGACGAGCCACGCGGCGGTGGTCGCGCGCGGGATGGGCAAGTCGTGCGTGGCCGGCGTCTCGGCGCTGGAAATCGACTACGGCGCGGGCACGCTGTCGGCGAACGGCGCGGTGATTCGTCGCGGCGAGTACCTCACGCTCGATGGATCGGCCGGCGAAGTGATCGAGGGGCGCGTGCCGACCGTCGATCCCGAGATGCCGTCGTACTTCAAAAAATTTCTGTCGTGGGCGGACGCAGTGCGCAAACTTGGAGTACGCGCCAACGCCGACACTCCCGGCGACGCGAAGATCGCGCGCGATTTCGGCGCCGAAGGAATCGGGCTCTGCCGCACCGAGCACATGTTTTTCGATCCCGAGCGAATCTCGGCGGTGCGCGAGATGATCATGGCGGAGAACGCGCAGCAGCGCGGGCGCGCACTCGCCAAGATCCTGCCGATGCAGCGCGAGGACTTTGTCGGAATCCTGAAAGCGATGGCCGGGCTGCCGGTCACGATTCGTTTGCTCGATCCGCCGCTGCATGAATTTCTGCCGCATTCGGACCTCGAGCTGCGCGACCTGGCCGCGAAAATCGGCACGACGCTCGAGCATTTGAAGCATGTGCGCGAGAGCCTGTTCGAGGTGAATCCGATGCTGGGGCATCGCGGGTCGCGGCTGGGAATCAGTTTCCCCGAGATTTACCAGGCGCAGGCGCGCGCGATTATCGAGGCGGCGTGCGAGCTGCGCAAGCAGGGCGTCAAGGCGATGCCGGAAATCATGCTGCCGCTGATTGGCGAGCGGCGCGAATTCGACATCCTGGCGGCGCAGATTCGCGAAGTGGCAGCCACGGTGTTCAAGGAACGCGGCATCAAGGTGCCGTACACGATCGGTACGATGATCGAAGTGCCGCGCGCATGCGTGGTCGCGGATCAAATCGGCGCGGTCGCGGAATTTTTTTCATTCGGGACCAACGATCTGACGCAGATGACGTATGGAATTTCGCGCGACGACTCGGGCAAATTCCTGCCCGACTATATCCGCACCGGTGTGTACAAGAAGGACCCGTTCGCCGAGCTCGACCCGGTCGGCGTGGGCGAGTTGATGCGAATCGCGATCGAGCGCGGGCGCAAATCGAACAAGCAGCTGAAGATAGGGATTTGCGGAGAGCATGGCGGCGATCCCGCGAGCGTCAAGCTGTGCCATCGCCTCGGCCTGGACTACGTATCGTGCTCGCCGTACCGGATTCCGGTCGCGAGGCTGGCGGCGGCGCAGGCCGCGATCGAGGCGTCGCAGAAGAAGGCGGCGTTCAAGGACGTGTAGGCCGTGGGCTGCGCGGAAACCTAACCCCTAACCCCTTCCCATTGTGGGAAGGGGAACCGGTCGCGTGGGGCGGCGGCGAGCGAGACTTTTAGTCTGTGTATTTTTTCTCGAGCGCCTCGTAGTCTTCGACGCCCATCGTTTGCACGAAGTCTTCGAAGATCTTTGATCCGGTGCCGACGCTTAGCTTTCCGCTGCGCTTTAGCTCGGTCATCGCGGCGCGCATCGCGTCGAAAATCGCCAGCATCGTTCCGATGTGGATCGTAATCTTGAACGGATACTTTCTCAGATCGTCGATCGGCAGCAGGTCGCCGTTGTAGATCAGCGGCAGGTCGCCGAGCTTGTCGGCGTAGCGCTTCAGATCATCGATGGTTTTGATTCCATCAACAAAGACCAGGTCGGCGCCCGCCTCGCGATAGGCGCGCGCGCGCCGCACGACGTCGTCCCATCCGTTGGGCTGGAGCGCATCGGTCCGCGCGATGATGACGAGATTGCGATCGCGGCGCGCATCGCAAGCAGCATCCACCTTCGGCACCATCGCGTCGATAGCGATGACCTGCTTGCCCTCCATGAAACCGCATCGCTTGGGAAACACCTGGTCCTCGATGTGCAGCGCGGCCGCGCCGGCGTCTTCGTACTCGCGCACGGTGCGCCACACGTTGAGCGGATTGCCGTAGCCGGTGTCGGCGTCGCAGATGACGGGCACGTTTACCGACCGCGAGATCGCGCGCGCATTGGCGACCATCTCGGACATCGTGAGCAGCCCCAGGTCGGGATATCCGCGCGCGGCCGCCGTGCCGAATCCCGTCATGTAGACGGCTTTGAAGCCGGCAGCGGCGGCGAGTTTCGCTTGCAGGCAATCGAATACGAACGGTGCGACGATCATTTCGGGGCCGGCGAGCAAGTCGCGCAGCTGCGCTCTTTGTTCATTCATTGGGCGACGCTCCTGAAATCAGGCGAAGTAATCTTCGGCGCGGATGGCGGGAATGTCGAGCTGGTAGACGCGATTGTTGCGCAGCACCTTGAGATTGACGCAGTCGCCGGGGCGATGGTTGGCGAGGGCGTCGTAGAGCACGCGGCGGTCATTGACGTCGGTGTCGTCGATCGAAATGACCAGGTCGCCCTGCTGCAGGCCGGCCTTCTCACCGGGACCGCCGGGCATCACGCCGGCGATCACGACGTGCTCGCGCAATGTGTAGGAGAGCACGCCGAGCCAGGCGCGCGGTGCGGCGGTCGTGCGCCGGCCGTGTTTGACGAGCTCGTCGCGGACGGTGAGGAAACTGTCGCCGGGCACGCCCAAAATCGCGCGGCTCAAATCGGCGAAGTTCAAATACGAAATGCCGACGACTTGCGCCTGGAGATTGCAGATCGGCCCGCCGTTCATCCCGATGTTGAGCGACGAGGCCGTGGCGCAGACGCATTTGTCGAGGACGAATTCCCATACCGCATCGTAGGGACCAAGGTACGTGATGACGCCGCAATCGGCGGTTCGCTTCTCGCCGCCGAGACTCGAGACAGTGAACACCTCCTGCCCGACCGCGCATCCTGCCGACGACACGACTTCCGCGCAGGGAATTTTACCGCGATCGATCTTGAGCAGGCCGATGCCGGTGCCGTAATCCTTGCCGACTATCTTTGCTTCGAGTTGGTCGCCTCCGGGCATCGTGACGATCACGTTTTGCGCGCCGAGCAACAGGTAGTGAACCGTCAGGATGAGGCCGTCGGGACTGACGACGGTGCCGGTGCCGCGGCGGTCGGTGCCGAGTCCAATCGCGGTCGACACGTGAGTCTCGGGGATATGCGAATGAACGCCGACGGTGGCGCGGAGAATTTTTTCGAGCAGAAATGGCGGCGCGTTCACGATGGAGAATCCTGCGAATCAGGCTAGGACCGATCGGCTGGGCGTTTCAAGCGCGATCGTGGGAGCGCGCGGCGCAAAAAAAGAGGCGGTCCCGGACGAGACCGCCTCAGACTAGGGTCGAGCGACTTTACTTCGCGCTCTTCACCGGCGCGTCGGGCATCGCGGTTTCATTCGCGCGAATCGAAAGCGTCTGCAGAGCTTCGCCGAGGTCAAGCTCGCTGTACTTCTTGTTCGAGTACAACTCGTCGAGGCGCTTGACCGCCTGATTCGCACTCATATCACCCATCGAGAGTTGTCCCGAGAGTTGATGGATAATGCGGCGGGCGCCCTTCCAGTGAAACAGATCGGCGGCGGAATTGAGGACGTCAAGTTTGCCGACGCTGACGCGCATCGCGTCGGAATAGCCATTGACGTAGCCATCCTTGGCGGCGACATTGAGGCGGTTCCAGAAACTGCCATCGTGGCTAACGTTGGCCGACGCAAAGGCGACAGCCCAGCTAGCAACAACACCAAGCATTACGCCGGCGGCGAATTTCTTCATTTGGCGATGTCTCTCCCCGTTCGGTAGCGTTCTGTTTAGCAAAATTACGTAGCTAGCGCAAAAATGTTACATCCCATTTGGGGTGAAATCGGACAGCAATGCTTAGTAAATACCGCAGTAACCTGTCGAAACCCCGCTTACCCGGCCTTTTGCCGCTGCCGAGGCCTAGCCGCCACCCACAACGGGTGGAAGTGTAGAACATTTCGAGAGCCACGTAAATACGGTCTTTTTTCAGTCGAAAACGAGGCGCGGGGCGGTCAGGATTGGACGAAGGACAGCCGCGATGCCATGATCATCACCGCCCCGGCACCATGGCCCGAATCCCAATGTCCATCTTCGAGCAGGTTCTCACATTTATCCACAGGCCTGAGCCTGAAACGTTTCCACGGCTCGCTATGGATGTCTTTCGCTACCAATTCGAGGCGGTTGGCGCATACCGGCGCTACTGCGAGGAGCAAGGCGTCGATCCCGGAACGGTCCGCGGCGTGGACGGCGTCCCGGCGGTCAGCAATGTTGCGTTCAAGTACGCCGAGCTTGCGATTGATGGCGCCGCGCGATCGCCAGGCGCGGCGGTCTTTCTCACCAGCGGTACTACGCTCGGGCGGGAACGCCGTGGACGCCATATCGTCGCGCGGCCCGAGATTTACCGCGCGTCGGCGATCGCTCATCTGCGAATGATGTTGTTCCCCGACGCTCGCCGAATGGCGATTCTCGCGATGCATCCGACGGCGGATGCAATGCCGGAGTCGTCGCTTGCGACGATGATAAGCTGGTGCGTCGAAGAGTTCGCGACGCGCACGCACTTCGCGGCCGCATCGCGCGACCGTGTCGACTTCGGGGCGGCAGTCGCGTTTCTCGCCGACGCCGAAGCACGTCGCGAACCGGTCTGCATCCTGGGAACCACGGCTGCGTTTGCGGCGCTGTTTTCCGAGCTTCGCAGCCGTGGCGTCAAAGTTCGGCTCGCGCCAGGCTCGCGAATGATGGACACCGGCGGGGCGAAAGGGCAGGTCGTCCCGATGGCAGCAGTCGAGGTGATCGAGCAGGCCAGCGAAACACTCGCAATCGCGCCCGCGATGGTTATCAACGAATACGGGATGACGGAATTGTGCTCGCAGCTTTACGACGCGACGGCGTTCAATTGCGCTGACCTGGCGAACTCGAATGAGCACGGGAACGCAAAAGACCGGTACAAAATTCCGCCGCCGTGGCTGCGCGTGACGGCGCGCGATCCGGTCACCTTGCGGCCGATGCCGGACGGGGAAATCGGAATGCTCACGTTTTTCGATCTCGCCAACGTCGGCTCGGTGTCAGCCGTCATGACGGAAGACCTGGGTTCGGTCGAGCAAGGCCGGGTTCGCGTGCTCGGCAGATCGCAATGGGGCGAAGCTCGCGGCTGCGCGCTGGGAATAGGGCAATTCGCCGCGTCGGAGGTCCAGCGATGAGCGCGAGTGTGGCAAGCGCGGCGCGCGGGCAGGGAGAAGTCATCGGTCCCGGCGCGGATCGAATGGCCGACGCGCTCGGGCGCGCGTTTGCACTCTGGCGGAGTCGCGAATACGCGCGCCGACGCGACGCGATCGCAGCGATCGCGCGCTCGGCCGGGTATTCGGTCGCGATGCTGGAAAATTCGATCGACGCTCTGCTGAGACCATTCACGAGCGACGCGTTGAAGTCGATTGCCGCGCGGATTTCCGCAAGTGGCGGGATCGACAGGCCAAAAACGGTTGGATTCATAGCTGCCGGCAACGTGGCGGGCGCTGGAATTCATGAGGTCGCGATCGCGCTGCTGGCTGGCGCACGCGTGCTGATCAAAACCGCTTCGAGCGAACCGATCTTTTTCGCGGAGTTTGCGCGCACGCTGGCTGAGATCGATCGCGACGCAGGCGCGCGTATCGAGGTCTTTCAATGGGGCCGCGCTCGCACCGACCTGACCGAGGCGTTGCTTGCGAATTGCGAGCTGGTGGTGGCGTACGGCGACGACGAAACCATCGCGTCGCTTGGCAATCGGCGCAATGTAGTTGGATTCGGCAGCCGCGTCAGCGCCGCCGTGCTCGCGCCGGGAGCGATCGTCGCGTCGCGAGTCGAGCGAGTCGCGGAGTTGCTCACGCTCGACGTCGTATTGTTCGAGCAACTCGGCTGCCTGTCGCTCCATCAGGTGTTCGTGGTGAGTCCCGACGGCGCCGCGGTGCGCGACGTGGCGATCAGAATGTCTGCAGCTCTTGAACGAGTTGGCGAATCGATGCCGCCGGCGCGCATCCCAATCGCCGACGCCGCGGCAATTCGCGGAATACGCGAGCGCGCGCGCTGGCGTGCGATCGCGGGCGAGCAGGTCGAACTGTTTGCGGGTCGCGGACTGGATTGGACGGTAATTTTCGAGCCCGCGACTGCGCGCGACGACGCACTCAAGGTGTCGCCAGGGTTCAGGACGCTGCACGTCACCGGAGTGCGCGATCTCGAACAGGTTCACGATCGCATCGCGGGGGTATCGGGACGAATCGAAGGGATGGCGGTCGACGGGGACGAATCGGAAGTCGCGCACCTTACCGCGTCGCTCAAGGCGATCGGGATACCGTACGTGTGCGCGCCCGGCGAGATGCAATCGCCGCCTCTTGATTGGCGCCACGGTGGAGGGCGCTTCCTCGACATGATGGTTGGACCGCGATGAGCGAACTCGGCGACTTCTTCCGCCGGAACGTTGCGCAGACTTCTGACGCACCAATCGGACTGGAGATTTCGCGCGCCGAGGGCTCGTGGCTGATCGCGTCGGATGGTAGGCGCTATCTCGATTTCATCGCCGGGATCGGTGTGTCGGCGCTGGGCCATGGAAATCCCGAGGTGCTCGACGCGATCGAGCGCCAGGCGCGGCGCCACCTGCACGTCATGGTGTACGGTGAATTCGTGATCGAGAGCCAGGTGATGCTCGCGCGGCGGCTGGTCGAGCTTCTGCCGCGGCCGCTCGAGCGCGTGTATTTCACCAACAGCGGAGCCGAAGCGATCGAGTGCGCGCTGAAGGTCGCGCGCAAGTTCACGGGACGCGAGGGATTTGTCGCGTTCGACGGCGCTTATCACGGTGACACGATGTGCGCGTTGGCGTTGTGCGGAAATCGTGCGATGCGCGAGCCGTTTGGCGCACTGCCCGGACCCGTCCGGCATCTGCCCTTTGATAACGAAAGCGCGCTTGAAAAGATCGATTCGACGATCGCCGCAGTCGTCGTCGAGCCGGTGCAGGCTGAGGGCGGCGTGCGCATTCCAAAAGAGTCATTCGTCCGCGCAATCCGTGAACGATGCGATCGCGCGGGCGCGATACTCATTTTCGACGAGGTGCTGACGGGCTTTGGTCGCACTGGCAAGATGTTTGCGCTCGAGCATTTCGGCGTCGTGCCTGACATCGTCGTGATGGCCAAGGCACTCGGCGGCGGACTCCCGCTGGGCGCGGTGTGCAGTCGCGACGAGTTGCTGGGCACGCTCTCGCACGATCCGCCGCTTGGGCATATCACGACTTTCGGCGGCCATCCGCTTTCGTGCGCGGCCGGACTGGCATCGCTGAACGTGATAGTTCGCGAGCATCTGTGCGAGCGCGCCGCGAACGTCGGCAGCGAGATTGTTCGACGCCTGCGTGAGCTGCACGCGCCCGAAATCGCCGCGGTACGCGGACTCGGGATGATCATTGGAATCGAGTTTCGCGATGCGGCCGTGGCGCGCAGCTTCGTGGCGGCGACTCTGGCGCGCGGCGTGATCGTGAACTGGACGCTCAACGCGGACAACGTCGTCCGGCTTGCGCCGATACTGACGATCGCGCCCGCCGAGGTTGATTTTGCGCTCGAGGCGATTGAGAAGGCGCTTGATGAAATCCGGCGCCGAAGTCAGGCTATTTGTGAGTCTCGGGAGGTTCTGAAAACCGGCGCGGGGAAAAATAGCTAGGAAGCGCGATTGGCGGAGAGCGGCAAAATTGACGGCCGATCGGGGCTGAAATATTCCGAGCCCGACCGCGCCACGACCGAGGTCGTCTGGACCCAGGATGACGAGGAATCGCTGCGAGTCCTGAAGCTCGCCGGCGCGCTCGGAATCTTCATGCTGCTGGCGTACCTTGCGTACGATCAGCGCGTGATGGGTCGGAGCGGGCCCGGCACAGGACTGCATTGGGTGATCCTCGGCGCGACCTGTCTGTTCTTTGGCCTGGTCTGGACGCGCTCATTCAAACGTCACTGGAAACTCTGGATACTACTGTACAACCTGGTTTTGATCGCGACGTTCATCCTGATTAGCGGCAAGACCGGCGATCCCGAGTCGCGCTTCCTCGCGATCATGCTATGTCCCCTGGCAACGGCGTCGTTCGTGAGCTGGGGCCCGCGCTGGCAGTTTACGATGGCCGTGACGGCGGTGCTGGAATACGCGGCGGGCGAATACTTCGTGCCGATCAAAACGCCCTACGGAGCGTATCGACTGATGGGGCTGATCGCGGCCGTGATCTTTTCTCAATACACGTCGATCTTCATCGAACGATATCGCCGACGCCTCAAGAAACAGGTCGAAGATCTTGAAGAAGCGGCGCGCTTTCGGGAGACGCAGATGGCGACGATGGCGCATGACATCCGAAGTCCGGTCGCGGCTCTTAGTGGTTACGTCAGCCTGCTCGAGGAGGAGGACGTCAGTCCAAAGGAGCGGAGCGATCTGCTCGGACGAATCGGCTCGACGGCGTGGAACATGGACCTGGTGGTGAGCAACGTGCTCGACTACCACAAGGCGCAGGAGGAAGCCATTGTTGCGGATCCCGTCGAACTCGATACGAACCGGGTGCTGAGCGACGTCGCGGAGGACTGCGGGCTGCAAGCGCGGCGACGGCGCCTGAATCTACGCGTCGAGATTGCGCCGTTGCCGCCGTGCACACTCGACCGCCGTCATTTCGAGCGGATCGTAAGAAACATGATTGCGTACGCGATCGGAAGGACGGCGACCGGCGACGTAATCTTGCGCGCCGGGGTGCGCAACGAAGCGATCGCGGTCGAGGTCACCGACAACGGCCCGCCGCTCTCGACCGCCGAATCCGAAGCGCTGTTCCAGCGTCCAAATCAAAACGGAGATCGCGGCACCGCGCGCGCACTCGGACTATATATCGCGCGCGCGATGGCGGAAGCGGTGGGAGGTCGCACCGACGCGCGGATGGCGGAGGGTCGGCGGGGAGTAACGCTGGTCGCGGAATTTCCGCTCGATGCGCAACCACTGAAAGTGCGCACGCCGTGAGCAAACTGCCCGAGGCGTTCGGCCAACCGTCCAGCGAATTCAAACTGATAGCCAGACTGAGTGCCGGAATCCGTCTCAGCCGCCGCACGATTCTCGGCGGCGGCGACGATTGCGCAATTGTTTCGACGCCGCGACGAACGCTGTTCACGATCGACAGCATTGTCGAAAATGTTCACTTCGATCTGCGATGGTGCCCGCCGCAAGCGCTCGGTGCACGCGCGCTTGCGGTCAACTTGAGCGATATCGCGGCGATGGGCGGGCGCCCGACTGCATGCGTCGTCAACCTTGCCCTGCGCGGCGGAATTTCGGCGCGGACGATCGAACGAATTTACGCCGGGCTGCGCAGTGCGGCGCGCGAGGCCTCGACTGATATCGTGGGCGGTAATATTACGCGAGCGCGCGAGCTGTCGATCACGATCGCGATGCTCGGCGAGGCCGGGCGCGGCGTGATGCGCCGCGACGCGGCGCGCCCCGGCGACGAGATTTTCGTGACCGGCACGCTCGGCGATGCGGCACTTGGCTGGCGTATCCTGGCAGGGAAGCTGAAGGTTCGCGGCAACGCAAAAAAAGAGCGCGCAGCGAGAAAATATCTCGTCGAGCGATTTATCGGTCCGAGCGCCCGGCTGTACGCCGGGCAACGCCTGGCGGCGCTTCGGCCCGCGCCTGCCGCGATCGACATCAGCGACGGGCTCATGCAGGACCTGGGTCATATCCTCGAGCGAAGCGGCGTCGGCGCCGAAATCGACGCGTCGCGAGTCCCGGTCTCGTCGGCGTACCGCGCGTTGATGGGCGCCGATCTCGAGCATGCACTCACCGGCGGCGAGGATTACGAACTGACCTTCTGCGCACGGCCCGGTCACAGCGAAGCTGCACTGTCGCGTCGCTTGCGCGTCGCGGTCACGCGAATCGGCACGATCGTTCGGGGCAGGCGCTTGAAGGTGATTGGTTATCGCGCGCCGATTATCGCAGGATGGGATCAGCTGCGCTCGCGCGGTTAGATTGAATCAATGCTGTCGCTCCTGCCCTTCGCTGTCCTGATTCTCATCGTGCTGAGCGCCACGCTGGCCGCGTCCGAGACCGCGTTGTTCTCGATGGCGCGCCTCGAGCACACGCGCGAGCAGTTGAGCCTTTCCGTGCAGAATGCGCTCGACCGCCTGATGCGCCGGCCGCTCGAGTCGTTGATCGTGATCATCGGCCTCAACGAAGCCTGCAACATCTTCGCCGACTGCCTCGCGACGATCATTCTGCTGGCGTTGCTCGGTGGCAAATGGGGGCCGATCGTCGCGGCGCCGTCGATGCTCGTTATCATTCTCCTGTTCTGCGACATTACGCCGAAGACGCTCGCGCTTGGATTTCCGGCGGCGATTGCGTGGATAACAGCGCGCCCCCTGGCCGTGCTGGCCGATCTTGTTCATCCGTTCGCGCGGCATTTCACGCCGCTTGAAGAGGCGCCGCGCCCGGGCCCCGTTTCCGAAGAGGAGTTCAAGACGCTGCTCCGGCTCGGCGAGCACCAGGGTCAGGTTGAACCCGCCGAGCGTGCGATGATTCATCGGGTGTTCGACTTCGGCGCCCGGCGTGCGTCGGAGGTGATGACGCCGCGCGCGCGAATCTTCTCGCTCGACATCGGGATGCCGGTGGCGCAGCTGGTCGCGGAAATCGCGCACGAAAGTTTTTCGCGCGTGCCGGTCTATCGCCACAGCCAGGACAATATCGTTGGAATTCTGCACGCCAAGGATCTCGCGGCGCGGCGCCTGGAGCCATCGCCGCCGCGCGTCGAGCGCCTCGTGCGCCCGGCCTATTTCATCCCGCCGGGCAAGCTGCTCGCCGATTTGTTCGAGGAGATGCGACGCGGACGCTTCCAGATAGCGCTGGTGGTCAACGAGTACGGCCGCCTGCTTGGTCTCGTGACTCTCGAAGATCTGCTCGAGGAACTGTTCGGCGAGATTCGCGACGAATTCGACAGCGAGGTTCCTGAGCTCACGAAAATATCCGACGACGAATGGGTGGCGTCGGGCGCGGTCGCGCTCGGCAAGCTGGCGGACGCGCTCGCTCCCGCCCGCGTCATCGAAGCCTATGGCGGCGGCAAGACGCTGAGCAGCCTGATCCTGCGCCGGCTCGGGCGAGTGCCGCGCGCGGGCGAGAAGCTCAAGCTCGGAGAATTCGAAGCCACCGTCGAGCGCGTCCGCGGTGCGGCCGTCGAGCTGGTGAGGCTGCATCGATGACGGTTGTCTGGCTCGTCATCGCACTGGTCGGATGCCTTGCGGTGCAGGCGTTTTTTGCCGCATCCGAGATCGCACTGGTCTCGGCGGACGACTTGAAAGTCCGCGCCGGCAGCGAAGGCGGACATGAGCGCTCGCAAGTGCTCGGCGAATTGCTGGCCAATCGCGATCGTTTGCTGGCCCTCACCCTGACCGGCACCAACCTCGCGACCGTTATCGCGGCGGTCGTGCTCACCAGCTTTCTCTATGAAGTGCGGCCGCACCTGGTTTATCTCGCGCCGTTTATTCTGACTCCGATTACGCTGGTGATGGGCGAGTCGATACCGAAATTGCTGACGCTTATAAATCCGCACGCGTTTGCGCTGTTCGCCGCGCGGCCATTGCGGTTCCTCGCGACCGTGCTCGCGCCGCTGCTGAGTGCGGAGACCGTTCTAAGCAGATTGATTCGCAGCGTTGCCGGCGTGCCTGCCGACGCCGAGAGTGTATTCCTCAGCCGCGACGATTTGGCGCGACTGATGCGGCGACGGCCGAGCGATACGTCCGGGCAGCAGTCGCAAGACGCAATTCTGCCCGCCGAGCAGTTGATGATCAGCCGGATCTTTCGCTTCTCGCGGGCCGACGCGCGCAAGGCGATGGTGCCGCTGGTCGGAGTCGACGCGGTCCCGGAAGACACTTCGTTGGCGGCGGCGATCGAAACTGTGCGCCGCGAAGGATTCAGCCGCATCCCGGTGTTTCGGCGTCGAATCACGGACATCGTGGGCGTCGTTCACGTCTTCGATCTCTTGCAGGCGCCCGATCTCAGCCGTCCGGTGAGCGACATAATGCGGCCGGTCAGTTATTTTCCCGAATCGATGCCGCTCGACGAGGCGCTGGTGGCGATGCAACGCACCGGCGAAAATCTCTCCGTGATCGTCGACGAGTATGGCGGCTCGGCGGGGATTCTGACGCTGGAAGATCTGATCGAAGAGATCGTCGGCGATATCGAGGATGAGCACGACCTCGGCGAGGAGCTTGCCAAAGTAGTCAGTCCGCGAGTGCTGTCCGTCATCGGACGCGCGCCGATAACGGAACTGAATGAGCGTTTCGGCCTCAAGCTTTCGGAAGCGGATGAGTATGCTACGATCGGCGGACTGGTGGTCGAGCGGCTCGGGCATATTCCCAAGCCCGGCGAGAAATTAATCGAGGGCGAGTTGACCATCACGGTCACGCGCAGCGACGCACGCGCAGTGCGCGAACTCATGTTGACGCTGGCGCATCCGCTACGCCCAGAACTCCTCAAGCGCCGATGACAGAAAAGCGAATCCGCCAAATCCTCGACGGTGTCGCCGCCGGCAGCATGACTCCCGGCGCCGCGTTCAAGCACATCCGCGAGCTGCCGTTCGAGGACCTTGGCTTTGCCAAGCTCGACAACCACAGGAGTATCCGGCGCGGGATTCCCGAGGTGGTCTTCGGCGAGGGCAAGTCCGCCGATCAGCTCGTCGCGATCGGGCGGCGCGTGCTCGCGTCAGGAACGAATTTGATCATCACGCGGCTCGCCGCGGACAAGGCGCGCATCGCCAAGCGGAAAATCCGCGCTCTGGTCTACCATAGCGACGCTCGCATCGGCGTGGTGGTGAAGGAGCGCCGCAAGCCGTCGGGACAAGGCATCGTGATGGTGCTGAGCGCCGGCACTTCCGACATTCCGGTCGCCGAGGAAGCCGCTCTCTGCGCCGAGCTGTTCGGAAATCGGGTGGCGCGCGTTTACGACGTCGGCGTCGCAGGGATTCATCGCCTCACTGCGAACCTCGAACTGATTCGCGATGCGAGCGTGCTGATCGTCGTCGCCGGAATGGAAGGCGCGCTGCCGTCTGTCGTCGCCGGCCTGGTGGATAAGCCTGTTATCGCCGTGCCGACCAGCGTTGGATATGGCGCGTCGATGGGCGGGCTGGCCGCGCTGCTCGGAATGCTGAATTCGTGCGCCAGCGGTGTGACCGTCGTCAACATCGACAATGGTTTCGGCGCGGCGCTGGCGGCCACGCTGATCAACCGCGTTGGAATCGAGCGCGACGGCCGCTGATGGCGAAACGCACCTCAATCACCAGCGGGCGCGCGCGCCGCGCGATCAAGATGGGCGAGCTCGCGTCGCAGGTCGGCTCCAGCTACCTGTGGAATCAGCTGCGGCGCCCGTTTCTGAGCGCGCCCGCCCGCGATCGCGAGCTGCTGGACACTCACATCCGCAACGCGCAGCGAATTGTCGAGAGCTCCACGCAGCTTCGCGGCGCGTTCATGAAGCTCATCCAGATGCTCTCGATTCGCAAGGACCTGCTGCCGGGCGAGGCGCTCGACGTGCTGCGGGCGACGCAATCGAGCGTGCCGCCGATGAGCTACGCGACCATCTCGGAACAGATTCGGACTGAGATTGGCAAGCGGCCCGAAGCGATCTTCAGGAGTTTCGATCAGACTGCGTTCGCCGCCGCGTCGCTCGGACAGGTGCATCGTGCAGTCACGCGCGACGGTGTCGATGTCGCGGTGAAAATTCAGTATCCGGGCGTCGAGGATACCGTTGAGCAGGACCTGCAGAATCTCAAGCTGCTGCTGCGGACGTTGCAGGCGCTCGGTCATGACGTGATGCGCCAGCAAATCGACACCGGCGCGGTGTACAGGGAACTCGAGCTGCGCCTGCGCGAAGAGCTCGACTACGTCAACGAAGCGCGCAACATCGTGGAGTTCGGCCGGCGTCTAGGCGCGGACGGCGAAATCATGATTCCGCGCTACATCAAGGAGCTGAGTTCGCGCCGCGTGCTGACGATGACCTACGTCGACGGCTATCCGCTCGCGGACGTGATGGGGCCGGAGGTCGATTCCGAGCTGCGCGAATGGGTCGCGATCAAGATCCACGAGTTCGCGTGGCGGCAGATTCTGGAATTCGGGATGCTGCACACGGATTTTCATCCGGGCAACTACCTGGTGAGTCATCATCCGCGCCTCGGCGTGCTCGACTTCGGTTCGATTCGGCGTTTTCCGGAACCGGTGCGCAAGGCCAACCTGCAAGTCGCGCGCGCGATTTTGAGCGGCGACGACAAATCGCTGGCGGCGGCGATGGTCAAGCTCGGTTATATCGATCGCAATCAGGACGCGGCGCCGATGGTCAGAATCATTCACATACTGTTCGAACCGATGCGGGTGGATCGCGCCGTCGATCCGCTCGAATATGACACGGTAGGCAAGGCGGCCAAGGTGGGAGAGCTCGCGCTGGAAAATCGGCTGTACAAATCTCCAGCGCACAGCGTGTTTCTGATTCGCGCGCTGGTCGGCCTGGAGGGAATCACGCGCGGACTCGCCGTGAAAACCAACTACCGCAGAATCTTCGCGGACTGCGTCGAACGAATTCCGGGATGAGCGATATTCTCGACGCGCTTGAGCGGCATCGCGACTTTCACTTCAGGCGGGTTGCGACGCGGCGCGTGACCGGCGAGAAAAGCGCGCTCAAATTTATCGACGAGGTCGGATTCTGCACCGGGTTCACGGCCGGAATGGGCGTGCCGTGCCTGCGCGAAGCGATCGCGGGGACGCGCGAACCCGGGATGCCGGAGCACATCCAGCACGACTACGCGATCGGCATGACGTGGCGGATCAAGGACTCGCTGCCGCAGCGGCGTGCGGTTTACTACGGAAAAGTGATCGCGCGACGCCCGAGCTTCATCGCGCGCGAGATGCTGGGCGCTTTTCTCAGGCTCCGCATCGAGCCGGGCGGCTATCGCAAGCTTTATCTGCGCGGCGGACTGTCGCATTGCGGCAAGCTGGTGATGGACGCGCTCTGCAACCGCGGTGCGGCCGAGACTCGCGTGCTGAAGCTGTCGAGCGGCTACGCGCAACCGTCGCGCCGCGCGGTGTTCGATCGCGCGATGGCGGAGCTGCAGGAAAAATTTCTCGCGCTCAAAGTTGACGAGCGCGCCGACCCCTTCAGCTATGTGTGGGACACGATGGCGCATCGATGGCCCGACGCAATTGCGGAGGCCCGCAAGCTCACGCGGTTGCAGGCGGCGTACGTAATCGTCGCCAAATATTTCGAGACCGCGGGATTTGGCAGTGAGCGCGCGATCGCGCGGCTGCTCGGAATCGATCCTGCGCTCGTCGAAGGTGCCGGGCGCCGACTCGAGCGCGAGGGCCTGATTGCGCGCGGCGTCAGAATCGATGGGCGTCCGGGTGCGATCAGTCTCCTTTCCAGCTTCGCGCAGCATCCGGCGCTTGTCGCTGGAGACCGTCCTTGTCTAACTTAAAAAGCATGATCAAGCTCGCTATCCTCGATGATTACGCGAAAATTGCGCTTCAGTGCGCTGACTGGTCTGTGCTTGACGGCAAGGCGGAGATCTCCGTCTTCGAGCGGCATCTGTCGCAGCAGGAGGCCGCCATCGCGCTGCGGCCATTCGAAGTGCTCTGCACAGTTCGCGAGCGGATGAGTTTGCCGCGGAGCCTGTTCGAGCGATTGCCCAATCTGAAGCTGGTCACAATCATTGGAATGTCGTTGCCGAATCTCGACATGGCGGCGGCGACGGAGCACGGGGTGATCGTAGCGAATTCCAATTTCGCCAATCCCATATACGCGAATGTCTTCCACTGCGACGCCGGAGCTGACCTGGGGGCTGATGATCGCGACGGTTCGCCATATCAGCCTCGAGGGCCGGCTGATGCGCGAAGGCGAGTGGCAGAGAACTGTGGGAGTGAACCTCGCCGGCCGCACGCTCGGGCTATTGGGGCTCGGGACGGATTGGCAAGAGGATGGCCGAGTACGGCCGCGCATTCGGCATGCCGGTGATCGCGTGGAGTCAGAACCTGACCGACGAGACGGCGGCGGCGGTCGGGGCGCGGCGGGTAGAGAAGGACGAGTCTGTTCCGTCTCGCCGACATCGTCTCGATTCATGTCCAGCTCAGCGATCGCACTCGCGGACTCGTCACCGCGCGCGAACTGGCCCTTATGAAGGCCGGGTGCGTATCTGATCAACACCTCGCGCGGGCCGATCGTGGTCGAGGCCGATCTGATAGCGGCGCTGCGAGCCGGGCGCATCGCCGGCGCTGGAATAGACGTTTATGATGAAGAGCCGCCGCCGGCCGAGCATCCGTTTCCGGACCATGGACAACGTCACTGTCACGCCGCATCTGGGATACGTGACGCGCGAGGCGCTGACCGCATTTTATACCGACACGCTGGAGGCGGTGGCCGCGTTTGCGGACGGCGCGCCGATTCGAGTCGCGAATCCCGACGCGCTTGCGCATCGGAAGAAGTGAGGAGCGAGAACGCAACGCTATCATCTTCCTACCGCGGCCACGCCCGCGACTCCTGTATACGCTCACGCCGCCAAATGCGATCTTCCCTCGGTAGGCCGCGATGGAACAGTCGCAACGAAGCAGGACCGTCGAACTTCCCGCGATCATGCGGGCGCTCCACCAAACTATAGATGACGACCCGAAGATACTGATCGATCCTGTCGCTGTTCGCTTGATCGACGCTGATGACGATCGACGATGGCTCGCACCGCTGATCGATCATCCCTTTGCGAAACAGTGGCGAGCGGGATTCGCGCTGCGCGCCCGCTACGCGGAGGACTGTCTCGCCGAGGGAGATCCAACGCGGCGCGCGCCAATACGTGGTCCTTGGAGCCGGACTCGATACTTTCGCTTACCGCCAGCCTCCGTGGGGCAGTTCAATTCGGATCTATGAGATTGATCATCCGATCACGCAGCAATGGAAACGCGGTCGATTGGGCGCTGCGGATATCGCTGTTCCCTCTAACCTGACGTTTGTGCCGATCGATTTCGAGCGGACCTCAATCCCGGAGGCTCTTCGGGTCACTGACTTCGCGTTTGACGCCCCGACAGTGTGCTCGTGGATGGGAGTCACCCAGTACCTTACCCGCGACGCCCTCGACGCCACGTTCCGATTCGTTCTCTCACTCCCGCCTTCGAGCGAAATCGTCTTCAGTTTCATCCTCCCGCAAGAAGCGGTGTCGGGAGTAGAGGCTGAAGCGCTGGCGATCGCTGCGCAGCGCGCGGCAGAGGTCGGGGAGCCATGGTTGACCAGGCTTCGCGGCGACGAGCTTGCGGTGAGGCTTCGATCGATGGGCTTTTCTCGCACGATTCATCTGACGCCCGAGGATGCGCGCGAGCGCTACTTTGGCAATCGGCGGGACGGTCTCAGGGAGAGGCGCGGCGAGCAGTTGATGAGAGCGATCGTTTGACCGCAAAAGCTTGGAACGCTGTCGCGGTCTTTCCGCATCCGTGCCGCTTGTCCCGAAAGACAGTTCCGGTCTAAAGGAAAAGGAAGCGGACCAAGCAACGAAAAAACGAAAAACAAATCGACGAGACTTCAGCTGGAGGAAAAACCATGCCGCTCGACCCGCAAGCCAGGGTGCTGATGGATCAACTCGCCGCCGCGTCCGGACCCAAGCTGAACTCGCTCGAGCCGGCCGACGCGCGCCGCTTGACCGCCAACATGTTCAGAGTGCCGCCGGAACGAGCTGAGAAAGTCGCCAAGGTTGAAGATCGCAAAATTCCCGGCCCGGCCGGCGAGATTCCGATTCGAGTCTACACGCCGGAAGGCGCGGGGCCGTTTCCGGTGCTGGTGTTTTTCCACGGCGGCGGATGGGTGATCATGAGCATCGATTCGCACGACGGGCCGTGCCGCGCGCTCACCAACAAGGCCGGATGCGTGACGGTGTCGGTCGATTACCGCCTTGCGCCCGAGAATAAATTTCCCGCCGGCGTCGAAGACTGCTTTGCCGCGACCAAGTGGGTTGCCGCGCACGCCAAAGAGCTCAACGCGGATGCCAACCGGCTGGCAGTCGGCGGTGACAGCGCCGGGGGAAACCTGTCCGCAGTGATTTCACAGCTCGCGCGCGACGCGGGCGGGCCGAAGATCGGGTTCCAGCTGCTCATCTATCCCGCGACCGAGGCCGAGCTCGACACTTACTCGCACAAAACTTTCACCGACTACTTTCTGACCAGGGACGACATACTTTATTTCTGGACGCATTACCTTCGCAGCCCTGCCGATCGTAAAGATCCGCGCGTGGCGCCCGCGCTGTCGAAGAGCTTCAAGGGACTGCCGCCCGCGCTGGTTATCACGGCGGAATTCGATCCGCTGCGCGACGAAGGCGAGACTTACGGCGAGAAGCTGCGCGCGGCCGGCGTTCCCGTCACTGTCTCGCGCTATGAGGGTATGATCCACGGATTCTTTTCGATGTACGAAGTGCTCGACAAGGGCAAGCTGGCGATCGAGGAATCCGCCGAGGCGTTGCGCAAAGCGTTCTCCCGGTAGCGGCGAACGTCACCACTGTTCGTAGTGCACCGAGCGGCGTTCGTAGCCCGCGCCGCGGAGCAGATCGCGCAATCGAATGACGCCTTTGCCGACGCCGCAGATATAGAAATGGCGCGCACGGTCGGCGTCGCCGATAACCCATAGCGCTTGCGCCAACTCGAAAAGGCGATCGTAGATCTGCCCGGCCGGCTCGAGCACAGTCTCATACGAAAAATTCGGTGCGGTTCGCGCGAGCGCGTCGAGTTCGGCGGCATACAGGAGGTGCTCGCGATCCGGAGCCGCGTAGATCAAATGGATTTTTGGCGGCGGCGATGACGCGAGCGCCCGCTTCAGCATCGGGCGAATCGGCGCGATCGCCGTGCCCTCCGCGATGAAGCACAGCTCCGCTTCGGGCGCGCGATCGATCGTGAAGGCGCCGAACGGCCCGCTGAAATCGATCGTGTCGCCGACGCGCCGCTCGAACAGCCATCCGACGCCACGTCCGCCCTCGACCCGATTGAAGCAAATCTCGAATGGACCGCGGTCTTCGGGGTCCGACGCGATCGAGTACGGACGCGAGCGCGTTTCGTCGCCGAGCGGAATCGTTATGGAGATGAACTGGCCGGGGACGAATCGCAGATGCTTGCCGCTGGTGAGCGAGAGAAAAAGCGAACGCGTTTCGGGCGCGTGATCGAAAATCCGCTCGACGCGCGCATTCATCGTCGCGCGCTTGCCGGTTGATTCGGCGGGCTGCCCTTCGGCCGTCATTCTTCAGCCGCCTCGCTGACCTGGTTAATCGTGTAGCGCGGAACTACGACGACAATTTCCGCGTTGGGATCCTCGATTACGGCCTGGCATCCCAGCCGCGACGTGGGAGTGAGCCCCGGCGCCTTGTCGAGCAAGTCCTCTTCCTGCTCGCTGGATTCGCCGAGCTTGTTGAATCCCTGCTTGACGACCACGTGGCAGGTCGTGCATGCGCAATTGCCGCCGCATGCGTGCTCGAGGTGCACACCGTGCCCCAGCATCACGTCGAGAATCGAGCCGGGCTTGCCGTCATGATGAAACGGCGCCTTGGCGGGGTCGAACTCGATTACTTTTTCGGGGTCGCCGTTTTCGAATTGGATTCGCAGTTTCGCCATCGGATTCGGGTCGTAATTGAGATTATGCGCTGCGTCGAGCCGGGGAAACCGCCGCCCATAGAGTCGCGTTCTCAACGCTTGCATCTTCGCCGGATTTTCGCCATCATCCGGACTACTGTTATGAACAGCAAAGGGAGAACTCCGATGGCGACGCTGACCAAGCGGCAGAAGCAGCTAATCGACTACCTGAACGACTATATCAGCGAACACGGTTACGCACCCACGCTTGCCGAAGTCGGCCAATATTTCGGTCTGTCGTCGCTCGCCACCGTGCACAAGCATCTGCACAACCTGGAGCAAAAGGGATTCATCAAGCGCCAACACAATCACAGCCGGGCGCTGGAAGTCGCGGCGTCGGACAAGAAAGAACCGGCCAGGGCGATCAGATTGCTCGGCACCGTCGCGGCAGGCGCGCCGATCGAGGCGGTCGAGAACAACGAAACGATCAGCGTGCCCGACGACTTCATCCGGCGCGACAATACGTTCTGCCTGCGGGTGAAGGGCGACTCGATGATCGAAGACGGTATCCGCGACGGCGATTACATAATCGTCGAAGGCCGCGACAGCGCCGACAACGGCGAGACGGTGGTCGCATTAATCGGCAACGAGGCGACCGTCAAGAAGTTCTACCGCGAATCGGGCGGGCAAGTCCGGCTGCAGCCGGCCAACGCCGCAATGCAACCGATCATGGTGGGCGAGGGCGACTTGGCGATTCGGGGAGTCGTGGTCGGCCTGATGCGTCACTACCGCTAAGCACATTCGGATAGAACTCGCGGAACTTGATTTTAGTGAAACCCACCGTGGGTTTCACACTTCCTTGGGCAGGGGTGACCCCTGCACCCAGTATTAAGACATAGTTCGGGCAGAAGGCGCGTCGAAGGGCTGCTATGTTCAAGAAAATAGATTGCGTGATGATTCGGGTGTCCGATGTGGCTGCCGGTGAGAAGTTCTACTCGGAAGTCTTCGGACTCAAACCCGTTTGGCGTGAAGTTGCCAGCGTCGGGATGCGCATGCCCGAAACCGACGCGGAGATCGTTCTTCATAACAGCGCAGAGATACCAAACAAAGTCGAGGTGCACTACCTCGTCGACAACGTGGTGGCGGCCGTGAAGATATACGCGGAGAAGGGTTGCCGCGTTTTGGTGCCGCCATTCGACGTGATGATCGGAAAATGCGCGGTCATCCAGGATCCCTTCGAAACGACCATTTGCCTGTTGGATCTGACTTCTGGCAAGCGCCCGCGCTATATCGGCGAGATCGCTTAGGCGTTGAGCGTACGAGGCGATTCTGCCGCTGGATGTTCGATTGGGACTGTAACCACGAAGGCGGAACCCTGCTGGAGCGCGCTCTTGACCATGATTTTCGCGCCGAGCGCTTCCACATTGCGCTGAACAACAGCTAGGCCCAGGCCCATCCCGCGGTGACTGCGGACACTCGAGTGCGAAAGCTGAGCGCAGGTCTTGAATGCCTGCTCGACCAATTCGGCATCGATACCGGGTCCCGTGTCGCGGACTTCCAGTTCGACTGCGGAGCCGAATGGAGGTGATTCGGACAGGCGAATCGCGATAATGACGCTACCGCGATCGGTAAACTTGATCGCGTTGACCGCCAGGTTGAGCAGTATCGATTTGATCGGCCGGCGCCGCGAACGAAAGACTGTGGGTGCGTCTTCGAGGTCGAATCTGACTTCGAGGCCCTTGGCTTCGTTGGCGGCTTCGAGCGCCGGAGCAACATCTCCGATCAGATCGTGCAGAACGATCTCCTCTTCGTCCGTCGCCTCGGCCATCGCGTCCGCGACGGAAAAATCCATGACGTTTTCAACGGTTTGTGCCAGGTCGTGCGCGTTGGCATTCATGCGCTCGATAATCTGCTTGTGGCGGCCGCCCAGAGCTTCGCTTAACTCGTCGCGCAAGATGTCGAGATAGCCGAGGATTGCCTGCACCGGCGAGCGAAGTTCGTGCGCAAGATTGGCCAACGCCTCCATGTGCAGGCCCTGCTCCCATTGCTCCGCCCGTATTCCCGGCTGCAATCCGTCGCCGGCCGCCGACGCGGCGGAGGCAACTGGCGTGTGGCCATTATTTGCCTGATTCGACAATTCGTCTCTTCTTCAGCTGGTCTCTTTCCGATTCCCGGCAAGCTTCGCTGCGCAGTTAATTTTCAGTGCGTGCTATGCGTGCCAATTGCTATCCACGTTGCAGCAAACGAGCGGGGAGGTGAATCGGAAAATCACCTAGATCGGAGGGAAAAAGTACCTAGACGAGGGGGAAAGAGTACCTAGCGAAAATCAGCCTCGTGAAGTTTTTCGCCGGGTGACGCACGCGGGGCCGCCTGTTCATTTCCGATTCCGAAAACCCCCGATAATCCGCGAAATGTTGGCAACCTCCACGCGCGAAATTGACAAAGGCTGCGGCGGTCGGTTACCAATGTATGTGCCCCTCGGATCGACAGCCTCGAACAGCGGAGAAATTTTCTGGCCGACCTCTCGGTGATCGCCGTCGTACCGGCGCGCTACGGATCTTCCCGCCTTCCGGCAAAGGCGCTGGCGGAGATCGCGGGAGTGCCGATGATCGTGCGCGTGTGGCGGCAGGCGTCGAAGGCAAAATCGATCGCGCGCGTGATCGTCGCGACCGACGATGAGCGAATCGCGGCGCCCGTGCGCGCGGCAGGCGGCGAAGTAGTCATGACATCGCCGTCGCATGAGAGCGGCACCGACAGAATCGCCGAGGTCGCATCGAAGGTCGTCGCCGACGTCTATCTCGGCGTGCAGGGCGACCAGCCGTTCATCGCGGCGGCCGATCTCGACGCGCTGGCGGCGGCGATGCGCTCCGACGGGTCGATCCAAATGGCGACGCTGGCCACGCCGATCGTCGATCATCTCGAATGGACCGATCCGAACAAAGTGAAGGTCGTGTGCGGCGCTGACGGGAACGCGCTATACTTCTCTCGAAGCCCGATTCCACATCAGCGTGACGGCGGGATGCCCGGCGAGGCGCTCCGCCATATCGGTGTTTATGCGTACCGGCGCGACTTCCTCATGAAATTCGCCGCCCTGCCGATGGGCGTGCTTGAGAAAATTGAAAAGCTCGAGCAGTTGCGCGCGCTCGAGCATGGCTACACGATCAGAGTGGTCAGGTCGGTGGCGCCGTCGCTTGAAGTAGATACCGCCGACGACCTTGCGCGCGCTCGCGCGGCGGCATCGACAGCGGATTCAACTCGTTGAGGATGGGGGAGGGATTCGGCGTGGAGAGAGGCAAGACGAAATTTATTTTTGTAACCGGCGGCGTGGTCTCGTCGCTCGGCAAGGGACTGGCCGCGGCGTCGTTGGGCGCGCTGCTCGAGGCTCGCGGGCTCAAGGTCACGATGCTGAAGATGGATCCGTACATCAACGTGGATCCCGGCACGATGAGTCCGACCCAGCACGGCGAAGTGTTCGTAACCGACGACGGCACCGAGAGCGATCTCGATCTCGGTCATTACGAGCGCTTCGTGCAGACGCCGATGGGCAAGCGCAACAACTGCACCACCGGCCAGATCTACGACACCGTCATTCAGAAAGAACGGCGCGGCGACTACCTTGGCGCGACCGTGCAGGTGATTCCGCATATCACCGACGAGATCAAACGACGCATCCTGAGCGCGGCCGAGGGCTCGGACCTGATCATCGTCGAGATCGGCGGGACGGTCGGCGATATCGAGAGCCTGCCGTTCCTGGAAGCGGTGCGCGAGTTCCGCTGGGACCTCGGCCGCGAAAATGTATTGTACGTGCATCTGACGCTGGTCCCGTTCATCGCGACTGCGGGCGAGCTCAAGACCAAGCCCACGCAGCACAGCGTGAAAGAAATGACCGGGCTCGGGATTCAGCCGGACATCCTGCTCTGCCGATGCGACCGGCAACTCGAAAAAAAGCTCAAGGCGAAGATCGCGCACTTCTGCAACGTCGAGGAGAACTGCGTCATCTCGGCGCCCGACGTGCCGACGATTTACGAAGTGCCGCTGCGCTTTCACGACGAAGGATTCGATCAGCGCGTATGCGAGAAGCTGAATATCTGGACCGGTGCGCCGAACCTCTCGAAGTGGCGGCGAATCGTCAAGACCGCGCAGAATCCGAAAGTCACCGTCAACGTCGCGGTGGTCGGCAAGTACGTCAACCTGCAGGATTCGTACAAGAGCCTGCACGAGGCGATTGCGCACGGCGCGATCAGCAATGAAGCGCGGGTCAACATCGACTACGTCGATTCCGAGGAGCTCGAAAAGCAAAACGTCGAGGAGCGGCTCGCGAATGCGCACGCGATAATCGTCCCCGGCGGTTTCGGCGAGCGCGGCACCGAGGGCATGATCCGCGCAGTCCGCTACGCGCGCGAGAACGGCGTGCCGATCCTCGGCATCTGCTACGGCCTGCACATGATGGTGATCGAGGCGGCGCGCGACCTGCTCGGACTCAAGCGCGCGAACACTTCCGAGAACGCGCCCGACTCGCCCGACCCCGTCATCCACATAATGGAGTCGCAGAAGGACGTCTCGAAAAAAGGCGGCACGATGCGGCTCGGCGCGTATCCGGCCGTGCTCCAGCCGGGCTCGATCGCGGCGTCGTTGTATCGCAAGGCGCGCATCTCCGAGCGCCATCGCCATCGATGGGAAGTGAACAACGCGTATCGCGAGCGGCTCGAAAAAGTCGGACTCGTCGCCACCGGCATCTCGCCCGACAACAGCCTGGTCGAGATAATGGAGCTGAAAGGGCATCCCTGGTTTCTCGGCTGCCAGTTCCATCCCGAGCTGAAGTCGCGGCCGCTCGATTGTCATCCACTGTTTCGCGGGTTGATTCGCGCGGCGGTGAATCGCCGCGCTGAGCTTGGAGTGAAGCGCCCCAAGGTGCGGGAGCTGAGATCGGTTTCGTGAGCGTGGCCCAGGTCAAAGCCGGCGACGCCGTCTTTGGCGGGCCGGAACTCGTGCTGATCGCGGGTCCGTGCGTGATCGAGAGCTACGACTCATGCATCCGGCACGCGACGCGGCTGGCTGATATCGCGCGTCGCGCCAAGCTGCCGTTTGTTTTCAAATCTTCGTTCGACAAAGCCAATCGCACCAGTCACGGCGCGTTTCGCGGCCCCGGTTTGACGGGCGGACTCGAAATCCTGGCGCGCGTGAAGCGCGAGGCGGGCGTCGCGGTGCTGACCGACATCCACGAACCGTCGCAAGCGGCGGCTGCGGCCGAGGTCGTCGACGTGATTCAGATTCCCGCGCTGCTCTCGCGACAGACCGATCTTATCGACGCAGCCGCGAAGACCGGATGCGCCGTTAACATCAAGAAGGGGCAGTTCCTTGCGCCGTCGGATATGAAGGCGGTGGTCGCGAAGGCGGAGAGCTTCGGCACGCGGCGAATTATTTTAACCGAGCGCGGATTTTCGTTCGGCTACAACAATCTCGTCTCCGACATGCGATCGCTCGTGATCATGCGCGGCTTCGGTTACCCCGTCGTCTTCGACGCGACCCACTCGGCGCAGCTTCCGGGAGCCGGCGCCGGCGGCGAGCGCTCGGGCGGTCAGCGCGAATTCGTTGCGCCGCTCGCGCGCGCGGCGGCTGCGACGGGAATCGACGGGATTTTCATGGAAGTGCACGAGGACCCCGACCGCGCACTCAGCGACGGTCCCAATTCATATCGACTCGACGACCTGCCGGCATTGCTCGAAACGCTCAAGCGAATCCATCACCTGTCTCCCCGGACAGATTGAGCTACGTTAAGCCATGCTGGCGCGCAGTTAGCCAAGCTGGCGCCGCGAAATAGTGAGCGCAAGTCGGCGCTGATCGCAAGTATGGTGCCGAAGTCCGGTTCGCTTTACCTGCAAAAATGCTCTTGATACCGTTGATAATCGGAGAGTTTGAAGTTGAGTCCAAGGCGAATTGCAAAGGCGCTGGCCGGTTTCGGTGCGGTCGCCCTGATTGTCCTGCTGATTGCGACCGTTTGGATCGTGCGCCATCGCTCGGCCGCGCAGGTGGCACAAACGGCGGTCGGACTGGTCCCCGGAACTCTCCTTCGTGCGCATAATTTTCACTGGACCCAGATGAAAGCCGGCGAGCGGCAGTGGGTGCTGACCGCAGGCGAGGCGGACTACTCGGCCGACAAGACCACGGTGAAGCTGACCGACGCCGTCGTCACGATGGTCTCGTCGGACGGCAAGCCGGTGGTCGTGAACTCACCGCATGCGGATTTGACTTTGAACGGGAATCACGTGACGCGCGCGCTATTTGACCGGTGGCACGATCATCCACCTCGGCGAATACACAGTCAGCACCGACAGTGCGACCTTCATGCCGGATGACGACGAGGTCGAGGCGCCGGGCCTGGTGACTGTCCTGGGCGACGGACTGAAAGTTACCGGCGTCGGACTCACCGGTCATCCCAAGACCCGGGTCTTCGAGCTTCGTTCACAGGTTCAGACAGAAGTTATGCCGAAGAAAGATAGTGAGAAACCGAAGCCAAGTTAGTCGAGCGTCGCGCGTAGTCGCGGTTGCGATAGTGGCGATCGCGCTTGCCTCGCCGGCGTGGGCGCAGGACGGCGTCAACGCGCCGATGACGGGACCCGCGATGGGTACCGGGACACCGCCGGCGGCGGCGTCGTCGGCTCCGCAGCCGGTCGACAGCGAAGATTCAAGCGGCGATTCGATCAGCGTAACCGGCGAAGTGCCGGGCGCGGCTGCGTCTGCGCCTGCGTCGCAGACGCAGGCGCAACCGGCGGTTGCGCCTGCGCCCGCGGAGGAGGCGGCGCCGCCCTCGGCGCCGGCCTTCGCCGTCGCGCCAGCGCCGTCGGCGCCGGACGTGCCGGTGACCGCCGCGGACACCGCGCCGGCAGCCGCGCCGTCGATGGTGGTCGCGCCGATCGAGCCGCCGCCGTCGGCGCCTGCTGTCGCAGTTGCGCCGGCACCGGCCGAGCCCGCACCGCCGGCCATGGCGGCCGCGCCTGCGGTGTCGTTGCCGCCGCCAGCGGCTCCCGACGTGCCGATAACCGGCGCCGACGTCGCGCCAGCATCGGCGCCTTCGATTGCAACGACCACCACGACCGCTCCTGCAGCGGTTGCGCCGGACTCAGCGCCGGTGACGACCGCCGCGACCGTCCCGCCCGGCGCGATCGCGCCGCCGATGACGCTCGCGCCGGTGCCGGCCGACGTGCCCGCACCCGAAACTGCGAGCGCGCCGCCTGCGGCGGCGCCGCCGCCAGCCGCGAGCGCTATCGCGCCCGCGGCTGAAGCCGTCGCGCCGCACAAAGCCTCCAAGGCAGGGTCCGGCGCCGACACCAAGCTCGCGTCAAACCCGCCGCCGCAAGGCGGTCCGTTTGGCGGGATGCAATTCGGCAACAACAAGGCGCCGATTTACATAAAGTCCGACTCCATGTCGCTCGACTACCAGAATCATTCCGTGCTGTGGATTGGAAACGTGCACGCCAACCAGGCGGAGGCGCAACTCACCAGCGACCAACTGCGCGTGAACTACTTCGACAAAGACTTCAAGCAGATGAAGGATATGATAGCGGACGGCAACGTTCGGCTCAGCCAGGGCACGCGATGGGCGACCGGCAAGCACGGCGTGATGGACCAGACCAAGCGCACCGTGGTCCTGACCGGCAGCCCGGTCGCGCACGAGGGCAACGATCAGATCACCGGCTGCAAGATCACGGTTTATCTCGATACCAGCAGGAGCGTGGTCGATTGCGCTCACGCGGTGCTCTTCCCTCATACCGATCAATCGTCGGGCGCAACCTCGGGAGCGGCGACCGACTAGCAAAACAATTTTGCGATGGCTCTCGAAGTAAAACTCGGACAGGATCTGCGGCTTCGCCAGCAACTGGTGATGACGCCGCAACTGCAGCAGGCGATCAAGATTCTGCAGCTTTCGCTCCCTGAACTGGAGGCGATCGTGCAGTCGGAGCTCGAGCAGAATCCTATGCTCGAGCCGCTCGACCAGAGTCCGGCCGAAGCCGCTTCCGAATCCGAGGCATCGGAGCCCGAAGCCGCAGCCGAGAGCGACGGCGAGCCTCTGCCGCCGGAGGCCGACGGCCTCGGCAGCGCGAATTCCGACGACGACTGGGAAACCGGGTCGCGCGAAGAGAAACCCGCCGCGACCAGCGTCGAGGTCGAGGCGCGCGATGCGGCGCTAGAAATCAAGGAACTGAACAATCTCGAAAAGCTCGACTGGCGCGAGTATCTCGAGACCTACTCGAACAATTGGCAGGAAGCCACGCCGCCCGATTCCGACGACGACCATCGCAGCGCGCTCGAGAACACTCCGCTGCGCCGGACTTCGCTCGAAGACTACCTGATGTGGCAGCTGAGGATGTCGAGTCTCCCCGAATCCGATCAGCCGATCGGCGCGACCATCATCTACAATCTCAACGAAGACGGCTATCTCGAAACTCCCGTCGATGAGCTTGCGGCGCAGCTCGAAGTTGCGCCCGCCGAAGTCGAGCGCGTGCTCGCGCGCGTGCAGCGCTTCGATCCGCCCGGCGTCGCCGCGCGCGATCTTCGCGAATGTCTGCTCGCGCAACTGCAGAATCTCGGAATGGAAGAATCGCTGGCCGCGCGAATCGTCACCGATCACCTGGACCTGCTCGAAAAGCATCGTTACGCGGAAATTGCCAAGGTGCTCAGCGTCCCGGTCGAAATGGTCGGGCAGGCGGCCAAAATTATCTCGCTGCTCGAGCCCAAGCCGGGACGCGACTACGGCGGCGACGAGCCGACCTACGTGGTGCCCGACGTTTATATCCACAAGGTCGGCGACGACTACGTCGTCACCCTCAATCGCGACGCGGTTCCGCGCCTGCGCCTGGCGGGTTACTACCAGCGCGTCCTCAACGACGTCGACGTTGCGCCCGAGACGCGCGAGTATCTGCAGGAGCGGCTGCGCTCGGCCCGCTGGCTGGTCAAATCGATCTACCAGCGCCAGCAGACGATCTTCAAGGTCGCGACTTCGATCGTAAAATTCCAGCGCGCGTTCTTCGATCATGGCATCAGCCTGCTCAAGCCGCTGGTGCTCAAGGATGTCGCCGAAGATATCGGGATGCATGAATCGACCATCAGCCGCGCGACCGCCAACAAGTACGCGCATACGCCGCAGGGAATCTACGAATTGAAATTTTTCTTCACCTCGGGGGTGAAGGGCGCCGGCGGCGAAGACGTGAGCGCCGAGACGGTCAAGGAACAGATCCGCGGGATGGTGACGGCGGAGACTCCGCAGAATCCGCTCTCGGACCAGGCAATCGCGGAGATGCTTCGCGCCAAGCAGATCAATATCGCGCGGCGCACCGTGGCCAAGTATCGGCAGGCGATGGGAATCCCGCCGTCGGCAAATCGCAAACAGATCGGATGAGCTCGAGGCGCAGGACCAACCAGATGAGCAGCAACAACAAGCAGGGAAAGCGCGGCCGGGCCGCCGATCGAAAAGTACGCCGCGCCAAACGGATTGCGGCCGCTCCCGCGACTGAAGTGACGGTGACCTTTCGGCACGTCGAGCCGACCGACGCGATCCGGCTGTACGCCGAACGCAAATTCGCGCACATCGGCAAGTTGCTCAAGCGGACCTGCCAGGCGCATCTGATTCTCACGGTTGACAAATATCGGCAGCACGGCGAAGTTACAGTCAAATCAGGGCGCATGTCGGTGAGCGCGCAGGAAGAAACCAAGGACCTCTACTCGGTGATCGATCTGCTCACGGACAAGGTCGGACGCCAACTGAAGAAGCATCTGGGAAAATTCAAGGCGAAGAAAGTCAGATCGCCTTCGACCGGCGAGGTCTTGAGCGCCAGCGAGGAAACTTGATTTCGCTGCGGTCTGCCGCCTGCGAGTTCGCCATTCCGATTTCACGTTTTCACGGGATTTGAGACGACGAGATGAAAATTGCCGACATCCTCAGCCCTGACATGGTCATCGCCGACCTGAAGGGCACTACCAAGCCCGACGTCCTGAACGAATTGGCGAAAGCACTGGCCGCCAAGTACACCGAGATCAAGCTCGCCGATCTGACCGCGGTGCTGGCGGAGCGCGAGCGGCTGGGCTCGACGGCGATTGGCGACGGAATCGCAATCCCGCACGGCAAGTTGCGCGGGGTGCTGAAGATAATCGGAGCGTTCGGCCGCCACCCGGCGGGAGTCGATTTCGATTCGCTCGACGGCGGTCCGTCGCAGCTGTTCTTCGTGCTGGTCGCGCCCGAGGATTCCGCCAGCCTTCACCTGAAGGCGCTCGCACGCGTTTCGCGATTGCTCAAGGAGGCGTCTTTTCGCAGTCGCCTGCTGGCAGCCAAGGACAGCAAAGAGCTTTATTCGCTGATCGAGGAAGAGGACAAGAAGTACTGAGACCGCGAATCGCCTGCGGTTCACGTCGCGCCACAGACACAGAGCCCGATGAGCTCGCCTCAGCCACCTCGCCTGATAATAGTCACCGGTGTCTCAGGTTCGGGACGCGCCTCTGCGATGCGCGTGCTCGAGGACCTCGGCTTCTACTGCGTCGACAATCTCCCGGTTGCGCTGGCGCCCAACGTCGCGATGCTCGCCGCGGGACGCGATCCCGCTCTGCAAGGGCGTCGCGCTCGGCGTCGATCCGCGCGAACGGCTGTTCTTCCCGCAATGGCCCCGAATCTTCGCGGAGCTTGATGCGGCCGGAATCCATCCCGAAGTAATTTTCCTTGACGCCTCCGACGACGTGCTCGCGCGCCGCTACTCTGAGAGCCGCCGCCCGCATCCGATGGCTGCGAGCGGAGCGACCGTCGCCGAGAGCATTCGCGCCGAACGCCTCGCACTGGCCGAAATGCGCGAGCGGGCCAATCGCGTGATCGACACGACCACGCTCACGGTCCACGAACTGCGCGAGGTGGTCACGGCTGCCGTGCTGGGCGCGGGCGCGGGGTCGCGGATGTCGGTGTCGATCGTGTCGTTCGGTTACAAGTACGGCTTGCCGGTCGGAATGGACGTCGTGCTCGACGTTCGTTTTATCCCGAATCCGTTTTTCGTCCCCGAGTTGCGGCCGCTCACCGGGTTGGACCCGCGCGTGCGCGAGTACGTCATGACGCAGCCGGAGTCGCAGCGCTTTGTCGACGAAGTCGGCGGCCTGTTCGATTTTCTGATTCCGCTATATCAGCGCGAAGGGAAAAGTTACCTGACGGTCGGACTCGGATGCACCGGAGGCCGGCATCGGTCGCCCGTGCTCGCGCGCGAATTGATGAGGCGCCTCGAGCGCGGCGGCTTCGCCGGCACAGTGCGCGACAACGACCTCGCCCGCTAGCCGCCTCCGCGTCTAATTCATGATGCTGCCGCAGTCCACGTTCATCGTCTGACCGGTGATTCCTGCCGAGGCGTCGAGTGCGAGGAACAACGCGACGCGCGCGACTTCCTCTTCCGTGGCCATTCTGTTCATCGCGGCCTGCGACAGGAACTGACCGCGAATCTGCTCGTACGGCTGCTTGAGAGCGTCGGCGCGCGCGCGCATCACGCGTTCGATTCGCTCGCCCTCGATCGCTCCCGGGCAAATGCAGTTGCATCGGATGCCGCGCTGACCCCATTCGCCGGCAATTGTTTGCGTGAGTCCGATCATTGCCCACTTTGCCGCCGCGTACGGCGAGCGCATCGGATAACCGCGGCGTCCCGCGCCCGACGAGATGTTGATGACGTTGCCGGACCGCTGCTTGTCCATCGTGGGCAGCACGGCGCGAGTCGCGAGCCACGTTCCGGTCAAGTCGATGTCGATAGTCTCCTGCCATTCGGCGAGCGACATGTCGGTGATCCGCTTGGTTGGTCCCGAGACTCCGGCATTGTTGACGAGAATGTCGATGCGGCCGAATGCTTTCACCGTCTCGGCCGCCATTTTTGCGCAGTCGGCTTCTTTGGAGACGTCGGTGCTCACGTGAATCGCGCGGGCGCCGAGGCGCTCGAGTTCGGCGCAGGTCTGCTTCATCGGTTCGATCGAGCGCGCCGCGATCACGAGTTTCGCGCCGGCTGCGCCGTACTTCAGCGCGATCTGTTTGCCGATTCCGTAGCCGCCGCCGGTGATGATTGCGACTTTATCCGAGAGTTCGTTCATGGAGATTTAATCCTTCGCGATTTCAGAGTCTTGCTGCGCCGACTTTAATCGCATCGCGACTCGCCGACAACGCGCGCACCAAGCCTTGTCTCGCCGCGCTGCCGCCCAATATCATTGAAGGCTCATGGCCGCCGTCAATCCGATCGGAACCGCCGCAAAGAAACCGAGCGCAAGCGGCTCGCGGCTGATGAACTTCGTCAAGCTCGCGATCATCGCGATCATCGTTGGCGGCTCGGTCTGGCTGCTAATCGAACATACGAATTGGTTCACCGATCCCGCGCTGATGAAGTCCGAAGTGATTCGATGGGGCGCGTGGGGTCCCATCGTCTACATGCTGCTGTACGCGGTGGGGCCGTCGTTCCTGGTGCCCGGCGCGGTGATGACAATTGCGGGCGGACTGGCGTTCGGCACCGCCTGGGGATCGGTCTACTCGCTAATAGGCGGCGACGTCGGCGCGATCGTCGCGTTTGCGGCGGGACGATTTCTCGGCAAGTCGTTCGTCGAGCGCATCGTCGGCGAGCGATTCCAATCGATGCTGCAACGAATCGCGAAGAACGGGTTCCAGATAATATTGTACCTGCGGATGGTTCCCGTGATTCCGTACAACGCGCTGAACCTGCTGGCGGGTGCGTCTCCGATCACGTTTTACGATTATTTCTGGGCGACGATGATCGGCATGGTTCCGGGAACGATCCTGTACGCCTTTCTGGGCGACGCGCTATGGCATCCGATGTCGCCGAGGTTTTTCCTCGCGCTGCTGCTGATCGGCGCGTCGGTCGGATGCGGTGAGATCTATCGCCGCTGGTCGCGAGTCAAAATCGACGACTAGCGCGGCCGGCAGCCTTCCGCGCAGACTGATCTCGTTCGAATCGCAAAATGGCGTCCAAGCATCAACACGATCCGGTAACGCTCGAAAACGCGGGCGTCGCGGAAATGTCGACCGTCGAGCGGCTCAAGCATGCGAGCGAGGGACTCTTTTACGTTCACTCGACGCATGAGAGTCATCACACGATGCGCTCGGAGATCGACGCGTTGAGCGCGCGCGAGACCGAGACCATCACCGAGCACGCCAAAGAAATCGCCAAGCACTTCGGCATCTACAAGCAGCGCGAACGCAACGAAAGCGGGAAGAAGGACGGCGATTTCATCTTCATGGTGCGGGTGAAGAATCCCGCGGGCGGCGAACTCACGCCGGCGCAGTGGCTCGCGCTCGACGCGGCCGCCGATCGCTACGCCGACGGCAGCCTCAGGCTGACCGCGCGCCAGGGTGTCCAATTCCACTACGTGCGAGGGCACAATCTGGCTCCGCTGATTCGCGAGATCAACGCCAGTATCAGTGACAATGGCTACCAGCTTACGACGCTCGGCGCGTGCGGTGACGTGAATCGCAATACGGTCGCGAGTCCGATCGACGATCTCGACGCCGAGCTGCCGCTCGATTCGCGCGAGCTCGCGCACGCGGTGGCGCGCGAGATGGCGCCGCGAAGTTCGGCTTACCACCAGGTGTTCCTCGCCGACCGCAACGGACAACAGGTGGCGCCGCTGAACTCGGAAGAACCGATCTACGGCGCGCAATACCTGCCGCGCAAGTTCAAGGTCGGCTTTGCGCATCCGCACGACAACAGTGTGGACCTGCTGACGCAGGACGTCGGCTTCCTCCCGCGCGTCGATCGAGATGGCCGCAAGGTAACAGGCTACGACCTATACAGCGGCGGCGGCATGGGCATGACGCACAATCAAGCCGAGACGATGCCGCTGCTCGCACTTTACCTGGGCGTCGTTCAACGCGAGCAGGTGCTCGATACGGTGCGCGCAATCGCGACGATACAGCGCGAGCATGGCGAACGACGAAACCGGCGCGCGGCGCGATGGAAATACACGATTCGGCGCATCGGAGTTGCCGCTGTCAAAGAGACTCTGCGCGAGCGTTTCGGAATCGCGCTCGAAGACGCCGAACCTGTCCCGCTGCCGCCGGTGCGCGATCACCTGGGATGGCACAAGGAAGTCGGCGACAGCGATTTTCTTTACGCAGGAATCTTGATTCCCAACGGACGAGTGCGCGACGAAGCAACGATCAAATATCGGAGCGCCATTCGTCGTATTGTCGCCGAGGTCGCGGGAATCGGCGTGCGCATCACGCCCAACCAGCATCTGCTATTGGCGCACGTTCCGGCCGCGCGCCGCGAATGGATCGAGCGCACGCTTGCGGTGCATCGCGTGCCATTCAACGGCGATGTTGTGCCGATTCGGCGGCTGGCGATGGCGTGCCCGGCCAAACCGACATGCGGACTTGCGATGACGCATGCGGAGCGAGTGCTGCCACGCTATCTTGCGGAGCTGGAGCATGAGGGGCTCGGTAACGTTGACGTGATGATTCGGATGGCGGGATGCCCCAACAGTTGCTCGCGTCCGCCAACGGCGGAGATCGGGATTATCGGCTACGGCAAGAATGACTACGTCCTGATGGTGGGCGGCGCCCGCGACGGCAGCCGCCTCGCGCGGGTGCTGTATCCGCGGCTCAGTGAGCGCGAGTTGATCGAAGCGCTGAAGAATCTGGTGCGAGCGATCCGCGATCGCAATCCGCGCGCTCTGCCGGCCGGTGACTATCTGGATCAAACGCCCGACGCTGAGCTCTACGACAGATCCATCGGTAGTTCGAGGTAGTTCTTGAAGATGAAATCGCGATGCTCGATCAGTATCGGCTTGAGCGCCGCGATGACGGTCGGATCGGTGTTCGTGAACGCCTCGCGAATCCATCGGATGCATCGGGCATAGCTCTGGCGCCAGCGGTTTTATCGCATTCGAGAAAGCCGCCCAGTAAACGTCCATCGCTGAAAGTGAGTTGCCGATAAAAAATCGGCTGCCGCGGGACTTCTGCTCCTGGAGCCGCTGTGCGAGCGCCGTCAGACCCTCTGCGACTCGACCCGCCGCGCGTTGGCCGATTTCCGGCGTGTACCCGTATTTCTTTCCCAGGTATGCCGAGACGCCCGCCGGATCGCCGCCGGGTTTGGTGAGTTGCTCATGCACGCCGCGCAGCCGTTCGGTCCATCCGATGCCGTTCTCGCCGCATACCTCGTTGCAGTAGCCAAACATCAAGACCCGATCCTCGAAGCGTTCCGGAATCAGGCGCGGCTCCGGCGCCAGCCGCTCGGCCAGGTAAAGCTGCTCGATCCACGTGCAGAGAGGACGCTCGTCGTTCCACGCCATGACCGGAAAGCTGTCCTGCGCGGTCCATTCGTGAAGCGCCTGAGTCGGCGCTCCAAATGCATGGCTGACACGCGCGTGCGGGAGTTGCTTGATGTGCAAGATGCCCTTGAGCGCTTCTCCCCATGGGCTGGGCACGAGCGCAAGCGTGACGATTCTAAGTCCGCCGGCGCGCCGCGCCTGTTCGAGGTCGATTTTTTCTGGCTTCATAGTAGAACCTCATCGCGCAGATTGTTCTCCGGCGATAGAATCGACGCAAGGACAGTTGAGTATGAAGATTAAACCGATTCGAACCAACGCGGACTATGAGCAGTCGCTGCGGGAGATTCAGCGCTTATGGGGCGCCAAGGAGGCGACCCCAGAAGGAGACAGGCTGGATGTGCTCGCGACGCTGGTCGATGCCTACGAGAGCAAGCACTTTCCGATCGATCCGCCCGACCCAATTGAGGCCATTCGATTCCGGCTTGAGCAACAGGGACTCGACACGAGAGCACTGGTCGGCGTGATCGGCGGTCGCAGCCGGGTCTACGAAGTGATGCAGCGCAAGCGCGCGCTGTCTCTCGAAATGATTCGGCGCCTGCATGAACGCTTCGGGATTCCGGCCGAGGTGTTGATTCGCCCCGTCCCGCCCGGACGGCGTCGCCGCGCGGCCTAACCGGCTAGGTGCCGGATTCCCAGCTTGCCAGATATTTGCGCTGCTCGGCGGTGAGCGTGTCGATCTTGATGCTCATCGCCGCGAGCTTCACTGCCGCGATTTCCTCTTCGATCTCAACCGGCACCTCGTGCACCTTGACTGCGAGCTGCGCGCCCTTTGCCGCCCACTCCGACGCCATCGCTTGAGTCGCGAAGCTCATGTCCATCACCTGCGCGGGATGGCCTTCGGCGCATGCGAGGTTCACCAGCCGGCCTTCGCCGAGCAGATAGACGATGCGCCCGTTGGACAGATGGTATGCGTCGATATTGCGCGTCACGTCACGGTCCACTTTTTTCGCGGCGTCGTTCAGGTAGGCGACGTCTATTTCGATATCGAAGTGTCCCGAGTTGCTCAGGAACGCGCCGTCTTTCATCTGACTGAAATGCGCGGAGGTGAGCACGTGCTTGTCGCCGGTCGCAGTGATGAAAATATCGCCGACCTTCGCCGCCTCGATCATCTTCATCACGCGGAACCCGTCCATCGCGGCTTCCAGCGCGCGAATCGGATCGACTTCCGTCACGATCACGTCGGCGCCGAGGCCGCGCGCGCGTGACGCGATGCCGCGGCCGCAATAGCCATATCCCGCCACGACCATGACCGAGCCCGCGATCAGAACGCCGGTGGCGCGGATGATTCCGTCGAGCGTGGACTGTCCCGTGCCGTAGCGGTTGTCGAACAGATGCTTGGTCTGCGCGTCGTTGACGGCGACCACCGGAATCTTGAGCGCGCCGTCCTTGGCCATCGCGCGCAGCCGGATCACGCCCGTTGTCGTTTCCTCCATGCTGGCCTTCACGTCGTCGGCCTGGCTGGCGAACTCGGTGTGCAGCAGGCTGACAAGGTCGGCGCCGTCGTCCATCGTGATCGTCGGACGGCGCTCGAGCACGGCGCGCAGATGACTGTAGTAGGTGTCGCGATCTTCGCCGTGGATGGCGAAGGTGGGAATGCCGTATTGATCGACCAGCGCCGCCGCGACGTCGTCCTGCGTCGAGAGCGGATTCGACGCGCACGCGAGCACTTCAGCGCCGCCCGCCTTCAGCGTGCGCAGCAGGTTGGCGGTCTCGCAGGTTATATGCAGGCACGCGCCGAGGCGCTGTCCCTTGAGCGGCTGCTCCTTGGCGAATCGCTCGCGCAGGCGCCGCAGCACGGGCATCTGCTTGTCGGCCCATTCGATTCGCTTGCGACCGGCCTCGGAGAGTCCGAGGTCATGCACGTCGAAGTCGCGACCGTTTCCGTTGCTGCGTGATTTGGAGATTGCTTTGAGCTTTCTTGCCGTCGTGGCCATCGTGTTCGAACTCCGATTGTTTCTTTTCAGTAGTCTACTGCTAGATCTGGTGAAGGATCTCAGCGATCAGCCGCGGCCGTTGAGGCCGAAGGCGTTGCGCAGAGTCTCGGCCATGTCGACGCGCTCCCACGGGAACAGCCCGTCGTGCGGGTTGCGGCCGAAATGCCCGTAGGCGGCGGTCGGCTGATAGATCGGGCGCTTCAAGTTGAGCGTCTTGATGATTCCGGCGGGCCGGAAATCGAACAGCTCGCGCAGCGTTGCAGAGAGTTTGTTCTCGGGCACGATGCCGGTGTCGAAGGTATCGACCAGCAGCGAGACCGGCTCCGCGACGCCGATTGCGTAGGCGACCTGGATTTCGCACTTGGTCGCGAGTCCCGCCGCGACGACGTTCTTCGCCACGTGACGCGCCATGTAGCACGCCGAGCGATCGACCTTGCTCGGGTCCTTGCCCGAGAACGCGCCGCCGCCGTGACGGCCGTAGCCGCCGTAGGTATCGACGATGATCTTGCGGCCGGTGAGTCCGCAGTCGCCATGCGGTCCGCCGATGATGAAGCTGCCGGTGGGATTGACGTGATAGACCGTCGAGCGGGTCAGGTACTGTTCGGGAATCGTCTTCTTGATCAGTTCCTCGATGATCGACTCGCGAATCTTTTCGTATTTGACGTCGGGCGAATGCTGCGTCGAGATGACCACCGCCGTCACTTCGACCGGGCGGCTGTCGACGTAGCGCACCGTGACCTGGCTCTTGGCGTCGGGCCGCAGAAAATCGAGCTTGCGGGTTTTGCGCAGCTTGGTGAGATTCTCCATCAGGCGATGCGCCATCGCGATCGGCAGCGGCATGATCTCGGGCGTCTCGTCGCACGCGAAACCGAACATCAGGCCCTGGTCGCCGGCGCCCTGTTCCTTGTGCAGACCTTCGCCCTCGGTGACGCCCTGCGAGATGTCGGCCGACTGCGGCTCGATCGCCGTCAGCACGGCGCACATGTTGCCGTCGAAGCCGACCTCGGTGCTGTTATAGCCGATTTCAAGCGCGGTCTGCCGCGCGATTTTCACGTAGTCGGGGCGCGCCTTGCTGGTGATCTCGCCGGCCAGCACGATGAGGCCGGTCTTGGCGAGCGACTCGAGCGCGACGCGCGAGTTGGGGTCCTCGGCCAGCAGCGCGTCGAGGACGGCATCCGAAATCTGATCGCACATTTTGTCCGGATGGCCTTCGGAGACCGACTCGGAGGTGAACAGGAAATCCTTCAACGGCATTATTCGCGATTGCTCCTTGCAAAGCGCTGTTCGGGTTTTCGAGTAGCCCGTCGCAGACCGGAATTCAACTTCTGCGGGCGGCGCGCCGGACTGAGGTGTTCAATTTTGTTTTGTTCCAGACGGGTCAACATAGCGCGTGCCGGGCGTCGAAAAAAGCCAAAAAACAGCAGCGCGCCTCAAGATTTTCAGGTAGTGAAGGTATAACTGACCAATCGGACAGAATCAAGATAGGGGGCACTCGACGAGCCCCGGTTATTCCTCGCCGAAGCGCTCGTCGAACAGGGTCTGCACGGCTTTGAGAGCTTCGCGCGCGTCGTCGCCCTCGGCGCGGACTTTCAGCCTGGACCCTTGCGCGGCGCCGAGCATCATCAGGCTCGTCATGCTCTTGGCGTTGACCAAATCGTCCTTGCCGGTGCCAATCATGATCTTCGACTTGAATTGCGCCGCCGTCTGCGCGAGCGCCGATGCGGCCCGCAGATGAAGTCCGAGCCGGTTCTGAACCTCCACAGTCGCCTCCGCCACATTCACGAGCACTACGATAAAGGTATCTGCCGCTTCGGTAAACGACTGCGCGCGATCAATCCGCTTCTGTAACTGTCTGTGCGGTGCGTGAAAGCTCCAGGCCTCTCTGGCGCCCGCTCACTTCGTCGCCGGCATGATATTCGAGTGGGATGAAAAGCAGCGACGAGAGCAGCGCGAGGCATCCCATGACCACGAAGGCCGGCGTGAAATCATGCGTCGACAGGTGAGCTGCGCCGCGCGCGCTCAGGCTCATATGCAGCAGCATCGCGCCGATCGCCACGCCGAGGCTCAGGAACAATTGCTGCGCCATGCTCGACAGAGTGCTCGCGCCGCTCATCAATCTGTCCGGCACGTCGGCATAGGCGAGCGTTCCCAGCGCGGTGAATTGCAGGGAGCGGAAGAATCCTCCCGACAGGAGAGCCGCCACGATCACGAAGTGTGGCGTCGTCGAGCGAAACAGCGCGTAGCTCATCATGATGAAAGCGCTCAACACGCCGTTGGAGATCAGCACCGTGCGGAAACCGAGTCGCCGGATGATTGGCGTCGCTGTCATCTTCATGAACAACGCGCCGGCGGCGCTGGTGAACGTCAGCAATCCCGAGGCGAACGGAGAAAGGCCGAAAACCACCTGCAGGAGCATCGCCAACAAAAACGGCAACGCGCCGATGCCCATCCGAAAAAGTCCGCCGCCCAGCGTCGCTACCAGGAAGGTCGGGATTTTCAACAGCCCAAGGTCGACAATCGGATAGTCGATGCGGCGCGAGTGAAGAATATAGAGCGCCACGCATACGCCGCCGGCGGCCATCACGCACATGATGATGCTGGCGGGGATTACGCCGCGGCCGATCGACTCGAAGCCGGAGACCAGGCCCGCCAGCCCCAGCCCGGTAAGCAGAAAACCGCGGAAGTCGAGCGGGAAGACGTCATCCTCGCGGAGATTCGGGATGTACCAGGTGACCAGCATGAAACCGATCGCGCCGATCGGCACATTGATGAAAAAAATCCAGCGCCACGAATAATACGTCACGATGAACCCGCCGACCGGCGGTCCGACCACCGGACCCAACACTGCAGGCACCGTCAGATACGACATCGCGGTGACGAGTTCGGATTTGGCGATGGTCTTCAGAACGATCAGGCGGCCGACCGGCACCATCATGGCGCCGCCGAAGCCCTGCAAAATACGCGCGGCGACCAGCTCCGGCAGCGAGTTCGACACTCCGCAAAATACCGAGCCGGTCGTGAAGATCACGATCGCGGTGCGGAAGACCGTGCGCGCGCCGAATCGATCCGCCATCCAGCCGCTGATCGGAATGAAAACGGCGAGGCTCAGCAGGTAGGAGGTGATCGCGAGATTGAGCTTGATCGGATCTTCGCCGAGCGACTTGGCCATCGCGGGCAGGGCTGTCGAGATGACCGTCGCGTCGAGCATCTCCATGAAAAGTGCGCAGCCGACGATCATCGGCGCCAGGAACTCGAGCGCGGAGATTCTTGAGGGCGTCGGACTCATCGCAGCAGACAACGCATGGATGACGCCTACGATATGGAAATCGGCACAACCGGTAAACGGCCGATTGGTCTCGGCGCGCGTCGCGAGTCAGTTGCCGTTGCGGCCGGACGCGCTGCGAGCCGCGGCGGCCTCGGCCGCGTCGCCTTTGACGCTTGCGGTGAACAGTTCGCGCAGGCGCGATTCGATTTGCGCGTCGCGGGTGGTGCCCTCGCGCCGTCGCCAAACTCGCAGCGGAATTACCGCCTTGGACATGTTGCGATGGCCGCCGGCGCTGCCGATATCGCCGAACAGGCTCTTCACCGTCTCGCCGGCGTTCTGGCCGCTCATGCCAAGGTTGCGCACACTGATCACGAGCTTGCCGCCGAGCTTGCCCGCGACCGCGACCCACGACACGCCCTCGAACTGCAGGCAGAAGTCGGCCATCTGCACGATCAGATCGTCGCGCTCGACGACTCCGAGATTGAGCACGACCAGGTGATCCTTGACCACCAGCCGCTTCATCGCGCGCGCCAGTATTTGCGCGAAACTAAGCGGCAGCTCGGGGCGATCCATCTGCCGGAGCATGCTGTAGTTGGCCAGCGGAGTGAGATGCGCGAACGCTTGCAGGTCGTCGTCGGTGACGCGGCGCGACAATGCCAAAGTGTCGCTCCGAATTCCGTAAATCAACGCGGTCGCGAGACGCTCGCTGATTTTCTCGTCGGCCGTGAGCAGGTACTCGGTCATGATCGTCGCGGTCGCGCCGTACTTGGTGCGCACGTCCTCGAACGGGGCCGCGCCGCCCGGGTAGCCGGGATGATGATCGATCGCGATATCGGCGCGTGGAATCTTTTCGCCGAAAAACGGCGGCTGAACGTCGACCATCGCAATCTTGTCGAACGAGCGCAGGTTCTCGGTCGTCGCCGGCTGGATTTCGATCTCCAGCAGATGCACCATGGTGAGGTTTTCCGGCCGCGTGACGGGCTTGAACGCGAACAACGGCGTGGTCTGCTTGTTGCGCCCGAGCAGAGTTCGCAGGGCTATCCCGCTTGCCATCGCGTCGGGATCGGGATCGTCCTGCAGCACGATCGCAACGCGATCGCCCTCGCCGACCATCGCGCGCAACTCCTTGATCTTCTGTTTGGTGAACGACTGATCCATAAAACGAAATAACCCCTCGCCGCTCCGAGCGACGACGGGTAGTTCAGCGGTTTAGTCGCGAACGGCTCGAGTGCGGGCGCCTTGGGCGCAACCGGGTCGAATAACGGGACTTGCGGTCCAAAATAGCAGGCACCAGGCGAGATTCTGGCGATTGGTCGTGGAATTCATCGGTTGATGGGAAATATCACAGCGCAAACAGCGGAAGCAATGATATAGAATTACAGCCGAGCGCGAGCATGGATTCCCCCAATTCACATTCCGGAAAATTTCACTGCGCTATCTGCCGCCGCGAATTCGCCGAGTGGCTGTTGCGCATTTCCGTCGAAGACACCGCGGGTTTTCGCCAGCAGGCCTTTATCTGCGGCAACTGCGCGGTTAAACTCCGGCTCGCTTCGGAAAAAAATCGCGACCTCCAGATCGATCCGTGGATTCACGAGGCGGTCGCCAGCGTGCTCCGCGGCAAGAATCCCGACAAGCCAGAAAGCTAGGCGCGTCGGTTAAGGAAGAAATTCAATCGATGGCAGGTGCATCGACACCCGATTCGCAATCCGGCAACGCAGCCGCCGAACTATGGCCGCGTGAGGAAGCTCGGCGGCTTTCAGAGCGCGTCGCAGCTTACGAGCCCGCCCGTCCTGTTATTTTCGAGAGCGGCTTCGGGCCGTCGGGACTGCCGCATCTGGGCACGATGGCGGAAATTCTTCGCCCGTCTTTCGTGCGCAAGGCGTTTCATCTGATCGAGCCGTCACGGCCGTCGCGGCTAATCGTTTTCATCGACGATCTCGACGGACTGCGCAAAGTGCCGGAGAACGTGCCGAACCGCGAGGGCGTCGCGCAGTACCTTGGCGTTCCGGTCTCGAAGATCCCCGACCCGTTCGGATGCTACGCGAGTTTCGCCGATCACATGATCGGGTTGCTCGGCGGATTCCTGGCGCCGGTCGAAGTCGAGTACGAGCTGGTGCGCGCGGCCGAGATGTATTCGTCGGGACGCTTCGACGAAGGATTGAAACTGATCCTCGTGAAGCACGCGGAGATCATCGCGATCATCGCGCCGACGCTGCGCGAGGAAAATCGCGCGGGATGGTCGCCGTTCATGCCGATTTGTCCCAAGTGCGGGCAGGTCGTCGAGCGCACGGTCACGGCCTATCACCCCGAGCGAGGAACGATCGAATTCACCTGCGAAAAGAGTGCGGGCGGCGCCACAGGATGCGGTTTCAGCGGCGAGCAGTCTGTCCTGGGCGGCAAGGCTAAGGTGCAATGGAAAGTCGATTGGGCGCTGCATTGGTACGTGCTCAAGGTCGACTACGAATTGTACGGCAAGGATCTCACCGACTCGGCGCGGCTCTCGGGACAAATTCTCCGCGTGATGGGCGCGAAGCCGCCGCTCGGATTTCCGTTCGAGATGTTTCTCGATGAGGAAGGTCACAAGGTCTCCAAGTCAGTCGGCCGCGGCGTCACGGTCGATCAATGGACGCGTTACGCGCCGATCGAGGTGCTTAAATTTTTTCTGCTGCTCAACCCGCGCCGCGCGCGCAAGCTGTTCCTCGAGGCGATTCCGCAATACGTCGACGAATACCTCGACGCGGTGCGCGATTACGCTGCCGCATCGGAAGAGCAGCGGCGCGAATCGATCCTCGAATATGTCGTACAGAGCACGACGCCGAGGCGATTCAACTCGGCTCTCAGCTTCGGCTTGATGATGACTTCATCCAAAATTATTTGCTGCGATATGACCCTAATATTGAAGGGGACCCGGATACCACAAAGATGATCGGGGACTTAGTGGTCTGCGCGATCAACTACTATCGTGACTTCGTTGAGCCCACAAAAGAACCCTACACTCCTTCCGAAGTTGAACGAGCGCAATTAAAAGAACTTGCTACTTGGTTGAAGGCAAACGCGAATGCGATCGCCGAGGAAATCGAAAAAAAGATCTACGACCTAGGACGACAGTATTACGAAAAGCCTGGGAAGATCTTCCCTTTGATGTACAAAGTGCTCATCGAACAGGACCGGGAACCCGCTTGTAAATACATCCAGCCCATCGCGCCCTTTCGTGCGGTAGACAAGATCGAGGAGGCTCTAGCGCGATCCGCCAGGGCCGTCTCGTCGTCCAGAGGAGGAATATGGCAACCAAGCAGCCTACCGGACCACTAACCATAGCGGATTTTGCTTCAGATTGGGAACGGGCGATCCATGCTTGCACGGAAAAGGAGTTTTTCCATTTCGCCGCAGCGTTCGGACGGGGAGGTCCGGCTCCAGCCTGAAAATTCCGGTGATATCAGGCGAAGCAAAAGATCCCGGTTCTGAGCCGATGCAGCATCAATCGGGTGGAGTCGCAGGTCGGGCGAAGTCTTTCGACCCCAGGCAACTTTTACCGATGGAACCCGTACCAACTGCCTGATGATTCTGAAGACGATAATTTTTGCCCTGCTCAAAGCTCTTGTGCCCACGATCCGCGATCCTGAAATGCGCGCGAGGGTTGCCGACATCGTATGGGAGCGCGCTCGCGACCACGCCAATGCGCAAGCTGCCGTTGATGCCTATCTGGAATCAGCGAAACGTCTCGAAGATCCGCAGAATTGTCTCCGGAGTGAAGCGTCTTGAGCGAGCGCTGAATCTTTCGCTGTCGATCGGCGACAATGACCGGAAGAGTAAAGTGATCGCCGAGATTGAGACGGTCCTGGCGCGGTACAACGGCACGATCTGTGGCTATCTTCGTACCTTATGGATCTCTTGCTGAACATCGGCGAAGGCGATCCGGCTACCTACTCTGCACTTGCGAATCGCGCTGCAGAAAACGCCCGGAAATCCGGAGACTGGCGGAGAACTCGCGGCTATTTAGAGATAAAGGCTAAGTGGCTGCGTCGGGCGGGAAAAACCGCTGATGAGAAAACCAAGATTGAGTCCGCAGAAACACATGTTACCGAGGCGAACTTGGCTGAGCAGGCACCTTCGCCGAATTATCTGATGGCAGCCCACCATCTCGAGTCGGCGATTAGAGCGTTTCGCAGTGTGGGAGGGCAGGGTTCGCGAGTGACCGCGCTTCGCAAGCATTTGCTTGAGGTGCAACCTGAGACGATCGGGCAGATGAAGCGATTTGAGGTTCCGGCACCAAACTTGACCGACAGCATGCAGAAAGCAATCCAAGCTGTTAGCGAGCGTTTCCATGCAGCTCTGGTCGAACTGTCGCTAATTGCTGGTTCACCGAAAATAGGTCAACTCCGCCAGATCGCGAAAGAGATGGCTGCGGCATCGCCCATATCGTCAGTCATAGCGACGAGTTATCAAACTGGATCCGGTAAGACGGCAGCAAAAGTGCCGGGAATGAACGATGACGCGGACGAAAATGATCCGGCGGTACGTTCGACAATGTTTAAAGCTGCCAACACGCACCGCATGCTGGTCGTGCAGGTTGCCGAAGCAGCGACGGCAAATGATCCGCAACATGCTGTCAGCTTGGCTGACTGGGAGGAAGTGGTTTCCGATAACCCATTTGTACCGCCGGGCAGAGAGCGATTCTCTGGCGGAGGGCCTGCACTCTGGTCTAAATGGTAATTTTGTCGTAGCGGCGCATCTGCTGATCCCTCAGATCGAGAACTCATGCCGCCGGATACTTGCCGCACAAGGCGTGATCGTGTCTACGCATGACAAAGATGGAATCGAGCGCGAGATGTACATAAATGAATTGATACTGACAGTGCTATTTTCGGACACTATTCAGCAAGATCTCGCTTTTACGAATTTCGCGGCCTGTTGATCGAGCAACAAGGTTCAAATCTCCGTCACGGTATGGCACACGGGCTCTACAACTATCCGGCGTTCCAGTCCCCGCCGTCGATTTATCTGTGGTGGCTAGTCCTTCGCACATTGTGCCTTCTGGTGCGTGGGCGACTCATCCCTCAGGGGGAAAAGGCGACTGGTCGCAGGGTTCGGGGACACCCGCGCGCACGTCGAAACTGCT
>CAWDTQ010000004.1:0-19208 GCA_963805315.1 uncultured delta proteobacterium
ATCGAGAGTGTAGGTTATCCCAGCGCTGAAATACGGTCCACTCAACAGTAATGTGAATTCGTTGGCATCATCCCATTCGTAGCTTACCGGTGATCCCGGTTCAGCATCTGGGTCCGTCTGCCAATCGAATCATATTGATAACTCACAGTGCCCTCAGGTGCACAAGCTGTCAGAACATCGTCAAGCCCATCATAACTGAAGGCCTCCGAGTCACCCGATTGACTCCCGGTGCAGGGACTGGTCGCACTCGCATTATCGGTAATATCAGTTACGCGATCGGCATGATCGTAAATGTATTTGATCGTCCTGGCTATTTCCGGAAAGAATGTGGGTTTTGTCAAATTGCTCTTCGATCAAGCGTCCGAGAGTATCATAGGAGAAGACGCTTTCTATGTTGTTCTTATCCGTATATTGTTCGATCGCCCCGCCAGAGTTTTCCATCAAGTAAGTAGCGCATTGATTGTTGGGGTCGCACTCCATCACGTTCCAGGTGCCCTCGGTCACGGGCGGAGTCCAACTCCATTTAGTGCTATTGCCCTTCGCGTCAGTAAGCATATTCAGATTGCCGTTCAAGTTGTAATGATAGATCGTGTTGTTTCCGTCGGGATCGGTGACCTGCGTGACCTCATCTTTGTCGTCATATTGTGTCGTTTGCGTTTCTTGGAGCGGCGTTGTTACTTGCGTCTGTCGGCCCATCGCATCGTACTGAAAGCTGGTTGTGTTAAGGTTGCGGTCTGCAACTGATTGCAAGTCCGAAGTAGTAGGGTAGAGAGAGTTCAGAAGTGGACCGTTACTACCAGCTTCCGGGTCCGTCAGGGTCTTTATCTGACCGTTCGGAAAGTACGTAGCGGACCAAGTTCGTTGAAGTGGATCCGTCACGGGACAGCACGTTACCATTGGTGGGATCGAGACCAATCATCCAGATCTTGCCGAGTCCGTTGGTTACCTGGCTTAGTTGAGCATCGATCCCATACTGATACTGAGTTGTGACCGCGTTCGATGTACCGTAAGATGCGGTGATAAAAGTAATGTTTCCGTCGGAGTCGTATTGGTAGTGCGTGTCGCGAGTGAGCGCATCCTCGACGTTAGTGATGAGATTTGTGTTGAGATCGCGGGTATAATCAGTCTCTTCCGGGCCTGGCATTGTACCGCCATAGTTGCTGATATCCTTGATCACATACCCTGAGGAGTTAAACACAATACGCCGCTTCGAGCCATCAGGGAAAGTGGTGTCGGCGTACGGTTGACCATTCGAATTCGTGCCATAACTATACTGCAGCCCTAGGCTCGGCTTTCCCGGATTGCCCGGGTAAACGGAAGTCACTTCCTTAAGACTGTTGGTGACGATGGTGACGAAGTCGGTGGTGGTGCTGTTTATAGCAACTTTTATTTTCGTCAAGTTCTGAGGCTGCGGCTGCAATCTCCCCAAACGTAAGTGAGCTCGGGGTTGAGCCGTCAACGTTGGTATACGAGACGGTGTTGAGTTGTTTAGGGTGTGTAGGTATATTGGATCACGCGAGGATCGGAATAGCCTATGATGCAACAATTATTGGCGTTGTAAGTTAGCGTTACTTGGCGGCCGTTCGAGGCCGCGATGGTCGTAAATGTGGCCTGGAGCCAGTGTTTATCTTAAATCCCTGACGAGTCAGCGTGATAATATTGTTGTTGCGATCCTTGATAGACTGCAGTGGCGCGCCAGCGCCGAAGCTGTAGGTGATGCCGTCCTTGAGTTTCAAGTCCCATCCACCACCGCCTGGCACCGACGAATCCCAGGTGATTTGAGAATTAAACCACTTGCCGATGGGTTGTGTGTTGCACGCGAAGGTAGTGCTCGAGGTGAAGGGACACGAGGTTTGGCTACACGATTGTGTGTTAGCGATGGTATTCGGACAAACGAATCTGTCCGCCGTCCGGGAGCACAAGGTTGGCACTATAGTAGCTGCCATTTGCGACTTCGGTCGAGGAGTATAGGTAAATGTCGTAGTTGAGAGTTGTACCTAGCCCGAATGCACCAAGAATTGCGCCACTCGTATTCACGTCGAATTCCCGGTAGGTACGCGTAATTTCAATCGGGAGCGGCGCCGCGATCGTCAGATCAGTTTTTGAGTACTCAAAATTCCGGAGGTCGTGCCCGTATATGCTTCGCCGGGTGCCGGCGCCGTTTTCGGAGGCTCGACTCCACCTGAGAGGAGGCAACTCTGTGCCGGAGCGCAGTAGTTCGCTGCGTTCGCCGCTTTCTCGCCGGCAAGAGCAATCAACGAGACCGCGACCAACGCAAAGAAAAAAATAGTCCTATAAGATTTCACCAGCGCCCCCCTACTGGATCTGAAGTTTGAAAGTCCCGCTATTGCCCGACCCACTAGGTGAAGTCACAGATATTGGCCCCGTAGATGCGCCCGACGGAACGGTGACGCTCAGCTTCGTCGTGGTCGCCGATGAGACGGACGCCGATGTTCCGTTAAACTTTACCGTGTTCAGGCTAGGCGTGGCACTAAATCCAATGCCATAGATCGTGACCTGGGTGGTTCCAGCCGACCCACCGGTAGGAACCACCCCAAAACCGACGCCAGTATTTCTGGATATCACCAGCAGGTTCCCCAACTGATCGTACTGGTATCCAGCGACATTGTTGGCAACCGTCAGAGACGGCGCTCAACCGTCCGTCAGCGTCGTAGGCGTACGACACACTTTGGGCCTGCGCGCCCGGCACGAGCGCCGGCATGAACTGGGACAGCGTCACGCCAGCGACCAGTAGGTAGAGCGCCGGAGAGAAAATCCCTCAGTGAAGCGGCCGGATAGGCCGGCCGCGCCGGAGCAAAAGTCCGGCAGCAGAAGGTCTTCTGCCAAGATGGGCAGAGGGCGGAGGGATGAAAGGCGTGGAACTGTACGGGCAGGTGCGGCGAGCGGTGTATGTAGAGGGGATGAGCCGGCGGGAGGCGGCGCGGCGATTTGGGATCGACCCGCGGAACGGTAGCGAAGATGCTGGCGTTCTCGGTGCCGCCGGGATACCGGCGGAGCCGGCCGCCGGCGCGGCCGAAGCTGGATCCGTTCGTCGGGATCATCGACCGGATCCTGGAGGAAGATAAGGGTCAGCCGGCCAAGCAGCAGCATACCTCCAAGCGGATCTTCGAGCGGCTGCGGGACGAGCACGGATATACCGGCGGGATCACCATTGTAAAGGACTACGTGCACGAGCGGCGCCAGCGGCAGCGCGAGATGTTCGTGCCGTTGCGACACGATCCGGGGCACGCGCAAGTCGACTTCGGCGAAGCGCTGGCGGTGATCGGCGGGGAGGAGCGGAAGATCCACTTCTTTGCGATGGACCTGCCGCACAGCGACGGCTGCCTGGTGCAGGCCTATCCGTCGGAGAGCAGCGAAGCCTTCTGCGAAGGGCACAACGTCAGCTTCGAGTTCTTCGGCGGCGTGCCGCGCTCGATCCTGTACGACAACCTCAAGCTGGCGGTGGCGCGCATCCTGGGAGACGGCAGGCGGCTGAGGACTCGGGTCTTCAGCGAGCTGCAGTCCCACTACCTGTTCGCCGACCGCTTCGGACGGCCGGGCAAGGGCAACGACAAGGGCAAGGTCGAAGGGCTGGTGGGCTACGCGCGGCGCAACTTCATGGTGCCGATCCCTCATGCGGCCAGCTTCGCTGAGCTCAACGCGCGCTTGCTGGAGCACTGCCGCCGTCGGTTGGGCGACCGGCTGCGTGGTCATGATGAGACCATCGGCGAGCGGCTGGTGCGAGACCAGGCCGCCTTGCTGCCGCTGCCGGCGACTCCCTACGAAGCCTGCGAGAAGAAGGCTGCCCGGGTCAGCTCGTTGTCCCTGGTGCGCTATCGGGGCAATGACTACTCGGTGCCGACTGCCTACGGCCACCGCGAGGTGCTGGTCCGCGGTTACGTCCACGAGGTGGCAATCGCCTGCGCGGCGGAAGAGATCGCTCGTCATCCGCGCTCCTATGAGCGCGAGGACTTCATCTTCGACCCGCTGCACTACCTGGCGCTGCTGGAGCGGAAGATCGGCGCGCTCGACCAGGCCGCTCCGCTGGCCGGCTGGGCCCTGCCTGAAGAGTTCGCGACCCTGCGCCGTCTGCTCGAGGCGCGCATGGGCAAGCCGGGCAAGCGGGAGTTCGTCCAGGTCCTGCGCTTGATGGAGGTGTTTCGTCCCGACGATGTGCTGGCCGGGGTCAGAGAAGCGATAGCCCGCGGCGTGATCGGCTTCGATGCGGTCAAGCATCTGGTGCTGTGCCGGATCGAGCGCCGCCCGCCGCGGCTGGACCTGAAGATCTATCCCTACCTGCCGCAGGCCACGGTAACGACCACCTCGGCCCGGGCCTACCTGAGCCTGCTGGCGGGAGGAGCAGCGTCATGAGCGATACGCCGCAGGTCCTGCTCGCCCATCACTTGAAGGCGCTGAGGCTGCCAACCTTCCTGCGCGAGTACGACAAGCTGGCCCGCCAGTGCGCCGCCGAAGGCGTCGACCACTCCCGCTACCTGCTGCGTCTGGCCGAGCTGGAGATGATCGAGCGGGAACGGCGGACCGTCGAGCGCCGGATCAAGGAGGCCAGGTTCCCAGCGGTCAAGAGCCTCGACAGCTTCGACTTCACCGCCATCCCCTCGCTCAACAAGACCCTGGTGCTGGAGCTGGCCCGCTCGGAGTACGTCGCCCGCCGCGAGAACGTCATCGCGCTCGGCAACAGCGGCACCGGCAAGACCCACATCGCGCTGGGGCTCGGACTGGCCGCCTGCCAGAAGGGTCTCGCGGTCGGCTTCACCACCGCCGCCGCCCTGGTCAACGAACTGCACGAAGCACGCGATGAAAAGCGTCTGCTGCGCCTGCAACGCCAGCTCGCCGGCTACAAGCTGCTGATCGTCGACGAGCTGGGATACGTTCCGCTCTCGCCGACCGGCGCCGAGTTGCTGTTCGAGGTCTTCAGCCAGCGCTACGAGCGCGGCTCGATCATCGTCACCAGCAACCTGCCCTTCGACGAGTGGACCGGCGTGTTCGCCTCCGAGCGCCTCACCGGCGCGCTGCTCGATCGCCTCACCCACCACGTTCACATCCTCGAGATGAACGGCGACAGCTTCAGGCTCAAACACAGCAAGCGCCACATCAGTGACGAGCAACCGCCGCCAGAACCCGGACTAAGACCCATCCCCGCGCTGCTCGAACGCCTTAGATTCCACAGCACGGGCGAGGGGGAAAATCCCCCTCGCGCTCCCCCTGACCAGAAGCCAAACCACCTCACTCTGCCCCTAACTGATGCATTTTCACTCCGGCCAACTGATGTACTTTTGCTCCGGCGTTGACACAGCCACCTTCCCAACTTGCTCGGCTAGCTTGCCACATAGTTAAACCACCTCTCTAGGCGAGATCTTGAGTTCGCCGGTTTTCTTACGTGTTATAGGCTCAATGGGCCGCAACGGGCAACTCCTCGAGGAGGAAATGGGGGCGCTCGATTTTCGAACCCTCCAATGGTCGATCCCTTGGGATCGATTTTGAGCCTACTGTGCAACCTGTTGAGATGGTCTTGGCAGAGGATTTTGCAACCGCTGTTTCCGACAACATCGTAAAACAGCGGATACCAGTAAAGCGGGGCGATGGAGGCCCTGCACTCTGAACACTCCGCAGCCCGGAAGTGGTCCGGACATAGCCAACCATGACATCGACCATCATCCGTATTGCGTCTGTACCGTTTCCGCCGTTCTTCCGGAACGGATACCTGTAGTAACTGCATGCAAACCTGCTCCTCGCAATAGATCGGTTCCCCCTCCCTCGTTTCCATCGCTTTTCCTCCTGAGATCACTAATAGTCGATTGGTGCGGAACGAGTCGAACGAATACGACCAGTGGGCACTCCTCGTCCGCATCCAGCGTAATCACGATTAGCCGAGGGGGCCATTCCCGAGCCAAACACGACGCCACATCTGGGAGCGGCTAGGCGACCTGTGTGAGTCGCGGGAGCGGCGACAGCGGAGCGCGGCCCTATCGAAGCCAATGCAGCGCGGTCTCCAAGACAGGATTCGGTTGACTTCCGCGTCGAATTGTCTCAAGGAGTTGATGTCATGAGAAGGTCAAGTATTATTTGACCTATGCATGACAACGCCGAAGCGACGACAGCAAACCAAGCCATGCCCGGCTCTTTGAACTCGCCTCTGAGCAGGGCGGATATTCACCGCCGCTCAGGCGCACGCGTGCGGCTTCAGCAAGGCGCTCCTCGCTCATCATGCCAAGTCGGGTCGTTTCCTTCGAGTCCGCCAAGGGCTCTATCGACTTCGCGAATATCCGAGTTCACCACGCGAAGACGTAATCGCCGCGTGGCTTGCGACGGGAAAAGAAGTCGCCGTGGTGTCACATGAAAGCGCGCTCGACATCCTCGGGCTTTCCGACGTGGTGCCCGAGGTCGTTCATCTCACCGTCCCCAGAGCGAGGCGTTATCGTTCCGCATCCCGGGGGTCGCGATCCACACGACTACGCGGCGCCTCGGGAAATCCGACGTCGTGATCCGCGATGGAGTCCGGCTGACCGCGCCAGTGCGCTCCATCATCGATGCGGCCGAGGCGGGAACCGCCCCAGAGCAGATAATGGCCGCAGTCGGCCAAGCACTCGACCGAGGCATGGCAACCGAATCAAAACTTCTCGCCGCTGCGAAGGCGCGTGGAGGCCGAGTCGAGCGTCTTGTTCGTCAGGCTATCGAGGAGCGACACCGCAAGTGAAGTACCGAAGCGGAGCCGCGTTTCGTCAGGCTCTTGAGCAGCGCCTACTCATGCGATCGCGTGACAGGGGCATTTCGCTGGTCCGCCTGCGAAAGGCAGTCGTCTTCGACCGCCTACTGGTGCGCCTTGCCATCGCTGCGCGAGATCGCTGGGTTCTCAAGGGAGCGCTGGCCCTCGACTTCCGGCTGGGAGAACGCACGCGGACCACGAAAGACATGGACCTCGTTCGCCGCGACAACGAGGCGGCGGCCACCTCCGACCTCATCGCCGCTCAAGCTGTCGATCTCGATGATTTCTTTACCTTCGACATCGAGAAGGTCGGCGCGCCGGGTGAAACGCTTGAAGGCGTGGCGGTGAGATACCGCGTCCGGGCAGAGCTCGGCGGCAGGCGGTTCGAGGAGGTCATGGTCGACATCGGATTCTCAGACCCGCTGGGATGGAAGCCTGAAACCATTCGCGCGCCGGATCTTCTGGCATTCGCCGATATCGAGCCAATCGAAGTGCCGGTCCTGCCGCTCGAACAACACATCGCGGAGAAGGTCCACGCATACACCAGAACTTACGGACAAGGTCACAAGAGCAGCCGCGCAAAAGATCTGGTCGATCTTGTCCTCGTGAAACAGCTCATGGTGCTGGACGCGGCGCGCCTTCGCAGTGCGCTCGTGGGAGTCTTCGAGGGAAGGCGTCAACAAGGTCTTCCCGATAGCCTCCCTCCCCCGCCGACGGATTGGGCGGTACCGTACCGAAAGCTGGCAAAGGAGGTCGGCGTCGACCCGGACCTACGCGCGGGCTATGCTGAAGCTGCGGCGCTGCTCGATCCCGCATTGGCAGACCGCGCGACTGGCCGATGGAATCCGAAGAAGGCTTCATGGGAGTGACTCATTCATCGAAATTGTCGGCGACATTCCCGAGCGCAGCGGCGCCGAAACCATCGCCACGCCGTCAGCTCCTTCCTAAGGACGGCAAATCCTTTCGCTCTGTAGCTACTCAGCAGTCGCCAAATCACTGTGCCCAATTTTGTGCCCTTTGTGCCCGAAATTGTGCCCTATCCCGATGTCAGCTCATCCTACTCGATAACGCTGAATCGCATCCTCCTGTGATCGAGAAACCCCTTCTGCACCAAGGGTTTTGCTGATATCGACCGTTACCGAATGATCCTCGATCGCATTGGCGATTTCGGCCGGAACACAGCTTACAAGCCGGGGGTCGCAGGTTCGAAACCTGCACCGCCCACCAATGCACACACAACGAAATCGAGGGCGCGTCAGCCGAAGCTCGTTGCAGCATCGGGCGGGCTCGGTACCACACGTAAAGCGCGATCAACAGGACGATAGGGCTTTCGATCGACGCGATCTTTACGTGGATGCGTTGCGAATCTACTCCCAGGTTTGACGTGATGAAGATCACGTGGCCGATGATTACTTGCGCCATGTAGAGGAGCGCGAGGATCAGGCCCCAACGCTGGTGCATCAGGATTCCGATACCGAAGGCGGCGATGATGATGGCTTGCAGAGCCATCGTGAGGCGTGCCTGGTCGGCGTAGAACTTGACGCCGAAGATTACGTCCTCGAGTGGAACTCCTCCAGCGGACAGGTTGAAGATTGAGCGCGTCATCAGAACTGCCGACCAGAGGATGCAGATGCCGGCGAAGATCTGAAGGTCGCGCGGCCAGTGGCTTGTCGGCGGAGGCGTCAACGAGTCATCCACTTGGGATTGTTAATCGCGAGCGCGTCGGCCAGCGACTGGCGGACATGGGCGCGCAGACTGGGGTCGTCAATTGAGATTGCGCCTGCGCGAATCTTTTCTGCGAGCTCGACGCTGAGCGCCTCGACCTCGCCGTTGTGGCCGAGTATTGCGACCAGCCGCGAGCGTTCGGCTTCGGCCTGCGCGGCGCGGAGTTCCAATTCGCGGCGCACGGTATTCAGGACATTGACGGTGACGCGGGTCTGGAAGCGATAGTAGCCGTCGAGCGTCGGCATCAGTTCCGATTCCAGGTATTTGACCGCGGCTTCGAGCAGAACGGCGGCCTTCGGTGTACTCTGTGGCATTGGTCAGTCCTATAGTCAGTCAGATAGTCAGTCGCGGCCTTCGATCAGGTTGAGAAAGTCCCACAGCGGCTCTTCGACTCGGCGGCCGATCGCGCATCGTTCGATTCCGACTTCTTCGGTGCCGCGAGTGCCCATGCTGAAGCATCCGATGCCCCAGCGGACGCTGCCGTAGGCTTCCCAGAAGCGCACGTGCGCCGGATCGACCGAGTGGCCGCTGGCTTTCTCATAGGCCTCGAACAGGTCCTCGCGGGTGCCGAAGCCACCGACCGGTTTCTTGCCGCCGAAGCGCCACGTCTTGACGCAGACCCAGCCGAGATCCTGCATCGGGTCGCCGCTCTGTCCTATTTCCCAATCGAGCACGCAGCGGATTCCCTCTTCGCCGACGATGAAGTTGCCGGCGCGGAAGTCGCCGTGCACTACCGTGTGACGAGTATTTCGCGGAGCATGTTGTTCCGCCCATTTGAGGCCCAGTTCGAGCGCTGGCAGAGTGAAATCCGTAGAACTCGATGATTCGGCGCTGCGCCGCGATGTGTTCGAGCGGCGTCAGCTTCATCAGGAACGGGACTTCGGCGAGCGGGATGCGATGGATCGCGGCGAGGATCGTGCCGCATTGCTTCGCCATCGTCGCGCGCGCTCCGGCGAAACGTTCTTCGCGCAGGATTTTCGTCGCGAGCGTCTCTCCCGCCACCCTTTCGGTGACGTAGCCGGGGCCGAGTCCGTCGTCGTCCTTGAGTATCGCGCGGACGCGAGGGGCCGGGACGCCCGCCTTGACCGCCGCGATCATCAGGCGCGCGTCTTCATCCGCGATCAGATGCGGCGAGACTCCGGCCAGCGGATTGCTTTCGTCGTTGGCGCGCGGACTGGCGAGTTGCAGGATGAATTGCGCGCGCGTGCCTGCGACATCCGCGTCGAACGACCACGTCGTTTTGTTGGCGCCGCCGGTCAGACGTTGCAGATCGTGGATGGTTCCCGGCGCGCCGACGTGACGCGCGATCGCAGCTTGCAGGCGCGCAGCGAAATCTTCGCTGCTCATCTTGTTGTCGCGCGCGAGCCGCTCCTACTCCTCCGCCACCTTTCGGTCCTTGAAAAATCCGAACAGGTATTGCGCGACGCGCCGCATCTGGATTTCCTCCGAGCCCTCGGTGATGCGATAGCGCCGGTGATGCCGGAAAATGTGCTCGAACGGCTTGTGCCGCGAATATCCGATCGCGCCATGCACCTGCATCGCGCGGTCCGCCGCGTCGCAGACCAGCCGGTTCGCGCGGTAGTTGCACATCGCGACCTTGTCGGAAAGTTTGAGCGCGACCTCCGGCTTCGACATTTGATCCATCTGCCACGCGGTCTTCTGGATGAGATTGCGGATCATCTCGGCTTCGGTGTGCAGCTCGACCAGCGGCCATTGAATCGCCTGGTTGCTCGACAGCGGTTTGCCGAACGGCTTGCGCTGCTTGGCGTACTTCACGCTTTCATTGATGCAATATTGCGCCGCGCCCAACGAGCTCGCCGCCTGGCGAATGCGATTCTCGTGGACGAAAAGCTGCGCCACCGCGAGACCGTTCTCAGGATCGCCAAGAATCGCGTCGGCCGGCACTGCAACGTCCGTCAACGAGATGCGCGGATGGTCGGTCGGCATGTTGAAGGTCCACATGTACTCTTCGATTTTGAAGCCCGCGCTTTTGGTCGGGACGATGAAGCACGTGATGCCGCGCGGGCTGCCGTCTTTGCCGCTGGTGCGCGCGAACACGAAATCGTGGGTGGCGACGTGCAGGCCGGTGTTCCACATTTTTGCGCCGGTGATTTTCCAGTGGTCGCCGTCGCGAACGCCGCGCGTCTCCATCCAGGTCGCGTCGGAGCCGTGATTGGGCTCGGTGAGTCCGAACGCGATGCGCATCGAGCCGTCGAGCAGCTTGGGGATGAATTCTTTTTTCTGCTGCTCGTTGCCGAAGTCGCGAAACATCAGCACGGTCGGCAGATTGCCGACGATCGAGCTTTCGTTCTGCAAATCGTTGTGCAGGCCGAGCCCCTTGGCCGCCAGGTACTCGCGGATGATCGCCATCGCGAGGTTGGTGCCGTCCTTGCCGCCGTATTCCTTGGGCAGCGCGTAGCGATAGTGCCCGGCCTTGTCGGCGCGCCGGCGCATCTCGCCGAGCAGCGCTTCCCATTCATGGCGCGGCAGGCCGTCGCGCTCGAAATCGGTGCGCGCCCATTCGCGGCGATGGTCGAAAAAACGGATGTTGTCGTTCTCGCGTTCGAGCGGCTTGATTTCTTTCTCGATGAACGCGTCGAGCTCGGCCAGGTAGGCGGTTACATCGGCAGGAATATTAAAATCCACGGCGTTTCTCCTCAGGCGATTACATTATGTGCGAGGCGTACCAAACTGCGGTCGCGAACGAAAGCGGAAATCGATACCGATCGGTATGTTCGGAATGCTCATATGCATCCGCACCTCATCGCTCGACTCGGCTTTTGTTCGCCTTCACCCCATGACATGCGTACCGCTATCGACAAAAGTAACATTGCCCGTGATGTGGCGTGCGCCGTCGCTTACCAGGAAGGCCGCCATCGCGCCGACATCGGCGATGAGCGGCGTTTCGTGGAGCGGCGACTTTGCGCTGCGCCTCGCGCAACAACTCTTCGAAGTCTGCCAGCCCACCCGCTGCCCGCGTCGAGGATCGGCCCTCGGCGACAAGGCGTTGACGCGGATGCGGCTCTTGCCCATTTCCGCCGCGAGATATTTGACCGCACCTTCCAGCGCCGATTTCACCGGCCCCATGATGTTGTAATGCTCGACGACTATGTTCGCCGCCGTAATTGCTCGTGGTCAGCAGGCAGCCGCCTGCCGTCATCAGCGGCTCGGCGAAGTGCGCCATGCGGATGAACGAATAGCAGGAAATATCCATCGCGGTCAGAAACCCCTGCCGCTGAACAGTCTGCCACGCGGCCGCGCAAATCCTCTTTCGGCGCGAAGGCAATCGCATGCAGCAGAAAATCGAGCTTCCCCACTTGGCTTTAACGGCGTCAAATACGGCTTCCATCTGCGCGTCGTCGCGCACGTCGAGCGGAAGAATGACTCGATGCTCCGACCTGCTGCGCCAGCGGGCGCACATAGGGTTTCGCCTTCGCGTTCAGATAAGTGATGGCCAGTTCCGCGCCTTCGGCCTGCAAAAATGCTTTCGCGCGAACCCCACGCAATCGAATGCTCATTGGCGATGCCGACGACCAGCCCTTTTTTGCCCGCTAGCGTTTGGGTCATGCCGCTTTTCTTACGTGCGAGGAAATCTACTTCGCCAGGAACTCGCGCAACTGGTTGGCGAGCTCGACCGGTTTCTCTTCGGGGATGAAATGGCCGCAGTCGCGATTGAGCCGCCGGATGCGTGAATGCGACGCGGCGGAGCGATTCGACTACCAGATCGCCGCGGCCGCGCGGACCGCCGCCGCCGAGTCCCAGCGTCGGCATCGGGAGTTTGAATCCCGTCGCAAACGTGGCGCGATTGTCGGCGACGTCCTGTCGGCAGCGCGCGATAGAAGTTGAAGCCCGCGCGCATCGCGCCCGGCTGCGAGTAGGTGCGCACGTATTCGGCGATGTCGGCGTCGCCAATCGCGCCGGCCAGATCGCATCCGTTCATGTAGAAGAACTCGAGATAGAGCCGTTCGCGGCCATACACGAGCGCTTCCGGCAGATCGGGCACCTGGTGGAACAGATGCCACCATCGCGCGCCGCCACCAATCGCGCGCGCCGGCAGGTTGATCGCCGGGGACGGGCACGTCGAGCATCGCGAGATGCGTCACTTCCGCTCGGATGATCGGCGGCGAGGCGAAACGCAACCGGCGCGCCCCAATCATGGCCGACGACAGCGAAGCGCTTGTGCCCGAAATGGCTGTGCATCAGCAGCCAGATGTCGTTGGCGACGGTTTTCTTGTCGTAGCCGGAAGTGGGCCGCGAGGAATCGCCGAGGCCGCGCATGTCGGGCGCGACGAGCGAATATTTGTCGGCGAGCAGCGGCATCACGCGGCGCCATTCGTACCAGGTCTGCGGCCATCCGTGCAGCAGACACGACGGGGCTTCCTTGCCCCATCTTGACGTAGTGGATCCGCACGCCGTCGAGGTTGGCGTAGTGATGCGAAAATTCGCGACGGCATCGAATCAGCCGGTTCGATTCTGCCGCCACTCGTTTGCGATGCGACTTCGTCAGCTTGTCGACGTCGAACTTCCACAGCTTCGCCGCATTGAGGCCGAGAATCTTCGCGCGCTCGTCGTCGTTCAGATCGCTCATCTGGCGCTCGATAGCCTGCGACGAATGCGGCCAGCGAGCCCTCGTGATGCGGATAGTCGTTCGCCCACAGGAAATTGTCCACCAGGTTGTACTTCACCGCGAGGTCGAGCCCGACCGGATCTTCCTGGAACGACGCGAAGCCGTTGGTGGAAATACTCGCTCGGCTTCTTCTTCATCTTCGGGAACGCCCACATGTGATGCTTGACATAGGCCTCGTCCATCGCTTCGAGCGCCCACGCGACCCATCCGATGCCCGATTCGATCGCCGCGAAACTGATGCCGGGAAGCGCTCGATCACGCCCGAGGCGCAGAGATGCGCGACCGGCTCGATGGTCGGCACCAGCGAATGCGAAACGTAATTGATCACCGCGCCGCCGTCTTTGCGCGCCGCGCGCGGATCGCGTCCGGTCGAGACGTGGAAGGTGATCGGCAGGTCGGCGTCCTGGATCGCCGCCCACATCGGATCGAACATCCGCAGGTTGTAGTTGGGATGACGCGCGTCATGCGCGCCGAAGATCGGTTTGCATGGCAGCGTGAGGCCGCGAAATCCCAGTTTCGCGACGCGCTGGATTTCGGCGGTCGGCGGTCACGTCGGCGGTCGCGATCGCGGCCATCGGCGACATGCGATCGTTGTACTTGCCGAAGGTCTCCCACGCCCAGTCGTTCCAGATCTTGCATTGCGCGTGCGCGAACTCGGCGTCGGAGGTCGCCCACATCGTGAGTCCCTTGTTCGGGAAAATGATTTCCGCATCGATGCCGTCGCGCACGTGATCGCGCAGCCGCTGCCGGATCGTAGCCGCGGCTGTTGCGATAGAGGTCTTCGCCGGTGAGCGAGCTGTCGAGCAGGCGCGACCGCGCCCATCCTTCGGAGATACTCCACTTGACGCCGTTCTCGTCGACTTCGACACGCGGCAAGCGATCGCGAAACTTCTTATCGATGCGCTCGGCCCACAGATTGGCGGGCTCCTGCGCATGGCAATCCGCCGAGATCATCAGGAACGATTCGGATCATCGGGCGCGCGGTGCGCTTCCATCCCTGATGCCCCGGCGTGTCGAGCCGCCAACGGTTCGGTTCGTTGATTTCGTTGATATTTGCGCCTGCCATTGCGATACCTCCGAAGCGGTCGCGTCGATTCGCTAACAATCGTATGTTAGACGGCCCCCGCGAACTGTCAAGGAAGCGCTATACTGCCTCGCACGACGCTGGTCAGATGAAAAGCAAATCCACGGTCGTAATCGCTATGGGAGTGACGGGCGCGGCAAGACTACGATCGGGCGCGCGTTCGCGTCGTCGCTCGGATGGAAGTTTCACGACGGCGACGACCTTCACACCGACGCGAGCAAGCGCAAGATGCATAGCGGGATCGCGCTCGATGACGCCGATCGCGCGCCGTGGCTGAGCGCAATTCGAAAGTTGACCGAGGCGATGCTCGCGGACGGCCGCTATGGCGTCGTAGCGTGCTCGGCGCTCAAGCAAGCGTACCGCGACGAGATTGTCGTCGATCCGAATTCGGTGAAGATCGTCTATCTTAAGGGATCGAAAGAAGTGATCGCAAAACGGCTGCGCGATCGCGCGGGACATTTCATGAATCCGGATTTGCTCCAGAGTCAGTTCGACACACTCGAAGAGCCGAGCAACGCGATCATCGTCGATATCTCAGCGGCTCCAGGAGCCATCGTGAACGAGATCAGATCCAGGCTCTGCAGCTACGACCGCCGATTCACTCGGTCGTGACGGGAGGAGCTTCGGCGACGCTCGGCGACAACTCCTCGAGCGTCTTGCCGCGGGTCTCGGGGACGAACCACCAAACCAGCACGACGCCGAACAGCGAGCCGAGACGAAGATCGACGCCGCGTTGCCCAAACCGCCCAGCGACCTCGAGAGCAAACCGATCGCGACCGGCGACAGCATCCCACAGATCTGCCCGATCACCTGCACGCAGAGACTGTAGCCGGTCGCCCGAATGGCGGTCGGAAACAATTCTGTGGAGAGCGCCGGGGTCGCGGTGCGCGCCGCCTGATACGCAAACATCGTGACGACTTCGCCCGCGAGGATCGCGCCGTACGTATCGCTGGTGAACAGCACATACATCGCGGGCCGCCGACAGCAAGTAGAAGAAGCTGGTGGTGAATCTTCGACCGAGCCGATCCATCAGGAATCCGCTCAGCATGCTGCCGATGGTGCCCATCGCGTAAGCGAGGATTATCGCCGCGGCGACCTGGTGCGATTTCCAATGATGGTCCCGTTTGGCGAACAGGCTGAAGTAGGTAATCATCGGGCCGCCGATCAGCCCGATCGAGTTCCACAACCCGGCCATCACCAGCAGGCGCGAGCGATAGGGTCCGGCCAGTGGCGTCAGGCAATTGCGAATCGAAGTCCAGAAGGCCGGGCGCGCCTGTCCTGCCATCGTCCGCGAGCGCTCGTGCGCGACGAAGCGGGCGGTCTCGCGCAGCCCGGCGCAGGTACCAAATCATTACCAGCGGCGCGATCCCAGGAGCCGGTACATCCCACGCCATGCCCACCGCGACTCGGCCATCAGCGCGTAGGTCAATGCCGCGGCAGTCACGCCTAGGAATGCCACCATGTGCAGGGCCGCGATCGCGCGCCCGCGCCGGGCGTCGGGGAATTCCTCGCTGATCATCGTCACCGCGACACCGAATTCGGCCGCAAGAAATATCTGCGCCAGGCTTTGAAAGAGCGTGAAGCGAATCCCACGCCGCGCGAAATTGCGGTGAACAAGGTCAGCGTCGTGTAACAAAGCACCGTCGTCGAGATGATCGGTTTCCGGCCGTAACGATCGGCCAGGATTACCACGAAGAACGACAGCATCCCGCCGAACCGGACGATCGTCGCCATCAGCCCGATGGCGGGATGAGCCGAGGTGAAAGGTGCGCGCGATTTCCGGCGTCGCCAGGTGAAAGATCGTGATGTCGTAGCCTTCGAAAATCGTGGCCGACATCAGCATCGCGAACAGCGCCGCCAGGTAGCGCCGCGGCCGCGGAATCCACCCATTGGGTTTCGCTTGTTCTACGGAGGGGTTTGGTTGAGCGGCCTGCATCGCGATGCTTGCTGCGCGCGAGGCGCACGTGGATTGGTTAAGGCTTTCGAATCGCGAAATCCCCGGCAAGCCGTAGCTTCCGACCTGCGATCGTCTACCTCGAATTGCCGAAGAGCTTTATGTGTTGCGGACTGTTGGCGGCGTCATCCTGGAGTTCGAGCGTCCCCACGTATTTGCCGCGTTGATGCAGAGCAACTCGACCGAGATTGTGCAAGTGCCGCCGTTCGCCGCGATGGTCCCGCAGGTGCTGGCGGTCACGTTGACAGCGAACGGCGGAGTGGCAGCGGGCGCCGTCGTGAAGGAAATCGGCGTCGCACTGTCATTGACCAGCGTGATGCTTTGAGCCGCGCTGACGGCGTCAGTCAACACCTGTCCAAGGCGGACGGATTTTGGCGTCTTCAATTTCGGCGCGAGGCCTTTGCCTTTCAGCTTGATCGTGCGCACTCCGTACTCGGCGTTACTGTTCAACTGCAACTGCCCAACCAGCTTGCCCTTCGCGATCGGTTCGAATGCGACGCCAATCGTGCACGAGGCGCGGGATTCAGCACCGCCGGACAATTGCTCGCGGTCACGACAAAGCCGCTGGTCACAGTCAGCGCCGACATTGTCACCGCGTTTGTCGCAGCGGTATTGGTCACGATTACCTGGCCGGCTTGCTCTGATGACCGACGACCTGATCTGAGAACGAAATCGACTGCGGTTTGGCGTAGAGCGTCGCGAAAACCGGGCTCGGAGAGGCGGTCGGCGTGGCCGTGATGCTGGACGTCGGCGCCGCGTGGCAGCCGGCGGTCGCGGAGGCGCCGGCGTCGCGGAAATTGTGGCTGGGGTGTCGCGGTCGCGGTGCGTACGCGGAGGGCGTCGCGGTAACGCTCGCGGTCGCTGTCGGTCGCGGAAGGCGTCGCGGTAAGGTTGGCGTCGCCGAAACAGTGGCGGTGACGCTCGCGGTCGGGGTCGCGTGCGGATGCCGTGGCAGTCGCGGTGGGTGTCGCGCTCCTCTTCCATCGGGGAACAATCCGAACACCGCGAGCCGGGTCTGCGTCCCCACATAAACCGATCCGTTCGCGACGGTGGGGACGGTGAACTTCACTGCCAGTCCCGGGTTGGTCCGCAGCTGAATTGATTACTGTCGTAAAGCTTGGTGGCTTCAGGTTGGTCGCGTCGAAAGCATAGAGAGTCGAGGGGCCGCCCGTATTCCATTGCGAAGTTTCGAGCGCCCACAGAATACCGCCGGTGGCGCCATTGGCAGAGATGACGGGAGATCCGCCGGGATATCGAAAAGTGTAGTTCACCGAGGCCGCTTCAGGCGGCGTCTGGATCAATCCGTTGGAGATGACGAACATCTTCGGCTGATCGGCTCCGCCAATCGTGTAGATCATGTTCTGCAGGCCGACAATCGGCAGCGTCTCCCTGCCAATACGCGGGCGTGCTGAACATTCCACCGACTTCGGCCGGCAGTTCCTGCACCATCTGGTCCGTGGTGGCATTGAAGCCGCCCATGCTGTCGCGATTCACCAGGTAGATTGTGCCGACCTTGCCGATGCCGACCATCAGGTGAGGATTCGGCCCGGGTTGATCGGGCAGCAGCAGGTTACCGCCCGAACCCATGTCGAGGTCGTCGTCCTCGAGCACCAACTCGTTGAGCGGGGTGAAGAAACTCGTGACCGACATCGTGCCGCCCCCGGGCGTCAGGCGCAGAAAACTGTCGCCGTAATTAATTCTGGGAGTGGAGGTATCGAAGCTTCCGTTGGCCGGTTATGGCGATCAGGTCGCCGTTGGTATCGACGCCCGGACCGCATCCCGACTCCCAGATACCAGCCTGGTCGCCGTTGGGCGAAGTATTGAACACAACCACTTGCGCCAATGAGGTCTCGTCATAGCCGAGAATCCAGCCGTGATACGGCCCAATGTCGCAATGCGACGCGAAGCTCAGATAGACCACGCCGTTGGCGAGCGTCAGTGCCGGGCGGTCCTGCTGCAACAAGGGATCAAAAGAGACTATGCCCTTGACGGCGTCTGCTCCGGTTCCCGGTACGCTCGCCGCAATCGTGACCGGACTATTCGGCTGCTCCAGGCCGGTCGTGATATCAAGCGCGTGAAGTTGCTGCTGATAATTACCGGGGCTCAGCTTGACCTTGGAAACGACATACAGCGTCCCGTAGAGCGGGTCGATAACGGGAGTGGCGGTGATGCCGATAATCGGCACCAGGTCGCCGCATCCGATATCGCTCGCCGGCACCGCGGTAATTCCCGCGGCGGGATTGATGAAGCTGGTATGCCAGAGCGCCGGGCCGGGCCCGTCCGCGTCAAATGCGTAAACGCTGTCGTTCTCGGTCGCGACGTAAACTACGTTGTGTGGTCCCTGGCCCGGAATCGACACGTTGGGGACGTAGAGCGGCTGCGCGTAGGCGGCGGCGTCGATAGCGTCGGTGAACAGCAGGCCGAATTTCGACGGAGTGACCGTCGAGGGAGTCAGAATGGTCTCGGCGAGGTTTTGCCCGGTGCGGAAATTATCGTTGCGATATAAGAAATGTGCCGGAGTAGCCCGGCTCCAATGCGCGCATCGCCGAGTGGGCGGCGGGAGATCGCCCCGGCACGATCGCCGCATGACCGATCAGCATCCGCGCCGGAGATAACTGCGACGAGCGCCGCCATACCCAGCACCAAACCACGCAACGATCGCCCTGTCACTTTCCCCGCCGAATGCTAACGCCCTGTTGCGCAGGGATTTTACTGACGTGACTGCAGCGCGTCTATGGCTGCTAAGGGCGGTTACGCACAGAATCGCGGTTGTGCGCGGCTCGATTGGAGTCAAAACGGAGACAGGCCCGGCCTTCCGGGCCTGTCGATACCGCGGCTTGGATGGCGACGCGTCCCCTCTTACCGAATCGCAACCCGAAGCCCGAAAGACGATCACCGTGGCGCGAGACGGTTGTCCGCTACCATTACGGATGCATTAGACTCCCCCAGGTTCGTGGGCAAATTGCGCCAGTTGTGAACCATCTTGGCGACAATCATCGCAATCGCGATCACCGCGCCGACGATCAGAATCAGATCATGCGACGACCGGACTATCTGTCCTTCCGCTGATTCGCATAAAACCCTCCCGGCGCGA
>CAWDTQ010000005.1:0-14778 GCA_963805315.1 uncultured delta proteobacterium
GTCAAGCGATAAGGATTGCCGCGGAACGCGGTAATCGAAACAGTTCGAGTTATCCGGCAAGGGCGCCCAACTGGGCGCCCTTTTTTTGTGCTGCCGCGGGCTGGGCTCCGTTCGGGGAAAGTAAAAAAATCACGCTTTCGGGGGTCAACCATGTTTCGTTTGACCCCGTCGATTCCCTTATATTGACGGCAGTGAGCCAGTAGTGGTCGGCGTCGCGTCGCATCAGACCGATTGCGGCCGGCGCACGTCTATGGCGTGAGGATGAGCCGTCCCGGGGGACGGCCTTAAGTGGGCGGTGTGAAATCGGCGTCGCCGGAGGTCCGGCGGCGCGGCGGGGTTCACTGATGGCGGCCGAGAAGAACGATGACCCGATCGAGGCGATGATCTCGTCGGCGAGTGCCTCGCCGCACCCACAGACAGTCAATCCCGCAAATCCCATCGAGACGCTTACCGAACAATCACTACCGAAGAGAAGGTTCCGCAAGAAAATGCCAAGACCGAAGCGCGCGAGCCTGAATCTCCGCCGCTGCGTCCGGCGAAGCGTTCGGAGCCCGAAGGGCGGCTCGAAGTTCGTCCCATCGGCACTCCGATGGGTTTGCGCGAGCTCGCCGCGCTCCACAAGCGGACCTGGAGAACGCTAAACGTACAGGAAAAGCGCGTGCACGTGCTGCTATGGCCGCTTGCGATCCATTTTGGCCTCTACGCGGTGGGTCCGGGCAAGGAGCGGCGGCGGCCGCCGCTGATTGGCGCGTTTTGGGCGCGATGCCTGGCTGAAGCGCCGCTGACGCTTGGCCATCTGTATCCGCCGCAGTTGTTCAAGGGATGCTCGCGTCGGAAGTGTTCGAGTTTGGCGGGATGGTGATCGACCCGAACTACCAGGGCAAGGGCCTGGTCAAGATGATGTCGGACACCGCGCGATTGTTTGTTTTTTCGCGCCGTCCCAAGTTGTTAATCACAAATCCGGTTGAGCCGCTTTACCAGATGTACAAACAGCTCGGGCTCAAGACGGTAGGCCGCGAGCCCGTCGAGCATCCACACGCATTCAACGTGCGGGTGTGGCTGATGTACGGCAAATTCGACGAGCTGTCGAAGCCATACTTCATGTAGGTGTTAGCTACACAATTACGACTTCGGTTTGGGCTCCGCTTTGTCCGAGCCGCCCATAAATGCTTCCGCGCTCTGCATGATCCTGGTGCCGACGCTCGAGCAACGCATCGGTGACGCCCGGGAACAACGACGCGAGTTTCTCCGCGACTGCCGCGCCGGGAGGAACGTCCACTTCCGTCAGCCCGAACGCGGCCGCCGCCAGCACCGCCCACGTCACCCATCGCGGCGGCATCGCCATCAGGGCGGAAACGCGCTTTCAGTGCGAATCGTGCTTGGCGCATTGTGCGCCATGGGCGTGTCGATCACTCCGGGCATCACGAGCGACACTCTTATCCCGGTGTTGAACAGCTCGATGCGCAGAGCTTCGGTCATTCCCACCAGCGCAAATTTGGTCGAGCTGTAGCCGCCGAGCGGACTCATGCCGCGGCGTCCCGCCAGCGACGCGATGTTCACGATGTTGCCTGACTTGGCCTTGCGCATCAGGGGCAGCACAGCCTGCATCGCGTTGAGCGCGCCGAAGACGTTTACCGCCATCATCTTTTCGAGGTCTTCGGGGCGCATCTGTTCGACCGGATCCGCGATGAGCAATCCCGCCGAGTTGATCAGGATGTCAACTCTTCCGAATGCTTCTTTAACCTGCTCTATCGCCCAGAACACGCGCGCGCGATCGGTCACGTCGCAATCGAGCGCGAGCGTTTTGCCGCCTGCCTTGTTGATTTTATGCGCGAGTTCTTCGAGCTGCACGCGCCGGCGTGCGAGCAGCGCAACCTGCGCCCCTTGTTCGCCAAACGCAAGGGCGACGTCGTGGCCGATTCCACTCGACGCCCCTGTTACGACCACCGATTTGTCGAAGAAGTATCCGCGCACCGGTCCTTTCGATTCTCTCTTGGCTTCGCTCATAACCGTCACCTCGATAGGGCGCCGTGGCATGGAACTGATGGTGGGGGCGTCGCGTTGTTGGCATTGTGCGCCGGTCACACGCGCAGGCGCAAACCTCCGCTGAGCCGGGTTGCCAAGGAGATAGCGCGTGGTTACCTTCTAAGCGCAGAAAAAGGGTGCATGCGGGAGCACGGAAAATAGTGAACTCGAGAACTCTCATTACTGAAATCGCTGCTGCAGGCGCATTGATCGGCTCATATCCGCTGGATTGGCTGGTAAAAAGGGGCGAGCCGTACTTCCACGCGCCGGCCAGCGAACCCGTCATTCTTCTCCACGGCTTCGGCGGCAGCCGCGCCAATCTGCTGGCACTTGCAGCGTACCTGCGGCTGGCGGGATTCGATAACGTGTCATACTTCGAGTATCCGCGATGGCAGTCGGTCGATGATTCTGCCGCGCGGCTTGCGGCGCATCATAGAGGAAAAATCCGGCGGAAAGGGCACTCATCTGATCGGCCACAGCCTGGGCGGCGCCGTAGCCCGGCGCTACGCGGCTGGCGCACCCAACGGTGCAGTACGATCGCTCGTCACGCTCGGCTCGCCGTATTCGTACGGTCAATGGAGTCCCACCGAGACCGGGATTTTCGGCGATGACGACCCTATCGTGCCGGCGCCGATCGAGGCGCTGATCAACCGCGCCGCGTTCGCGCGGATCGTGACGCTGCACGAGGTTGGGCATCTTGCACTGATCTTTCATCCCGAGGTCCTGCGGATCGTCGGCACCGAATTACGCGCAAATCGCGCGCCCGAGAGCAACGCCGCGGCGGATTAGTGTTCTGATGCCACGATTGCCGCGGATTCTTTTGTTAGATTCCGCGCCATGAGCCCGATCGTTGCCGCCAGTGCGATCGTCATTGCCGGAGGGCGTAGCTCCCGGATGGGCCGGCCGAAAGCGGCTCTCGATTTCGCCGGTGTCCCGCTGCTGACGAGAATCATCTCCGAGCTGAAACGGCGCTTTGCGGAGATCGTGGTCGTCGCGGCCCCCGAGTCTGAGGATTCGCCTCAAATAGATGTTCCCGCGATAAAGACAATACGTGACGAGACCGCGTTTCAGGGGCCCTTAGACGCGCTCCGGCGCGGCTTGGACGCTGTTACCAATGAAATCGCGTTCGCTTGCTCATGCGATCTGCCGCTGCTCGATTCCGATGTCGCGGCGGCGATCGTAGCGATGCTTGGTGACTTCGACGCGGCGATTCCAATCGTTGGTGAAAAACTTCAACCGCTGCACGCCGCGTATCGCAAGCGATGTGCCAGCGCGCTCGCGGCGCTTGCCATGCGGGGAGAGTCGCGTCTGATTGCGATCGCCGATGCGGTCAAGACGAGGCGGATTTCTGAGACCGATCTTCTCGTTCTCGATCCACACCTGCATAGTTTCTTCAACGTGAACACGCCCGACGACTGCGCAAAGGCTCTGTCTCTGCTTGGCCCTTCCAAAAAAGAGGCGGCGCGAGTAATCAAGTGGCGGGCGAGGGCGAGCGCGCGAGTGCGCTGACGCTACGCCTTTTTCACCCACCTCAGAATCGGGCGGCGCGCGGCCCCGGCCTCGTCCACGCGCGAGACTGGCAAGGTCTGCGGCGCTCTTTTGACGCGCTCGGGGTCGTTCAACGCTTCGTCGTAAATCCGTTCCATCGCATCGACGAAGCTGTCAAGGATTTCCTTGCTCTCGGTCTCGGTCGGTTCAATCATCAGCGCACCCGGCACCACCAGCGGAAAATAGATCGTCGGCGGATGGATTCCGAAATCGAGCAGGCGTTTGGCGATCTCGAGCGTGCTCACGCCGGCGCGTTTTTCCAACTCGTGCGAGAGCACGCATTCATGCATCGAAGGCTCGCCGGTCGCGCTCGGAAAGTGCGGTTGCAGCCGTTTGCGGACGTAATTCGCACCGAGGATCGCCAGCCGGCTCGCCATCCCCAGCCCGTCGCCCCCGAGCGCCAGGATATACGCGTACGCGCGCACGATCATTCCGAAATTGTTGTGAAACGATCGCATCCGCCCGATCGAATCCGGCCGCTCGACGTCGAATTCATAGCCCGCGCCGCAACGCCTCAAGCGCGGCAGCGGCAGGAACGGCTCGAGATGCTTTTTCACCGCGACCGGTCCTGCGCCCGGCCCACCACCGCCGTGCGGAGTCGAAAAACTCTTGTGCAAATTCAGTTGGACTATATCCGCGCCCATGTGTCCGGGCTTCGCCACGCCCAGCAGTGCGTTCATGTTCGCGCCGTCCAGGTAGAGCATCGCGCCGCGGTCATGCAATGCTGCCGCGATATCCCGAATTTCCGGCTCGAAAATTCCGAGCGTGTTTGGATTCGTCACCATCATCGCGGCCACGTCGCCGCTCACCAGCCGGCGAACCTCTGCCGCTTCCAGGTAGCCGCGCCGGTTCGATTTCGCGACGATCACTTCGAAGCCCGCCAGCGTGCAACTGGCCGGATTCGTGCCGTGCGCAGTATCCGGGATGATCACCTTGTGCCGCACTTCGCCGCGCTTGCGATGATACGCGCGGACCATCAGCAGCCCCGTCAACTCGCCTTGCGCACCGGCTGCGGGATGCAGCGACACCGCGTCCATTCCGGTGATCTCGGCGAGCACCGCTTCCATCCGCGCGATCAGTTCGAGCGCGCCCTGGGCCAGATGCGCTGGGGTCGCGGGATGCAGCCCGGCCAGCCCCGGGAGCGCCGCCAGCTCGTCGTTTACGACGGGGTTGTACTTCATCGTGCACGATCCAAGCGGATAGAACTGGAGCGCCTGCGCGAAGTTGAGCTGCGACAGGCGCAGGAAATGCCGCAGCACCTGCGGCTCGCTGAGTTCGGGAAAGCCCGGAAGATCTTCGCGGCAAAGCTCCACGCCGATGATTTCAGCGCCGCGCCGCGCGCCGGCAGCACGCGGCGACAGGTCCGTTGCGCGGCGACCCTCGGATGAAAGTTCGAAAATAAGCGGCACGCCTGCCGCCGCCTCGCTCCGGTCGGTCGTCGAAGGAGTTTCAGGGACCATAGCTGGGCCGATTCTGCTCGCACTTGCCATCTCACCGCACCTCCGCAATTGCCGCCGCAAGCAGGCTGAACTCGTCGGCGCGATTCATTTCAGTGACCGAAACCAGGAGCGCGTCGGAGAGTTCGGAATAATCGTTGCCGAGTGCGACGCCGGCAAGGATCTGCTTGCGCTCCGCCGCTTCCAGAGCGGCCGAAGGGTTCGCAAGCTTCAACGCGAATTCGTTGAAGAACGGTCCCGAAAAGCGCCGGCCGACGCCCGCGCTTTCCAGCGTCGCGGCCGCCTGATGCGCCAGCTCGACGTTTCGCTCCGCCAGCTCGCGCAATCCACTGCGACCCATCAGCGAGAGATAGACCGTCGCCGCCAGCGCACACAGAGAATGATTGGTGCAGATGTTCGAGGTCGCCTGTTCGCGGCGGATATGCTGCTCGCGCGCATTGAGCGTTAGGCAAAACGCGCGGCGACCGTCACGATCGCGAGTCTGTCCCACCAACCGGCCGGGCATCTGGCGCAGATGGGTCAGCCGCGCGGCGATGAAGCCAACGCCGGGTCCGCCGAATTGAAGCGGCAACCCGAAGCTTTGACCCTCGCCGACCGCGATGTCGATGCCAAGTTCGCCCGGTGCGCGAAGCAATCCGAGCGCGATGCCCTCGGCAGTGGCGGAAATGGCGAGTGCTCCCGCGCGATGCGTCGTTTGAGCGATCGCGCCAAGCGGTTCGACTATGCCGAACGCGTTGGGATAGCCGGTGACCATGCACAGCAAGCGATCGTTTGCGATACGATCGAGCGTGGATGCGTCGGTCGCGCCAGTCGCGTCGTCAAACGGAACCTCGACGATGTCGAGTCCCTCAAGTGCACTCAGGTAGGTGCGAATGGTCGCGCGATACTCCGGCCACAGCGCTCGCGAGAGTGCGACGACCTGGCGCCTGGGCATCAACCGTCGCGCCATCAGAACCGCCTCGGCCGCCGCCGACGCGCCGTCGTACATGCTGGCGTTGGCGACCTCCATCGCGGTGAGTTGCGTGATCAGGGTCTGAAACTCGAAAATCGCCTGCGTGGTCCCCTGGCTCGCCTCGGCCTGGTAAGGCGTGTAGCTGGTCGCGAACTCGGCGCGCGCGATAACAGCGCGCACCGCGGCGGGCACGTAATGGCGGTAGTAACCGGCGCCCAGGAAGCTTACGAAACCCGACGCACCCGTGTTGCGAGCCGCCAGCGCTGAAATCTCGCGGACTACATCCGCTTCGCTGCACCCGCGGTCGAGATTGATTGTCGCGCTCGCGCGCAGGTTCGCCGGCACATGCGCGATCAGGTCATCAAGGTGCTTTGCGCCGATCGTCTCGAGCATCGCCGCGACATCGCTCTCGCTATGTGGCATGAATCTCATGGAATCAACTTGTCCTCCGCCGGGCTCCCCTTCCGCTTCACCAACAATTCAATCACACGCGCGCAGTTGATGCCGCAGGTGGCTCATCGCGCCGATAGAATGGTCGCGGTACGATGGTCGCCTTGATTTTGCGCTCGCGAATTTCAACTTGGAGCGATTCGCCCACGGCTGGCGGATTCTTCGCCCCTGCGGCCGTGAGATATGCCATCGCGATTGGCCGTTGAATCGACGGCGCGAACGTCCCGCTCGTCACCACGCCAGCCTCATTGCCGTTTCGAAATACTCGGTAGCCCTGACGCGCGACCATCCTGCCGTCGTCGGTCTGTAACCCGACCAACGTTTTCTTCAGCCCCCGGGCGTGTTGCGCGGCAAGTGCTGCCCCGCCGATGAACGGACGTCCCAGCTTTACGAAGGCCGCCAAGCCCGCTTCAAGCGGCGACGAATTGCGATCGAGTTCGTGACCGTACAGCGGTAACCCCGCTTCGAGCCGCAGTGTGTCACGCGCGCCCAGTCCGACCGGTTTGGCATCGATGCCAGCCCCGGCGTCGAGAATGGCTTCGAACAATTGGCGCGCGCCGGCGTTTTCCACGAACAGCTCGAAGCCATCTTCGCCCGTGTAGCCGGTGCGCGCCGCAATGCAGGTGACTCCCGCGATTTGTCCGCTGGCGACGCCGAAACGCGCGACGTTGCCGATTGGAAAATTCGCCAGCATTGCCAATAGCGCGGCGGCGTGCGGTCCCTGAACCGCGATCAGCGCGGTGGCTTCGCTAACATCCTCGAACTTTGCCCGCCCGAGGTTGAGTTCGGCAATCCATTCGCGATCTTTCTCGATGTTGGCTGCGTTGACGCAGAGCATGTAGCGTTCCGATCCGAGTCGATACACGATCAAGTCGTCGATCGTCCCGCCGTCCTCCGCGCACATGATCGTGTACTGCGCGTGGCCTTGCTTGAGCCGCGCCGCGGAATTGGTGAACGCCCGCTCGATTGTTCCGAGTGCGTGCGGTCCGCTGATTTCAAACTCGCCCATGTGACTCAGATCGAAAATTCCCGCCGAATTGCGGACCGCAAGATGCTCCTCGATGATCCCGCTGTAACTGACGGGCATCTCGAAACCACCGAAAACCGTCATCCGTGCGCCGAGTTTCTGGTGAAGGTCAAACAGAACAGTCCGCTTGGGCGCATTCATCAGCGGCAAAATCCTAACAGACCTTTTTGAGCCGAACGAGACAACCGCGCGTGATCTGCCAACAACCGCCCGACCTCTGTCCACAGCGCCTTGCTCGCCGCGATCCGGTGCTATAATCGACTGATACCCGATGGTGCAATCATCATGGATGGCCGGGCGCTGAGCGCGCATCTGATGCCGGAGTTGCGCGCCCACGTCGACGAGATCAAGCGTGAGTTCGGACGCACGCCATCGCTGGCGGCGATCCTGGTCGGCGACGATCCTGCCTCACGCCAATATATAAAGAATAAGCAGCGCGTGGCTGGCGAGCTTGGATGCGACAGCCGCACGGTGCGGATGCCGTCGGCGAATGCGACCACCGACGCGTTGCTGGGCGTGATCGAGGAACTCAACGCCGACGCGCGCGTCAATGCGATACTGCTCCAGTTGCCGATCCCCGATTGCGTCGATCGCTTCCGCCTGTTCGATGCGATCGCGCCGGAAAAAGATCTCGACGCCATCGGCGCGTCCAGCGTCGGGGGCTTTTATCGCGGTCAGTGGGGACGCTTCATCCCGTGCACTCCGCGCGGCGTGCTCACCTTGCTCGACTACTACCGGGTACCCGTTGCGGGTGCGCGCGCCGTGGTTGTCGGGCGCAGCGACATCGCTGGCAAGCCGACCGCTCTCATTCTCGGCGGGCGACTGCGCAACGCGACAGTTACGTGGTGCCATCGCCACACGCGCGACCTCGCCGCGATTTGCCGCGAGGCCGATATCCTCGTCCCGTGCGTTGGCACGAACACCGGCCGGCCCTATCTGATCACGGCGGATATGGTGAAGCCGGGCGCCTGCGTGATTGACGTCGGCTTCAGACGCGTCGGTCCCGGTAGATTCATCGGCGATGTAGATTTCGAAGCAGTGAAGGAAGTCGCGGGATGGATTACGCTCAATCCGGGTGGCACCGGCCCCATGACCGTGCTGGCCCTGATGCAGAACCTGATCGACGCGACGCGCTATCAGCTCGGATTGCAGCGAGCCGCCTACTCCGTCTGAAACGCGCGAGCCGAGCCGCGTCGCATTGCGCTTTGCGTCATTTGAGCGCCGGTGTGATTCGGTAAATCGCGAGATGGTCGCCGCGGAATCTCTCGACCACTTTGAAGCTCTTTGGATCGGGAAGTTCGGAGCTTACCGCGCCGCGATCCTTCCAACTGACGAGCCATCCGCCGCCGGCCGATGACACCCGCTCCTCAATAGTCATTCGCGCGGCCGCAGCATCAAATCCCGGGATAGCTATTCGCGGATTGGCTCCGCTGAAGTAGTAATCGAATGGAATTGAGTAATAGCCAAATGGAAATCCGCCATTGGGTAGATCGTTGGCCGGATCGTCAATGACAAATCCCGATTCGAAAAAGACCGGTTCCGACGCGCCGCCGTCCACGGCGACTTGCCGCGCGAACTCGCGCCACGGCTGCGCCTTCGGCTTATCGAACGGCAGCACTATCAGGCACACGAGCGCGAACCCGGCCGCCGACAGATTGCGCCACTTCACGCTCGCTCGCGCGATTCGCCCCGCGGCCATCAATGCGAGAGTGGCCGTCGACGGCGCAACGTACCGCAGGTTGAACATCGGGCGAATCACGATCGAGCCCGAGGCCAGCATGAGCCCGGCAGGATCGTCCACACGCCGAGCCAAGTGAGTTGGTCGTCGCGATCCGATCCGCTCCTCGCGCCAATCACAAACCAGATCGCCAGCGCGGCCGCTCCGGCCGCCGACACTACCTTGATGGCTAATGGGTAGTCATATGCCGTTCCGATCCAATCGAGCCAATGGCCCGCGATAAGCGTCTCGCTCTGCGTGCGCGCAACTGGCACGTATGGGACGAACAGCGCGAGCGTTATAGCCATCGCCAGCCACGCCATCGGATTTCGCCGCCCGCGGATGTGGTCGCGCGCGAGCATCGCTACTCCTGCCGCGATGAACAGGATGCCGCCCAGGTGAGTGTAAAGCAGCGCGGCGCCCACGACACCGCATGACACAGCGCGGCCCGCACTCGGGCGCCCGCGCACTTGCCACAGCGTCAGCAGATGCGCGAGCGCGAGCGCGATGAGCATCGGATACATTCGCGCCGTGTGCGCGAACACCACCGCGAGCGGGTTGAATGCCCATATCGCGGCCGCCGCCAGCGCAGTGTTGTCGTCGAACATTTCGCAGCCGAGTGCGAACACCAGCACCAGCGTCATCAGCGAAAAGATCACCGACATCGAGCGCAGCGCAGTTTCACTCAGCCCGAATATAAGCGTGTAGTAATGCAGTACGACGTAGTAAAAGACCTGCTTGCCCGGATCGTGCAGCACCGGCGTGCGAATGATCGCGCTGACTCCCGGTTTCGCCGCCGCCCACGCGCTGTAAGCCTCGCTCGCGCCTAGGGCATCGGTGCCAAGATGAAACGAATAGATCAATCCAGCGGCGACGAAGATCGCCGCGAAGATTTGAACCGGCCGGCGTGACGATCTGCCGCCCGATGACGATTCGATTGTCGCAGACCCGGCTTCAGTCATCAGGATTCCCTCGCCCGCTCCCGCGCGAGATATAGCGGATTTCGCGCGCGCGCACGATCTGTTCGCGCGTGCTCGGCCGCGGCCGCGCCCGCGCCCAGTCCATTGACTATCACGCCTCGTGCTGGCGTAACTGTTCACAATCATGTCCGAGTTTCTCGAGTCGGAGCCGGTTCCCGAAGTCCGTGCGCAGAACGGGGTCACGATGACCCTGCCGCCGATCGAGCGGATCCGCTTCGAGGTATGGGCGCTCGCGTGGCCCGTGATTCTGTCGTTCGGACTCGATTCGATTCTCAGTCTCTCTTCGATGCTGATGGTGGGACGGCTCGGCGCGAACGCAGTCGGTGCGGTCGGACTTGCCACGCAAATCCTGGGCGCGGTACGCGCTGGCATTGCGGCGGTTGGTACCGGCACCGTCGCGCTGGTCGCGCGTTATATAGGTGCGAACGATCGTGACAGCGCCGAGGAAGTCCTCCAGCAGTCGGTAACGTTCGGCGTGTTGGTTTCGACCATCATCGCGATCCCCGTAATAATTTTCGCGCATCCGCTGATGGAAGTGTTCCAGGTCAAAGGCGAGATGGCCGACATGGGTGCGCGTTACCTGCAGGTCGTGATGCTGTCAGAGCCGTTCCAGGGAATCTTTCTGATGTGCGCGTCAGCCTTGCGCGGTGCCGGTGACACGCGCACGCCGCTGTGGATCGGCGGTATCATCGACGTGCTCGCGATCTTCCTCAACTACGTGCTCATCTTCGGCAAACTCGGCTTTCCCGCGCTCGGCGTGAGGGGCGCGGCCGTGGCGACACTGCTCGCGATCGCCTTCGGCGGGGTTTTGTTCTTCTACGCGCTTTCGATCGAGGGGATGGTGCTCAACTTCCGATGGAAGGGGCTGTGGCCCGACTTCGGCCTCGGCAGGCGAATCTTAAGTGTCGGCAATCCCGCCGCCATCGAACAATTGTTGATCCAATTCGGCTTCGTCGCCTATGTTGGATTCGTCGCGCGTTACGGCGCCAAGGAAATCGCTGCATATTTCATCGGCGTGCGAATCCTGGCGCTGTCATTCTTGCCCGGCTTCGGATTCTCGGCCGCCTCCGCGACGCTGGTGGGCCAGGGCCTCGGCGCGCGCGACCCGCAGTTTTCGCGCAAGGCCGGATGGGAATCGACCGGGATGGCGATCGTGATGATGACCGCCATGGGCCTGCTGTTTATCGGCTTTGCCCATCAGATCGCGGCGCTCTTCATCGACGACAAACAGGTCATCGAGTACACGGTACAGTTCATGTACGCGCTCGCGGCCGCGCAACCGCTGATGGCGATCGATTGGACGATCACCGGCGCACTGCGCGGCGCGGGCGATTCGCGGTTTCCGCTTTACGGTTCGCTGGCCGGCTTTTACGGAATGAGGCTCTTCCTCACGATTCTCATTTGGCACCACGGCGGCAGTATCAACTATATCTGGTGGTCTCTGCTCGCCGATTACATCGTTCGTTCGACGGTGAAAGTCCGGCGCTTCCAGACCGGCAAGTGGGAGACCATCGAGGTCTGATTTCGCAGCGCCTGTTGACGCTCCCATCACCATCAACTGGACGCGGCGCCCGCCGCGCGTAATCCTCTTTCCGTGGCACAAGCGCATCAAGCGGCCGAGACACTTGAGGGCATACTCGATCAGGTCCTGTTCGTTAACGACAACAACGGCTACTCGGTCGCCGTCGTGGTCGTGCCCCTCCAGCATGGCGACTTTCGCCGGGTCACCGTCGTTGGCAATCTCGCTGGTCTGGAAGTTGGCTCGACCATCCGCGCTCAAGGCAGCTTCGAACAGCATCCGCGCTTTGGCGATCAGTTTCACGTCGTCGATTTCGAAACGCTGCGGCCCGCCGGAGCGGTGGCGCTCGAACGCTACCTCGCTTCGGAAATTAAGGGCATCGGCCCCGCGCTTGCGCGGCGAATCGCCGAACATTTCGGAGACTCGCTCGGCGAAGTGCTCGACCACGCCCCCGAACGCATGCGCGAAGTTTCAGGCATCGGAGCCGCGGTCGCGCTGCGAATCGCGACTGCATGGCGCGACTCGTCCGGCCTGCGCGAGCTGACCGTCTTTCTGCGCGGGCACGGGCTTGGCTGCCTCGCACGCGCGGCGCATCCACAAGTTCTACGGCAAGGACGCGCTCGACGTCGTACGCAGCGATCCATACGTACTCGCGCGCACAATTCATGGCATCGGGTTTCGCACCGCCGACGCCGTCGCGGAGAAACTCGGCGTCCCGCGCAACTCGATCCAGCGCGCCCGCGCCGCGGTCTTGTACCTGCTCGAGCGCATGGCCGACGAGGGGCACGTCTATTCGCCCTTCGAGTATCTCGAAGGGCAGTTCCGCACCGCGCTTGAGATGGAGCCCGATCTGGCGCGCGAGGCCGTCGGCGAGCTCGCCGCCAGCGGTGACGTGGTTGCCGAAGAGACGGACGATCACGCCGCGGTCTATCTCGCGCGCTTGCACGAGGCCGAAGTGAACGTCGCGCGGCGAATCGCCGAATTGAACGCGGGCCGCGCGATGAACCCCGAGCTGATCCGGCGTGGCCTCGACGCGGCCGTGCGAAGCTCTGAGCTCGAACTGTCGCCCGAGCAAAAGAGCGCGCTCCGATGCGCGCTGGCCAGCCGCGTCACTGTCATCACCGGCGGCCCCGGCACCGGCAAGACCACCTTGCTGCGCTCGCTGCTGGTCGCCCTGGCCGAGGTCGGCTTGAAGCCGACCCTTGCTGCGCCGACCGGGCGCGCGGCTCGTCGGCTCCAGGAGGCCTCTGGCCGCGACGCAAAGACCATTCATCGGCTGCTCGAATATTCCCCCGAGAACGGCGGCTTTGTCCGCGGCAAGGAATTTCCGCTCCGCACCAACTATCTGATCATCGATGAAGCCTCGATGATGGACCTCGAGCTCGCCTCGAGCCTGCTCTCTGCGCTGACGGCGAACTGCTCGCTGCTGCTGGTCGGTGATCGCGATCAGCTTCCCTCGGTTGGGCCCGGCAGCGTGCTCAAGGACGTGATCGCATCCGACTTCGTGCCGGTCGTGCAATTGCAGGAGGTTTATCGACAGGCGCGCCGCAGCCTGATAGTCGCCAACGCGCATCGTTTGAATCGCGGCGAGTTCCCGGAAATCTCCAATGATGCCGAAGGCGACTTTTTTTTCTTCGAGCGCAACGCCGCCGAGGACGTGCTCGCGACGATCAAGCAGCTGGTGCAACAGAGGCTGATCGGACGATTCGGAATAAGCGACCCGCGCGAAATCCAGGTGCTGACGCCGATGAATCGCGGACCGCTCGGCACGCACGTTCTCAATCGCGAGTTGCAAAGCTTGCTCAATCCTTCGGGACGCGAAATCCACGCCGGCGACCGCGCCTTTCGCGAGGGCGATCGCGTTATCCAGTTGCGTAACAATTATGACAAGGGCGTCTTCAACGGGTCGATCGGCAGGATTATCGCAATCGACTCGCACAAGGCGCGCGTGAGTGTTGCGTTCGAAGAGACTCACGCCGAATACGACCTGTCGGAGCTCGACGAGCTGGCGCTCGCCTACGCGATATCAGTGCATAAGAGCCAGGGCAGCCAGTATCCCGCGGTCGTGATGCCGATACATTCGAGTCACTACCTGATGCTGCGCCGCAATCTGCTCTACACGGCGATCACGCGCGCCGAGCGTGTATGCGTGCTGGTCGGGACCAAAAACGCATTGCAGCAGGCGGTGCGCAACCAGGATGAGCGCCTTCGCTTCTCGCGCCTCGCAGCGCGATTGCACATGGCCTAGCTATTCAGTTCACGATCGATCAGCGATGTCCCGCCAGGCGAGCCACCACGAAGAAGATGAAACCGATTGCGACCAACACAATGAGCGGCGGTATCAGGATCGCGACCAGCGCGCGCCAGGCAGAGAATCGATGCACCTCGCCCATGCACTTCAGCGAGACGACCAATCCCCAAATGCCGAGTACCCCTTCAACCAGCATGACCTTGTAAAACGCGGGATCAATTTGCGGCAAAGTTCCCGGCGTCGCACGAGGCATCGGCACGCCCAGCAGGACTGCGATCAGCAGGACGATCTCAGCGGCGATCGCAGGCACCTGCGACCACGCCAGCGCAGCCCGCACTTCGATTCGGCTCGCGACGCCGCCCAGCAAGCTTCCCGACCATTTGAAGACCGCACCCATAACAAACAGCAACAGGACTCCCAGCGCCGCCTGAATTGCGACGCTGGCCGCCACCCATACCGGCCACAAAACCGATAGATTGGCGGTGTTGCCAAGCGCCTTCGACCACTGGCCCACCAGCGCGCCGAGGGCCGGGCCGATGGCTGCGAGCGCGATTACGTTGCGCGTGGGATCGTAATCGACGATGCGCCGAATCGTCGCGCGTGGTTCAGTCCATATCGTGAAGAAAGGTGTGATCGAGCCGCCAGCCCCGTTCGCCATCGAAGCCCCCGTCATGCTGCGAGTCCCGCCACGCTAGCATCTTGCTACATCACGCAACAGCTTGACGCTCTCGCGCTCGCGCGATTGACTCGGCTTCACCCGGCGAATTACCATCGCTCACGCGCTCCTTTCGCGCCAATCGGGGGACCGGAGGAACGATGAGGCAGATCAACTCGATCATTCTAGCAATACAT
>CAWDTQ010000006.1:0-27601 GCA_963805315.1 uncultured delta proteobacterium
GCACGCGATCAACTACAGCATCTAGGAAGTGGCTCGCACCTCGCGGCGTCGTAGTTGTATCTGTTCGGCGTGACTCACAGTGAGCGTTTTCGAGGTTCGGGCCCGCCTGTGTTCGCGCAGATCCACGATTCGTCAGCCGCATCGTTTTTGCGGCCTTCACAGATTTCCTAAATTCTCTGGCCTTTGGTACCGTGTCTGAAACCATCAGCTGAACGTACCAAGGTGGAGGGCGTACACAAAAATGAGCAATCTGAGTGTTACAGATATCGGAATCCCGGCTCTACTCGAAAAACTTCGCCGTAGGGAATGGCTGCTACCCGCCTTCCAGCGTGAGTTCGTTTGGGGAGTGCCCGACATCATCGAATTGCTGGTATCGATTTTCGAGGCACGACCGATCGGTATGGCTACTCTCTGGGAGCAACCTGAGAAGCCGGAGGTTGACCTGAAACCTATTTATATTATGGATCGCGATCCAGATAAGAAAGAACGTCGCGATACCCAGCTGCCCGGCGCCAACACGTTCCCGCCCAAGACCTGCGCAGTATTGGATGGCCGCCAGCGCTGTACAGCGATTGCCATGGCCTTCGGCGGTTTACGTCCTCTTTACAGCCGGAATCGCTATGCCGGTCGGTACTATCTAGACGTGAAAACCGGTGACCAAGCGCGGCGAGTGACCTTCGAGAAGGAAACTGACGTGCGGCGAAAGCAGTATCACATCGATGCACGCTGTATAGCTGACGGTCTCTTTCCGCTCACCAGCAACAAAGGCACAGAGGAGCCCCTCGCACAATGGATGCGCTATCTACAAGCGATCCGCGATCCCAGCTACTACCCAAACGGCCAGCCTTCGCCCGATGAGTTGGAGCGCCGTGACCGAATCTTAAAGAAGGCCTTTCAAGGAATCGTCGATACTAAACTCGCGGTCTATCCGACGATCCTGATCAAGTTGAGGAGGCGACACGTTGGTGGATGGCTCGTCACCTCGGTATTCATCGACTTTTAACTGTTCAAGGAGTCATTGAACCCGCAAGGCAGCAGATAACGCGCGAGCACCATGTAGGGCTTGAAGATTGGGATCTCGCATATCTGGCCCAGATGATAGTCGGCCGGAACAGTAACTTGCTTTGAGGTGCTCTGTAGCTCGCGGGAGCCAGAGATCCTTAACAATAATGCCCCTCCGTAATGCCGGATTGTACCCAGACGGCGTGACTCCTTCTTATCGCCATTGTAGGCGTTGTCACGGGTGTGGGGAATGCGGTCCTAAAATGGCACAACTATCAACAGCCAAAAGTCGACGGAGAGCGAGAGAGGTTAAGGTGTCTGAATCCTAAGCGCCTCGATGCCAGGGGATCAATGGCCCCAGGAGCGGGCGCAGCTTAGGATGTCGATGGGGGTGCCGTTTTCGACGGCGTGGTATTTTTCCCAGAAGTTGGAATCGATTTGCTTGAGCGCCGGCGGCTCCCGCCGACGCCATCGATTGTACGCGCCGGGACCGCCGTTGTACGCCGCGTAGGTTGAGCGCGCGAGGTGGCCTGCCACCGGCACCGGATCGAACTTCGGCTGCGCGAGCGCATAGCGCATCATGCGCGCGAGAATCTCGCATCCCGCTCCCGCATTGTAGAGCACGTCCCACTTGAGCCGCTCGATATCGTAAAACCCGCGCCAGACGTGCTTGTTCACCTGCATCACGCCGATGTCGCCGGTGGCGGATTCGAGCCATCGGATGCGCGCGCCGACCATTATGTATTGTCGCCAGCAGCTTTCCTGCCACGCCGTGCTGAGCACGAGCGTTACATAAGTGGGAGCGTTGTCGGGGTCAACGACGCCGGGGCCGGCCACATTGCCGAGTTGGCGCTCGGCACTGAGATTCAGCAGCAGGCTCATGTCGCGGCGATAGGAGTCGGCGTTGTCTTCGGTGACGACGAGGCGGTAGAGGCGTTCGGAGACGTCCTGCAGATGAGGCATCAGCACGGCCTCGTTGCCTTCGGCGGCGTCGGCCTCGTCAGGGGAGAGGAAGCTCAGCAACCTAACCGCCAACCCCGTTCCCTCGAGGGAAGGGGGACAATCGCGCGCTGGGGGAATGCGATGGCGCTGGATTCGAGGGGCTCGTGCGGTGCGCTGGGACCGGACGGCGGCACGTCCTCTTCTTTGATTGGGTGGCGGCTCGACGGCGGCTCGGGGACGGCGAAGAGTTTTTTCATGTCGGGGTCTTCGCGATAGTTGAACTTAAGCGGATCGCCGGTCGCGCCGGGCGCCATGATGTGCGCGAGGCGGCGAAGGTCAGCCGCCGAGATGCGCATCCCAAGCGCGGGCGCGGCCTGATCGAGCGCAAACAACGCGTCGCCGGCCGAAATGAACGACATGAATTCGAGCGCGTGCGCCCCGAGCATCCCGCGCCGCGCCGCGGCTCGAACCGCGTCGTGCAGCTGACGCCATTCGTCGAGGAACAAGAGGCGGACAGGGTCGGGCCCGGCAGCGCCGGGCGGACTATTCAGCGCCTGAACGAGGCGGTAGCGGCTGTCGAGCAGGATTTGCAGCAGCTGGTCGCGGAATTGCCGGTCGCCAACCGCGTCGCCCAGCTGCTTGATCGAGAAAACCAGGAACGCGTCCCATTGATCGAGCGTGTCCTGGAACGCTTTGAGCTCGGCCGGCGTGGGCGAGGATGCGGCGCCCGGAATCGCAGTTGGCATCGGCATGTCGGGGACGGTCATCACCAGCGTGACGCGGACGCCGTCGTCGAGCGCGGCGATGTTCGGCTCTGCAGTGAGACTCGCGATTGCGGCGCGGACGCGACCGGCGGCGTCGGCAGGAATCGAGTCGGAGACCATCGCGGCCAGCTGCTGGACGGAGGGATTGAGATCGTAGGAAAAATCTTCGAGTCGCGGCACGAGGTAGCTCTTGATGAGGTCGAAGCCCTTGCTGACGAGCACCGTTTTCTGATGGGCGGAGTCATAGACGTTCAAATCGGTGAAATGAAATTTGAGCTTCAGGCCGGGCGCGATGTACGGGACGCCGAGCGCCTCGACGATACCGCTCCATTGGATTGCGCCGAGGCATTGCGAGCCCATCGCGACGCCGAGACCGAGGCTGTTGGCGGTTTCCAACTTCACCGTTGCCGCACCGCCGCCGGCGGCGCGCGAGAACTCGGGATTTTCGGCGTACAGATACTGGCAATCGTCGAGGCCGTTCCAGAGCGGAGCGCGTCCGCCGGGCGCGGTGTAGAGTTTGCGCTTGAGCGCCTCGCGCAGCGCGATGTAGTCGATCGTCAGCGGAATGCGGACCTGCGATGCGCGGACGGGAGCGGGGCGCGTGATGAAGATTGCGAATAGGGTCGCGATGACTATCCACAATTTGCCCCTTGACTTCCGGCTTCGAGGGAAGACGGACAATCGAAAGGAAAAGAGCGATCGGTCGAGGGAGTTCATGAATTGTTGGTTTTGGTCACGAAGGCGACCGCCTCGCGCACGCATTGGATGCGCACTCGTGCCATGAGTCAACTATTATGGCAACTGTGTTCGTCCTTGAAAGCCGCTGTGTCGCTCATGATAATCATATCAGCAGCATCTCCGAAAATTGCGGGTAAGCCCGATGAGCACTGAACGTCAGGCAGATTTTTACGAAGCGGAACCGCCGCAGGCGTCGCGCGAACTGGCGAAGCTGCGCGCCTCGAGCGGCTACGTGGCGCCGTTCGAGATCGTGCGGCGGCGCGTGATCGACGACGTCTACGACGGCAAGATGACGGTCGATGCGACGCTCATCATCCGTATCGGCGACGTCGAGGAAACCGAGGCGGCGTCAGGCGTCGGCGTGCTGCATGCGCTCGACGTCGCGCTGCGCAAGGCGCTGCTGAAATATTTTCCGTACCTCGAGTCGGTGAAGGTTATCGAAACCTACCAGCACGCGACCGGCGCCTCGACCGAGGCGGACGTCGTCTCGGTGAAGAAATTCAGCGACGGCGAGCTGGTGTGGACGACGCTGGCCAAATCGTCGAACACGATCGAGTCGGCATGGGTGTCGCTGCTCGACGGCTACGAGTGGCGAATCATCAACGAGAACGCGCGGCTGCGGCGGATACATGCAAATCCGAGGTGGTCGAAGCGCTGACTCGCAAGCGACGAATGCGATGAATGCGGGTGAGCAGGCGGCGAGCGTCGGCAAGGCGTCGGCGGGCAAGCTGGCGATTTTGTACGACGGCTCGTGCGAGATGTGCCGCGCGAGTCTCGACGGAATCAGGCAATTCGACAACTCGGGACAGATCGAGCCGCTCGACCTCCATCACGACGAAGTGCGGGCGCAGTTTCCCGGGTTGAAGCTGGAGAACCTGCTCGAGGAATTGCATGCGGTGGACGAGAGCGGCCGCGTGTATCGCGGTGCGCGGGCGATCAACGAAATTCTGCGGCGTCAGCGCGGGCTCAAAGGCTACCTCGCCTACCTGTGGTATGTCCCAGGGTACGCGTGGGTCGCGGACCGGCAGTACAAGCGAATCGCGGCGTCGCGGTACGCGCGCGACGCCAGCGGCCGCCTGAAGGGGCAGCCGGCTGCGGAGCAATAGTCGCCTCTTCCACCAAGTCCCGCATCTTTGTTTTAACATTGGGTGCGGGGGTCGCCCCTGCTAAGCTTGACGCTCGCACTCGTGAAACCATTTTACATTTTCAATTCGCTGAACCGCGCCGTCGAGGAGTTCCAGCCGCTCAATCCTTCCGAGGTGACGCTCTATTCATGCGGGCCGACGGTTTACCTGCCGCAGCATCTTGGGAATCTGCGCGCATACGTGTTCGTCGACAGCATCCGCCGGGCTCTGGAGTTCAACGGCTACAAAGTGCGGCACGTGATGAACGTGACGGACGTCGGGCACATGACGGGCGACGTGGACGAGGGCGAGGACAAAGTCGAGAAAACCGCACGGGCGCAAGGGAAATCGCCGCTCGAAGTCGCAAACTACTATCTCGAGCAGTTCCAGCGCGATTGCGCGGCGCTCAATCTCGAGCCGCCGCACGTGTGGTCGCGCGCAACCGATCACATCGGCGACATGATCGCGCTCACGCAGAGAATTATCGACGCAGGAGTCGCGTACGTTACGAAGAGCGGCGTGTACTTCGACGTCGAGAAGTATCGCGGCGAGAATCGCCTGGGGCGGCTGTCGCGCCAGAGCCTCGACGAGCAGAACGCCGCGCAACGCCTCGAGCATTCGGCGGACAAGCATAGCCCGCACGATTTCACGCTGTGGGTGCTCGGCCAGCCCGACCATCTGATGCAGTGGGACAGTCCGTGGGGACGCGGCTATCCGGGCTGGCATATCGAGTGCTCGGCGATGGCGATGAAATACCTGGGCGAGACTATCGATATACACACCGGCGGCATCGATCACATCCCGGTGCATCACGAGAACGAAATCGCGCAATCGGAAAGCGCGACGCACAAGCCGTTCGCGCGCTACTTCGTGCACAACGCCTTCCTGGTCGGCAAGGAGGGAACCAAGATCAGCAAGAGTGCGGGCAAGTTCCCGCTGCTGAGCGATCTGGGGCCGGCGGGAATCGATCCGATTGCTTTCAAGATTTTTTGTTACGGCGCGAAATATCGTTCCGAGCTTGCGTTCAACGACGACGGGATCCGTGCCGCGCAGAGCAATCTCGATTATTTTCGCGAGTTCGCGCGCAGCGTGCCGGACGACGCGGCGGCCGACGGCGTCGAGGCGGCGGGCTGGGCGGCGGATTACTACGAGCGCTTTCACGACGCGATTAACAACGATCTGAACACGCCGCAGGCGATAGCGGTGGCCCTGGAACTGGTCGCGGAAGCGTACCGGCGCAAGGACTTCCGCGCGTGGCCGACGCTCCGGGCGCTCGACGCGGTGCTCGCGCTCGACTTGCAAAAGCATCGCGAGGCGGCGCGCACGAGCGCGATCGCGCCGGATGTGCAGCAATTGATCGACAATCGAACGGCCGCTCGCAAGGCGAAGGACTTCGCCCTGGCGGACCAACTGCGCAAGGAAATCGAGCGGCGCGGCTACGAGGTTAAGGACAATCGCGACGGCACGGCGACCTATCAACGCCGCACCTGACTGTCGTAATACTGGGTGCAGGGGTCACCCTGCTTTGCCTTGAATGGTTGCGCGAAAGAATCTTAGAATCGCGCCTTGACGCCTCGAATCGTCGACCAGAAGGAACCGATGGGGATTGAGTTAAAGAAATTCGACACCAGGCTGCAGGCTGAGGGACCCGAGGTCCGCCATCTCGATCCGGCCGCGGCGCCGTTTTACCTGCCGATTGGCGACGAGGTGGAAATCTTCACCGCCGCGTACAAGGCGCGCCTGCCGGTCCTGCTCAAGGGGCCGACCGGATGCGGCAAGACGCGCTTCGTCGAGCACATGGCGCATCAGTTGTCGTCGCTCGCCGATGGACCCAACGAATTGATCACGGTTGCGTGTCACGAAGATCTCACCGGCAGCGACCTGGTCGGCCGCTTCCTGATTCAAGCCGACGAGACGGTATGGGTTGACGGTCCGCTGACGCAGGCGGTGCGGCGCGGGGCGATTTGCTACCTGGATGAAGTGGTCGAGGCGCGCAAGGACACGACCGTGCTGATCCATCCGCTGTCGGATCACCGGCGGATTCTGCCGATAGAAAAACGCGGCGAGACGATCGAGGCGCATGACGGATTTCTGCTGGTGATTTCGTACAATCCCGGCTACCAGAGCATCCAGAAAAATTTGAAGCATTCGACGCGGCAGCGGTTCGTGACGATCGAGTTCACCTACCCGCCGGCCGACAAGGAAGTCGAGATTATCGCGCACGAGGCGGGCGTCGAGCAGGATATCGCGCAGCAACTGGCGGTGCTGGGCGAGAAAGTGCGTCATCTGAAGGCGTCGGGATTGGAAGAGGGCGTCTCGACGCGCCTGCTGATCTACGCCGGTGAGCTGATCCGACAGGGAATTGCACCGCGGCGCGCGGCGACGGTCGCGGTCACCTGGTCGTTGACCGACGAAGCGGACAGCAAGCGCGCGATCGACGAAGTGGTAAAAGCGATCTTTCCATAAGTTGCGGCAAGATTCGTGAATCGACGCGAGTGACCCAACAAATTCAGCGAGGTCGCGTAAATGAGAATCTCCGCAAACATCAAGATGACCCTGGCCGCGGCCGCGACGCTTGCGATGCTCGGCGTGTGCGCATCCGCGCCGGCGCAGAACCTGGCAGGGATCCAGTCACAGTCGGGACCGCGGCTGGATTTCCCCGCCGGCCTGGCGACCGACGGCCGCGCGATTTACGTCGCCAACAGCCGCAACAATACGGTCGAGGCGATCGATGCGGCGTCGAAATCGCTGCGAATCGTGGCGGGCAAGCTTTTCCAGGACGGCAGCAATGATGGCGTGGGCGACTCGGCGCGCTTCAACAGCCCGGACGGGATGACGATCGTCGGACAGGATCTTTATCTATGCGACACCAACAATTCCGACATCCGCAAGATCAGTGTCGCTAACGGGACGGTCACTACGATCGCGGGGACGGCAAATATCTCGGGCACTGAAGACGGCACAGGCCCGACCGCGCACTTCAACCTCCCCACGCAGATCGCGACCGACGGCAGCGCGCTGTACGTCGCCGATAGCGGCAATAGCACGATCCGGCGCATCACGCTCGCCGACATGAAGGTCAAGACCGTCGGTGGACAAGCGGGCACGACCGGCAAGACCGAAGGCGGCTCCGACAAGTCCTTGTTCAGCGGGCCGCGCGGAATCGCGGTGGACAAGAAAGCGATCTACGTCGCGGATACCGGCAATGACGTGATCCGCAAGATCGACATAAGCACGCTCCAGACCAGCACGATTGCGGGCACCGGCGAGGACGGCGACAAGGACGGTCCCGCGCTGCAGGCGCAGTTCAACAATCCGGGCGCGCTATGCACCGACGGCGCGATGCTGTACGTGCTCGACGCCGACAATCATTCGGTTCGCAAGATCGATCTGACCGCCAACACCGTCACCAAGCTGACGCTCGTCAACGGCCATATCGGCTCGGGCTGCGCGCTCACCAGCGACGGCAAGCAGCTGTATTTTTCCGACACCACCGAAAACGCGGTCGAGGTCGTCGATACGAGCAGCGGCAACTTCACCACGCTCTACCCTCCGGGGCAGTAGGCTCCGCGCGGCGGGCATCGCGTCTTGATCGATCTGCGCAGCGACACTGTAACTCTGCCGACGCCGGAAATGCGCGAGGCGATCGCGCGCGCCGAGCTGGGTGACGACGTTTACGGCGAAGACCCGAGCGTGAACCGGCTCGAAGCGATGGCGGCGTCGATGATGGGCAAGGACGCCGCGCTGCTGGTGCCAAGCGGCACGATGGGCAACCTGGCCGCGATGCTGACACATTGCGGGCGCGGCACCAAGGCGATAGTCGGCTCGCAGTCGCACACCAATCTTTACGAAGCGGGCGGCGCGTCGGCTCTGGGAGGCATCGTGCTCACCGCGATTGCCAACACCGACGACGGCGAACTCGACACGGACGAACTGGCGCGCGAGCTCGGGACGCCGGCCGACGATCATTTTGCGCAGCCGTCGCTGGTGGTGATCGAGAACACTCACAACCGATGCGGCGGCGCGCCGATCAAACTGTCGCACATGGCGGAAGTTTCTGCGGCGGCGCATCAACGAAAAATTCCGCTGCATCTCGACGGCGCGCGAATCTTCAACGCGGCGCTGGCGCTGGAAACGACGCCGAAGGAAATCGCGAGCGGCGCGGATACGGTGTCGTTCTGCCTGTCGAAGGGGCTCGGATGCCCGGTGGGTTCGCTTCTGTGCGGCAGCCGCGAATTTATCGCCGGCGCGCATCGGACCCGCAAAGTGCTGGGCGGCGGAATGCGTCAAGCGGGAATTATCGCGGCGGCGGGAATCGTCGCGCTGACGACGATGGTCGATCGGCTGGCGGAGGATCATCAGAATGCGCGCGCGCTGGCGCAGGGACTCGCGCTGGTCGCGGGTCTGAACGTGAGGCCGGTCGCGAACCGGACCAACATGGTCGTGTTCGACGTGGACGGCGACCCTCACGCATCGCGGCGTTTCGCGGCGGCGATGCGGGAGCGCGGCGTGCTGATATCGCCGCGCGAGGCGACCTCTTTCCGCGCCGTGACCCACCACGGAATTTCGCGCGCCGATATCGATCGAACGGTCGCAGCGGCCGCGCAAGCCGCCGGCGAAGTCTTCGGCGACTGAACCTTCGATATGGATTCGCTCGAATCGCTGTTTTCGCTGCGCGGGCACCGCGGGCTGGTCACCGGCGCGTCGTCCGGGCTGGGCGTGGAATGCGCAAAGGCGCTGGCGATTGCAGGCGCCGACGTTGCGCTGGTCGCGCGCCGCAAGGATCGTGTCACGCGAGTTGCGGCCGAGCTGGCAAAAGCGCACGGCGTCAAGGCGATCGGAATCGGCGCCGACGTGACGCGCGAGGCGGACCTCGATCGCGTGATGACCGAGGCGTCGGCCGCAATTGGCGACGTGGACATCCTGGTGAACAACGCCGGCGTGTCGCCGACGGGACGCGCCGAGAATTTCAAGCGCGAGGCGTGGGACGAAGCTATCGCTGTTAATCTGACCGCGCCGATGATGCTCGCGCAGCGCGTCGCGCGCCGTCTGATCGAGTCGGGACAGCCGGGACGAATCATCAACATGGTTTCGATCTACGCGTCGGTCGCAAGTTCGGTGTACCGGCTGTCGGCATACGCGGCGACCAAGGCGGCGTTGGCGAATCTGACGCGGCAGTTGGCGGTCGAATGGGCGGGTTACGGAATTCTCGTCAACGCGATCGCGCCGGGATGGATTCCCACCGAGGCGACTGAGGGTGGAATCGCGAAGCCCGCGAACAAGGAGCGGATGGAAGCCTTTACGCCGATGAAGCGGCTGGGACTCGCGCATGAGATTCGTGGCGCGGTGATCTTCCTTGCCGGTCCGGCTTCCAGCTACGTTACGGGTTCGGTAATTTCGGTGGACGGCGGATACCAGGCGTGGTGAAAGCGGCGCGAGGGGGAGGAGCGGGATGAATGACACCGGGCTTAGGGCGCAACTCTTCCGACGCAAGCCGGCCGCGGCCTTGATGGCGGAGGCGGATTCGCGCTCGGGCGGCCTCAAGCGCGCTCTGGGAGCGCTCGATCTCACGCTGCTGGGAATCGGCGCGATCGTCGGCGCGGGAATTTTCGTGCTGACCGGCGTCGCCGCGGCAAAATACGCGGGACCTGCGATCGTGCTCTCGTTCGTCGTGTCGGGATTCGCGTGTGCGATGGCGGCGCTGTGCTACGCGGAGTTCGCCGCGATGATCCCGGTGGCCGGCAGCGCGTATTCATATTCGTACGCGACGATGGGCGAGCTGGTCGCGTGGATCATCGGATGGGACCTGGTGCTCGAATACGCTGTCGGCGCGGCCGCCGTAGCGGTGGGATGGTCGGGGTACCTTACCGTCATCCTGCACGGGCTCGGGATTCATTTGCCGGTCGCAATAACGAACGCACCCGGCTCGGTCCCCGGCGCGATCATCAATCTGCCGGCGCTCATGATCGTGTTGCTGATAACCTACGTGCTCTACATCGGCATCTCGGAGAGCGCGCGAATCAATTCGATCATCGTGGGGATTAAACTGGTCGTGATCGGCGCGGTGATCGTCGTGGGCGCATTCTTCGTGAGGCCGGCGAACTGGAGTCCGTTTGCGCCGATGGGATGGTCGGGGGTGATGAAGGGCGCGGCGGTGATCTTCTTCGCGTACATCGGGTTCGACGCGGTGTCGACGGCGGCGGAAGAAGTCGTCGAACCCAATCGCGACTTGCCGCTCGGCATCCTCGGCTCGCTGTTCGTCTGCACCTTGCTCTACATTCTGGTCGCGGGCGTGTTGACCGGGATGGTGCCGGCCCACCTGATCGACGTGAACGCGCCGCTCGCGTCGGCGTTCGTGCTGCGCGGGATGCATGCGCTGTCGGGATTCATCTCGCTCGGCGCGGTTGCGGGCCTGACCTCGGTGCTGCTGGTGCTGATGCTCGGGCAGTCGCGGGTATTTTTCGCCGTGTCGCGCGACGGCCTGCTGCCGCCCGCCTTCAGCCGGATACATCCGAAGTATCGCACGCCGTACATACCGACCACGCTGACCGGATTCGCAGTCGGAATCACGGCGGCGCTGCTGCCGATCCAGGAAATCGCGGAGCTGACCAACATCGGGACGCTGTTCGCGTTCGTGCTCGTATGCTTCGGCGTGTGGATCCTGCGCCGCGTCGAGCCCGACATGAAGCGCCCGTTCCGCACGCCGCTGGTGCCGCTGGTGCCGATTCTCGGCGTCGGGTTTTGCGTTTACCTGATGGCGAGTCTGCCGCTGGTTACGTGGATTCGGTTTTTCGTTTGGATGGTGATCGGGTTGGTCATCTATTTCAGCTACGGCCGCTTCCACAGCCGCGTGCAGAGCAACATCGAAGATAAAGCCGCCGCGTCGGGAAGCTAGCTCGAGCCGCTAGTCGCAAATCCCGGCCGCGTCTTTTTTTTGTGTCATCCCGAGCGTAGCCGAGGGACCCCGGATCTTTTTCGGTGCGGGGATACTTCGACTTCACTTGGGGCTCGCGAAGCCGCGTTGTTCTGAATCCGAATATCCGGCTGATCGAGTCGAAGAAAAGAACGGTGTCCGGGCAGCTCAGCTCCGCGCACCCTCAGTGAAGCAAAGCTATCCGCACTGAAAAAGATCCGGGGTCCCTCGGCTACGCTCGGGATGACACAAATAACAGAACGATCTCGAAAAGGAGCGCTGCGAGGTATCGAGCGATAATCACTGGCCGGCGCGATCCGCTGCTTTCTGGGCGGCGGCTGCGGCCGCTGCTGCGGCGGCGTGAGTCTGTGCCGTTTTTTCCATTGCGGCCTTGCGCTGCTCGCCGCGCGCGAGGCCCTGCCTCATTTGCGCTGCGCCCGCGGCACCCAGGTTCTGCGTTTCCCACTTGGGTTTCGAGACCGACACCCATTTCCCGTCTTCAAGCGCATAGGTGAACACCAGGTACTTGAGATTGCCGGTGGCGAGGCCCTTGGCCGTCCCCGGCTTGACGGGATTGTACTCGACGCCGCCGAGCTTGCAGCTTACGACGAGATGATTATGCGGACCGTAGGTCGGCAGATACTCGAACTTCTGGAGGAAGTCGATGTACACCTGGCCCTTGGCTTTTTTTTCGTCCTGCTCGTCGAAGTAGGGACCGGACACATCCGACAGCTTGTCCTCGAGCGACTGCTGGAGCGCCGGCGTGAGATCTTTCTGCGCGCGCGCGTGCCGCAGGTCATATGCTCGCGCCGCATTCAGCGGAAAAAGAGCGCGGCCGCAAGGGCGACCGCGCCGAGTATCTTCGAATTCTTCATAGCGTCCCGGCCACCATCATAATAGACGATTGACCGGGCGCAAATATTTCACGGGCTCGAGCTGCTATTGTTGAGCCCGCGGCCGAAAGCAGAGACCTGCGACTGCCACTGGTCGCCGAAGGCAAGGATCAGCACCTGCTGGTTGATGTGCGCGTCCTTGGTCAGCGACTTCATCGAGCCGCCACCCGCCGTGGCCAGTACTTTGTACGCCGCCTGGGTCTGCCGGTAGAACGCCGGCAGCGGCGAAATCTTCGGCGGCTCCTCGCGATGCACTTTGAGCCAGAACTCGCGCTCGAACCGCTCGTGCTCCTCGGCGGCCACGTCCACTGTGTTGAAGGTGCCGTTGTTCGTTTTGAACTGCCGTATCAACGCCAGCAACGGTGCGAAGTCTTCTGTGCGCGGGGGTGAGTCGCCCACCAGCACCACCACCTTCTTGGCGTACGGCTTCCAGTCCATCTTGTTGATCCCGGTCTCGACTGCGCCAAGCGTGTCCTCTTCCCATTCACCGCCGCCCATCGCCTGGATGCCGTTCAAAAAGGTGCTCAGCTTTTGCGGCGACAGTGTCAGCGGCTGGATATTCATCTTCTCGCCCTTGCCGCCGAACACGATTATTCCGATTCGTGCGATCGGCACGAGGCGGTGAATCGACTGCACCAACTGCTCCATCTTGGCCTTGACGTCCTCGATGATCAGTTTCATCGAGCCGGTGCCGTCTATTACCAGCACCACGTCCAGTCCCTTGCGCCGCAGCTCGCCGATGAATCCGCCGAAGCCCGAGCCGATGCCGTGGCCGTAGCCCGAGCCCATGCCGCCGCCGCGGCCGATGCCGATACCGCCGCCGCCGGCCGCGCGCACGTAGTCATTGGCAAGTCCGACGGCTTGAGAGGTGTCCACCGCGGTCGGCTGCTCCATCTGCTGCGGCGCCGTGTCAGGCATCGGCACTTCGGGCATGTCGAGATCCTGCATCTCGTTGCCGCCACCGCCGCCGCCGCCCGCCTCCAGGTTCACCATGATCAACTCGCGCCCGCGCTGTTCGTGGACCGTGATGATCAGGAACAACAGGGCGAGTACGTGAAGCGCGACCGACAGCGGGAACGGCCCGATCAACAGGCCGAGCGCGTCCTTCATCTTTTGCAGACGGGTCGCGTCCGCTTCGTCATCGTCGCGACGGGCTTCGGCTTCGAGCTCTCGTTTGCCGATGATGCGATAGAAGATAAACGCGACGACGAACGTCGAAAGGACGAGCAAAATGATGATTACTGCGATCATATAATAATTCCTACGCTCCGCCTCCGGGCGTTGCCGCAGCGCCGCCGCCAGGAGGTAGCGAGGACACCGCAATCGCGATCGCCTCAGCGCCGGCCGACTTGGCCAGGTCCAGAATACGAACCATGTCACCCAGTATGACCTTCGGGTCGCCCTGGAAAATCACGATTTTGTCGGTCGAGTTCTGGAGCGCGTCATGAAGCTGGGGCACCAGCTCGGGCTCAGTGACCTGCTTGTCGTTCAGATAGATCAGATGCTCGGCGGTGTAGGTGACGATGATGCCCTTGGGCTTGTCGGTCGGTTGGGCCGCCGCTTCAGCTTTGGGCAAATCGACGTGCGCCGCCGATTCGATCGTCACCGCCGTCGTCACCATGAAGATGATCAACAGCACCAGGAAAATATCGGTCAACGGGGTGATGTTGATGTCGGCAAACACCCCGCCGCCCCTGTTACTGCTCATTTTTCGTTTTGTCATGCGCAAATACCCCTACGGGTCGCGATCAACTTCCTCCGCCCGAGGAGTTGGCTAGTTGCGCACCCGTGACGCGCTTGGCCGCGATTGCAATCTGGTCGGCGCCGGCCGCCTTGGCGATATTCAGGATTCGCACCATGTCGCCGAGCAGCACTTTGCGGTCACCCTGGAACACGACGATCTTCTGGTCCACCTTGGCCAGCGCGTCGCGGAGGGCCGATCCGAGTTCGCGCTCGGGCACGTCCTTGGAGTTCACGAACAGCTCGTGCTGGGCGGTGTACGTAACGATGACGCCCTTGTTTTCGGGCGCGGTGTTGGTCGCGTTGGGCAGATCGACGTGCGCGGCAGATTCAATCGTGACCGAAGTCGTCACCATGAAGATGATCAGCAGGACCAGGAAAATATCGGTCAGCGGCGTGATATTGATGTCGGCGAAAACGCCGCCACTCTCGCCGTGAGGTCCGCTAATTGCCACGTGTCTGTTTCCCCTGGAGTGCGGCGTCGATCAGGCGGTCGTCGTTGATGTGCTGGATGGCGCTGATGTTCTCAACCTTGACCGAGAAATAGTTGTAGAAAATAACCGCGACGATCGCGACGGCGAGTCCGAGCGCCGTGGAAATCAACGCTTCCGAAATACCGGCTGCCACGACCGAGAAACCGCCGGTGCCCATGATTGCCATCGATTGGAACGCCACCAGGATACCGACCACCGTGCCGAACAGCCCGATGAACGGCGCCGACGCGCCCGCCGTCGCGAGCACCCAGATGTAGCGCTTGAATTCGAGGCCTTCCTGGTAACGCCGCTCGTCGTCGAGCTCGAGCAGGTGATCGCGGTCCATCGTCTGCGCACCCGAAATGAGTGTATGGAAGATGCGCTCGGACGCCGTCGCGCGCGCCTGCGTCGCTTGCAGCGCCTCGTTGAACTTCCCCTGGCGCAGTTGCGGGATCAGCGAGTCGGCCAGCTTGGCCGTCTTGGGTCCGATGCCCCACAGCGCCCAAACCCGCTCGAAAATTATCGCCAGGCAGACAACCGAAATGAAGAGCAGGGGATACGTTGCGTAGTAGCCCTGCTGAATCATGCCCAGAATACCGAATTGGCTTTGCATTTCTTATCCTCTCGAGATTGAAATAGATTTGAGCGGCGAAATTTTGGCCCGCTCCAACCGTTGCGATAACTGCCCCAAAATGCCTTTGCGGTTCTCCCCTGAACCGGTCGTTTGCCCAATTTTGATAAACTGGGCTCCCACCAGCCGGTCAAAGTCGTCCGTGATGGCGCGGAAAGTCTGAATGCAACAATGGCAAGTATTTGTCAAGAGTCGCCTTGTCGAAGCAAAAATGTTGACCGATTCGCCCACGATTGCGAATGACCACCAGCGGCTCCTCACGCCGCGCCTCACCGCGCAACCCTCGTACCACGCTCGCTTATCGAGTCGGTATACCTCCTACTCTAGCCCGTTCGCCATGCTGCCGACTACCCACAATCTGTCGCTTCCGGCACCGCGCGCAAGTATCCTCTCGCCTTGACTTCTGGGCCCCTCATGTCTATCCAGAAGCTTGCCAGACTATGCCGCAGGTTGACCGCGATGCGGTCATTGTTTTTTTGGGCGATTGACGCTTTTGAGAAATCTCGATCCACTATTTAATCTGACGGAGAATCGGCTCGTTCTGTTCATGCGGGCGCTGGCTGCCGCCTGCCTGCTCGGATTTGCAGCTTGCAAATCGGCGACGGTGGCAACTCCCTTTGTAATACCCCCAACCGTCAAGACCGCCACCGGGCCGACCGATGAGCCCAGCAAGGCGCTCCCGCCCGACCTATACAAGGCGATGCCGATATATCCGGGCGCAACCGTCGAGCATGTCCGCAAACCCAAAGGCGCGATGCGCGAAATCATGTTCAGTTCCGACGCGCAGATGCAGCAGATGGTTGCCTACTACAAGGACGAGCTGAAGAAGGGCGATTTTCACATCACCTCGTCGCTTATCATGCCCGCCCGAAGGACCTGGTCGTGCGATTTCAACTTCAACGGGCAACCCGGCAGCATCATGCTCTACCCCAGCGATCAGGATAAGGCGAAAATGACGATCGACCTGATCTACGAGATGCCCGCGCGCGTCGACGAATCCATGATGGAACCCAAAGAAGACTTTGACATAGAAGGACCGGGCGAAATCGCCCAGCAGGCACCGAATCCAAATCCCAGCGAGAAAGCGAAGAGGAATTAGCGAGATGGCACTACTGACAGGCAAAGTTGCGGTAATCACCGGCGCCGGCCGCGGCATCGGGCGCGAAGAGGCGCTGCTGCTGGCCAAGCACGGCGCCAAGGTGGTCGTGAATGACCTCGGCGGTCACTTCGACGGCACCGGGCAGTCGCGCTCCCCGGCGGAGGACGTGGTCAAGGAAATCCGATCCGCCGGCGGCGAGGCGGTCGCCAACTTCGAGAGCGTCACCGACTTCAAGGCTGCCAAACGAATCATCGATTGCGCGATCGACAACTTCGGCAAGCTCAACATCGTCGTCAACAACGCCGGCATCCTGCGCGACCGCATGATCTTCAACATGAGCGAAGAGGACTGGGACGCCGTCGTGACGGTCCATCTGAAAGGCTCGTTCAACGTCGCCCGCCACGCCGACCGCCTACTGGCGCGAGCAGCACAAGGCCGGCAACGTGCTCAACGGCCGGCTCATCAACACCAGCTCCGACTCGGGCATCCTGGGCAACGCGGGACAGAGCAACTACGGCTCGGCCAAGGCGGCGGTCGCCGCGATGGCGATAATCGTCGATCGCGAGATGAGCCGCTACGGCGTCACTGCCAATGCGATCGCGCCGGTTGCGCGCACCCGCCTGACCGTCGACGCGACTCCGCAGACCGCGGCCGGCATGGCGCACAAAGAGGGTCAGTGGGACGCGTTCACGCCCGCACACGTCGCGCCGCTGGTCGCCTGGCTCGCCAGCGACGACGCCAAGGACGTTCACGGCGAAGTGTTCCGCGTCGGCATGGGCAACGTCTGGCTGATGCGCGGATGGCACACCGGCGCCAAGGTCTCGAAGAAGGGCTCGATGTGGGAACCGGCGGAACTCGGCGGCAAGCTCAAGGAAGAGCTCGCGAAGGGCGTCACCAAGAAAGAGAGCATGGGCGAGGTGATGGGCGGGGGCGTGTAGATTTTTGACGGCTGATCCGAAACCCAAAAGCGCGGCTCCTCGTGAGCCGCGCTTTCGTTCTATCCTGTTCATTTGCGCCGCCAACACCGCGCGCAGCGTGATGGCCGAGCATATCCTGCGGCGCGAACTCGACGCGCTCGACTTCGACCACAACATTACGATTACGTCGGCGGGCATCGCGCCCTACGCGCGCGACGGAGCTCTCGTCTCGCTCGACACGCGGATGGCGCTGCGCGAGGTCGGCATCGACATCGGCGACGAAGCGACTTCCACCGACCTGAAGCGGCATCCCGAGATGCTCGAGCAGACCGATCTCATCATCGCGATGACCGAGCAGCAGGCGCGCGAGCTGGTCGAGCGATTTCCCGGCGCGAAGGAGCGGCCGGTGTTCACGCTGCGTTCGTTCGCGGGCGAAGAGGGCGACATCGACGATCCCTACGAAAAAGGCGACCTCGTATTCGCCGAATGCCGCGAGGAAATCCATCGCCTCGTCCCGACGATCATCGATCGCCTGTTTCATCACTAGCGCCGGCGCTCGCCGCGCGCACTCTCCGTCATCCTGACCGAAGCGAGCAACGCGAGCGGAGCGGAAGGACCTCGGACAGCTTCGCGCTAAGCGAAGCCGGTACCGGTTTCGAGTTGGCCTGGCGTCCTCTCGCGCAGCCGCCCCGATGAATGCTACTGTCGCGCGTCATCGGGCCGGCGGTTGCCGGCCGTTGAACTCTGTCATTCACCCACGAGGCCTCATGTCCCACTCGCGTCTCTTCCTGTTTGCAATCCTCCTGGCGCTCGTCGCAGCGCCCCTGGCTTCCCGGCCCGCTCTGGCCGCGGGCGAGGTCACCACGCCCAGCGGCCTGCGCATCATCGACGTCAAGCCGGGGACCGGACCCGTGCCGCAGGCCGGCCAGACCGTGACCGTCAATTACACCGGATGGCTGTTTGTCGACGGCAAGAAGGGCACGAAATTCGACAGCTCGCTCGACAGGGGCCAGCCGTTTTCCTTCACGCTCGGCCAGGGCCAGGTCATCAAGGGCTGGGACGAAGGCCTCGCCACCATGCATGTCGGCGGCAAACGCACTCTGATCATTCCGCCGGACCTGGGCTATGGCGCGAGCGGCGCCGGCGGCGTCATCCCGCCGGGCGCCACGCTGATATTCGACATCGATCTGCTGGGCGTGAAGTAGCGCCACTCGCCGCAGCCTTCGAGGTCGAGTGGCCGGTCCCATCCCGCGACCGAATCCGAGGGAGCAGCCTGTCGCGCTCTTTCATCTATTCGTGCCAATTCTCCGGCTAATTCCATATCCGTAAAGCTCTCTGTGTGTAACGGCTGGATTTTGCCGATGACGTATGGCGAATGGTTGGTCAACTGAACAACGAACCACTTTGTACACCTACTCTGTCTCATCTGAGCTGCAGATCGAACAAGTTCTTGTCGGAAATGGCTGTCGACGAAGTAGGTGACGCTGATTCCTTCCGCACTAGGTCCAAATGGAATTCGAAAGCTAAGTTGTTTGCCTTGATCAGCACCCAGATCGATTTGATCGAGGCCTTGTTCTGTAAACTTTGTTCGTGCGTCAGCATCCATGGAAAGAATGATCGAGGCCACCTCAAACCTGCCTGGCAGGTGGGAGGCCTGAAGTGCACTAAGAAAAGCCTTCATCTTGGTCGGCATCGTTTGTTTCGGCGCCTCGGGGGCACCGCCAGCCGACCGTTCCATGAAGTACAGATCGATGTCTCGCGTATAGGAGGCATCGAAAGTCATACGATCCATGCCCTTAGCGGGCAGCTCAGCGTAATGATTTATTTTGTTGTAGAGCCCTATGTGGTCTATTTCGTCATGTTGAGTGAGACGTGGCTCAGCGGACGCCTTTAGACGTTGTTCCAGATAATGCACAAATCGCAGCTCATCGTCTCGAAACAGTTCAGCTATAGCTCGCAGATCGTCAATCGATACGCACCAGGGGGCAGAATTCTTCAACTTCGGATCTATAACGGAAAGGATACCGATTCGTGCAGCGACCCATCCCAAGTCTTCTCTGGTAACGACAACTCTGACAATTCTCCGAATGCCGTCCCGGCGCACAGTACGTACAACGGTTTTGCCCGTTTCGTCGAAAAACGAAACCTCATTAGCCGACTCTATGTATCTTTGAGCACGTTCCGATTGACGCTGCCCTTCGACGATGAGCTCCGATAGTTCTCGCTCTAAGCTTTTTGGAGCTCCTCGGCTGGCAGCCACCGAAAATCCGCCGGCCTTCACTTCAATCAAAAACAGCAGATCGTCGACTCCGAAAAGGATGTCTAGCTCTGTGAGCCCACCTTCTTCGTCGGGATTCGGATAGTAGACGTTTTGGTGCGCGAAATCGGGCCTTACTATCGAGGCCAAAAGCGCCAGCGACTCACCTTCCATCCTATCGGACCTTTTCCGTGCCATGTTGGAGACTTTACTAGGTCTCTGTCGTAGTAGGTCACGCTCGATTATCTCACCAATCCGATCTTCGAAACCTGAATGATAAAAGGTGTAAAATCGACCGTTCACTTCTAGAAATGGTTTGTAATGTAATACCGATGTGGATAAGGGGCTCAGATCTTCGAATTCAGGAGCAGGGCCGGTCAGAGTTGTGAGCACCGATTCACCCGGCTTGCAGGCGAGCAGAGAAAGAATCGATTTCGGGAGTGAAGTTAAATCTGTTATATCGAATAGCGCTGGCCGTGAAAGTAAGACGCATCTTTTCTTCTAGATCGGCGGACAACGCCTCGGTTCCCCTTCCCACTGTGGGCCAAGAAAAAGGGGTTAGGTTCTTTTGACCATCGGCCAACCGCAATGAGCGAGCGCACCACGCAAAAACTAATTTTGACGGAACGAAACTACCCCTGGTAGCGGAACCGTGCAGAAGACCACAACATATGGTATGAATTGCCGCACCCGCTCATTAACCGGTCCCACTCCAGACCGGTTCCCCTTCCGTGATTCACTATGGAATTCAACAATCCGCCTGACGCCGAGATTCGCGCGATTCTGTCGAAGCCAACGACGGTCGCAGTCGTCGGATGCTCCGACAATCCGCCGCGCGACTCGCTTCGAATCGCGAAATTGCTGAAAGGCCGCGGTTTCAAGGTGATCCCCGTCAATCCTCAGCTTGACGCCGACGCACTGCGCGACGCGCTGGGCGAGAAGTGCTACCCCGATTTGGCGTCGATTCCGGAGCCGGTCGAGATGGTGGACGTATTCCGGCGCTCGGAGTTCGTGCCGCAAATCGTCGAGGACGCAATCGCCAAAGGCGCGCGCGTGCTCTGGTGCCAGCTCGGCGTGATCCACGACGACGCAGCCCGCCGCGCGCAGCAAGCCGGCCTGACGGTCGTGATGGATCGATGCCCGGCGATCGAATACGCGCGCCTGTTCTAGGACCGCCGCGAAAATCTCCGATGAAGCCGCGCAAGTGGAAGACGCTCAGCAGCGACGTCGCGTATCGCACGCCGATTTTCGATCTCCATCGCCGGCGCTCGACGCATTCGCGGCGCGGCGAACGCGACTTCTTCATTCTCGATGCGCCCAACTGGGTGAATATCATTCCGCTCGCGAAGAACGGTGATGTCGTGATGATCTGCCAATGGCGTCACGGCATCTCTGAATTCACGCTCGAAGTGCCCGGCGGAATGGTCGATGCCGAGGATCCGTCGCCGATGCATGCGGCGCGGCGCGAGATGATCGAGGAAACAGGATTCGATTCCGACGCGATTGTCGAACTCGGCAAGGTGCATCCGAATCCTGCAATCCAGGGCAACATCTGTTTTTCGTTCCTCGCCGAGAATGTCCGGCAGGTCGAAAGGGTCGTGTCGATTGGCGACGAAGAGACCGAGGTCGTGATGGTTCCGATGCGCGAAATACGCGGCCTGATAGCGTCGGGCAAAGTCATGCATGCATTGACGATCGCGGCGTTCTCATTCCTGCACGTCTACAACCCGCCATCGAAACGCCGCCCCAAGAAATAGAAAAAGCGCTGCAAGAAAAGTCAGCGGGTGCGTTCAAAGAGTCGAGAGGGACGACTCGATGGACGCATTCAGCTCAAGGCTCAAGCGGTTGCCCGGCGGATTTGCCGACCCTCGCCTTTGCCAGATCTTTTCATTGGGCATCTTGCTTGCCGCAGGCGCGTACTTCCGCGATTTCAGCCTCCGTCCCGAGCAGGTCGTGCTGACCTTCGCCGGCGGCCTGCTGACGCAGGCCGCCTGCTGGACGCTTCCTCCGTCGAAGCCGCGAACACTTCGCAGCGCCATCATCACGTGTCTCAGCCTGTCGCTGCTGCTGCGCGCAGACAGCCTGCTCGCGCATCCGATTGCAGCGGCAGCCGCGATCTCCTCGAAGTCACTCTTCCGATTTCGCGACAAGCATCTGTTCAATCCCGCGACCTTCGGCATCGTCTTCGCGCTCATTTTTCTTCCCGGCACGTGGGTATCGCCCGGTCAGTGGGGCCAGGATTTTGCGATTGCGGGATGGGTGATGATGCTGGGCGTGCTGGTGACGAATCGCGCGCGCCGCGGCGACATCAGCTGGACGTTTCTCGCGTTCTATCTTGGCGCGCTCGCGCTTCGCGTCGAATATCTCGGCAATCGTTGGGCGGTGTGGACGCATCAACTGCAGAGCGGTGCGCTGCTGCTGTTTGCGTTCTTCATGATCTCGGACCCGATGACCGGCCCCAACGATCGTCGCGGAAGAATCGCGCACGCCGCACTCGTCGCTGTCCTCGCGTATGCGTGGCAGGTTCGGCTCTACCACACCAACGGACTGATCTGGGCTTTGTTTATCGCGGCGCCATGCGTTCCGCTGTGGGACGCGATTTGGCCCGCGCGCAAATTCGAATGGACCCAAAATGGAGGTGACCATGTTTTTTCGACGAATCCCGATTCTCGTTTCGGTGGCCCTGGCAGCGCTGACGCTCGGCGCGCCGCGTGACGCGCGCGCGTTCTGCGGCTTCTACGTCGGCAAGGCCGATGAGAGCCTGGTCAATCACGCGTCGCAAGTGGTGATGGCGCATCATGACGACAAGACCGTTATCAGCCTCATGAACGACTACCAGGGCGCGCCGTCCGAGTTCGCGCTGGTGGTGCCGGTCCCGGTCGTGCTGAAGAAGGGGCAGGTGCATATCGGCGATCGCGAACTATTCCGCAAGATCGACGCGTACAGCTCGCCGCGCCTGGTCGAGTATTACGATCCCGACCCGTGCCAGTTGATGATGCCGATGGCTATGGCGGCGGGCAGCGCGATGGCGAGGGACTCGACCGCCGCGCCCAGCCAGGCCGAAGCCAAGACGCTGGGGGTCACGGTCGAGGCGGAATACACCGTCGGCGAATACGACATCGTGATTTTGTCGGCCAAGGAATCGTTGGGCCTGCAAACCTGGCTGCAGCTCAACGGCTATAAGATTCCGGTCGGTGCCGATCGCGCGCTCGAACCGTACATTCGCAGCGACATGAAGTTCTTCGTCGCGAAGGTCAACCTCACCGAACACAATCGCACCGGGCTGACCTATCTGCGGCCGCTGCAGTTCGCCTTCGAATCGCCCAAGTTCATGCTGCCGATTCGGCTCGGCATGATTAACTCGCAGGGGCCGCAGGATCTCGTCGTCTACATGCTCACCGAAAACGGCCGCGTCGAGACCACCAACTATCGCACCGTGAAATTGCCGACCGGCATGGACATTCCGGAGTACGTGCGCGGCGAGTTCGGCGACTTCTACAAGGCGATGTTCGACGAGCAGGTCAAGCGCAGCGACATGCGCGCGGTGTTCACCGAATACGTTTGGAACATGGGATGGTGCGATCCGTGCGCGGGGCCGCCGCTGTCGCGCGAGGAATTGAAGAGCCTCGGAGTGTTCTGGCTCGACGATCAGCCGGGCGGCGCGGTCCCGATGTATCGCCGACCCGGCGGGCTCATGTATCCGCAGCCGATGGGCGGCGCGATGCCGGTGATGCTCACGCGGCTGCACGTCCGCTACAGCGCCGATACATTTCCCGAGGATCTGATCTTCCAGGAGACGCAGGATCAGGAAAACTTCCAGGCTCGCTACGTGATGCATCGTCCGTGGGACGGCTCGCCCACCGCATGCGAAGCGGCGCGGAACTATTTCGACGAGTTGAACAAGCGCCGGGCGCATGAGGCGGAGACGCTCGCCGATCTGACAGGATGGAACCTCCAGGACGTGATCAAGAAGGCCGGCCTACCGCCCGACTCGCAGCCGAAGCCGTGGTGGCAAGGCATCTGGGGCTCGTGACGGGTTGATGGATCGAGGATCGCGCGCGGGCTGGCTCTCCGCGCGCGCCTCCTCATGTCTTATTCACGAACCTGATCGGGTTCGGAGTGTACGCGATTGACAGGCGCGGCAGGGTGCCCTAGCCTTGACGGTTTGCTAGACTTCGTATCTCAGCCGACAGCGCCGGAGCCGCTTACCTCGACCTGCGAAAACCGAGTTTTTACCCATGTTTGACACGCTCAGCGATCGCCTCGAAGGGGTCTTCAAAAAACTCAAAGGCCAGGGGCGCATCACCGAGCGCAATATCGAGGATGCGCTGCGCGAGGTCCGGCTCGCGCTGCTCGAAGCCGACGTCAACATCAAGGTCGTTCGAGACTTTATCGAGCACGTCAAAAGCAAGGCGCTCGGCGCCGAAGTGCTTCGCTCGCTCACGCCCGAGCAGCATCTGATCAAGTTCGTCGCGACCGAGCTGCAAAACGCGATGGGTGGTTCGGCGCGCGAGCTCGATCTGAAGGTCAAGCCGCCCGTCAAAATCATGGTGGTCGGCCTGCAGGGCTCGGGCAAAACGACCTCGATTGCCAAGCTCGCGCTATGGCTCAAGTCGGAACGCAAGCGCCATCCGATCCTGGCGTCCACCGACGTTTATCGCCCCGCCGCGATGGAGCAGTTGCGCGTGCTCGGCGCGCAGGCGCAAATCCCGGTCCTCGATAGCAACGAGAATCAGAATCCAATCGAGATCGCGTCGCGCGCGATGGCCCGCGCCGAGACCGGCGGGCACGACGCGATATTGATCGATACCGCCGGCCGCCTGCAGATCGACGAAGAGCTGATGGACGAGCTGGCGCGCCTGAAGGCGGCCCTGAACCCGCATCACATCATATTCGTCGCCGACGCGATGACCGGGCAGGAAGCCGCGAACGTCGCCGCGGGATTCCACGAGCGTCTGGGAATTTCGGGCGTCATCCTGACCAAGCTCGACTCCGACGCGCGCGGCGGCGCGGCGCTTTCGGTGCGCACCATAACCGGCGCGCCGATTCTGTTTGCGGCCACCGGCGAGAAGCTCGACGCGTTCGAGATTTTCTATCCGGACCGTCTGACATCGCGCATCCTCGGGATGGGCGACGTGCTGACGCTGATCGAAAAGGCGCAGCAGAACTACGATCAGACCAAGGCGAAAGAGCTCGAGCGCAAGTTCAAGAAGAACGAGTTCACGATCACGGACTTCGCCGAGCAGATCAAAGCAATCAAAAAGATGGGATCGCTTGGCGACCTCATGAAAATGATTCCCGGCCTGAAAAAAGTCGCGGGCGCGGCGGATTCCGAAGAGGCCAAACGCGAGCTCGAGCGCATCCAGGCGATTATCGACTCGATGACGTTTCAGGAGCGCGGCAACCATCTGATTATCAACGGGCGCCGGCGCGCGCGAATCGCCGGCGGCAGCGGCACCTCGGTGCAGGACGTTAATCGTTTTCTCAAACAGTTCGAGCAGACGCGCAAAATGATGAAGAAAATCACCCGCATGGGTGCAGGAAAAATGATGATGCGCGGAATGGGGCTCGGCAGCTAGAATAGTAACAGGAGAATCGCATGGCACTAGTAATCCGCTTGCGCCGTCATGGCGCGCGCAAGAAACCTTTTTACCGCATCGTGGTGGCAGACTCGCGCTCGCCGCGCGACGGACGCTTCGTCGCGCAGGTCGGCACGTACGATCCGGCTTTCGATCCGCCGCGCGTCACGATCAAAAAGGATCTGACCGAGCATTGGCTCAAGGCTGGCGCTAAGCCGAGCGATACGGTAAAAAAGTTGATCCAACGAGCCGAAACAGCAACGGTCTCCGCCTGATGCGACCCGCTGCAACGGAGCCATCCCATGAAGGAGCTCGTTCAGTTCCTCGCACAACAGCTGGTGAACAATCCTGACGCGGTGGACGTGAAGGAGACGCAGGGCGATACCGCCTCGGTGCTTGAACTGCGTGTGGCGAAAGAGGATTTGGGACGCGTGATCGGCAAACAGGGGCGGACCGCGAAATCGATCCGCACGATTCTGAACGCGGTCGCCTCGCGCACCAACCGCAAGGTTGTTCTCGAGATCGTCGAGGACAAGTGATCCGGCGGCAATCGCCCGCAGGTTGACGCGAATCACGCTACAGCATCGATGCTCCGCGTCGGCCGCATATCCGGCGCCCACGGACTGAAGGGCGCGTTGCGATTTCGGCCCGACAATCCCGACTCCGACTCACTGGAACAGGTCAAGCGCATTTTCCTGGAACGCGACGGCGCATCGCGCGAGTTTCGGCTGACCGCGACGACGCCGCTCAACCCGACGACGCGACGAATCACGCTCGAAGGTATCGCGGACATCAACGCGGCCGAGTCGCTCAAGGGCGCGGTCGTGATGCTCGCGACGGAAGACGTTCCGCCCGCGAAGCCGGGGGAGTTCTACTATTACGAGGCGATCGGATGCGAAGTGTTTCTGCCCGACGGCAGCCGCCTCGGCACGATAGAGGAAATCTTTTCGAACGGCGCGCACGATGTCTGGGTGGTGCGCGACGGCGAGCGCGAAGTGCTGGTCCCGGTGATCGAGGACGTCGTCAAGGCGACGGACTTCGCCGCGCATCGCGTCACGATCGAGCCGATCCCCGGCCTGCTCGACTAGAGTAGTCTGGCGCTGTATCCCCGGATAGATTTGGTTTCGGGTTCGCGCGATGGAATTTCACGTAATCACACTTTTCCCCGAGATGTTCGAGTCGCCGTTTCGTGGCGGCATGATCGGACGCGCAATCGAGCAGGGGCTGATCGCGATCAAGGCGCATCCGCTGCGCGAGCACGGCCTCGGCAACTACCGACAGGTCGACGACGCGCCGTACGGCGGAGGCAGCGGGATGGTGATGCGGCCGGAGCCGATCGCCGCGGCGATAGACGCGGTCGACGCTCTGCGGCCGGGTCTGTGGCGCATCCTGATGACGCCGCAGGGCGAAGTCTTCGACAATTCGATGGCGCGCGACCTCGCCAGGCGTGCGCCCGGCCTGATGATCGTCGCGGGACGCTACGAAGGAATCGACGAGCGCGTGCGTTCGCTGGTCGATCAGGAAATTTCCATCGGCGACTATGTGCTGAGCGGCGGCGAAATACCCGCGATGGCGGTGATCGAGGCGGTTGGCAGGATGATTCCGGGCGTGCTCGGGAATCCCGAGTCGCTCGACGAGGAGTCGTTCGCGGGCGGGATGCTTGAGTATCCGCAATACACGCGGCCCGAGGAGTTCCGCGGCATGACCGTGCCGGAAATCCTGCTCAGCGGCGACCACGGCAAAATTCGCGCATGGCGCGAGGCCGAAGCAAAGCGGCGCACCGCGCGGCGGCGTCCCGACCTGCTCGAACGGCGCAAGTTCTGAGCGTGCAAATTCTGAAAACGTGCAAATTCTGAAACGTGTCTAACCTTTTCGTAGCGCTGATTCATCATCCGGTCGTCAATCGGAACGCCGAGACCGTCACCTCGGCGATTACCAGCCTCGACATTCACGATATCGCGCGCGCCTCGCGAACCTACGACGTGCGCGGCGTGTTTATCGTCCATCCGATTCCCGAGCAGCGGAAATTCGCGGCGAGCGTGATCGATCACTGGCGCTTCGACTTCGGCCGGACGCACGATTCGCGGCGGCGCGAGGCGCTCGAGCGCGTGCAAATCGTCGCGGAGCTCGACGACGCGATAGCAGAGGCCACGCGAATCTCCGGCGCGCGACCGCTAATCGTGCACACCTCGGCCCGCACCGAAGGCGGCGCCAGCTATGCGGAATTGCGAGCGCGGCTCGAAGCTGCGGACGCGCCGCCGATAATGATCCTGCTAGGAACCGGATTTGGAATGTCGCCCGAAGTGGCAGCACGCGCCGACGTCATACTTGCGCCGATCGTCGGTCAGGGCGACTACAACCATCTGTCAGTGCGCTCCGCCGCGGGAATCATCCTGGACCGCCTCCGCGGCAAGTGACCGGATGGTGACCGCTAGTTGTTTGCTAGTTCGCCAAGTGCCCTGCTAAATCGCTATCCATGAAGCCCCGCCACGTTGCCGCGCTCGCGCTGGCGCTGCTGCTGTTCGGCTG